>DJMA01000041.1 GCA_002436415.1 Bdellovibrionaceae bacterium UBA6502 | reverse complement strand
TGAGAAAAATACTTTTGTTTCAGAAGGCCGGCTCATTCGAAGATCAAAACCGAGGAGTAAGCGAAAAAAATCAATCTTCCGCCGATAAAGGATGACTCTCCTCAATCTCCTTAGCCAACTTCCCACGACTAACATTGGTATAAACTTGCGTAGTCTGCAAACTAGAATGCCCTAAAAGCATTTGAATACTTCTTAAATCCGCACCACTCTCAAGCAAAGCAGTAGCACAACCATGTCGAAACTGATGCGGACTAATGGCCTCATCAAAACCCGCTTTGGCCGACCAAGCAGACAACCAACGCCAAATATCAACACGACTTGGACGTTTAGAGCGGTCATTAATCAAAATGGCAGATTCCCCTGTGTTTTTCTTTAAAAGCTCAGGGCGCACTAGCTTTAAATAATCTCTGATTTCAGTAACAAGGTTTGCACTTAGTGGAACCAGACGTTCTTTATTACCTTTTCCCGTCAGCTTAATGTATGACTCAGATTCATTAAAATCAGAAAGGTCTAAATCAATCAACTCACTAACTCGACAACCCAAACCATAAAGTAACAACAAGGCCATTTGGTTTCGAGCAGTTTTAATTTTGCTTTCCATTTCGCAAGCTTTATAGAGTTTATGAAACTCTTCTTCAGAAATGGGTTTTGGTAGACCAACTTTAACTTTCGGTGGTCTTAATTCTCTTAGCTCTGGGCTCTTTCGACCATTGGCTTCACAGAATTTAAAATAAGTTCTAAGGCTTGAGATACAACGAGCTTGAGAACGGACACTTAGTTTTTTTTGTTTTTTTAGAAACTCATAAAAACCCGGAATTCCTCCAGAGCTTTTGCCACTGTCGAGATACTCTTTGTACAACTCTAAATCACGACGATAAGCCTGTACCGTGTTCTTAGATCTTCCTCTTACATTTTCTAATTCGTCGAAAAAATCGACCCAATAATCAAATACCATAGAAAAATTATGTTTCGTTATTATTGTGAGCGCAAGATGTTTTTAAAAAAATGCTATTATAATACTCACCAGCTTCCAACGATATCACAAAATGTATTTTCCGGTTTATCATCCGAGCTTAAGCTTGAAAGCATGTATGCATAATCCCCTGACTTGAGCTTGCCTTTGTCATAAAAAAATATAGTTGTGGTTTTTGGTTTTACACTCAGACAAACATTATTGAACGCAAAAAAGCGAGACCTATTTCTAGGGCTCGCTCGAGATGAGGGAGAATGGCTTTATTGCCAGTTATTAATTTTCAAAAGCTTCATCTATACTTAAATTATAGAATTCACCTAATTTTGTAAAATCGTTTGGTGTGTTGTCTAAATCTGGTCGGATCGCATCGTTAACCACAAAGTCACGACAGTCATAAGGCCCTACCGAGATTTCCCAACATCTTGTGTAAGTTGGTTTTACTGCGTAAGTAAATCCATAGTTCTTAAAGTAAACTGATCCTGAGTATCCTGAATCATCCAAAGACTCACCGTCTTTGTTCAACCCGCGAATAATAATCATCACAGCACCAGCCTTCGCACTTTGATCCCAGTCAAAAACAGACCAGTCATAAAAGTCAGGCTCTTCAAAAAAACCTACTAAGAAATACTCACCTGACTTACTCCAAACTTTATTAAAACGAACTCCTTGCCAGTCATAACGAAGGGCACTCGGATTATCGTCTAACTCATCGTCTGTGTATTGGCGAGCTTCAAAACGAGGGTTTTTGTATTCCACCACTTGTTGAGTGGCATTGTTGCTTAATACATTGTTATAGTAGATGTATTCGTAAGCTAAACGAACTTGACCTTCATAGTAAGTTTGCGAACCCACTTCTACTTTTGATAATTTCAAATAAATTCTTTCATTTTGTAGATCTTCAACTTCGTAGCCTGAGAACTCCTCAAAGGCTTCCGTATCAATTAAATCTAGATATCCCATTGCTCCCCAATCTGAATCATCAGGCGCTCCTGGATCATATACGTTTGGTGTATCATCTGTAGTGTCTACTACTGGGTCCGTAGTGTTGTCAGCAACAGAGCTGATCTTCTGCCCGCAACCTACAGCCATAAAAGTTAATAGTGTTAATAGAATTAAGTGTTTCATTTTTAGTTCTCCTTATTTCATCTCTACCCCTATACATTGCTAAGACTGTGCCAGACTTGGTATTTTTTTCAAAAAAGGATTAAACCTAAGTAATATCAATAACTTAAACAAGAAACCAAAACCAGACTTACCCCAAAGAAGGCATTCGCGCCTTAAGTTATTGCACCTAATTTCAACTACTTAGCCAGTTTCTTCTTATCTTACAAGACAAAGCCTGTAAGTACCTAAAAACACAAGACTTCCTATCTGTGCCGGTCAAGATGACAATTTGCGTATACATCTGTTACTGACCTAACAGGCTTTAAACTTTAAAATTAATTCGATCCTCTACTTAGGAGAAATTTATGAAAACTATGAAATCAATGCCTCTAATTTTCATTGCAGCGAGCTTCAGCCTTGGCCTTAAAGCGGCTGAGAAAATTAAATTCAATTTCAAAAATAGATCTCTAGTAGATATCATAGAAGTCTACTCAAAAGCGAGCAACACTAGCTTTGTTATGACGAGCAAATCAGATTTAAAGATTTCCATCTTTAATCCTAAAAAAATCACGACAGATGAAGCCTTAGAGCAAATCACAAGAGCTTTAAAACAAGATGGTTTAAGTATCGTAAAGATGAATGATGCGATGGCCATTGTAAAAGCTAGACATGCAAGCAGAGACAACATCCCAGTTTACAAAAAGCTCCCGCAAAGAATGTATGATCATATAGCTACATTGGTGGTAGAGCTACCAAAAGACAAAGTACAAAAAGTATTAAAAAACTTCCGAAGTCTAAGCTCAAAGGATGGTGAGATACAAGCCTTTGAAAATAAACTGTATATCACTGACTTTTATAGTAATTTATTGCGAGTCGAAAAATTAATAAAAGAAATAGAAGACTAAGTCTTCTATTTCTTAGTTATCAAGGGCTTCTCTAAAATCTAATTCCGAGAAAACTCCAATTTTTTCAAATTCAGAGGGTGTGGATTTAAGATCAGGTCTCATCACATCATTTACCAAGAAATCACGGCACTCAAAGTTACCAATTTCAATGTCCCAACAACGAGTCTTTGGCTTTTGGTTGTAATAGCTTTGAGAGACTTCGTAGTTTTTAAAGTATAAACTTCCAGAAGCGTATCCATCATCATCCACTTCGAGAATGATCATTAAAGCTCCATAGCCATAACGATATATTCCGTCACTATCATAGCGATTAGCCTCTTCAAAAAGAGCGACAAATTTTTCGTTTCCATTGTGATCATAAAACTTATTAAAACGAACCGCATCCTCTGGGTTATCTTTAGGAACGGAGTTTAGTTCTGTACTGGTATATTGTTTGGCTTTAAAATATGTTTCTTTATAAACTGTGTCGCCATTTTCTTCATAGTCGTAGGCAAATCGCAACTCACCTTCATAAACCGTTTCACCATTATAAGACACGGGATCTAATTTTAGATAAATTCTCTCATCGGTTTGGCTACGGCTCGTTGAGCTCATAAACTCGTTCATTGCACTTTGATCAATTCCTGAAACCTCAGCATAGGCTCCCCAATCACTATCATCTGGTCGATTAACCGAGGTAAAATCCTCACCGTCTCTACTGGCGAAAACCCCAGAGCCTTCTACTGCACCATTTAAAGCATCAATCGCAGTTTTTTGCGAACAAGCTCCTAAGCCAATCAATAAGCCCAACAAAATTCCAAATCTTAACATTTTTGACTGTTTCATATTCTCCCCCCGAGAACTTCATATATATTCATTGCGATTTTCATGCCAGATATTTCTTCGCGCCAACAGTCTAAATACCTGTAATTACGTACATTTTAATGATTTCAATTTGATACAGTGTCTAGAGTTTTAACGAACGCATTTTCAATAATTTGGGAGCTAAAGTGGCTGTCTTTTCTTAGAAGGTTGCAGCCTCTAGGAGCAACAAGAATCGCCTAGATGAGGCCAAGTCAATCTCATCATAGGAAATCTATGACCTGTGATTAAGGGCTCAAAACAGAAGCTGAGACTCGCAAAAAGCATAGATATTAAGGCATCAGTTAATCCCCTGCTCTTTATGGTTTTCATTGAACTTCGTAACTTTAATCTCTTCTAAACAGTTTCGTATAGACTCTAAGCATTTTGATATCCGTTTCCAATAAAGAAAAGATATTTGTAGACCTCAAAAACCTGAGCGATACAATAAAGCCAAAGCACCGAAACTTTGGAGGAAATTTGAAATTTATCTTTGCTTTACTTTTACTGAGCTATTCCCTGAAGCTTTTTTCTAGCCATGTTTCCTCAAAATACGAACAATATAATTTCAATGATGAGCTTGATTTAAAGCACTTTCATTTTACAATCGAAGGTCAAGCCAATGATCCACTGTGGAACTTCCCATTAGAAGACAAATCAAAATATTCTCCACAGTTTATCTACTCAAAAAAAGATTTTGAATCCAAAGCCAATCAAAAAACATTTTCCATAGAAAATTTTGGTATGGGAATTAGTAAGTATTTTAAAAATGTTTTTACACAATTGCGAGTGACACAATCCACTTTAAAAAACCAGTCTGAACAATCTAATACTAAAAACTTTGCTTCTTTATTTTTAAGTCATAGCCTTCAATCTGACTATAGCTATCAAATAGTATTTGAACAAGACTTCACATCAGCTAGCATTCCTAGCGAAAATAATCTAGAGCAAAACATCACCCAGAATACAGTTTTAGTAAACCTTTTTAGAAGAAACTCATCCAGTCGAAGTAAATTAAAACTCCAACATGTTTCCTATAGTGATTCTGTTGAAAAAAAATCTGTTCAAGCCAATAGCTCGATTCCTTTGTTAAAATCGTGGATCAGTTGGTTTTGGTTTGGTTATGAATTCTCTCATGATGAGAGCTCTACAAATAGTTCAAACTATTACAGCCCAAGAAGACTACAATCGCATAGTTTGTTTTTTGAATCCTCTCAAGACTTACAAAGTATTCCGGTAAGTATAAGCTTAGCCATGTCCTATGGACAGTCTAAGGAAGAAGAACTTGATTGGTTAGAGTCAAATGGACTTTACTTCGACATGAGTTACGGAAAAAGAGGACACAGTGAAATCAAACTGGTTCACTCAAAATTTAACAGCCGATCTTGGAATGAGGATTCAACACAATTGGCTATCTCTCATTCGTTCTAGAAAACAAAATAATCTCTCCGGCACCAAGTACAGGTATATCCAAGCTGTACTTACCTGGAGAAATTTCTATAGCTTCGAGTTTTTCAGACTTCCACTTGTGATCCACAAGAAAACTAAGAGCCTCGATGTCCTTTGAAGAATTATTAACGATCTCAAGATTACCACTTTCATCGATCCAATAATCAACAAAAGACAGACTCTTTTGCCATTCCACCATATTATTGTTTTTGGTCCACCAGACATTTTTAAGAAGTTTCACCCTACGAATTAAATGCTCAGCAAATTGTCTATAATTGTCTTCACCAAAAACGTGAGTATGAAAGTAAATTTGAAAAGGAGCCTCTGAGGCCATAGATTTGTTATAAAATTCTTGAGTGATGGAGTTTAAATCTTCGGGCTTCACCAAATTAG
Organism: Bdellovibrionaceae bacterium UBA6502; assembly: GCA_002436415.1. Taxonomy (GTDB): domain Bacteria; phylum Bdellovibrionota; class Bdellovibrionia; order Bdellovibrionales; family UBA840; genus UBA6502. The sequence goes on along the minus strand of DJMA01000041.1, from coordinate 98,340 downwards.
GATCTCTTACTAAATCCAGATCTAAAAGACCTTTTGTACTAAGAAGACTAATTTCATCCGCTTCAATATAAATTGGCTCACTGGTATAGTTATAATAAGAAGAAACTATATAGTTAAGACCGTTTTGTTCTGCCGCAGAAAATAGTTTTTCATCAAAATAAAACTCAGAGGGTTTAAAACCATTAATTACTTTTTTGTGCTTGCGTTCTAGCAATAATCTGCCCGATTCTATTTTATCAAAGGCTGAGGTAAAATTAAGATCTTGAAAGCGACTAGAATCAAAATTACTCAATGCTAACTCATAATCTAGCTTATCTAATACTTCGTGTTTTAATTGGCTATACTGTCCCTCATAACTTAATGCTTGAGTAAACCAAGTAAATGGCATGTCTAAATCTTTTAATACTTTAATCAAAGGATTCATTTTTAAAAACTGGTCCTCTGAGACAAGATTCAATAAACCTACAACATCTGCGCCATACTTCCATTTCATTGGACGTACTTTGTCGGTATAAAACTGAGCAAGGCTTTGTAATAAAAATTCATCGGTGTAATTTAATAACTCATTTCTTTCGAGCTGATAATCACTAAGCGCATCTAGATTCAGCCACAAAGCATCCGCAGAAACTCGCCGAGATCGAATTTCAAACATCGCTCCCTCAATGTACTTGTTTCCTCGAAAGTCACTGGCAAAAACGCTTTTCCCCAAACTCTCAGAAAGCACGTAAAATTCCTCATTTAAAGGTCGCCAATCAAGTTGCAAGGCAGCTGGTAAGAAATAGTAGTCCCTATTACTAAAAGAGAATTTACTAGAATAAGCACTTCTGTCACTTTGTCGAAACTTAAAACTAGTTTCCGGTAAGTAACTTTGTAAAAACCAAGTTCCACTCTCTTTTTGTAAACCGTTATAAACACCAATCGCCCCGGTAAAAAGAACCTTGTGTCCTTCTTCCATCAGAGGAACAATCTGTACTCGTTCAAACTCAGAAAGCTGATCCACATTTGGTAAAATATAAAGTTTTGTTTTATCCGGAACAAACTGTCGAATGTTTTCAGTGCTACAGTTTAAAGAGTTTCTTTTACAAAACTCTAGCCAGTTTTTTAGAGCCAAAGAGTGCTTCGAAGCTTTATTCGCTTTTGCTCTAAAGCTTTCTATCAAAACAAATTTTTTAGACTTAAATTTTTTCCCTAAAAATTTGGCGTATGCACTTTTTTGGTAGCTAAAGTTATCCAATGGTGTTTTAACTATCTTATTTGGCAAAAATGGATGTTTTTTCAACAACCCACCTTTAAGAAGATCTAAGTATTCCTCCGCATTGGTTTGTCTTTCAATTAAGGTATTGCGGTAATGCAAATAGTTTTCAACGCTTAAAAACAATACGATCAAAAGAAACAAAGAAACAACTAACCACTTAGATTTATGCGCAGAAAAGTATCTCTTTACTCTAGTTTTTTCTAGTTCAGCCTCTTCTCGTAAATACTCTTCAACAAGGTGAGGAGCATGACGTCGGAAAAACTCTCCCTCAAGCTCCACTTCTTTTTGCCTTACTACCTGTATGCCTTGGCGAAATTTAAAAACTAAGTAAACCACCAGGGTACTGATCACCGTTGTCAGAATTAAGGCTAATAAGAATACATTGAATATCTGCCTGAGTTCCATCTAAAGCCCCTTTCGAATCAATGTACCCCAAGTCATAGGGACCTTTAAAAGCTCGTCTAACATTGCAAAAAAGCGTACGACCTCCATAGATAAACCAAAACTCAAGCGATTAACAACCGATAAAAGAACCAAACTTGCCACATGTTTTTCGGTATAAACAGAATAAGCAGCCAAGCTCACATCTAAAAGCGTGAGTCCAACAAAATAGCTACCCATCAACTGTGTGCTATCAAACATCAAAGCGTAAAAAAGTGTACTGATCGCAAAAAGGAAATTTAAAATTGGAATTATAACAGACTCAATATAGGCCACTCCCAAAATCAATAAATTACGAATAGAAAATTTTTCGCTAAATACTGTTGAGATTTGTAAATTGATAGCCTGCAATACCCCTCTGCTCCAGCGATAGCGTTGTTTTACCAACTCTTGAAACTCTTCAGGTGCCTCAGTAACAGCATAAAGCTCTGGACAGTATCTAACTGAGTAACCATTAAACAATATTCGCATAGTCAAATCACAATCTTCCGCAAAAGAGTCTTCCTTATAACCACCAATTTTATGTAAAACACTTTTTCGAAAAACCCCTATTGGCCCGGGTACGATATTAACAATCCCTAAATAACTTTGAGCCGATTTGTAGAAATTAAGTCCTGTCACGTATTCTAATTTTTGAAACTTGGTTAAAAGATTTTTTCCATTTCCAACCACCACATTACCGGCTAAAGCTGCTAATTTTGGATCTGCTTCAAAAAAGGCCATTGCCTTGAATAACACCCCTTTATCTAGTTTACTATCGGCATCCATACAAAGCACAAACTCCCCTAGAGCCTCGCTTATTCCTCGGTTCAGAGCTGAAGATTTACCACCATTAATTTTTTTGATCACTCGTACTCTTCGATCATCTTCATACTCTTTAGCTACAAGGAACATATCATCCTTACTTCCATCGTCGACAACCAAAATTTCAAAATTAGGATAATCCATTTGTATTAAGGACTTGATGGCCGTTGAAATTACTTTTTCCTCATTATAACCAGGGACTATAATACTTATTAAAGGATGATTTTTAGGCCTTGTGATTCGTTTTACATAAATGAAATTTAGAAAAGAAAAAACCAAATATACAACGGTTCTAATAAAGGTAAAAACCAAGTAGCCTAACATTAAGGTGACTAAAACATTCCCAAAGCCTTTATACTTCCAGGTCTCAGGAGAATAAAAAAGATATAAAGAGAAAACCACTCCGAAAAAAAACAGAAGAACGATGTTAATAATATATTTATTGAGGGATTCGTCCTTAGTATCCAAGCAGCACCCGCCCTAGTTTTTGTAGATTAGCGGTGTAGGCTGGGTCATGAAGTTTGGAATTTAAAAAAGTAACTTTTTTAAACACTCCATACAACACATTCGATAGGGCCATGGCCTGCGAAAGGGCTGATTCTGATTTATACAGATTCATCAAATGCCTAGGCTCATCTATAATCAGTTGGTAGTCTGAAAGACTCTCTTCTTTGGCTAGTAGTGCAATCTCGGCCAAAATAATTGATAAATCTTGCAGATAAGGAAACTTCACAATGAGACTAGATTTAAACTGTAAAAATATTAGTTTATTCTCTGTCACCATGTCTTCTTCTAACTCACCAATGACTTTATCTGCTGGTAGCCAAGAAAGAAGAATCACTTTTTCATCTTCAATCTGGTGCTGTAGCAAAATATTTTTTAAAGATTGGTTTTTCATTTTTGAGTTAAAGTAAGTGTAAAAAGCCCTTTGTGTATCTTCATTCTCAATCACAGAGTTTAGTCCATCGAGCACACTAAAAATACTGGCACCAATGGTTTTGTAGTTAAATGGTTTTGTTAAGAAACCCGATGCGCCATATTCATAAGCCAATTCTTTAACTTTTGGGTCGTCATCCCCTGAAAACATAATCACTGGTACATCCATGGTAACTGGATGTTCAGAGAACCTCTTTAATAACTCGAAACCATCAATGTTTGGAATATGGACATCTAATAATACCAAGTCTGGTACAAAATTTTCTGCCAAAGGAATTGCATCTGTGGGGTCAATTACGGGAATGATATCAAAATCAGAACGTAGAGAACGTTCCAAAAGCCGAAGGATCTTTTCACTGTCATCAACCAGCAGTATCGTTCGCTTTACGACCCGGTATTTTCCTACATCAAATTCATCTTCATACTGTTCAGCACCCATAATTTTTCCTCAATTTTATATCGGTCAAATTATGACTTAAATTAAGACGCTTTAGGTTTTTTAAAGGCTTTGTTAAACAATTAGCTCGTAATAGCTAAGATCTAGTTTTATTTCTAGACTAACGCCTAATAAGAGACAGAGTATTCCAACAAATAGTTACGGGCCCTAGAGTTAAAATTAGCAACTCGTTGATAGTGTTGGTTCAATAGATTAGCTATCTCAAAATTTAACTTAGCATTTTTTCCCAGCTGGTATTGGTAGTTAAAATCGACCAACACAAAATCATCTAATAGAATGTCGCCATAGGAAACTATCCCCTTCTCATGTCTTAAGCCTAATGAATAGTAATGTTTATTAACAGTATGACCTACAAACAAGCTCTGAACCTCTCTTGGTCTTCCATAGAGTGTTTTCCCTGTTTCTAGATTCTCAGCATTTACATAGGCCTCTGATAGACGAAAATTGATTCCGTTATAAAAAGATTTTTTCACTTCTATCTCTCCTCCCAATAGCAAATAGCTACCCGTATTTTCGTAAGGATTCGAATAATCAGTGTCAATTCGGTCTTTGATATTGGTCTTATAGAAAGATGCAGCCCACTCCCACTGACTGGCCATTTTATAGTTCATATAAACTTCGACTTGTTCTGAAAATTCTGGTTTTAAATCCACATTCCCATAAGTTGGATCATAAAGGTTGTAGAGACTAGGTGCTTTAGCTGCTCGTCTTAAACCAATACCCACTTCCCAAAAACTATGCTTTTTTCCAAACAAAAATGCCGCCGTGTAATTGGTATCAACATCTTCATAATGATCAACTCGTGGGGCAAAGCTTACAAATAAACTATTATTGAGATCTTGCTCATATAAAAAAGAAAAGGCTTGATGAGATTGTTTTTTGTCTTCTGACAAACTTGAGATTTTAATCTGAGCAGCATCTAGCTCAAATCGATAAGATATATCTGCGGTTTCTGTAAATCTAAGCTTTTGATCGATAAAAGCATAAGTCTTGTCTGTGGCAACTGTATATTTCCTTGCAGAAAAAAGACTTTCTCGATCACTTTGATAAACTCCTGTTCCAACTCGAAAACGATTTTTTTGAAACACCAAATGATAAAGATCAGAATCGTAATCGACAAAGTCGTATTGATCATCACCATCACTACTATCTGTCTCTGCCTGATTTACAAAATGCCTAAAAAGAAAAGATAAACTCGTCACTTCATTAAATCGGTAATTTGTTCTCGCAAAAACTTGCTGTTTTCTAAAGGGATCTTTTTCATAACCAGAGTCGCGATCCCCTTTAACAGAAATTCCATCACTACTAAAATGATCCAATGAGAGCCATGTGTTCCAATTCTCTTTGGTAAAAGAATTAAAACTTTTAAAACGAAACAGATTATCTGATCCTCTGGCGAGACTTATTTTTTGATCCTTTGCCTCTTGCCTACTATACAGCAGCACTAAACCACCGATACTCGAGGGTGAATAAATATTGCTATAGTTTCCTTTATAGACCTCAACTCTTTCTAAGCCACTTAGACTCAAATTTGAAAAGTCAAAACGATCGTTGGGATCAGAAGGATCGTTTAAAAGAATTCCATCTAGAACCAAAGCCGTATGCTTTGAGTCGGCACCACGAACAAAAAGACTTTTGCTACCACCAAAAGAACTTTCCGCAAAAGAAAAAGCAGCCTCGCCAGATAAAAGCTTTTCTAGACTTTGCTTACTTTCAATCTCTGGAAGCGCAAAGCTTCTTAGAGAGCTAGATTTATGCATTGATTTCTGAAAAGTATCCTCGCCAAAAACAAAGATCTTTTCATCCATCTGAGCCATTACTTTTAGGGAACACAACAAAAAAAACAGTAGAGCCACAGTCTTCATACTTCTCCTCGGAAAATAAAAACTTCAAGTATTCGGACTCAGATTTTCAAATCTCACTCAGGAGCTTCCCGGTTTCTATAACCAGTGCTTATTTAGAGCTCGTAAATCATACCGCTGCGGGACAGTTCTGGCCTCTCACCAGATTCCATGAAGTCTCGCGAGATTAAAGACTTGTAATTGTTTGGTCAAGGGAACATGTTTTTTTAGAAATTATGAAACATCAATTCAAAGCACTTAATTGGACTTAGAAATAGAGCAAACCAAACAGCTCAAAGGCCCTCACTTTGCCTTTGAATGCTACAGAGCCGTTTTGTTTTGAATGAGATTTATTAGAGACAAAAAGAGAATGCTATAAAAGCTAAATGGATCTCATATTCTATTAAGAAGGTATTTTTTAGATTACAAAAAAGTTGAGGGGCAGGCCCCATTGCCTGCCCCTCGGAGCCCAAAAAAATTAGAGGAACAAATGAATAACACTTGTATATTTATTTAATCAGGTGGAAGCCTGCTTAAATACTTTTTTCAGTTTTCGAAAAAGCAGGAATCGCTCTGTTCTTCCCGTGAACTGCGCTAGAGTATTTTCTAGCAATTCCAGCTCCTTCGATAACACTCCCAGTTCTTCTTTACTAAGAGTAATAGTCTTCGAGGTTTTTTTCTTAAAGGCCATAATCCCTCCCTATTTAGCTTGGAAACAGCCTCTGCACTATCCCTGTGCTTACGGTTTTCAATCCTTGAAAACCAAGTTCCCATCCTTGGGTTTTTGTCTAGAAAACATCCTGTCTTCTATTTAAGAGCCAATCCCCCTAAGCTCTTATTATCTAGACCACCTAAATTGGGAAAAGGGTTAATTATTTTTTCTTTTTTGCCGAAGTTTTTTTCAGCAAGGAGGCTAAGTTGTTTAAATTATTATTACTTACGGCTAGTATTTTTTTAATTTCCTGCGTGGAAAAAGATTTAACGAACGATGAAAACTCATCTAACGGCGCCAGTTCTTGCAGCTCTACCTATGTTTTTGCCAGCCAGCTTGAGTCTTCTATAAGCTCTGATTTTAGCGAAGATAATGTTTCCTTTACCGAGCTTGAAAGCGAATATAAATCAGACTGTGCGATAAAGGCTAGTCTAGAAACCGACCTACAAAGCCTAACAAGATTAGGTGATATTTTTAATTTTGCCTATTCGGATGACTACAGTCTGAATTACACTTTGCAAGAAAGTAACCCCATTTTGTCAGACATTCAGCAAGAAAGTGGCAGCACAAGTGGTGGTTGTGATTTTGTCATTGCCAGCCAGCTTCAATTGGACACCGATAACAATGTGATCTATCAGATATACCTGATCGAGTTTGTTGGAAGCTGTGAATACACTGAAGGTTCTGACTCTGGCTCTGATGAATCCTAAAGATAAAATTAAACTCAACAAGCCTTCGAACCCTTTTTTAATTTTTCAGAAGAAAGCTTCTTTTCTTTATAAATGAACTAAGTATATCCCGAAGAAATCATTTCCTAAGGGCACATCAGATCTGGTTCTTCTTAAAATGAGTTTAAGTGGCCTCAAGCTGTCATGTTTTTCAGCATTTTTTAACTTCCAAAAAGAAGCCTTTTGACCGCGCTTCAAAATATTTCTATAACTATTACTCAGGAATGCCCGGGTGGTGAAATTGGTAGACACGCCATCTTGAGGGGGTGGTGGGCGAAAGCCCGTGCTGGTTCAAATCCAGTCCCGGGCACCAATCTAACTATAAAGCCTTTATTTTTTTTAATCTTTAAATTTCAATTCAAACTTCTGGAAAAACTCTCCATTAAACTCCACCCTACCCACTGGAGCGAAACCAGCTTTTTTTACGATGTATTGAAAGCTTTTACGGGTCTCCGGCAGAACCACTAAAACACTTTTAAGGTCATAGCACTCTCGGCCTAGCTTTATGAGTTCGGAATAAATTTCTTTTCCTAAGCCCCATGAACTTTTTCCTAGTACAACTAAAAGCTCAAAGCTAGAGCCTTGCCAAATCTTAAAGCCAGCCCAACCAATTACTTCATCGTTATTAACAACGGCCCAAGAACCAATTCCATGTTCCTGCCAATGAGAATTTGATTCTTTAACAATTACATCGCAATCAGCTCTTGAAATCCCTGAACTCGCCATATGTTTTACCACTTCTGGATCTTTCAAGGCTTGAAACAAGGCCTCTTCATCTTGGCCATCAACAAAGTTTCTTAATGAAAATTTTTGGAAATTAAAATCATGCTTAGCCATACCTAAGCTTATCGAAGTAACAAAGAAGCTACAAAGATAATTTTCAGAACCTTGCTTAAAACCTGCTTTTAATCCATCAGCAAAAATCCTTTTTCGGTCTAGCACAGGTTAAATCATTCGAAAAAAAAGAAAAAGCACGTAAATGCCAACCCACATTACTCGATTGGATCAGATGAAACTATAAAGATAATCCTTTGCAAAGATACCTTTATTCACGTTAAAAATTTTATTGTAAGAATAGGCCGAGAGACTCTTTTTAGGCAGACTTACCTGCCCCATCCTCTTCGAGCATATTTTGTGCTAAGTCATCAATGTCTTCCATCTCTTCATTACCACCATTAAACTCTCGCATCTGATTTTCGAAATGATTCATAAAATCATCCATATCATTTTCAAGCTCTTCTTCGATCTGTGGAGCTCCAAGAATCTCATCATCATCTTCTAAATCTTCTTCAAGGATTGATGCTTCATTTTTAGATCGAGCCTTAGGAGACTCTGCCGTTTTTTTATTTAATCTCTCTTCACTCGGCTCTAAAGCTGATTCTAGATCATGAATCATCGACTCGTCAGAAAAGCTTTCTTCCTCAACCGATTTCGGCTCGGCCTGATCTTGTAAATCTGATTCTTGGGCCTCATTTTCAACCAACTGACTCACGACATAATTGAGTTGTTTTTTCTCTTTTACTTCTGAATCATTTTTTATTTTACCAAATACTTCTTTGCCTTCACTTGTCTTTACACTACCAATATTGGCGGATTGTTCTTTTGAGAATTCATCAAAACTTTTAATACGAGATCTTGTATTCTCCTCTGGTTCTGACACTATCCCCTTTTTCTCTACTTGTACATAAGGCTCAACGCTTCCGACGACAAAATCTTCTTCCATAAAAGCTGTGACAATTTTTCCATGAAATTCAGAATCAAAAAATGGCAAAGGAGCTTTTTCTCCTACCCCTGCAATTTTTAACATTGCATCCCTCGGACTCAGTTGACGATAGCCCTCGCGGACACTGGTCAAAGTATCAAAGGCATCAGCAAAAGCACACACTTTTGCATAAGGATCAATATCATTTTTCGTTAAGCCATATGGAAAACCACTTCCATCCATATTTTCATGGTGTTGCAGTATCATATTTTCCACGATTTGTGGTAGATTGATCCCCTTCTCTTGAACTGTAAATTTAGCAAAATTGGGGTGAAGTTTAAATTGAGCAATTTCCACTTCATCCATCTCAGATATGTCTTTATGAAGCATTGAAAGTGGTAGATCCATCATCCCTAAATCATGGAGTAGGCCACCCATTCTTAAACTCTCGGTTTCGTAAAGACCTGCCATCATTCCAAACAAAGCACAGTAGGTTGCCATGTTTTTAGCATGAGAATAATTTGTAAGTTGTTGAGCTGCAATTTTATTTACTTCAGTTACCAGATTCAGCTTTGAACCAGACTCATCCTCTATACGAGAAACAATCTTACCTAAATGTTCTATCATCTGTGCTTGTTCTTTTAAGTTGTCTCCTTCATGGAAAAAACCAGACATTAAAGAGCGTAATTCCTTTTGCATTTCAAGGCGTCGCTCTTCTCTCGTTTTTCCTTCCTGGGATGCGGTAATTCTAACTGCGCAATAATCGTAATAAATTTGCAAATCTGACTTCTTAATATATAAATTGTAATGCGCATTATTTTTAAACTTTGCCAACACCTCTTCATCAAGTGGTTGATTCACATGGTTGTAAGGAATAATTTTTTGGTTGGCTGGCAAATGTACATACAAAGCAAATGGCAAACGATCACCTGCCTTCAACTCCATTACACTTACTCTTGCTAAAATATCATAACTTAACTGATGGTTCGCTAAATCCGTCGGATCGCTCTCAAAAAAGTAATTGATTAAAAGTTCATCCTCAAACGGATATTGGTAAACTGCGCTCACTTCTGCCTTGTAAAAAATTTGTTGGTCGTATTTCAATTTCCCAGCATAAACTGCAATGCAATCGGATTCAGGAAAGCGTCGTTTAAAAGCAGATACCACTTCCATAGTTGGATGCTCTATCTTCTCAACATCTACCCCTGCCATCACGATTTTGGCATTCATTTTCTCAATGGCATTCACTTCTTCGACACTGCGAATTCTTTCAAAAATATAACCAAAGCCCCTAAGCCTTTTCATAAAAGAACTTAAGCCTGGTGGACAATCTTCTTCTGAACAGATTAAATAAACTCGTTTCAACTTACACTCACTCCTGCCTATTTCATCGGTAATATTTTACGAGTTCTTCAACATTTTCTTGTATTTCGTGTGGAAATCACATTTAAGAGCTACTTGAGTTTAAATTTGTTTCATTTTTAAATAAAAGTTTTACGAGCTAAATTGAAACACTTAATAGGAAATGAAATAAAACAAGAAGCCTTTGCATGTAAATAAAAGACACAAAAAAGGCCAAGCTAATGCCTGGCCTTTTCTACTTTAAATTTAAATTAAAGTTAATCGTTTACATCTTTAAATTCAGCATCGATCACTTCGTCATCACCACCAGCTTGTTGCTGTTGTTGCTCTGCCTGTGGACCTCCCTGAGCTGCACCCTCTTTATTATAAAGAGCAGTACTAACTGCATGAGATGCATTGGTCAATCTCTCGTAAGCGCCCTTCATAGCGTCTAAATCACCAGCTTCAAGAGCTTTCTTAGATTCAGCAATTGCTTCTTCAGCTGTTTTCTTTTCAGCTTCAGCCACTGCATCGGCATTGTCCTTCAAGGTTTTTTCAGTTTGGTAAACTAAAGTGTCTAGATTATTTTTTAGAGTCACTTCTTCTTTACGTTTTTTATCTTCCTCAGCATTTGCCTCTGCATCAGCAACCATTTGCTCAATGTCTTGGTCTGTTAAACCAGACTTGGCAGTGATCTTAATGCTTTGCTCTTTACCAGTTCCTAAATCTTTCGCTCCAACACTTAAGATACCATTAGCATCAATGTCGAAAGTTACTTCAATTTGCGGTACACCGCGAGGAGCACTTGGAATATCACTTAGCTCGAAACGACCCAAAGTTTTGTTAAACTCAGCCATCTCTCGCTCACCTTGCAATACATGAACGTCAACACTTGGTTGGTTATCTGCCGCCGTAGAAAAAATCTGAGATTTCTTCGATGGAATTGTAGTGTTTCTTTCGATTAATTTCGTGAACACTCCACCCATAGTTTCGATACCTAAAGATAAAGGTGTTACGTCTAAAAGAAGAACGTCTTTCACTTCACCACCCAATACACCACCTTGAACCGCAGCACCAATTGCCACAACTTCATCAGGGTTTACAGAACGGTTAGGCTCTTTTCCAAAAAATCCTTTCACAGATTCTTGGATTGCAGGGATACGAGTCGTACCACCAACTAAAACTACTTCGTCAATTTCACCGGCACTTAAACCAGCGTCTTGAAGAGCTTTTTTACAAGGCTCTAAAGCACGTTTCACTAATTCTTCTGACATTTGTTCAAACTTAGAACGAGTCAATTTTACTTGTAAGTGCTTAGGCCCAGTTTGGTCAGCAGTGATGAATGGAAGGTTGATGTCAGACTCTACACGAGAAGAAAGTTCAATCTTCGCTTTTTCAGCCGCTTCTTTCAAACGTTGAAGAGCTAGTTTATCATTCGATAGGTCTACACCATTGGTAGATTTGAACTCAGCGATTAACCAGTTTAAAATCACTTGGTCAAAGTTATCACCACCTAAGTGAGTATCACCGTTAGTTGATTTCACTTCTACAACATTATCACCAACTTCAAGTACAGATACATCAAAAGTACCTCCACCGAAGTCATAAATTACGATTTTTTGATCGTTCTTTTTATCAAGACCATAAGCAAGCGCTGCTGCTGTTGGCTCATTGATAATACGTTTTACTTCAAGACCTGCGATTTTACCTGCATCTTTTGTAGCCTGTCTTTGCGCATCGTTAAAGTAAGCTGGAACTGTAATCACCGCTTCAGTCACTTCTTGTCCAAGATAGTCTTCCGCCGTTTTTTTCAATTTTTGTAGTACAAAAGCACCGATCTGCTCTGGAGTGTAAGTCTCTCCATCCACATCAAAAGCACATTCTTTGTTTCTCTCTACTACTTTGTATGGAATATTTGTTGTTTCTTCTTTTACTTCAGAAAATAAACGCCCAATAAAACGCTTTGAAGAAAAGATTGTATTTACTGGGTTTGTAACCGCTTGGTTTTTTGCAATTTGACCAACTAGTCTTTCCCCGTCTTTTGTAAATGCCACTACAGATGGAGTTGTGCGAGTTCCTTCTTCGTTGGAAAGAATCTTTGCTTCTCCGTTCTCCATTACTGAAACTACTGAGTTTGTAGTTCCTAAGTCGATTCCTATAATTTTACCCATTACTCGTCTCCTTAAATATGTTTAAAAATCTTAATTAATTTGGTTTCAATTTTTGATTCGTCAAGGCCCAAAGCTAATCTTTTTCTAATGCTTTAATGGACCATCTTTAAATTTACTAAAAAAGCCCGCAATAGGTCCATTTGTGGACTCACCCTTATCTTCAGCAAGCTTCCTTAAAACTTTTTCTTCTTCTTTATCTAATTTGTTCGGAATTTTTACCTTAGCGATAAAAATCATATCCCCTCGGCCATAGCCACGGATGCTTGGGGCACCCTTACTTTTTAGTACGATCTGATCATTGGGTTGCGTTCCAGCAGGAATTTCTACCGTTTCTTTTCCACGGAAAGTTTCCACCTCAAGTTTTGCTCCTAAAATGGCTTGCAAATAAGAAATCTCAACTTGTCCTACCAAGTCATTTCCTTCTCGAGTAAATAATGGATCTTCGTTTACAATGATCTCTACATAAAGATCTCCAGCAGGGCCACCACGGTATCCGCCTTCCCCTTCCCCAGAAATTCTTAAACGAGTTCCAGTATCTACACCTGGTGGAACTTTTACTTTGATTTTACGTTTTTTATTTTCTCTTCCAGAACCATCACAAGTTTTACAAGGATTGGTAATGGTTTGTCCGCGCCCATTACAACTAGGACATGTAGTAGCTACACTAAAAAATCCTTGAGTTCGAACTACCTGTCCTTTACCAGCACAAGTCTTACAGGTTTCAGGGCTTGAGCCAGGAGCACTACCTGAACCACTACAAGTTCCACAAGAGCTATCGGCATCAAATTCGATTTCTTCTTGGCAACCTTCCACGGCATTCTTTAAATCCACTCGCATCATATAACGAAGGTTAGCACCCTGACGAGGACCATCACGACGGGAACGCTGTCTTCCCCCGCCACCAAAAATATCGCCGAAAATATCACCAAAGCTATCAAAGATATCATTGATATCGCCAAAACCTTGACCGCCACCAAAGCCACCTTGCTGCTTAAATGCGTTATGACCAAATTGATCGTACCTTGAACGTTTCTCAGGATTTCCTAACACTTCATAGGCTTCAGCCGCTTCCTTGAACTTTTCCTCGGCCTCTTGATTGCCAGGATTTTGATCAGGATGGTACTTCATCGCAAGCTTGCGATAAGCCTTCTTGATGGTGCTTTGGTCAGAATTTTTCTGAACACCTAGAATATCATAGTAATCTTGTTGCATAGATCCACCTTAAATCACTTAAATTTAACATCTTATTAAATATGGGGCTGGATTTGGTGGCGTCAAGGGCCGAGAGCCAAAAAAAGAAACCCAAGCAAGATTAAAAAGCCCCTAGACACTAAACTTGAGTTATTTTAGTATTATAGACTGCACGAGAGGGATAATGTCTGATGCTTTGAGCTTTAAAGAGATTGATTTGAATACACATAGCCAATTGGGCATTTGGATGGATTTTTTAGCGAACAGCCCCCAAGCAAGTTGCTTTTTTGAGCCGCATTTTTTTAAAAACTTTTCCCAAGAAAACCGATGCTTTTTGATCCAGAAAAACCATAGCATAAAGGCCATCTTTTTTGGTTTAACAGAAAACGCCGGGAAGAATCTTGTTTTTAAAAATGGCGCTATACATTCTGGCTTTCTTTTTTCTGGTGAAATTTTAAATTTAAAATCCAAATCGAAAAAAAATTCTCAGATTTATGAAATCTCCAACTTTATCGCCGAACAGTTACCAAACTACTTCGAAACGATTGACTTCTGCCTAATTCCAGAGATCGTCGATATTCGCCCTTTTCAGTGGTTTAATTACCACAGTAAAAACATCGATGAAAAATATAAAATCACAACTAGGTATACTAGCTTTTTAAATCTGAAAAGCCTTGTCGAATACAATGCTAAGTCCGATGATTGGACCCAAAACTTAAGTACTTTAAGACGTCGAGAAATCAGAAAAGGCTTTGCCAACTCCTTTCACTTTGAAGAGTCTAAGGACATTGAAGCCTTTCTTTTGTTATACAAACAAGCTGCATCAAACTATATGGATGAGCTTGAGAATGAGATTCAAAGTATTAGAATGCTTTTTGAAAACTATCAAGACAAACTTAAATTGTACTTCCTCTATTCAGAAAAAAAGGAACTAGTTACAGCGAATCTTTTTTCTTTTGGCTTTAAGAAGGCACACTTTCTTTATGGTGCCTCTAACAAAAAAATCATCGAAGCTGGCATGGGAAGTTACGCCATGTGGAAATCTATAGAGTCCTTAAAAAAGCTTGAACTTCAAGTATTAGACTTTGAAGGCATTAACAGCCCTGAACGTGGCCGTTTTAAGTTGAGTTTTGGCGGAGACCTAATAGCCTATTACCGTATCCAATATTATAACCTGACAACTAAGGAGCTAACATGAGCTTTTCACAAAATTGGGAAGACACCTATCAAAACAACCGCCACATTAGCGTTTGGCCATGGCCCAATTTAATCAGCTATTTCTATAAGACTTATGATAGAACTAGCTCTGTCAAAGTTTTAGAAATTGGCTGTGGAGCCGGAGCTAATATACCGTTTTTCCAATCACTTCCTAATGTTGAGTACTTTGGAATAGATGGTAGTCCTAACATCATTGAAAAACTGAAAGGCCGCTTCCCTGAACTTAAAGACAACCTAAAAGCGAGTGACTTTACCAAAGACATTCCTTTTGATTTGAAGTTTGACTATATTTTTGACCGAGGTGCAATGTGTTGTGTCTCGTTAGAAGCTGTAAAAAAGACCTTGCAGCAGCTTAAAGACTTCGCAAAAGAAGATGCACATTATATTGGAATAGATTGGTACTCGACCGAACATACAGCGAGAGAATCCGGAGAATCTATCGGCGACAATGGCAATACGAGAGATAACTACAAAGATGGCCCTTTCCAAGGCATTGGCCCTGTTCACTTTTTTTCTAAAGAAGAAATAGAAGACATATTCAAAGAAAGTGAGATTTTAAATTTAAAATTAAACAAAACAAAAGACTATTTCCCAAAGAAAACCGAGAACAATATTTTTGCCTCTTGGGACCTTATCGTTAAGCTTTAATTTTTTTGTAAAATAGGATCTCTATGTTAGTTGAAATTCAAAAAAATCAAATTAAACCAAATGACCTAGAGAGCTATTTCGATAGACTTTGGCCAATCCTAAGAAGTATCACTGGCGAGGGTTTCAGAAAATCTCTCCGTATTTTACAAGAAATTTTGCCTTATGAGATAGAATCCATCGCCTCCGGCACATCGGTTTTCGATTGGACTGTCCCCCAAGAATGGAAAATTACTGAGGCCTTTATTGCAAACAAAGAAGGCGAAAAAGTTATCGATATAAAGAACAATAACCTACATGTATTGAATTACAGTACAGCCGTAGATAGCTTGGTTAAACTTGAAGATTTACAAGAGCACCTTTATTCTCTAGAAGATCTTCCGGAGGCCATCCCCTACGTGACCTCATATTACCAAAGACGCTGGGGCTTTTGCCTATCCCACAACCAAAGAATTCAGCTATGCGACGAAGAATATCTAGTAAAAATTGAGGCCGAACATTTTGATGGTCAGTTAAATTGGGGTCACAAAGTGATTCCTGCAACAAACTCCTCCAAAAAAGAGTTCCTTCTTAGTTCTTACCTTTGCCACCCAAGCATGGCAAACAACGAACTCTCCGGCCCAATCCTCCTTAGCTTTCTTGGTAAACTAATTAGTCAACTGCCTGAAAGAAATTTTAACTATCGCCTTATGATTGTTCCCGAAACTATCGGTAGCATTAGCTACCTTTCTAAATATGGTGAAGAGATAAAAGACAATTGCGTCGGTGGACTCGTAGCTACTTGCGTTGCAGATGAACACGCGTGGAATTACAAAAAATCAAAGCAAGGCGATAGTGCTATTGATAAAATCTGTATGAACTTGATGAATTTTTCAGGGCTTAAAAACTACAAAATACATGACTTTTTCCCCACGGGAAGTGATGAACGGCAGTTTTGCTCCCCAGCCTTCGATCTTCCCGTTGGATCAATAACTAGATCCATGTACACTCACTACAAAGAATACCACACCTCACTTGATAACAAAGACTTCATCTCTTTCGAAGCTTTTCAGGAAAGCATTGAATTTTATATGAAAGTGATTCTATGCTTTGAAAGTTTTGGTAAGTATGAAAATTTAAACCCACACTGCGAACCAATGCTTGGCAAAAGAAACCTATATCACAGCATTGGTGCCGCCAACAAAACCAAGCTATCACAAAATGCATTTTTATATCTGTTGAGCTTTTCAGATGGAGAGCATGATCTGGTCGACATCGCTAATAAAATGAAAATCTCTCTATATGAGCTATTGCCTTTCATTAAAGCTCTAGTAGATGCAAAGCTTTTAAAGAAAATTGAAGAATAGATTTAACTTAGATTGATTTTTAAACTATCTAGGACTCTAGAGAATTTTTCATCATCTAATTTTGTATGCATCGGTAAACTCAAGCAATGCTTGTAGTAATTCATGGCATTGGGAAAATCTTGTTCAGAATATTTCCCCATTCTTTGGTAATAAGGCTGTAGAAATATTGGGATGTAATGAACATTTACACCAATCCTCTCCGCTCTCATAGCAGCAAAGATACTATCCCTTTGCTCTTGAGACTTTAGCTGTATCAAAAATAGATGATAACTAGAGTAAAGTTCATCCGAAAAACTTTGCATTCCTATGCCTAAGTCGCCAAGTTCTTCTTTGTATCGTAAGGCCCACTCGTTACGTATTTTTAAAAATTGATCCAAACGCTGCAACTGAGAGCTTCCCAAGGCAGCATGTATATCCGTCATTCTATAATTAAAGCCAAGTTTTTGTTGCTCGTAATACCAAGCCCCTCCTGGCTCTTTTATAAATTTAGAGAGATCTTTAGTAATTCCGTGACTCCTAAAGAGTTGCATAGCTTCGAACAATTCAGTATCATTCGTTGTACAAAGCCCACCCTCCCCAGAAGTAATCATTTTCACAGGATGAAAACTAAAGACACAAGCATCAGAATACTGACAAGCCCCGATCTTTTTAGATTCGTACTCCCCTCCTAAGGCATGGGAGGCATCTTCAATGACTTTAAAATTATATTTTTTTGCCAACCTAGAAATTTTTAGCATTTCCGCACTAGCCCCACCCATATGTACCACTACCAAAATTTTTGGTAAGCAATTTGACTTTTCAGCTAGCTGTAATTTTACCTCTAACTTATCGGGGCATAAATTGAAACTAAGAGGATCTATATCTACGAAATCTACCTCAGCGCCACAATACAATGCACAGTTTGAACTAGCCACAAAGGAGATAGGGCTGGTCCATAAAAAGTCACCTGCACCTAAGTTCATTGCCAAACACAAACTATGCAAAGCTGATGTTGCTGAATTAAAACTAACGGAGTGCTTGGACCCTACATAGTTGGATATGTCTTGTTCAAATCTTTCAACATAAGGCCCCTGAGTGATAAAATCTGACTTTAAGACCTTGATAACCGCTTCAATGTCTTTTTCACTAATATCCTGGCAGCCATAAGGAATAAACTCTTTCATCTATTTTACCACTTGAAAACTAGGGTCAACATGTTGTTTTACCAAGTCTCTCAACTCTTCAACACTTAACCACTGTGAGTTTCTATCTGAACTGTATTTAAATCCATGCTCTACGAAGGAGGCTGAAAAGGCATTTTGATACTCGTCGAGATTCCAAGTGGGCATACTTGGTAAAATCACATAATACTTTCCACAATCTAATGTATTGAAAGAGTCTGTCTCTGTAATCATCTCTTCATGAAGTTTCTCCCCAGGACGAATCCCGATTTCTTTAATGGAGAATTTAGGGGCAACTGCTTCTGCTAAATCTGTAATTTTAAAAGATGGTATCTTAGGCACAAAGACTTCTCCGCCCCAAGAGTTTTCAATGGCATGAAATACCATATCCACTCCTTCATCTAAAGAAATATTGAATCTAGTCATTCTAGTATCGGTAACGGGAAGCTCTGAGAGCCCTTGTTTTAAAAAGTTTAAATACAAAGGTACCACCGAGCCACGGGAGCCAATTACATTGCCATATCGAACCACAGACAATGACAACTCCCGACTTCCTTTCATGTTATTGGCCGCAACAAACAGTTTATCCGAACAGAGCTTGGTTGCCCCATAAAGATTAATAGGAGCAGCAGCTTTATCTGTAGAAAGAGCAACCACATTAGTTACTCCCGAGTCGAAAGCAGCCTCAATCACATTTTCAGCACCTAAGACATTGGTTTTGACGAACTCCATTGGATTGTATTCGGCCGCCGGCACCTGCTTAAGGGCCGCTGCATGAATAATTATATCTACACCTTCACAGGCTCTGCGTAATCGCTTTGCATCGCGAACATCGCCAATAAAAAATCGAAGCTTAGACGCATGTTCTTGAAATAATTCAATTTGCGACATCTCTGATTGCTTAAATTCATCTCTAGAATAAATGATGATTTTTTTGATTTTAGGATGTTCCGTTAAAAGTCGTTTCACAAAGGCCTTCCCAAATGAGCCTGTACCACCTGTTATTAAAATCGACTTGTCATCTAGCATCTTACCCCCAAGCACGTTCAGATTTTATTACAACAGAAGTATTTTTTGTATTTGATAAAACGCTTAACGCCTAAAGTCACTTACCAGTTAGATCGAAGCTATTCTAGGCATTTTCACTTTAAAATGAGAAACTATGCCAAGGGAGATATCATGTCTAATTCAAAGGTCGCAATAATTCTTGGCAGAGGAAACAGTAAACGCCTACCCAATAAAAACCTAATTGAATTTGAAGGAAATCCAATCCTACATTATCCTATCGAAGCAGCTCTTGAATCAAAGCTTTTTGATCGAGTAATCGTTTCAACTGACAAGCCTCAAATAGCAGAGCTTGCAATAGCTTTAGGAGCTGAAGCTCCTTTTCTAAGAACAGAAGAAGTCTCGAACGACGAAGCCTCCACTTACTCTGCCTTGAACTACAGCCTTAAGCAACTGCCAGAAACTTATGAGCATTTTTGCTGTATTTACGCCTCAAGTCCATTGATTCAAAGTAAAAGAATTACTGAAGCATACAAAAATTTTTCCGCAGAAGATGCGGACTTCTGCTACCCGATATGTAAGTTTTCTTCACCGCCACAAAGGGCTTTTATAAAAAAAGAAAATGCTATTCAAATGCCTGGCCAAAAATACCTTTGGAGCAGAAGCCAAGATCTCGATCCACATTATTTTGATATCGGTGAGTTTTATTGGGGAAAGGTCTCCAGTCTAGAAAAGTTTAAGTCTATCTATGGTGGTAAAATCATTGGTTATGAAGTATCAGAACTAGAAGCACAGGATATCAATACAACAACAGACCTTGAACTGGCTAGATTGAAATTTAAACTCAGATGCTCTAATCCAACAAATTCTTAAAGGCCATTCTTCGACGTTCTTCGCTACGCCTTGTAAAAAAAGAAGGAAAGACTTTTTCCTCTATCACTCTCTGCAGGAAATTAAAAAATCTATGTCCAATGCGAATTGATTTAAATCTTCCTTTAAAAAGGCCTTCGGCTTGGAAGTATTTAAACTTCTCACCAAAACTAGAGATATAGGCGCCATATAAAATGGCATCACTTTTATCTCTGGTTTCATTTTCATTTTTTATTTTTTCGATAAGGTCTTCAGGACTTTTAGGGATAGAGCAAATGTCTAAATCTTCATACCATGTGGTTCCCATCAATATTACTGGTTTCCCAACATAACAGGCCTCCACACCAACCGTAGATCCAAAAGTTATAATTAGATCTGACTGATCTACCAGAGCATAGGAACTAACATTAGAATCAGCGTCTATTACATTAAGACCTTCTTGCTCTAAAGCCTTGATGGACCTTATAAAATGATTATCAATACCAGCCAAGTTAGGGTGCATTCGAATAAATAGCGAAATACTCTTTCCTAAAACATCTTTCAATTTAGAAACCATATAGCGAATGGCCTCCACCTGGTCTTCAAAAAAGTAAACCTTAAAATCATCTAGAGCAAAAAACTCATCTTCGCTAGAAATAAAAATGGAGACTTTCCTTAGACTTTCTTGAAAGCTATCAGGCAACTTTCCATGCTCTTGCTCGGTAATATAGGATTTCCAAGAATAGACTTTTCCCTTTCTTTGATTTTCAAAGAAGTCTTCACCCATTTTATACAACTCAGATTTTTTGGTAAAGCTCTTCTTTAAAGACTCCAATTTGTTTTTATGTGTTGCCAACGAATGTATTGTATCTTGTTTTACGATGGCGTAGCGATAGAAATCACCACCTCTTTCATGGCAGTAGATGTCTATATTTTTACTTTGACAATAACGAAGTACTCCGCGAACGCTTGCAAAGCGACCATTGAAAATAATCACTTCATCGTATTGCTCACTTTCTATCAGTCTGCTTAAGCTCACCAGCTGATAAAAGGCGGTCAAAAACAAGGAGTCGATCAAGTTCTGCTCTTTCAAGAGACTTTCAGAACTATCTCTACATATCGAAACCAAACTACAACAAACCGCCTGTCCTATGTCAAAGTCGATATCACAATATTTAATTTTATAGTCATACAACTCTTTAAGACTAGAAAACTGAGTCCTTAATGAATTAAAAAAAACTTTATCTTCTTGCTTCCAAAATTGGTCTACATCTTTTTCTATGGCCCGAGGGAAAAAATCATTCACCCGAGAACTACGATGTACGCAATAATCACAATAAGCCTTTAAATGCTTTGGATTGGCAAAGCAGCATGGGATTTTTGATTTACAACGTACAAAATGAATTTCCGCTGCCTGTTGACTTCGCTCCTCCATCAACTCCAATTCTGTTTCAAAATGAGGAGTGAAAGAGGACATTATATTTACAAATAGAACTTTTCTAGAAAGACCAGGCTTCAATTTCATCATCCTGGATGTACTTAGAAATGGCCGCTTCGGCCTCCATAGGCGCGCTCAACACACCTTTTTTCATAACACAAACTTCATCACAAATTTCTCGTACCATATCCATATCGTGACTAACCACTAATATAGAACGTCCTTCTCTTTTCACCAAAGCTTTCAAAGCATGAATACACTTTCTTTTGAAAGCGTGATCTCCAACGGAAAGAGTTTCATCCAAAAGTAAAATATCAGTCTTAATATAACTAGCAATAGCGAAACCTAGCTTTACAACCATACCTGAAGAATACCTTTTTATAGGACTATCAATTTGTCGTCCTATTTCTGAAAACTCAAGGATCTGGTCCATCAAAGGTTCAATGTCCTTTAGTTTCATTCCATGAATAGTTGCATTTAAAGTTATATTCTCTCTACCAGACAATTCAGGATGAAAACCCGTTCCGACCTCAAGCATTGGGGTTAAACTTCCCGTATAAGAAATTTTTCCGCCCGTTGGGTAAGTGATTCTAGAAATTAGTTTTAATAAGGTTGATTTCCCGGAACCATTTTTACCAATTACTCCTAAAATTTGAGATTTCTTTAGTCTTAAATTCACAGAGTTTACCGCCAAGAGTTTTCGACTAGAATCCACTTCGCTAAGATCTTTGAACATTAGCTCATAGGTAGCATAGAGCCCACCTAATAGCGGGTTTTCTACATAAAATTCTTTCGATAGATTTTCTATTTCTAAAACTACATTACTCATATTGTATCAATAAAACTTTTTTCCACCTTAAAAAAGACTTTTAAGCCTATATACAGAACAACAAAAACGAACAAAACCCCCGCCCCAAGGCCTTCAAGGTTCATCTCACCCTTCCCCAAAACCCCTAATCTAGACAGCTCGAAAAAACCAGTTAAAGGATTTGCCCAGGTCATCCATCTGTATTTTTCAGCGACAATTGAAACCGGGTAAATCACTGGACTCAAATACATCAAAATATTTATTAAATAATTTAATACATACAAAAGGTCTCTAAACTTCACAGTAATAGCAGACACAATCAAACCTATACTAAAACCAAATAGAGCGGTAAGCCCCACTAAAAAAGGAAAATAAACCAGATGAATCGAAGGTGAAATTTCTCCCATCGCAAAGTAGTAGATCCATACCAAGCAAAACAGTAACATTTGCATTATAAACTTAGGGAAAGTGGAAATCACCATAGCGATGGGCATAATTAATCTAGGAAAATATACCTTCTCAAATAGTAGTTGGTTCATAACAAATACATCAGAGCTTTTCACCAAACTATCAGAAAACAGTCCCCAAAGTGAGGTTCCTAGCAAATAAAACAGGATACTCGGTAATCCATCGGTAGAGATATTAGCAACTTTATTAAACACCACCACATAAATAAGGGATGCTAGCAAAGGCTGAAGCAAATACCAGATTGGCCCTAGTACAGTTCTACGGTACAAGACCTTAAACTCTCTTCGAACAATGCTTTTCAATAAATCACTATAACGAAAAAGCTCTTTGGATTTCTCCAAAAGATATATGTCTTGATTTTGTGCATCGATAACTACCTGGTTCTTCACTACTTAAGATGTTATCAAGATGTGAGAAAGAGGCAAGTACAAATCAGTTAGCTAAAAACAGCTTCTGATTTGATGGATTTACTTGTGCAATTAGCTATTTGAAGTTTTCCCAAGAAGATCAAAGCGAATCCAGTTCTCAAGCCTAGTAAATGCCACATAACAAGACTTTCCAAAATAGTGCGCTAGTAAAAACACTGAACATAGAACAATGGTTTTAATAAACTGATCTAGAAAAAATAAAAAACCAAAGGAAAGAGACTGTCGCCAATATTTGAAAAATAATTGCAGTGTCCCCTTAAAACGCCTCATAAAATTGTATGAGAATTGGTCTTTGCTTTCATGATGAATTGCTAAGGGCTGCGGAACAAATCCAAAATTAGCATATTTTGCTAGCTGAATTAAAAAGTCATAATCTTCATTCATCCAAAACCGACCATCAAAGCGAACACCTTTTTCAAGAATTTCTCGTCTAATTAGAGGTATCGCGGTGCCCCACAGGGAATATCTTTTGATAAACTCTTTATACTGATTTCCCTCATGACGATTCAGGATTACTTTAGAAATATCTTCCCTTCGAAATATGACATCCCCCACTACAATGTCAATTTCTGGAAACTTTATAAAATGCTCCACTTGAAGTTTCAGTTTATCTTCTAAAAACTCGTCGTCATCATCTAGAAAACAGACAAAATCTCCTTTGGCAGCATCGATTCCGGCATTTCTTGCTCCACAAACGCCTGCGTTTTTTTCAAGATCAATCCATATAATACGTTCGTCTTTATAGTGAGCCTTAAGTTCATCATAGCTTTGCTCTGACCCATCATTAACCACTAATACTTCTAGCTCGGTATATGATTGAGACAAAACACTATCCAAAGCCCTACCCAAAAATTCTGGGCGATTATAAGTTGGGATTATAACACTAACAATTTGACTCATTCTTCCCCCAAAATACTGCTTGCCACATCATTATCTAAAATTTCTAAGAAACTTGAATACAGCCTTAAGTTTTCGCTCTTTGGGATCTCAATTACTTTATCAAAGTCTTTATTTAAATAAATCACTTTAAGACCAGCACCAAGAGCTGATTTTACCCCTGCAACAGAGTCTTCAAAACATAAAACATCTTGAACGGAAAGCCTGGTCTCTTCCATTGCATGAATATAAATACTAGGATCAGGCTTCATCTTTTCAACTGACTCACAGGTAAAAAAATCCTCAAAACATCCTAGTACTCCGAATCTATGCAAGACCCGTCTTACAATGGACAATGGTGCGGAACTAACTACATACAAACGGAAACCTTTGGCGACTACATAATCAAGAAAGTCCTGTGCTCCAGGCATCAAAAGTACAGTGTCATAAGAAAGCTCTACAAACTGAATGTATCTTTGATAAATTTGATCAACATCTAAATCTAAGCTATGTCGTTTTTTTATTAAATTGGATATCTCATAAAGACTTGGCCCAATATAGCCTTGAAACTCTTGCTGACTTGCTGGCTTAGCAAAACTAGCAAGTAACTGACGGTAAGCATCGAACAATAAACTTTCTGAGTCTACCAATGTACCATCAAAATCAAGAAAAAGAGCCTTATATTTTTTCACCCAAAAACATCCCAATCAATTCGATCACCCACATCTAATTCACGACTGACCTTTTTTCCTAATACGACATCTAGGTACTTAGGCTCTAGAGCGTAACCTGGACGCATCACACGAACATTATCTCTGCTAAGTTCCTCTCCGACACAAATTTTCTTAGTAACATAGATAGAACGACGGAAAACTCTGGAGGCTTCCTCTTGCTCTGTGGGGCCATAGTGAACATTTCCAATTGCCTGAAATGCCCTTTTGGTTTCATCCACCAAAGCTTTCATCTCTGAAGGCTCCAGCGAAAAAGCAGCATCCACACCACCTGCCTTACGATCTAAAACAAAATGCTTTTCTATTAAACAAGCACCGAAGGCAACACTTGCACAAGCCGCTCCTATTCCTAAAGTATGATCCGAAAGACCAACTTTGACGCCAAACATCTCTCGAAGATGCTCAATCGTCTTTAGGTTGGTATTTTCAGGTGAAGCTGGGTAAGAACTAGTACACTTCAATAAAACAAGTTCGGGACAAGAGTTTTCGAGCGCCGTTTTAACGCTTAATTCTAAATCGGCAATACTCGCCATGCCGGTAGAAATGATCATAGGTTTCTTTTGAGATGCAACCTTTTTGATAAGTTCTAAATCGGTATTTTCAAAGGATGCAATTTTATAAAAAGGTACATCTAATTCCTCAAGAAAATCAACAGCTTCACTGGAAAAAGGTGAACTAAAAAACTCAATTCCTTTCTGCTTACATCTTTCTTGAATTGGCTTATGCCAATCCCATGGCGTGTAGGCTTTTTGATAAAGTGAAAATAAGCTTTCGCCTTTCCAGAGGGACTCTTTTGAATTAACCAAAAAATCTTCTTTATTAGAATCCAAAGTCATAGAATCCGCGGTATAAGTCTGAACTTTTAAGGCATCCACTCCACAATCAGCGGCTGCATCAACAATCTTAAGAGCCATATCCATGGACTGGTTATGGTTGCCAGACATTTCTGCCACGATGTATGGAGCTTGATCTTCGGCAAAATAAGACTTTGTTTTCATATTACTTCTCCATCCGCAAAGCTAAGGCCTCTAAACTCAAAACACCAAAGTGTGGCCCCAATTCTTTCTTAATACATTCCACCTTATCATCTATTTTTTCGAAATTCAGGTGATTAATAGAGTGTTCATAAGTTTTTATAAGCTCGCCTTGGTCAATTTCTTCTATCATTTTATGCGCTGTAATATAGACCTTATCATCTCCATTTTTTAGAGCCTGTAAAATAGGTTCAGCACCAGGATAATTGGGCAATAGGCCTCTGTGAAGATTAATGCCTCCAAATGGAAATAGAGCCAAAATATCCACTCCCACCAAATATCTCCAACTTACCGAAAGTAAAATATCAAGATTATCGAGCGGGTTCAGCTTATTGATTATATCCTTCGCCTCTTTTTTTGAGTTTACTTCCACAAGTTCAATTCCATTTGCAGAACAGTAGTCCAAATACTGTTTAAACTCAGACCTTTCCTGGCCACCCTTAGATTTCGGCTCGTAACGATGCGTAAATACCAGGTCAATCTCAAAGCTGTCTGAATCTACCAATGCCTTCAGAGCAAACAAACCATGCTCTCTTGCTAGTAATCCCACAATCTTTCGTTTTGTCATATACCTCTCTCTGATTTTCTAAGGCTAGCAAAAACATTTTTGCAATTGGGCAAACTTCTATCTAAATAAGAATCTACAAATTCTTGTTCAGATAGAAATACGTAATCATCGTGCTCTAAAGAAAGCTTCCAAGTAAAATTCGTGGACACTTTTAGGACATAAATTAAGTCGTAAACTTTGATATTTGAATCAAAGGACAATGCAACAAGCTCACTGGATTCGATTAACTCCCTTGATGCCCCTAACTCTTCTTCAAATTCGATCAACAGCTGACGAATTGGCAAAGCTTCTTTTGAGTCTGATTCAAAAAACTCTAGCCCACCTGATGGAACTAGCTCCCAGAAGCCTCCGTATATAGAATTGTTTTTAGACCTCTGTGCAAATAAAAGCTTCTCTTCACCGAAATAATTTTTTGATATAGCCCCTGTAACACCAAGAGGCTGGAGTCCCAAATCGACACCACTTTGTTCAGCTAAAAAACTTTTGTAATCGGTTTCAAAGACATACAAAACCTGGTCTTTTCTAACTTCATCAATCCGAAATTCCACAACTGAAAAAAGTGGCCCATTGAATAGATTGGGATTCTTATTTTTTTCAATTTCCCATATTTCTTCAATTTTAGACCGAAACTTCGACTGCTTTCCTAAAAAAGACTTTGGAGGCTCGACAAGAGCTAGTTCTATTGCATTCAATAAAATAAAATCCTTGTTCATTTCAACCTCAATCTTGAAAAAGCTAGAAACTTCCAACATCAGCTTTCATTTTTTCTATAGAATAAAGAATAACTAGATTTAGAATCAACACCATAGCATTCCTTTTTCAGTCCTCTAAACATTAAACTAGTTTCTTCCCCAACTGACGAGCTCTTGCAAGCTTCAATACCAATTTACTTGGAATCATTAAAAGACCAAGTTCAATAGCTATTCTATACAAATAACTTAAAGAAAAATCCTTGCTCTTAAAAATGTGTTTTAATTTAATTTTCACCGTTAAACGAAGCATTTTCCTGACATTCCTTGCAACCGCTTGCTTGTCACTTATACGATAATAAACTAAAGCCTCAGGAAGATTTGCCCCTTTCGTTTTTGCTAGAAGACTAAGCCAATAATCATAATCCTCACAAGGCGGAAACTCCAAACTATATCGTAAGTTGCGAGCAATATTCCATCGGTACATAACACAAGAATTCGCAAAAGGATTTTCGATCAACTTACTTTTTTCTATATTAGCCGGAGACTCAGGATAGGCCCTTTCTCCAATCTGCTGACCTGAATCATCGATAAAAACACAATTAGAGCCTAAAACTCCAAGCTCACTGTGTTTCGCCAAAAAAGCAAGTTGCTTCTCCAATCTATCCTCTCTAGCTAAATCGTCAGCGTCTAAGATACACACGTACTCGACCCCACTTGGAATCAGCTCTAAACAATGGTTACGAGCATTAGCAATACCAGCATTTTGAGAAAGATTTTTAACTATATACTGGTCAGATGTCTGAGCTAATTCATCCAGGTAGTCAGCAGTATCGTCCACCGATCCATCATTGACTATGATATGAATCCAGTTAGTGAAGCTTTGTTTTTGAATTGAGGCCACCGCTTTTTTTAAAAGCTCAAGGGAGTTGTAAGAAATCGTTAAAACAGCAATCTGGTACGCCATAAAACCTCAAGATTTAGTTTGAGAATTTTTGATTGCCAACTCTCTAGTTAAAATACTAATTTGTCTTTTTTGTTTTTCTAACTTCAAATAAAACATAAACACAGAAAAAACAAAGACCAACAAATGGATATAACTTAAAAGATCAGCTCCACGGTCGATACCTAGATAATGAGCAACTACACTAGTTAAATCTGGATTTTGCAGAAACAAAAAACCAATCAAAAACGTAATAGAAACAAAGAGCCCGTAGCCAAGCTTATTTCTGAACTTAAAAATTAATCTAATTCCCCATAGAAAACCAATTATAGAAAAAATACTGGCTATAATTTGAAAGCTCATTTTCTTAAAATCCTTGTGAAAAAATATTCTATTAATATACCAGGGGCAGATAAAAAACTTTGCCCCTTATTTAAACTATACTCATGATAATCGATCACAACCGGATACTCTTTGTATTTGAGTTTATATTTTTTTATAAACCAATAAATTTCTGATGCGTGTGCCATTCGGTTGGATTGAAAATCAATACTTTCTATTGCACGACGCCCCAAAACCCTTAATCCATTATGCGTATCTGAAATCTTTAAGCCAAATTGAAGCCTTGTAAATGAAGTCGCCAGTCGCAGTAAAAGCTTTCGCCCCGACGGCAAACTTTGTATAGACTCTGACTTTAAAAACCTTGAACCAAGGACAATATCAGAAGAATTAAGCTTTAATTCCTCAAACATCGCCACAGCATCTTCCAAACGATGCTGACCATCACCATCGAAAGTCACTGCGTATTGGATATTATTTCTTCGACAGTATTCTAAGCCAGTATTTAAAGCAGCACCCTGCCCTAGATTAAAAGCATGCCTCAAAGTTACGATCGGTAAATCAATGATAGAGTCTATAGAACTATCACTGGAACCATCATCAACAGCTATCACGACAAAACCTGCTGAGACGAGTTTTTGAATGGTTTTCTTCAAAACCTCAGATTCATTATAAAATGGAACTATAAAATGTAGTTTTTCATTCTTACGCACATCTAAATTCTCTCTGTTTAAAAAGGATTATGCAAGTGGAGTGAGTCTATTTTTTAATAAAAAAGAAAAACAAATCACTCAAAGCAAGGATCGTAACTATTTTTCTTTTAAGCAAGGTCAATAAAGAAATAAAAACGCATAGAACCACATAGAAAACTAATGTAGTAATTCAAGCAATTTAGCCCCTTCCAATAGATTTTAAGTATTATAAACCCTTTTTGCTAGAAATAGATTTCTCAATCCCATCGAAAAAATTTTAACCAAAGCCTGAACCCCGTCTTTCCAACCAATCTTTTTTCCCTCAGAATAAGATCTAGGATTATAAGAAATTGCAACTTCTGAAAATTTAAGCGCTTTAAATCTAAACAATTCAAATGCAATTTCGATTTCAATATCGAATCGGTTGGCATTAAAATCACACAACAACAACATATCTCTTCGAACTAGCTTATAGCAGGTTTCGATATCAGTGATTTTTCTCCCCAACATTAAACTAGCTAAAAAACTAAGCAGTTGATTGGCAAACTTCTGCCTAAAAAATCCAAACTTATTTTTTTTTGATAAAATTCTAGACCCTAATACAAAATCGGCATCTAGATTTTTTTGCTCTCGAATTAAGTGAAGGTAGTCTTCCGGTTCATATTCGTGATCGGCATCTTGGATAATTACAAAATCCCCTATAGCCATCTGAAAGCCTATCTGCAACGCAGCCCCCTTACCTTTGTTCGTTTCGCAAAGTACAATTTTTAAATCTTTGCTGTGCTTCAACGCACTCAAAACTTGAGGACTATTATCACTCGACCCATCATCAATCACAAGGATCTCATAAGCTTCAAGCAGTGACGAAGCTTTTAGGGACAACAACGCAGTTTCCACCCGCGCAAGAACACTTGCAATATGTTCCTCTTCATTAAATACTGGAATTACGACACTTAAATGCATTTCGCCCCTAGGAGTATATAGCAATGGTCTGGCCCTTTAGTAGACAAGTCAAGCGTGAATACATTTTCATATTCATTCTCAATTTGGCTTTCCTACTATTAGCACATCTTTTTAGAGATAGCATTTACACTGACCCAGATCGTTTTTATCACTATTTTATCTCACAAGAATATTTAAAAAATTTTGCACCCGATTTTATCGATAGAATCTATGGTCTAAACTGGGACAAATCCTTCCCTGAAAAAGAGTTTCTTTACCACGTCTTAAGTAGTCTTTTTCTTCGCTTTGGCTCAGAAAGCGCTCTACAAAGCCTTAGTTTACTTCTGGGAATTGGTACAATCAATATCTGGTACGCCTTACTACGAAAAAGACTTAGCCCTAGCATGTCTTTCACCTTGATCGTAAGCTTACTCGTCTGCCCTCAATTCCTCCTAAGACTTTTACTAATCCGCCCACACACTCTAGCAATTTTTGTCTTCGCCCTAATCTGCCTTGCGGGAAGAGGCCGAAAGTGGAAAAACCTATTTGTATTCTCAATAATATTTAGCCTATCTTACCATACAATTTATATCCCAATTGCATTCTTCATACTCTTAAGCATTAGTCTAAGCCTTTACGAAAAAAAGTTAAATGTGAAGGCGATCAAGTATGGTACAGCAGGAATTATTACCGGCCTATTCTTAAATCCCTATTTCCCTGAAAGTTTAGAAATGAGCCTCAAGCATCTATGGATTGCCCTTCAACAATTAGGAGCTCCAGATTTAGCCTACGGACCTGAATTAGCAATGCAGTCTCCCTTTACCACCATAAAACTTTTTCTGCCTTTCTTGGTTTTGGGAGCTTTATGCATCAGAGCCTGCTGGAGAGAGCTGAAAGAAGGCTATTTTAAATTCCTACTCATCGCCAGCTTAATTTGCTTTTTAAGCCTATTTATTTCCATTCGTTTTTTGGAATACACCCCATCAATTTTTGCTTTCATCATCAGCCTAAGTAAATTTCCTATCCACACCGGAAAAAAACATCTATTTAGCGTTTTACTTTGCGGGCTTTTTACCTTGGCTAACTTCAGTTTTATAAAATTTCAAGAAGATATTTCGTATTTTAAAAAACAGGAGGAAGCCTATAAAACGTTACTACAGCTGCCCCCTAAAACCGATACTCGACGAATCTACAATTGCGATTGGTGGCAAGGACAATACGCCCTTTACTATTCGCAGCTTAAAGTTCTAGATGTTCTCGACCCATCCTTATTGATGATTTCTAAAGACTTCTTTATAAACTCTTATAACATAAAAAGAGGATTCACCGAGCAACCTGAACAAAAGCTCAAAGAGGTTTTCAATACAGACCTAGTAATATGCAGCTCAAAACGACAACTTTTTCATCAACTCGTAGAATCAAAACGAATTAAAAACAAGGCCATAATACCTATCGACGAGAAACTTCAACTTGGTATGTTTGAAATAAAATAGAGGGATTATTTTGCAACAAAAAAAGAAAATCTTCAAATTGACATTTATCGCTATAGCCATGTTGCATTTACTAATAATAATCTTAGCATCCTGGAACACGGGCCTTATTCCAGATGAGTTTCAATTAGCAAAATCCGTTCAAAACATACTAGATGGACTTACTCCCTACCAAGACTTCAACCCTTACAAAAATGTTTTTGGTTACTATTTTATCTCTAGTTTTTTTTCGCCTGAGAATGGGGTTGTATACAGTGTAATCTCAGCACGTAGTACCTTAGGTCTTATTTTCGTTTCAAGTTTTTACTTTTTTCTCTACAGCTTAAAAGAGCTGTTCTCCCAAAAAGCTCTAATTTTAGCCTCCATATTGTTCATAAGCCTTAATGCAGTTCAGATTTACTCAAGCAACTTTCGAATTGATAGCCTAACCGCCAGCTCTCTATTTTTCATATTTATTGCCGTTCGATACCAAAAAGACTTGCTATCATGCATCTTAATAGCTCTTTCATTTTTAATCTCTCAAAAGTCAGCCTATTTCATTCTAGCCTTTGGTTTTTCTTACATTACTTATGAGATTTTCTTAAACAATAACTTTAAAATAAAACAATTCTTGATCCGCGGAACACTATTACTCTGTTGTATCTGCTTACCTTTATTTGCCTACTACTACTACTATGGATTATTTGAACCCGAAAGCACTGTCAGCTCAAACCTACAATACTCAGTAAAAATGGCAACAGAAACAACTTACTCGGTCTTTAGCTTAGCAAATTGGAAAAAAACTTTAATGCAGGCACCAATCTTTTGGTTAGCATTAGCCATAGGTTGCTACGGCGGTTTGAGACAAATAAAAAACCTGCAAAAAGAAACACAAAAACTATTTTTATTCTCTTTCTTTTTAGGCCTCTTTTTACTCACAAAGTCTACTGTTTGGATCTATAGTTTCACAAATTTCGCCCCAGCTCTGTTCGTATTATGCCTTTTTGGCATTAATTACCTTTTTAGCCTTCACTCATTAAAAAACACGAAACTCAGTCAAATCCTTCCCATAGTGATTATCCTGGCCACAGTCCTTCAATCGCAAAATTACTTGAGACTAGGAGAAGAACTAAATCAATCGGAAAGCTATGACTTAAGCCTTTTAGAAGCTACATTACAAAAAGAAGATTCTTATATCGCTAGTGCAAATTATATTTTTACAAGAAAAAATGCATTAGAAAATTGGTCCTGGTTAAACTACGATATCACAAAGGCCTCTAATCATTGGACTAAACAGGAAAAAGACAGTTTT
Organism: Bdellovibrionaceae bacterium UBA6502; assembly: GCA_002436415.1. GTDB lineage: Bacteria > Bdellovibrionota > Bdellovibrionia > Bdellovibrionales > UBA840 > UBA6502. The sequence goes on along the minus strand of DJMA01000041.1, from coordinate 65,801 downwards.
CTAGACAAAATCGATTTAAACAAGCCCAAAAGTCTTTTACTAGACAGTGCCCTTCTTGGCAACAGTCCCCCTTTCTTAAAAGAGTATTATGATAAGAACTTTATGCATTTTTGGGCATCTGTCTACACAAGAACCTATCAATTTAAAGGTTCAGCTACAGAATTTAGAGTTGCTCACGATGGGAATTATAGGGTTTTACTTAAAAACCCTCGAGGACAACTTTCAATCAATGGGGACTCAATTGGAAAAATTAAAAGACTTTTTAAGGACTCCGTTTATAACGCCCAAGCTGATACGGAATGGAAAATTCAGCTTATACCAGAGCTTTCTATGAGTTTACTAGAGCCAAAAAAAAGAAAGCCAAGCTTATACAAAAATTATCTAGACGAAGTACATATGAAAGACTACCCTTTTTAAGAGGCCGCAATGCAAGACTTGTATAAGAAAAAAATTTGGGACTATTCTTTTATTTTTCTGAGCCTTATTCAGTTGATTATTTATTGGATGGCTGGATTCAACACAGGCCTTATACCTGATGAGTTTCAAGTCGGACATTTTGTAGAAAATATTGTTCAGGGCTTAGTCCCCTATCGAGACTATTCACCATACAAAAATGTTCTCGGCTATTATTTTTTAAGTTTCTTTCAAAAAAACTTCGAAACAAGCGTCGATACAATAATCTTTTTTAGATTTTTTTTGAGCAGTATTTTTACTCTCTGTTTCTTTTTGTTAATAAGAGAATTTAGAAAAGTTTTTGGCAACTTGGCCGCTTTTCTTAGTCATTTTTGTTATTTTTCTTTAATATTCTTAAGCGCAAACACAGCCCAATACAGGCAAGACAGCCTTAGCGCGTCAATTCTGTGTATCATTTCTATTTTTCTCTTAAAAAATAGACTTTACTGGGCAGGCTTTCTCATTTCCTTGTCCTTCCTTATTTCTCAAAAGGCAGCTTTTTGGGTTTTTGCTATCGGCCTATCGCATTTGGTTACTTTATTGAAATCCAAATCTGACCGAACTCAATCAAGCTTAGTTCGTTTACTAAAATTCTACGCTCTTATGCTATTGCCCGTTATTGTTTATTATAGCTGGGCATGGTCTATCTCAGATGCCGGGAAAATTGCTCAAGACAGTTTGCAAAGCCCTTTAAAAATGGGCGGCAGCTTGATGTATCTCAAGGAAACATTCCTTTTCTGGAAAACCTCTTTAAAGACAAATCCCATCCAATGGCTTCTAATATTTAGTGCCAGCCTATATTCATTAATTTTCCATATTAAAGAATCTAAATCACAATACAGTGAGCTGAGGGGTTTCGCTACCTTCCTGGCCATTTTTATGTTTATCAACCCATCAGCCTGGCCTTATACATTTTTAAACTTTTTACCTGCAAGCATTTTGCTTATTGGCATAAGCATGTATACTGCTTCAGAGTATTTGCCGAAAAAAAAATCTAGGAAAGTTTTTGTTTATGCCATTTTATTCACTGGCCTCCTAGTCCCCTGCTTCCAACTTCGATTTCTTTTTTATAATTACAATGAAAAAGAGAGACTCAATTTAAGTTTAGCTGACGAAATTCTAAATTCAAATGACTCCTACATCGCCGCTTCGAACTATTTGTTTAAAAAGAAAACATCCTTACCAAATCACTGGATTGATAGTAAGTTTAAAATAAGAAGTCAAAATTGGTCTGACGAACAACTCAACGAATACCTTCAGAAAGTAGAAAATATTGGACCTTATTTAGTAGTCAACTGTGACCGATTGATCCGAAATACCCCATCTGGTTTTCATGATTACTTGAAACAAAATTTTTCTCACTACTGGTCTGCTCTTTATACGAGGACTTTTATTATTAATAGAAATATACAGAATTTTAAACCCAAAAAAGGACGCTATAAAATACGCTTCCTAAATGGGAATGAAAATCTAAAAATAGATGGCCTGGAATATAAAGACGGAGACTATGTTTTTATTAAAAAATCAATCTCTATCCAAGTGGACAAACTGGTAAGCCTTCAGTGGTTCCCTATGATTCCGGATTTTTATCGTGAATACGATAAGTATCAAAAGCCAGACCAAATATCAAGCTACTCCGGCATTGAGTAAAACCTATTTTTCTTTTATTTTTTGTACACGTTCTTTTTCTTTTTGTTTCGCAACTTGCAACTCCTCTAAACGTTTTTTAGCTTGTTCTACACCACGTTTTCCTTCGTAGTTTTCTACGTAAGACCTGAGAGTTACCTCTGCCATCACAAAACGACCAGCTTTCGTATACAAGGTACCAGCCATTTGCCGAAACCAGAATGGACCACCATTTTCTGCTGCCTGAATCAAAAGATCTGCGGCCTTCTCTGGATTTTGATACTCAAAAAGATAATGATAGGAAGCTGAATAAAGAAGCTCCCAATAGGCTGGAAACTGCTTTATTCCCTTATCAAAAATCAACCTAGCACCTTCACGATCATCCACCGCAACACTCAAGAGTTCTCCGCCAACTCGATATACTTTACGAAATTTGGGAGCCAAATCTGTAACTAAGTTTAACATTTGATAGACCCAGCCTTTGTGGCACCTACTATTTCTGAGATTAGCTGATAAAATCTCATCCATGCCTAAGCCTGGATTAGATGATTTTCTACCGTAGTTTGCATTCTCACAATAATCGATATTTTGAATCACCCTTAGCCAATAAAGATCGGCCATAATATCATTAAAGCCTAATGAAAAACGTTTTTGCTCTTTTAAGGGATAAATTTTTGGTTCGACAATAGGCTTCTCATATCTAGTCTGAACGCTAGAAACAATCATTCCGTAAAAAAATAGGGCGAGAAAAATTAATTTGAACATAAAAAAAGTGTACTATAAAAATAGTACACTCTTTAGGTTTTAAGTAAAATATTTTTTTACTCGGTACCGTCTTGAACGATAGTTAGGTTTTTGTTTTGATCAATAACCCATCTATCAGCTTGTGAGCCGTCTAAGTCAGCCGCAGCGTAAACAGTAAAAAGTCTGTTTGTAGCAGCCGCAGTACCACCAGCTGCAGTAGCAGTTGATACCGGATGATTGTTCCAGGTAATGTATGCCGCAGTACAACCTGAACCCACAGTACTGATGCATGAATTATCAGAGTTCATTGAAGCAAAAGTAGCCGGCAATGCTGTAGAAGAATCAGCCGCATCTAAACGATAGATCAACTCACCCTCTGGCTTGAATCCAATTTGTGGAAAGTTACCACCATGGATACCCATTTCAGCCATAGTAGCTTTTGCAGCAGTATAGTAACCACTAAGGAGTGACTTACCACCAGCTTGCTTTGCTTTACGAGTAAATTTTTGGTAGTTTGGCACTGCGATAGCAGCAAGAATTCCGATAATCGCAACAACGATCATTAGCTCAATTAGGGAAAAACCCTTATTGTTTTTAGTTAAAAGACGTTTCATTCATACCCTCCAGTGATTAACGTTCTTTAAATATGTTAACTAAATTTAATATTCTAATTTAGTCAAATCTTTCTTAAACCTGTACCCTTATCGGAAAGTGTATACCTTGTATAAATATTATTTAAGTTTTTTTTAAAAAAAGTATCATATTCAAACAAAACACTACCGAAGGGGCTAGGCAAAAATCTCATTTTAAGAACACTTAAAGTTTTACTTTAAGTATTCTTAAGCCTAATCCTCATCCTCTTCCGAAGAACCCAAGCCGTATTTATCTACTCGGTATCTCATCGAACGAAATGTAATTCCTAATAATTTTGCGGCTTTTTTCTTAACACCATCAGTATGGTGAATCGCCTTAACGATCAATTCTTTTTCAATTTGTCCAAGAATCTTATCTAAATCCACTCCATCGTCCGTAATTTCGATTTCATGAGCACTAGCCAGGCGTCTTTCTGAAGCCCCTTTACGACTCACTGAAACTAAAGGCGGTAAACTTTCCGGCAAAATACTGCCACCTGCCTCTAAGGCTACCGTTCGCTCAATGATATTTTCTAACTCCCTAACGTTACCAGGATAATTGTATGATTTTAAAATCTCCATAGCCTCATCACTTATGGCACCAATCCCCTTCCCCATTCTCTCTGAGTACTTCTTTAAAAAGTGTTTGGCTAACAATGGAATATCATCTGTTCTTTCTCGAAGAGCTGGTGTATTAATATTGATCACATTTAAACGATAAAATAGGTCTTCTCGAAAGCTCCCTTCGTTAACCATGCTCTGAAGATCTCTATTGGTAGCAGCAATAATTCTTACGTTTACCTTTTGGTCCTCAGTAGCACCAACTTTTCGAATGATTCTTTCCTGAATTGCACGGAGTAGTTTTACCTGGATATTTAGAGGTAACTCACCCACCTCATCTAAAAACAAAGTTCCCTCGTCAGCCGCTTCAAACAAACCAACCTTGTCAGCAACAGCTCCTGTAAAGGAACCTTTTTTGTGACCAAACATCTCTGATTCCATTAAGTTTTCAGGAATCGCACCACAGTTAACCGTTACAAAAGGCTTTTCTTTAATTGGGCCATTGTAGTGAATTGCTTTAGCCACTACCTCTTTACCCGTACCACTCTCACCAGTGACTAATACATTGGTTGGCGACTGGGAAACTCGCTCAATCAAATGAAAAATCTGGTGCATAGCATCCGAGTTACCAATGATATTTTGAAAGCTATTGCTAACCCCTAATTCACGCTTTAATTGTTTGTTCTCTCTCTCAAGAGATTTAGCCTTCAATGCGTTATTAATTAAAATTCGAACTTCATCGATTTTAAAAGGCTTTGTTAGGTAATCATAAGCACCCAACTTCATCGCCTCAACCGCATTTTCTGTAGATCCAAAAGCTGTGATCATCATAAATGTAGTTTCTGGATAATTAGCCTTAACATGCTCTAAGAGCTCCATCCCAGTAACGTTTGGCATTTGTAAATCCGAGATAACCATATGAAAGCTTTTGTTTTTCAAAAGCTCCTTAGCCTGCTCTCCATCTTCCGCAAGGCTAATTTCATAGCCTTCTTTTTTTAACATGATGTTTAAAAACTCGCGGATGCTTTCTTCATCGTCGACAACCAAAATTTTCGGTTTCATATCGCTCCCCTTCTTCTATACCAATCGTGTAAAATCGATGATAAACTCTGTACCCTCATCTTTAACAGAATGAACACTCACTCCAGCATGATGGGTTTCTAATATTTTATGTACCGTAGCTAAACCTAAGCCGGTGCCTTTTGCTTTTGTCGTATGGAATGGCTCAAAAAGTTTCTCTTTGGTCTTTTCATCCATGCCACAACCATTGTCTTTGATACTCAAAAAGAAATGTCCAATTTCATATTTAGTAGAAATGTAAATATGGGCAGGGTTTACTTTTTCTAGGGCGTGGTGGGCATTAATGATTAAGTTTAACAATACCTGCCTTAGCTTCGCTTCACTACCCCAGATTTCTTTACCTGCTTGCAAGTCCAAATGTATCTCTACACTCTTTTTTAGATCTTTGTTAAAACGCAATTGTTCAACACACTCTTCAATCAAGGCCTCTAGATCAATTTTATCGTTTACCTTTGGCTCTTCTTTTACATAATCCATAAAGTCGCTAATCAAATCATTTAAGCGATCTGTTTCTTTTAAGACTATTTCCATCAACTTCTGGCTGTCTTCATCAAGACTCGGTAAACTTTCTTTCATAAACTGAATGCTACCAGACATACTTGCCAATGGATTTCTAATTTCATGGGCAATTCCCGCTGCCAGTTGACCAACGGCGGCTAACTTTTCTTTTCTCCGAGCTTGATTCTCAAGTTCACGCTCTCTAGTTTGATCAGCCAAAAGATACATAGTACCGATTTGCATGGAGTTTTTACCGTAGATTTCAGAACCAACTACACGAAAGACTTTAAAGTCATCGCCTTCATTTACTTCATAGTCAAACTGCACGACCTCAGCACTGTAGTTTTCTGCCTCTAACTCTTCTTTTAAGACTTTATATTTTTTTTCAACACCAGGAAGCAATTCTTCAAAACGACGACCTACATAGTCCATCATGCCTACAATCTTTTGAGCGGCATGATTCATAACCAAAACTCGACCTAACATATCCACAGAGATAAACCCACTGGGCATGCTCTCAATGATCAAATGATTTAAATCTTTTAATAAACCTAGATCCTCTCTAGTTTCTTCTAATTTATCCTGCACTTGCTTTGCATAATCACCCACGTAAGCACTAAAGGCCGCTACCGCAAAAAAACCGAAGTTATTCCACACAAAAGCTAGTACCAAACCATTGCCACCGACTTGCGGGCTAATGGCTAAGAGAAAACTGAAACAAATGGAGCTAAACAAAGCCATATAATAGGCTGCTCGTTTATCCAATAACCAACCAGTTAACATGATATTGATTAAGTACAAAATCACCATTAGGGATTGCGTATTGCCAATAAAATGAATCAAAGCCGTTATCAAAACAGCATCAAAAACAAAAGAACTGTATACAGAAATCTCACTCGGTTTGCGAAATTTACATTGAAGAATAAAAACCAAATGAAAAACAAAACCAATGCTCAATACGATCAGACTCGGTAACAATAAGTCTCTATGAACAAATTGAGATTGAAACAATCGTGAAAACATCAGAAGCGCTAAGATAACACTGAGGCACAATAGTTTAAATGCCTCCGCCATCATTAGCCTTTTTTTGATTTCATGGGCCAGACTCAAGTAATTCCTCCAGCCATATTGAAAATTGGCATATACATCGCAATAACCAGGAAGGCAATAATACCACCTAAAAATACCATCATTAATGGCTCCATAATACTAGTCAAAGCACTAACTGCTTCATCTACTTCATCTTCATAAAAATCTGCGATTTTTTCTAACATGGTATCAAGAGCACCTGTCTGCTCCCCCACACCAATCATCTGCACAACCATATCGGGAATAAATGGATTTTTTGCCAATGGACTAATGATCGATTTACCTTCGGAAACAACAGCTCTTGCCTCCACAATGGATTCAGCAATCACCTGGTTCCCAATGGTTTGAGCACAAATATCTAAACCATCCAACAAAGGAACCCCTGAAGCAATTAAGGTAGACATAGTTCTAGAAAATCTTGCAATCTCCGCCTTTTGCACAAGTGTCCCTAAAACTGGTATACGAATCACCAGGTTATCCATATAGGTTTTTCCCGCTGGTGTTCCCACAAAGACTTTTACACTAGTAAAAACTGCTGCTCCACCAATTAAAACAACGTACCATTTCTCTCTTAAAAAGTCTGACCAATCCACAACCATTTGAGTAATCTCTGGAAGTTCTTGACCTGTACTACGAAAAAGCTCCATAAATTTTGGAATAACGAAACCTAAAATAACTCCAATAACCAAGGCCGACACCAATAGAATAATGGCCGGATAGGTCATCGCACTTTTGATCTGTCCTCTGATTTTAGCGGCTTTTTCAATATACATGGCCAAACGATCCAAGATAGTATCAAGCACACCACCTTCTTCACCCGCTCGTACCAAGTTTACATAAAGCTTATCAAAGGCACCTGGGAATGATTGCATAGACTCTGCAAGACGCTTACCTGAGTTAAGATCTTCTTTCACACCAGATAAGACTTTTTTCAGAGGAGGAGATTGAGTTCCATCCGCCAATATTTGCAGGGCCTGAGAAATAGGAATCCCCGAATCAATCATGGTAGCAAACTGCCTAGTAAAAACCTGCAGTTCTTTAGGTTTAATTTTTCCGATCCCAGTTTTCTTTACACCTTTAGCACCGCTTTTTGGCATAACCCGAATAGGAATCAGTTGTTGAGAACGAATTTTTACTCGCGCCTCAACCTCAGAAGTGGCCTGCACCTCACCTCGAACCACCTTACCACCAGGTTGTTTCGCTTGATACAAATAAACAGCCATTAAACTCCAGCCTTTCTTAGCATTCCATCCAATTCATCAGGATCAGGACTCGCTCTGAATGCATTGTTCAAATCAATTTTACGTTTCACCAATAAGCTTAAAATACTTTGATTCATAGTGACCATTCCAGAGCTGGACTGACCGGTTTGCATCATAGATTTAATTTGGTGTAATTTATTTTCTCGAATCAAATTTCGAATCCCTTGATTGGGAATCAAGATTTCAACCGCAAGAGCAACACCGCCATTAATCTTTGGGATCAGTTGCTGGGCAATCACTGCTTGCAACACAAAACTCAACTGAGTCCTAACACGTTCCTGTTGCGCGGCTGGAAATACGGTAATAATACGGTTCATGGTTTGAATAGCAGAGTTGGTATGAAGTGTTCCAAAAACCAAATGCCCTGTCTCCGCCACAGTCATGGCCGCTTCAATGGTTTCAAGGTCCCGCATCTCACCCACCAAACAATAATCTGGATCTTGACGTAACAGAGCTCTCATCGCCGGACCAAAACCTTTGGTATCAGCCCCCAACTCTCTTTGACGAACGATGCAATTTTTATGAGGATGAACATACTCAACAGGATCTTCAATGGTGAAAATCGTGCCATGCTCTTCTTGATTGATTTTATCCACCAAGGCAGCCAAAGTAGTACTCTTACCAGAACCGGTAGCTCCCGTAACCAAAACCAAACCATTTTGCACTTTCGTAAGATCACGAATACTTGGTGGTAACTCTAACTCTTCAAAGCTTGGTATTTTATGAGCAATCTTTCGAAAAACTCCTGTTACCGTTCCCATATGGTAACTTAAGTTGCAACGAAATCTTGCCAACTTTTTTACTCCAAATGAGAAATCTAATTCTTTATGTTCTTCAAAAAGAGCTTTTTGCCTATCTGACAAAAGACTATAACACATTTCTTTAATTGTTTTCGAATCTAGCCTATCAGTTTTAACTCGAACCACTCGCCCCGAGACACGAATACAAGGAACACTACCTACAACTAAATGTAAATCGGATGCATTCTGGTCCACTACTGCTTTTAACAACTGATTTAAACTTACACCCATACATTATCCCACTGAAACATTAAACACTTCTTCCATTGTAGTTTCACCACGTAACATTTTTCGAATCGCACTCATACGCATTGTCTGCATACCCTCACGTATCGCCAAAGCTTTAAACTCTACCGGACTAAGACGATCAAAAACCCCTTGCTTCAAAGGATCAGTGAAAGTCATTACTTCATGTACAGCAATACGTCCTTTGTAACCCGATTGATTACAACGATCGCAGCCTTCGCCTTTTAAAATCTCAGCCCCATCAATTAATTCATCAGGAACACCTAAGTCTTTTAATTGCTCTGGAGTCACTTTGTATGGCCTTGCACAGTTAGAGCAAATACGCCTCGCCAACCTTTGCGCTACAACGCAGTTGATGGCAGAGGTAATCATAAAAGGCTCTACATCCATATTAATTAGACGATTCACTGTACCTGGTGCATCATTAGTATGAAGCGTACTTACAACTAAGTGACCGGTTAAGGCTGCCTTAAATCCAACATTTGCCGTCTCTAAATCACGAATCTCCCCCACCAAAATCACATCAGGATCTTGTCTTAAGAAAGATCTTAGTGCAGTCGCAAAGGTTAAACCAACGTCGGCATTCATTTGAACCTGATTAATACCTTCTAAGTTGAATTCCACAGGATCTTCCGCCGTAGATATATTTACATCCACACTATTTAACTCAGACAAAGCAGAATAAATTGTGGTTGATTTACCAGAACCTGTAGGACCGGTAATCAAAACCATGCCATAAGGACGATGAATATTATCTTTAAACAAAGCCAACTGACCAGGTTCAAAACCTAATTTCGTCATATCTAACTGAAGATTTGATTTATCTAGTAAACGCAATACAATTTTCTCACCAAAAATTACCGGCAAGCAACTCACACGAAAATCCACCTCTTGACCATTTTTAAGTCTCAACTTTAATCGTCCATCCTGCGGCTTTCTTCGCTCAGAAATATCTAGTTTACTCATGATTTTAATACGAGAAGTAATCGCAAGGGCCATTCCCGCTGGTGGTTGAATTCGCTCCGACAAAGTTCCATCAACACGAAACCTGACTCGAAACTTTTTCTCGTAAGGCTCAATGTGAATATCGGAAGCCTTTAAGCGAATGGCCTCAGCAAGTAGTAAGTTGATAAATTGCACCACAGGAGCATCATCACCTGAGGCCTCAAGGTCGACAATTTCGTCACCTTCGTCACTCGCAGTTGCATCCGTTACAACCGTTTCGTTCTCCATTTCCGACATAACTTTTTCGTAGGAAATGGCTTTCGTTAAGTAAAACTCAATGGCTTTTGCAATCGCGGTTTCTGATGCCACCACAGTTTGAATTTTACACTTTGTAATATAGGTTAAATCATCAATCACAAATATGTTTGAAGGGTCACTCATTGCCACGACGAGGGTTGTGCCCGACAAGGAGATTGGAATACAAACGTATTTGTCACAAATTTGTTTTGGAATTTTTTCGAGAGCCTTAGGATCGATTTCAAAAGTTTCTAAATCAATGGCTGGAACCGAATACTGCTCCGCCAAAAACTCAGTTAGCTCAGATTCATTCATGAATCCTAACTTCACCAACGCAGTTCCAAGCCTGCCGCCATGGTTTTTCTGTTCAATCTTTGCTTGATTCAATTGATCAATATTGATTAGTTCTTTTGTTACGAGTAACTCGCCAAGACGTTTCGCAGCCAATGTACCCCCCTACAAACATCTATTATCATTAGCTTAATATGGGGTGACGTAAATTGTAACTAGTCGAGAGTCCGGTTTTTAGTGAGTACTTAAAAAGCTGGTTAATTCAGACTTATAATCAGATTCATTTAGCTCAATATCAAAGCACATCTCAACCCAATAGGCATCTACAAGGCTCGCAACATCGATTCCATGTAAAACCTGACTCGTTACTAACTCAGCCTGCTTTATAAACTTTGTCTTCGCTGCTTTCACACTAAGGTCTATCACGATCCCCTCATGTCTCAGGTAATTAAAAAACGACAAGTCATCAACCAAGGTATTCTCCACCATATCGGGAGTCGTATTGATTGCTAAACTAAAAACTCCTGGCAACAAGGCAATGTCTCTTTGCTCAATAAAGTTAAAATTAGCTCCAAACACTCGGCGCTTCAATTGCGAAACAAATTCGTAACCACTCTCTGAGTTGGTATCAGTAAAAGAAATATTTAAAAAACCAAGCTTTACCAAAGACATCACACAAGCCTTAGCAGCCGCGCCTGTACCAATGATCATCGCGCTATTGTGAATATCTATATTAAGATCTTTCTGGATCACAGCTCGCAAGAGACATTCATCCATCAATGAGCGTGGCCACCACCGAGAGTCTAAATGATGCAAACAATCGGCAGTTTTTAAAGTAAGAGTTAAGGCATTAGATAAGTCTAAATTTTCAGCTAATAAACTACCAAAAGGAGCGCCCACTCTAAATTGATCAAACTCAGTCTTCCACTCTTCTAATTTTTCAAAAAAATTTTCGGGCTCGCAATCTAATGCGCTAAACTCATTCTCAAAGGAGTGTTTGGATTTAAGATAATCTGACAGAAATTCAAAACGAGGGAAAAATTCAAATTTTGAAATCACTCCCCATTTTTTCATGATACTCCCTAGCCTTAATCACATCTTCTTTGATCTGTTCCACAAGTTGATCTACTCCTGAAAACTTTTTCTCAGCCCTCAAGAATTCTACAAACTCTACCCTTAGAATATCACCATAAATATCCTGGTCAAAGTCAAGAATATGAGTTTCCACCTGAACCGGCCTTCTCGTCTTGTCTTCGAAGGTAGGATTTTCCCCCACATTGGTTATTGAAGCAAAACTTCGGCCATTCAAAAGCACCTTTGAAGTGTAAACCCCATTCTTAGGAAAACACTCAGAGCTAGTAAAAATATTTGCCGTTGGAAAACCAATTTGTTTTCCTCTACCAGCACCTTTTTCGACCACACCTTGTAAATAAAAGTTTCTACCTAAGCACTTTGCAGCAAGAGCCATACGTCCTTCAGCCACGAGACTTCGAAGTAAACTAGAAGAAACTATCTCCCCTTCGATACGCACCGGGCTTTGTACATGCAACTCAATTTCATTGGTCTTACAATATTCTTTTAAGTATTCAATGGTTCCTTCTCGATTTGCACCAAATGCAAAATCGTAGCCCACGACTAACATACTGGGATTCAAAGGCTTGATAACAATTTCATTTAAAAAACGCTCAGCGGAAAGGTCGGATAAATCCCTAGAAAATGGTTGGCGAACAAAAAAGTCCACTCCAAACTCTTGCAATCTCTTTTCTTGATCCGCATAACTAAAAAGTTTTTTGATGTTTTTTTCAGGAAACAATACCTTTATAGGATGAGGACGAAAACTCAATACAACAGCCTTTTGCGACTTTTTCTTCGCCTCTGAAATGCACTTTTGTATGAGAGCTTGATGCCCCAAGTGAACTCCATCAAAATTACCAATGGTAACGACCGATCGAAAATCGTGCTGATTGATTTTATCTACACCTTCAAAAAGTTGCAAAATACTTCCTCCGAAAGACTAAGTTGCAAATAAAATACGAATTATCGATTGGAAAGTAAACTTTTAAATATTTGAGCCTCGCTAATAAACTGGATTCCTATATAGTAATTGCCTTCATCCACAATTAAATCCATCCATAGCACTCGACCAAAGAAATTGTGATTTTTACCTACATCCTCTAAGAACAACTTCATTCGAACAATTTCGCCAACCTTAATCCCCACATCCACTGGAGCTATAACACAAGCCCCGCCTTTAGAAATATCTTTTACCGAGCACTCGGTTGGACTGCCATTAGGATAAAGACTTAGATAAGCATTTTCTTCGGTTAAGAAACGCGGAAAGCGCCTTTGCATCACATCAACACCATTAGTGATTTTTTCGCTCATGGTTAGCAACTGTGAGTCTTTAAAGGGACGATTTAACATTACAGAGTTTTCAAGCTTACGCACAAAATTATAAGCATCCTCATCATAAGTATCAGAAATACTTAACAAAGGAAATTTAACGCCAAGCTGACGTAAATTTAGAACTGCATTTAATTTTTTCTTAGAAAAGTCTCTTAAGTTAAAGACCAATAGATCCGTGTCTTTATTTTTAAGAAGCTCCACAGCTTCATCTGCCTTAAAAACCATGTTGGTTTTATAATCAATGCTCTCGGAGGAGGCATAGATTTCCTCAATTCGATCCGCGTCTTCTAATTCTTCACTGAGAATTAGAACATTTTTGGCATTCATAATATTCCCTTCACAAAACGCCTTAATCTATCGGTAACTAAGCCGTTTTAATTTAGTAAACGTACAACAATACAGGGCAGCTTAAGAATATCATAATTTCGACAAAAACTAGAAAATTAGGAATTAAGGCTTTGAAATAGCTGGCTTTTCGCTTCAACCTGAGACGGTAAAAGATCTTTCATACACTGGTGTGTACCAATGGGACACTTATCATGTCCATGCTTTCCACAAGGCCTACAGGAAAGTTCAATTTGATTTACAAGACTATTATTACTCCAGGGACGATAGCCAATGTCTAAAGTCGTTGGACCAAAATTAGCAATACTTGGGCAATTAGCGCAACTTGCCATATGCATGGTGCCACTATCATTACACACCAAAAACTTCGCTTTGGTTAAAATAGCATAAAGTTCTACTAGGCTGGTTTTGGCAGCAAGATTAAGGCTTCCAGGAATTTGTTGAGAAATTCTCTCACACAGACTCTCCTCCCCTGGGCCACCCAATACAATTATTTTCTCGGATCGGTTTTTTGCAAACTGCACATAGTGCTCCTCACGCCATTTTTTTGTTTCCCAGACACTCCCCGGAGCGATGCAAATGTACTCCGAAGGCAAATCAAAGTTTTTTAACAAAAGACTTATACGTTCATCAGGAAGCTTTAAGTGCATTTTTAGAAACTCAGGGATTTGTACACGAGACTCAGAAAAATCACTTAAAACTTGCGACTCACTCCCTCGATACTTTGAAACAAAATCGACCCACTTCACACCAAATTCTTGATTGGCTGCCGCCAATAAAGCGGTTTGTCGTAGTACATCAGGTAAATCCATTGGACGAGTTACCAAACGATTAAAAAAGAAACTTGAAAACCAACGGCGAAATGAAAAAGACTGAGCCGCATTTAATTTTCCACAAATGCTGGCCGAACGAAAAGACTCGTGAGGACAAAATACCAAATCAAAATTTTCTTTCTTTAAACTAGAAATCAAAATAGCCAAAGACTTTTTATCTTTTTTATTTACGGACCAAGCTCTATCAACCAAAGAAAATTCTTTGAAAAATTCTGCAAATTTTCCCCGTGCAGCCAAATGAATCTCAGCATCAGGATATGCCAATCTCAGATTCTTTAAGAATACGCTAGAAAGAAGCAAATCACCTAGAAATGCGGTTTGGAAAAATAGAATTTTCATGATTTTAGTTGTAACAAATTTTGAGAAAAAATCACGCTAAATTAAGGTCTAAACTGATCTCAAAAGCAGAACTTTCTTCATGGCTTGGAGCCAGAAAATCCTTTGTCGCGAGCAAAATGGCTTTTAAGCTTAGCATTTCGTGGCACATCACTTCTTTATCGCAAGATCTCTTCCAACAAGGGCCACAACTCACTCGACTAAGGATTTTTTCACCACGATCATACAAGTCAATTTCATGGGCACAGGTACTTCCAAACCATGCAATTGTGTGCTTTTTCAAAGCAATTGCCATATGCATACCTAAACTATCACCAGTAATAATCATATCACAAGCTGCTACCGAGCAAAGTCCATCACGAATCCCATTTCGACTTGGAGAAACAATTGCATCAGTCATTTCTGCAATTTTTTGATTTCTTTCAGAGTCCTCTGGCCCGCCCAACAAAACTACCCTCACAGAAAAGTTTCTGTACAAAGCCTTTACTAGTTCTATGTTTTTTTCGACGCTCATTTTTTTATAAGGCAAGGCATTGGAACAACCTGTGTTTATCCCTATGATTGGATATTTTCCCTGCTCAGACCAAGACGATCTTCTTAAAAAGCCTAGGTTTAGTTCATCCGCAGTTAAAGCCAACAAATAATCATCCCTCTGGTAATCCAAACCCAGAGCTTCTGTCATTAACTGTGTTTCAGGTTTTTGATTCACAAAAAACTTTTTATGATCATTTAAACCAAGCTCCCAAAGCTCTCTTGCCTCTTGATTGATTGGCAAAATAGAAGCTTTTGAATCAGAAGAAAATCCCTTCAGTTCATCAATATTTAACTGCCGAGAAATCCCCACCGCCTTGGTCGCTTTATCAAGGCAATAGCCAAGGTCAAAATCATAACTCAATAAGGATTGAATGCTTTCAGGACTAGATGTGTAGACATTATCAATGAGTGGGTTGTTCGCCAATAGATGCTGAGCCGGGGCATCTGTTACCCAGGTAATTTGCGAATTAGGATAGGCTCTTTTAATAGGCTTTAGTAAACAAGTCGCACGCAAAACCGCACCCAAGGCCCCTAAGTGAATGATCACTATATTCATTCCTGAAGCCTGAAAATGGGAACAAAGCTCGTCACAGTTTGCATTAAGGCCACAGGGCTTGTATCCATTAAAATTTCGACAATTGGTTCTCGCCATAGACTTAGTCTAGCAAAGATTTTTGCTAAAGCAGGATGGCATATGCAGCTTGAGACAAAGATGGACTAAAACTAAACTTTGATCGCTAGACTTTTAGCGAACTACTTTAAACGAACCGGTACAAACTTTAGGGTACCAATTTTTAGGGCTGACTTAACTTGAACGATTTGTTTTCGCTCATCGGCGGTTAGCCAAAGGAAAATATCTCCCACAGGCTTAAAGTTTCCTTCGATGCTTACCTTTGGTTTAATCACAAAGGCTTCCACTTCTTTATCTCCAGGAATACTCAGCTTTTCTTTACGCAAAACCTCAGCCTCTAGAATCATATTGTTGTTTTCATCTGTAAGCGGGAACTTGATGGTTTTACCGACTTTTAACTGAAAGTTTCTTATGTAAAAAAACACCGAAATCACATTCTGAGAAAAAGGATACATCTCCCATTCATAGATTTTCTTTTTTACTTTACCATCGTCATCGATCTTTTTTTCCCAGACTTTAACGTGATTTTCTGCGTGCTCAAAAATACTTCGAATCTGTTTTTTTTCGTTACTATGATCGACATGAACCGTGTAATTAAATGGCAGCATAGTTTCGTAATCAACGAATGTTTCCGACCAATCATCCACTTCATAAATCATTGAAAATGAAGAATTAGACCTAACCTCGGATCTAAAATGATAAGCCTTTCTTCCGTTTACTTTTTTAAAAGGTAAAACTTTTAGACTTAATTCGCCAGCCTTAACCCCAAAATACTCAACAGCCATAACCACTTCTTCACCCACTCTAAATGGGTCAACCACTGGCCTTCTACCTACAAAGCCCTCTGCATCTTCAATGTCTGGAAGCTTTCTTCCTTTGGCATTTACCGATTTTCGCAAAAGGTCTTTTTTGATATCTTCAGCTGTCTTTTTAGGAAGCTCTTTGCTGGTATTTGGCTTTTGTTTTTCAGAATCAGTCTTCTTCTTTGCAATCGCCTTTTTAGGAGTTTTTTCTTTTGCTTTTTTGTTAGCCTTTACCGCTTTAGCCTCTTCTTTTTTCTTTGGACTTTCTATTGTTTTTTTAGAATCCGCTGTTTGGCTTTCAGCTTTTTTTTCAGGATTAGGCTCAGCACTATCCTCTTTTGGCTTAGAAGCATCCTCGACCTGAATGACAGAGTCGTACTCCTCTTCCATATAGATATCGTCTAAAACCTTCATATAATCTTTTGAAGTGGCACAAGAGGCCAACAAAAGTAAAAGCAAACTAAGACTAAAACTTAAGAATTTTTGCTTCAAAGAAAGTTTCATATCACCAACTAGTACTTAAATTCCTTCCAGCGGCGATGAACCCACAACCACTGTTCGGGATGTTCTCGAATTATGTTCTCTAAAACAGTATTGTACTTTTGCGTCATCAAAGCAACCGTTTGATCTCTATCCTCTGCTTCTTCTAGAGAAACTGGCTCCCCAAAGACCACTTCAATCTTTCCATCATCTCGACGAAAGTTATAGATTGGCAATACAGGTGCCTTTGTCCAAGCATGAAACAAAGCCAGGCCGCGAGCACTTCCCGTTTTCTTACCAAAGAAGGTTGATTCGATGCCAATGGGTGGTCCGGTAAACTGATCTATAATAAAAGCAACGGCGGCCTTCTTTTTGAGTGCTTTGATGATATCAAATTTAGCTTTTCGATCAGAAATATATTTTAATCCCTTGGACTTTCTTAAACCAAACCAAAGATCATTTAACCACTGCACTTTCATCTCTTTAGAAATCAAATGTAAATCCATTCCCTTCAAGGCTAAGAAAACGGATAAAAAGTCATAAGAGCCCAAATGTAGAGACAAAACCAAGACGCCTTTATTCTGCTTTTTCAAGTCTTCATAAACATGCCAGTTCTTACAGACAAAATAGTCATCGATATTATCAGCATTTACATGAGGAAATAAAAAATACTCAATCAGCGCCTTCCCCATTCCTTTACAAGATTCTCTGGCAATTCTCTTCCTCTCAGGATACGGCATTTCAGGAAATGCGATTTGAATATTTTCATCCAACACATCCCTTCGCAGTCTTAAAATATCAAACCACAAAATTCCAAAAAAACTCCCCAAGGCTAAGCGGAGTTTTCTAGACATTAAATAAATTAAATAACTGATCGATTTAAGAAAAAAGAGCCCTAAGCTTTTCATCCAATTCCTCTTTTCCAGCGAGTAATTTATAATCCTGAGGTACGAAATAAAGACTGCTACTGTTTTTCATTTTATTACGGATTTTTAAATAATCTTTTTCTGTACACAAAATGTACTTGGCCTTTTTCTTCTCCATTACATGTAGAATCATGTCGATGTCTAAGGAAGAAAAAGAATGGTGGTCTTTAAAAATTAATTTATCTTTGGCCTCACCAAATGATTTTTTAAAGCTTTCCTCAACTTGCTTTGGATTCCCTACCGCTGTCACCAATATATAGTTTAAAAAACTCTTTTCCAAAATTTCAAGGCTATCATTAGGCGTCACTCTACTTGGTGATCCTAAATCAAAACCCATAACCATCTGTGCTTTATCATGGGTGTAGTTAACTAAACGATCCATTAAAGAAGGAGTTGCTGTTGTGGCCTTACTGTAGACCAAGACATCTGCTCTTTCTAATCCAGAAAGATCCTCTCTTAACTCTCCTTTGGGAAATCGGTTATAACTCTCAATGCCTACACTGGTATCCAGCAAAACTATATCTAAGTCTCTCTCTAAACGTCGATGCTGAAAGCCATCATCAACCAATATGATATCATAAGAGCTATTGGCCACTAATTTTTCACAAGCCTTAGATTTGTTATTGGTTATATAAACATCCACATTGGGCAAACTAGAAGCTAACATACATGCTTCATCACCGTAATTCTCTGGTTGCTGAAAATGTTTTTCTTCTAACTTTAAAAAATCACCAGAATACTTTGCTCGGTAAGCACGACTTACTATTGCGATGTTTTTATCTACAAGTGCATCTTGCAAACACAACCAACGAGTAAAAGGAGTCTTGCCACTACCACCAAAGGAAATGTTACCAATACAAACCACAGGAGTATTTAACTTTACGGTTTCGAGTATTTGCTTATCATAAAGCTTATTACGTAGTTTCGTGGCTGAATAGTAAATTGGGCTCAATCCCTTTAGAAGAAGCTTCACAACTTTTCCCTCAACACATCTAACACTCTTTTGGTGGCACCTTTTTTACCTAAAAGGGCTGGAAGCTTTTCTAGTTCTTCTAGGGTGTTTTGATAGACTGATGAATCAAACCAAGAAGCACTAATGCTTTTTGCTAGATCCTTTGGATTTGCTTTTTCTTGAAAGAACTCTGGCATTAGCTCTTTACCAAAAATTAAATTCACCATGGCAAAATATGGATTGTTCTTACTCACCAACTTCTTAGCAAGCCAAGCACTCACAGGTTTCATTTTGTACATGACTACCATTGGTTTTTTCATCAAACCAGTTACTAAAGTAGCCGTTCCAGAAGAAACCAATGCAAAATCACAAACACTTAACATTCTAAAGGGACGATCTTGAATAAAAAGAAACTCTGGATCATCCGATCGAACATATTCTTTTAAAAGATCTAAATTCATACCTGGTGCAGCTAAAACCACGACGGCTACACTAGGATCTTGTTTCTTTAAAAGTTTGGCTGTGTCTAATTGTGTTCTAAAGTTCAAAGAAATTTCAGACTTTCGACTACCAGGCATCAAGGCAAGAACCCTTTGGTTTTCGGTCAAGCCCAATTGCATACGGTAGATATTTCTCTCCTGCAAATCAAAAAACTTATCTTCAATTTCATCCAACAAAGGATGTCCTACAAAATTAGTAGGCACTCCGTGCTCTTGGTAAAACTTTTCTTCAAAAGGAAAAATACACAATAAATCTTCAATGCTCGCCTTTAGTTTTTTAACTCGTCCCTGGCGCCAAGCCCAAATCTGTGGAGCAATATAAAACAACACCTTCACTCCACGTTTTTTAAGCTCCCCTGCCAACTTCATATTAAACTCAGCATAGTCCATTAAAAGAGCCACTTTGGTTTGACGTTTATCAACTTGCTCTAGAATATTGTTATAGATTCCTTTTATAAAAGGATAGTGTTTTAACACCTCTTGAAAACCCATCACTGCCATATCTTCGGCACGACCTAGAGCCTCAAAACCAAGATCAATCATATCTTGGTTACCAACACCCCAATAATGAATGGGAGCTTCTTCGCTAGCAGACAGCTCCAGTAATCTTTGAGCATAAAGGTTACTGGAGGCTTCGGCGGAAATGACTAAAACTTCGTTTTTATTTTGCACTCGACTCTCTAGCTAATTGACTAATTTTTTCGGCCAAAGCTAAAGCTTCTAAGCCATCTTCTCCACTCACTTCTACTTCTTTATCTTGTAAAATGGCCTTGAAAAAACTTTCTGTTTCTAAAAACAAAGCGTCTTCTTTTTCAAGATTCCAAGTTTCATGATCGATCGCGAGACTACCCTCATTTTCAGGTTCTTTTTTGGTACTCAAACCAACTTCACCATTTCCAAAATCAATGGATAGATATTGAGCCTCTTGAAATACTCTAAACTTTCTTTGCGCCGACTGCGAAACACGACTGGCTGTCAAATTACAAATTGTACCAGACTCAAACTCCAAACGCGCATTTGCAATATCTACCGCTTTCGTTAAGACAGGCACACCAACCGCTTTAACCTCTTTCACAGGGCTATCTACTAAAGATAAAATTACGTCTAAATCATGAATCATTAAATCCAAAACCACATCTACATCAGTAGCTCTGGGCTTAAAAGGAGCAAGTCTATGCACCTCAATAAAAAGCGGCTTTGCACGTAACTTTTCTTTCACAGACTGTAGAGCTGGGTTGAAACGCTCGATATGTCCAACCTGCAGCTTCAATGAATTTTTCTTAGCTAACTCACATAATTCTTGGCCTTGGCTAGAATCTGCGGTTATTGGTTTTTCAACCAAAACATGGATATTGTTTTCTAAAAATAACTTGGCCAAGTCATAATGCATTTGAGTAACAGCAGCGATGCTAACTGCATCTACCTTACCAATTAGCTCGGAAGCATCTCGAAACCAGGCACAGCCCAACTCCTCTGCAACTTCCTTTGCACGAGCTTCGTTACTATCAACAACAGCTATCAAATCACTGTGCTCACTGGCCGCATGCTTTTGCGCATGGAACCTTCCCAGATAACCTACTCCGACAACGGCGGTTCTTAATTTTTTCATATAGCTAAGCCTCTTTCACTTGAGTCAATAAACTCAATCACACGCTCCACGGTACGAAGCATTTTACATTCTTTTTTAATTCTCTCTAAAGACTCTTCTCTTGTATGTCCACCACGAGTCAGGATTCGTATGGCTCTGGTTACTTCTTGAATTTCTTCTTTCGAAAAACCAGATCTTTCCATCCCTACACGATTCGGTGCTCTCATAGTCGCCCAACTTCCTTGAGCGATTGTGTATGGGAGAATGTCTTTATTGATGGCTGTCACACCAGCAATAAAAGCATGTTCTCCCAAGCGACAAAACTGCGTCACTCCAACCATTCCACCAATTTTCACATGGTCACCGATTTCACAGTGACCTGCTAAATTGGAAGAAGAAGCTATAACAACATCATCACCAATATGACAATCGTGACCAATATGGACCATAGACATAATTAAATTATCAGAACCAATTTTTGTAAGACCACCACCTTTTACCGTACCGGTATTGATGTTTGAGCCTTCACGAATTTTATTATTATCACCAATGATCAACTTAGTTTCTTGACCATCATAAGTTAAATCTTGAGGAACCTCACCAATTACGGAATGTGGGTAGAGAACATTGTTTTTACCAATCTCTATATAGCCGTGATCATTTCCTAAAATACAGTGGCTCAATAATTTACTACCAGCACCAATCTTAACCTTTCCACGTACAATACAAAATGGGCCAATCTCTACGCCTTCTCCAATTTCCGCTTGATCAGAAATAATACTACTACTGTGAATCAAGAACCTTCTCCTTTAATTTACTTTCTTATCTTTCACTAAAACCTGAGCCATGAACTGCGCTTCTGTGGCCAACTCACCATCTACAAAGGCCTTACCTTGAAAAAGAATCATTCTTTTACGATCCTTTAAAACTTCTACTTCTAACTCTAACTGATCCCCAGGAACAATTTGTCGACGAAAACGTACTTTATCTGCTGAAACAATATAAAACTCATAGTTTTTATCCGCCAAAGGAATGTAGGCACACAATGCAGAAGTTTGTGCCAATGCCTCCAAACTCAAAACACCTGGCATAATTGGATTCCCTGGAAAGTGTCCTTGAAAAAAAGCTTCGTTATTGGTTAGGTTTTTCAAAGCCTTCACTTTTCTCCCCGTTCTGTTTTCAACACTTCCCCCAGAAACTTCCAACCAACGATCGATTAACAAAAATGGATATCGATGTGGTAGTATTTTTTCGAGTTGTGAAGAAAACACAGGTAGTTCCAAATCTAAATTAATTTCAGTCGACATATTAAGCCCCTTTTTTCAAAGCCTTGAAACACAAAAAGGTTTAAGGCTTTTACCCCCTAAACCATTTGTTTTTAACTAGATCTTTAAAATTTGATCTAAGACTACTTCTTTGCTTTGTAGCTAGCATTGAATTTTTCAACCAATGAATCTGTGTAATCGTGTTTTTTATCCACATACACAATGTTTTGCTCTGCTTTTTGAAAAACCATTGCCAAACCTTTTTCTTTAGCCAAAACAGCGATTTGCTTTTCTAACTCTTGCAAAATTGGCGCAGTTAATTCACGTTCACGAAGAGCAATTGCCTCTTGGCTTTTTCTAACTTCGTTTTGGAAAGCCACCATTTTTTGTTGAAACTCCATTGCTTTCGCTCTTTTTTGATCATCGCTTAAAGCAACTGCTTTTTTCTCGATGTCTTTTTTCATATCTAAAAGTTTCTTCTCTTTTGCTTGAAACTCTTTTTCTTTCGCTTTGAACTCTTTTTTGATTTTTTCCATAGCAGCTTTACCAGCTGTCACTGTAGAAATGGCTTTACGAATATCTACAACTCCCATTTTCATTTCAGCAAAAGCAGGAAGCCCGATCAAACATACCAAAAAAATTCCAATTATTTTCTTCATTCTCTTTCTCCTTATTCTTAGAAAGGTGCACCAATGGAAAACTCAAAGTTTCGATCGTCATGATAGTCTTTTGGATTGATCGCAGTACCCCATTCGAAACGAAGCGGACCAATCGGTGAAAACCATCTAAAACCAAAACCATAATCTTTCTGTAAAATATCACTCAGGCTCTCACCTGGGTCTAAATCTGTATAAGCAAATCCCATGTCATAGAAAACAACACCTTTAATGTTTGCTTCCTTAACTAAAGGAAATTCAAACTCAAGGTTATAATAGGCCTGTCTTTCCCCACCAAAAGGAACATCCTCACCTTTAATAGAGTCAAACAGTCTCTCACCTACGCTACCGTAGTCATAACCTTTAAGTGTATAAGCACCACCTAATAAGAAAAGCTTATTAAATGGGATCTCTTCATCACCATCATTCCAGATGTAACCAAGAACTAAGTTGTTTCTCCAAACTACGTCCCAAAAAACATTTTTGAAGTATTGGTATTTAATGTTTACCGAGTTGTAGGCGTGATCTCCACCTAAACCAGCATGCGAAATTCCTAAACTTGCAAACTGTCCATCACTTGGTGAAAAACGATCATTTCTTGAATCATATTCAATAGAACCAGTTAAAATATTGGTTACACCCAAAACAGATTCACTCGGGTAAAGACTTGGATCTACCTCGGAGTCTACTGAGAAATTTACTACGTCTTCAAAGCGATAACCGCCATAGATTCGTAAGTACTTTGCGATTGGATAACCAAGCCTCAAAGCCAAACCGCGAGTTAAATCTTTATACGGTCTAAAATCGTTTTCACGGTTATCGATTTGGAAAATTTCTCCACCCACAGACCACTGAGAGTCATTCCAGTAAGGCTCAGTCATGCTTAATTTGAAAGTGTTGGTCGTCTTTGCGTACTGAATGTTTAGACCAAACTTTTGACCGCGACCAAACAAGTTTTGCTCAGTTACGTTAGCATTAAAAATGAAACTATCACGATTGGAATAACCCGCTCCAACCTGCAAACTTCCGGTGTTACGCTCTTTTACGATGATTTCAACATCTAAAATTTCAGGAGATTCTGGTCGGGATTTTTGTTTAAAAACCACATCATCAAAGAATCCCAAACGTCGAATATTAGCTACCGACTCTCGTTTTCTAGTCTCGTTATATAGCTCACCTTCTAAAACCACTAATTCACGGCGAACCACTTTGTCGCGAGTTTTTGTGTTTCCAGTGATACTAAACTCTCCAAAGTAAACCTTATTGCCTTTGTCTACTTCGAAAACGATATCTACTTTTTTTTCTTCAACACGGTATCTTGTGCGAGGAATTATATTGGCAAATGCATAACCCAAATCACCATACTTCGCCTGTAAAGCTCGCAAATCATCCTGTAAAACTTGGTAAGAAAACACTTCGCGATCTTTGATATTTACTTCTTTTAGTAAGTCTTCTCGATCAAAGATTAAATCCCCTGAGAAATCGATGTTACCTACATTATATTGAATGCCTTCTTCAATACGAATGGTGATATAAATGCTTTTCTTGTCTGGAGTTACATAGACTTCTGGTCGATCAATCTTAACCTGGATAAAACCCTCGTTAAAATAACTAAGATTTAAGACTTGTAAGTCTCGATCAAACATCTCTTCTTTGAAACCACCAGAATCAGAAAAAAAGCTAAAAAAGCCGCCCTCTTGAGTTAGCATCAAGGATTTTAAATTTGAGTCGCTCAGATGCTCGTTACCGATAAGGTTTACCTTACGCACAACTACTTTTTCATTTTCTCCTACGATAAAGTTTAAAGCAGCACCTTGCTCAGGATCGCTGGCTTCAATCACCTCAGTTTTTACCTTGGCTAAGAAATAACCTTTGTCCTCATAAAGCTTTTGAATCTTCTCTGCACTTTCACGAATCTTTTGTCGATCCAAAATGGAGTATTGCTTTAGATCAATGGCCTCCATTAACTCTTCGTCATCCAACTCAGAGTTGTCAACGAAGTCAATCTTCATAATGGCAGGCTTCTCTACCACTTCAAATTGCAGGTCGTAGGAAGAAGCTCTTTTTGTACGAATCACTTTTACGTCATAAAAGTAATTCATTTCAAAAACATTAGAAATGGCTTCCCGAACTCTCGCTGAATCAAGACTCATTCCCTCTTCGATAGCAAGACGTTTTTTAATCGCCTCTGCTTCAATTTTTTTATTTCCTGTAATTGAAATCTTCCCAGCTTTAAATCTTGCTTGCGCATAAGCACTAGAAAAAATGGATACCTGTTGATTGCTTAAATCTATAAAACTACCCACCAATAAAAATAGGCAAAAAAACATAAGCTTTGAACGAAAGAAGAACTGAAAAATGTTGCCTGTCATATACCGATGCTGTCCTACAAAAAATGAATGGTTTTGAACACTTATAAAACTTCCTTAGGAGCTTATAGGCGGTGCTACTTCTTGTCAAAAACAAGACTAACATCCAGCAGTGCGACAAGAAGCTTTTATGCCTATTGAAAAAGCAAATTGCGGTCGATCTTCTCCCAATGACCATCAATTAGTCTTTTTCTGCGAGGAAAGCGCTTTGCGAAGTCATCATCGTGACTAACAGCCACTATACTGATTCCATACTCCTCATGGAGCTTGATTAAAAGTTCAGCAGTATTTGCGGTATTCTCAGAGTCCAGATTTCCCGTAGGTTCATCCGCCAGAAGCAATTTTGGCTTCATAACTAGAGCTCTGGCAATGGCAATTCGCTGCTGCTCTCCACCACTTAACTCTGATGGAAAATGCTTAAGTCGATGTGCCACACCTAATGCTTCCGCCCAATACTCTACTCGCTCTTTGGTTTCCGATTTACCGAGCCCGGCGATTCGACAAGGAAGCTCAACGTTTTCATAAGCACTAAACTCAGCCATCAATTGATGAAATTGAAATACAAAGCCTAAGTTTTCTAAGCGAAATTTCGCCAACTCATCTTCTTTCATATTTAAAAGATTCTTATCTTCAAAACGCAAATCCCCATCGGTAGGACGATCCAAAGTACCAAGAATTTGTAAGAGCGTGCTTTTCCCCGCACCACTCGAACCCTGAATGCAAAGCATATCTCCAGGCATTACCTCTAAATCCACTCCCTTCAAAACATCCAATGAACTCTCTCTAGTTTTGAAAGATTTTTTAATTCCACTTGCTTTGATCAAGGCGTCTTTACTACTCATATCGTAAACCTTCCACTGGTAAAGTTTTAGATGCCTTCATTGCCGGTAAAATACTTGCAAGAAAACTAATTAAAAATGAAAAACAAGAAACCTTTGCAATATCCAACCAGTCCAACGAAATTGGCAATCGATCGATTTTATAAATATCCGCAGGCATATCCACCAATGAATAATTGGCAATTATATAAACCAAAAACAAACCGAACAAGACTCCTAAAAAAGTCCCTACAAATCCAATCAAAAGGCCTTGGATACTAAAGATTTTTAATATCACATCTGGTCCAGCCCCCAATGCTTTTAAAATTGAAATGTTACGATAGCGCTTTACCACTGAAATAAAAAGAGAACTACAAGTGTTAAAACTCGCAGCAATAACCATTACAGAAAGCACTATAAACAAGACCATTTTTTCTAACTTTAGGGCCTCAAAAAAATTAAGATTCAACTCATACCAACTGCGAGTGTAATAAGGGTAACCTAGTGCTTGAGAAATTTTAGAGGCGTCTACCACCGCCGTCTCAGAATCTGGTAGCATAATTCGCAAACCAGAAAAAGCCTTTGCGTTTAAACCTAACATTTTTTGCACAAGCTCATTGTGTGCAACCAACATCCTCTCATTGTACTCATATTTTCCAAAGTCCATTATTCCGCTCAATCTAACCTCAGTGAGCTTAGGTTGAAACTGATTGCTATTTACCTTTGAAGGCATGGGTACTACCACTTTTAAAGTATCGCCAATTTTAATATCCATTTGCTTTGCCAACTCTTTACCAATAAGAATGTGCTCAGAGCTACTCGGCCACTTTCCTTTAATAAGTCGTTTTTTTAAGCTCGGCGCTCGAACTCCGTCTTTAGCCATTCCCTGAACCATGATCCCTCGAACCTGGCCATTGTGTGGCAACATTGCTTCGGCGTGAATAAATGGACTTGCTGTGTATTTAGGGATGGTGTTATTGATTTTTTTCTTAAGCTCATCGATACCAGATAAATAGGTTCCACGTTTAATCAAAACGATATGCCCAGAAAGATCAATCACCGAGTCTTTAATGGTTTTTTGAAAGCCCTCCACCACAGCCATAGCAGCAAGTAAAACACCCACTCCAATAATTAACCCAGCAATGGATAACTTGGAACTAATGCCAATGAATTTACCGGCACCTTTCAAAAAACGCATACTCAGCCAAAACTCAAGCATTCTTACCCGCCTGCCATTTTAAGAAGTGGTATAAAAACTCATCCAAGGCACCGTCCATTACAGAGTCCACCTGACTAGTCTCATAACTAGTACGATGGTCTTTTACCATTTGATAAGGATGCATCACATACGATCGAATTTGTGATCCCCATTCATTTGCCATTTTACTAGAATTTAATGCATCTTTTTCTTTGTTTCGCTCTTCTAGTTCTTTTTCATAAAGCGCGGCACGCAACATCTTCATCGCCTGATCACGGTTAGCGTGTTGCGACCTTTGGTTTTGACACTGAACTACAATTCCGGTTGGAACGTGAGTCATCCTAACAGCAGAATCCGTTTTGTTAATATGCTGTCCTCCAGCTCCACTGGCACGATAAGTATCAACACGAACATCTTCATCTTTAATTTGCACTTCTATATTGTCATCAATTTCAGGCCACACAAAAATACTAGCAAAGGAAGTGTGTCTTCTTGCATTACTATCAAATGGACTGATTCTCACCAAACGATGAACACCGCTTTCTGCCTTTAGGTTTCCATAAGCATATGGCCCCGAAATTTGAATGGTAGCGGATTTAATACCAGCAGAGTCACCATCGGTAAACTCGATCATTTCTACTTTATAGTCTGACTTTTCAGCAAAGCGCGTGTACATACGCAGTAGCATATTGGCCCAATCACAAGCCTCTGTACCACCTGCTCCCGAGTTAATGGATAAGAAGCAAGAGTTTGGGTCTGTCTCCCCAGTCATCATGGTTTTTAACTCTAGGGCTTGATAGGTTTCTTGCAGCTTTAATAGCTCCTGCTTTACCTCTTGAAAACTATCTTCATCATTGGCTTCCACAGCCATATCCAACAATACAAAGGCATCATCCAAGCTAGTTTTCACTAAATCATAATCCGCTAAGGATTTTTCTAAATAAGATTTTTCTTGATTGAGGCTTTGCATTTTATCTGGCTGATTCCAGACCTCAGGATTTTCCATATCCATGGCAATTTTATCTAACTGCCGCTTTTTACCATCTATGTCAAAGATACCCCCGCAAATCGGAAATATCGCTTTGCAGAGTTTTTAATTGGTTTTTAACTTCTAATTGTTCTGTTGCCATCGCCATGGAATGACTCCTTATTTTTTTAAAAATTGATTTTAATGGAGTGAGGGATTTAAATCATGAAGTAATGCAAAGATGTCGCCACGCACAACACCAATCTGCTAAAGAAGGATTCATTTTTTAGTTATTCAAAATAGAATGGGTAGTTCACCACAACTGGATCGCCATTAAAGGCCTTAAATTTCGCTCTCTCGATGACATTAATACTACAACGATGAAGCCTTGGATCATTGATCGTAGCTCGCAATACTCGAACATCAATCACATCCCCCTTAGGATTGATCGTAAAACTAAAATCAATTCTACCTTCAGCCTCTGGATTTAACCTTAAATGTTGAGCGTAGCAGCGATTAAAAAACGGTTTTTGTTTTTTGATGATTCCAACAATATAAGATTCTGGAAGAGTTTCTTTCTCTTCTCTTAGTTCAAAAACACTCTTTTTAATGACCGCTTTCTTTTCTTTTCTTTGCAAGTCTCTTGACCTTAAATCAGAGTTCACTGCCTTAGGCGCCACAGGATCTATCATGGCACTTTTCTCATTCATTTCAGGAGCTTCATTCATTTCCTCAGGAACACTAGCTTTCCTCGCGGCTTCATTTTGCTTTTGACTCAGAAGACGCTTGAAGTCTTTACTTTGTTGAGAACGAATCACGATAGGTTTAGCGCTTTTATCAGCAGAAGGATCAATTACGATATCTTGTTTTAGTTTGTTCGTGTTTTTAATTAAGGTCGCATTACCGGCCTTACCACGCTTTAGCACCTTAAAGTTACCACGAAGGAAGGAAATTTTAATCCCCTTAGCATTGGCCTCTTCATTTTGATCTAAAACCAAAAAGGAGTTCTCTCCAATTTCAAGCTCCAAACCATCAGAAAACCTAAGCTTTGCGTTCGCACCTGAATCCGTTGTAATGGTGTCTCGAAGCTTTAGATCTAAATCTTTGCGAACCTTTTTGTAAATCAGAGTTTTTGGTAATTTGTAACGAACGTTTCCTGAACTGGAAAGAACTTCAGCAACCACTTGGCGATCGTCTTTCTCGCCAAATCTTTTGTCATACTCTTCAATGATTTGCTCGTGATAGACAACAGTTGCAACACCACCACTAAGCAATAAAATTTGAATAAGAGCTAAAAACAAACGCATAGAAATATTCTAGACAAGGCGCAACACTCTGTCACGCCACCTAGGTCTAGATTCTAGTTTAATTGAGCCTTTTTATTCACCAGAGGCTTGTTGTTATAAAGCATATATTTACCAAACTCTAATAGAGCATCCGCTGCCTTAGACATTTTTTGAAAAAGCTCTGGCTTGTCTTCTTTCAAGTCTACTGCACCAGCTTCATTGTCCAGTTGATATAAGAACCTTCCATTGGGCTTAACCTTCAGGTAGTGCCCCTCTCCAACCAAACCATATTCACCGGTCCGATGGTAAGTATAGGTTAATGCGAATCGTTTAGAATCGTAGGCAGGATTAAACAAATCTCGTCCCATGGCTTGGTTCTTATACTCAATCCCTACGAAACTAGCAATGGACGGCATAACATCCATTTCACTGGCAACTTTCTTAATCTCTTGAGCTTCTGGAATTAACTTTTCACTATAGAAAATCAAAGGCACATGAAACGGAGCCGTTTCAATTTCCACTCGAGATTTCGTTCTAAACGGAGCACCATTATCAGGAACCCCATGGTCTCCCGTGATCACAAACAAAGTGTTTTCGTACCAGTCTTGCTCTTTAGCCCACTTCATGAACTCACCCAGAGAATAGTCGGAAAAACGAAAAGAATTGTATTCTTGATTAGAAATAAATCCGCCGTACTTTAACTCATCCTCAGTCTTCTCAACACTCTGAAATCCTGGAATATTCTCTGGCACAGTATAAGGTCTATGGTAGCTAGAAGCCTGAACAACGGCGAAAAAGCTTTTGTCTTTGGGTTGCGAGTTTAACTTACGAATGGCCTCTTTAAATAAGTGGTAGTCAGATAAGCCCCAAACGTCAACACGGTCTTCGCTATAGTCCCCTTCTTCTACGATATCAATGCCATCAACATTATTGGAGAACACACCTCGAATGTTTCCCCAGTTTGCCGAACCACCCAACATATACACTTTATTGTAATCATCAAAATAGTTCATAATGACATTTTGATTTACGATCATTGGGTTTCGACTAGCCGTCTTGTATTTTGAAAGATCCGCAACCCCTGTCATAAGAGCAAACATACTTCTAGCAGTACCTTCTACTGGCACATAGTACTCAGAAAAATACAGACCTTTTTTGGCCAAGGCAGTTACATTAGGACCAGCATCAATTGGATTATTCCAAAGGCCAGTCTTATAGGCCACAAACGACTCCATCACGATCACCACAACATTAGGCATTTTCTCAAAACTTTTTTCTTTTGCCGGAATATGACGAATGAAATTTAAGGAGTCTTTATCTGGGTTATTCACCTCGAAATACTCAGATAGAAATTCATAGTCTTCTTTTATTCTCTCCACATCATAAGTGACATTGCGATGCCTTAAGGTCTTTGAAAGATACAAATGAGGGTTCAAAGCTAAATTTGAGGTAAAGTTGTTTGGAGAGAAAAAAGCTTCACTCCAACGCAAAGGATAGTAAGAAAACTTACCGTAAAGTCCTCCGATAAATAACACAGAAAAGGCAATGATCCCTAAAACATTGGGCATAGATTTTTTGATCACAAAGAAATAGTTTTGGCGAAGCACATAGCGATTAAGAAAGTTTGCGTAAATGTATACGAAAACAAAAGTAGCCAATGCTCCCCAACCAACAGGATAATTTTCAAGGATCATATTGGCAGAAGTTTTAGCGTTATATAAAAAAGTGATCAGACTAGAGTTAACGCGGGTATTTAGATAAGCAAAATAACCAAAGTCTACGAAAAACAGCGAAAACCAAAAGAAAGAGGCGATGGCATAGAAGCCTGTCCAAAATTTTCTATTTTTTCTTAGATTAATCAGAGGCAACCAAGATAGAGCCAACATTGGTAATAGCAACCACATCACCGCTCTTAAATCAAACTTAGCTCCTAGATAAAAAGCCTTCAAAATGGAAGCAAGTTCAAGCTCCCCTGCGGCTCCTGAAAATAAAAAGAAGAAGGCCAGACGCATTAAGAAAAAGATGATCCAATGAAATAGAATGAAACGAAGAAACACTAGGACTCTAGGAGAGAATTTAAGCATTAAAGATTCCTTTTAAAATTTTGCCATGAAACTACCACCTCTTCAGATTTGAATCACTTTTCAAGAGTCTTTACGCGGAGTTTAATTAGCCGGAAATCACTCTGCCAGCCAAGACTGCCAGTACTTTGATCAAAACCAGATATCTCTGCTCTTTTTAAAGCCTGAAAATTAGTGGTTTTATCCAAAGCCAATGAAAACTACCCATAATTTTTATTTTGCTGAGAAATGATTTTCAAAACCAAAGGCTTAGTGAATAATTAATTTTTTAGCTTTTCTTAATTTGATGCAAATTTTTTTCGAAATAAAATTGGGGTATTTTTCCCCAAAAAACTTTTTGAGAAATTGGCAAAACTTTTACTAATTTCTTTCAAGTGGAAGGATTTAGGTTTTTAGCCTCTCCTTAATCTTACCTGAACTCTTTCTTCATTTATCACAAAGAGATTTTTAAAATACTAAATGTGAAGATTATTGATCAGAGGCTATTCCTGCAATTAGCGTATAAAGTTTTTTCGCTTAGTTCCGATTCGTTATAGGAGATTTTTTATTAAGGCGCGAGTCTCACAATTTCACTTCGAGCGAGTCTTTAAATTATCTAAATTTCACACAGTTTTTAATTATTTAATATAAAAAGAAAGGATTCTATTTTATGGCAAGTATTTTAGTTGTAGACGACGAACCAGCAATTTGCAGTTTCATCGAGTTTGAAGCGAACGAATTAGGACATAAAGTTTTTAATGCTTACAACGGTCTTGACGCGAAAGAAATCCTTCAAAAGGAAAACATTGAACTAGTTATTTCAGATGTTTTAATGCCAAAGCTTGATGGTATAGAACTATTGAAATACGTCAAATCTGAGCACCCTGAAATAGAAACCTTTTTGCTAATTTCAGGCTTCACAACTTTGACAAAAGCGAAAGCCATGGGCTTGGGAGCTACAGACATCCTGGAAAAACCCATAGACTTTACTCGCCTTCATCGTTATTTGTAATTTTTTTCAATCTGTAAAGACATTTATTGTCCCTAGCATCCACGACTAGGCTCTTTTCTACTATAATTGAGCCTAGCTGGAACAGCCTTTGCTTTTCAAAAGAAGCATGAAGGCATTTGGTAAAAACAAACTAATATTGCTTACACTGCTTTTAGCTGCCTGTGGGTCAAACCTAAGCTCTCGTCTAAGACTGGATGAAACAAAAAGCATTCAAGAAAGAGCAGAAACCTACGAATCTAAGCGAGAGCAAGAGCAGGACGAAAAAAGCCCAGGCTATTTTTCTGTGTCTGATATTAGTATCAAGCCTTCCTACATTCAGATTAAAGAAAAAGAAACTAAGCAGACAGAGAATTCTCACATCTCGGAACGATCCAACGAAGACGAATTTTACTTTGAACTTCCCGAAAGATTTCACCGCTATGGCGAATGGAACTGGAAGCCAAGCCCTGAACAGCTTAGCGCCGATACCGAAGATCGCTTACACAAAGTTATCCTTCCAAAATCAGCCATTCCTTTTTTAGAGAACAACTGGGTGTTTGAACATTTCAAAACTGATTTTTATGAATTATTAGAACTGTCGTGGAAAGAGCCTGATGGCTCTCAAAGCCCACAAAAAAATCTTGGTTTGCCTCTTGCTGAGGGTCGCCAACTTGTAAATAGCCTTGCCGAATACCAAGAGCTTCTAAATTCGATGGTTAGTTCTCTTCCGGTAGATAAGCAAATTGAAACCCAAATCCAGCCCGAACACCGACGTCAACTCAGGGAGTCTCTAGACTTAGCGCAAATTAACGAAATTAGTCCGAACAAAGAAAACTTACAACAGTACTGCGCTAAAATTAATCGCAAAGCCTTAGAATTTATTTCTTCAGACACGCCTATGTTCTTCACAAGTAAGATTGCAAAGAACACCTTTGACGTCATTGAGCCCGTAGAGGAAAGAAGTCGATTGCACTTTTGTGTTTGGTTGCCACTTATATTGCAGGTTAACGAGGAGACTTTAAAAGAAAGAGATTGGTTACGACGAATTTACTACAAAACTGAATTTCAAAAAAAGAATTTAAAGAAATTAGAGAAAATTGCGAAAAAATATCGAATTCAGGCTAAGGTGCCAAGCAAAGAGTTTTTTGCAGAAGCTTTTTTTAAAGTGGATCTTGTCCCACCAAGTATGGCTTTGTCACAAGTTAGCCTCGAAGGTGGCTGGACAAAAACCTATGACGATAATGGTAGAATCACCCTAGGAACCAGGTGCAATAACTATTTCTCCATATATGACTTTTCTAAAAATCGAAGCAAAGCTTGTAAAGCCTCCAGAAGCAACGACTACATCAAGTACTATGAACACCTCATTGATAGCGTCAGAGACTATGTTACAAAGGTTAATAGTCACCCTGCTTACATAAGCTCAAGGCTAATACGACTTCACAATCGAGTGAATAACAATGTTTCTGGAGCACAAATGATTTTGGGACTTTCTAGTTATGCAGAAGACCCGCTCTACTTTAGAAAGCTTTGGTGGATCATGCACAACAATCATCTAGACAAATATGATGACTGGTATAAATTTACCCCAACAGATTTGCAACAGCCTTAGATCTTTTTCTCTTTCATAAAGTAACCTAGGCAATCTTGACGAATTATCACTGGATCTAAGCTAATCATGCTGGGCACTACATCCGCTTGCAGTTGCAGGCGCCCATCGATGTATTCGATGTATTGATCATGCAAATCTTCACCTTCTACACCATAGATCACCAAGGGAGAGCTTTCCTCTCTTGATCTTCCAAGCACACTACCCTCTTTGGCCATTTCAAAATTTAGATTTTCTAAATGTGGAAGAAAGCAAACTGCTTCCTCTTCGGAATGATCTCCAATGTAAATGTCCAAACCCGGTCGAACCTTTACCGTTGCCTCAACCTCAAAAAGTTTAAAGTTTGGGTTATAAGGAATTTCTTTGATTTCATTTTTTGAAAGTAAATTTTCAACATATTGAAAGCTTCTTTCTACACCATCTAGATCTGCGAAATGTCCACACTCTAGTGTCACCGTTGGAAAGTGCTCTGATAAACTAACCGATAAGGCCTCTTCTGGACTTTCAAAATACACCACTTTGTCGGAAAAAGCCCCTGCCAATAAAAACAATTCGTCATGTAAGTGGTTTACACAGGCATACAATGGATTTTTTCCTGTATTGTTATGAAGATCCAAGCCCCAAATCGGCTTTTTTGAAATGACGTAATCTTTAACCTCAGAGGCCCATTTCTCCATCTCTGAATCGCCTCCATTCCAAATACGATTCATATCTTGTTGATCACTCAAATACCTAACCTTATCTTTGGCAGCTTGTACATTGCCAACCAGCAACAAAACATTGAAAGGCAATTGGTGATCGTATTTTTTCAAAAGCCTTTGAACAACTTTTAAACCAGTGGGTTCGTTACCATGAAGTAAAACACTTAAAAACACATAAGCATCCGCTTCAGCGTTTTTTAAATCAAACAGACTTGGTCCAGATAAAATTTTGTGAAGATCCTCGGCGCGAGTGTTAACAAAATTCTCCGGTAGCTGATTGTAAACTTGCATATTATTTCCATTCGATGAGTGAAAGATTCTTATTTTGGTTTTCCCAATACTGACTTAGCATTTTAGAAAAATCTCGTCCGTTTTTCTCAACAAAAGCCTTCTGCCAGTTTGCCCCATTTAACTTCGATTTACAACGTGGCAAAATATTATTTTTTAAATAATATTGAATTTGCTCTTTCTCCACACCAAGATCTTTCAAACCCTGTTCAGCTCTTGGAATCAGTTCACCAATTAAATAATCTTGATAAGAATATTGCTTTTGATTTAGTCCCAAAATCTTTCCATCAAAGGAATTCTTTGCTGCTGAATAAAAATTCTCAACCAAATCTTCCATTCGAAATTCTTCACCAATGTTTTCTGAAGAAAGGTTTTTAGCCAAACCTAGAAACATGGCAAAATGAGCGGTCATATCCACTGAACTTGGCCCTGCACTAACCGGGCGAAATTCAATTCGAACTCCATAGTCTTGACCTTCATCACCACTTCCAACAACCACTCTATTCCAATGCCAAATGGTACCATTATGTACCGAATTGTGGGTAAACCTACCTCTTTCAAAATTTTCATTTTCAGGAAAGAACACATCATATTCATCATGGTTGTAACGAAAATACTCACAAACCGAATCTTTTAAAAAACCACAACCCAAGCCTACTCGGCCAAAGTGTGCAGCAGATGCCGGCATACTTTGCTCGAACAAAGGAATTCTACTTTCATCCCAAAGTCTTTTACCAAAAAGAAAAGGAGTGTTTGCAGTCAATGCTAACATTGGAGCCGATAAATACAAACAGGCATTATAGCTCGGAATAAAATCTTCGAAAACAGGTTGATAGTGCATCTGAAAAGAAGTTGTGGCCGCTACGGGCATAATGCTTTCAGAAAGAAAGTCCAATTTTTCGTCTGCACCTTCGATTTTGTAATGCTGAGGATTACCGTTATTTTTATCCAAGATTTGTTGATTTAAAGTATGGTAGCGTTCTTTGCTACTCATATTTTTAATCTGCATCTTGTTTCTACTCAAATTAGGTAAAGATCCAATATGTAAGACTTTACAGTCAATACTCTCCGCTGCTCGGCGCAGTTTATGTTCAGCAATCTGTAGTTCAGATTCAAATTTCTTCAGACAAAAACCCGAGGCATCATAAACATTGGAATTATACTCAACATTAAACTTTGAAAGTTCAGGTACAAAAGATTTATTAGAAAGCTCTTTCAACAACCAATCATTTTTAGCTTGAGCATCGAAGTTGTTTTTATCCACGATCCAAGACTCTAACTCAGCACCATATTTAATTTTCTGCTTAGAAACATTATTAGAGCTAATGGCTAAGCTAAGATCTTCTATTTCTAGCGCTAGGTTTTGTTGAAATCGATGATAATCCGATGCTCGATAAGTCTTTGGTTTGATTGCCATACATCCCTCCGGGGACCAATAAAAAACTTTCCTTTTTGTCGGCTTATCTTAAGCAGAAATTAATGAAAAAATGCCGTCTAAGTGCATTTATTCTTAGACCCTAGTTATAGCCCAAAGGATTAATTTTTTTTGCTTTTTGGAGAAACTTTTATGACAAACTAGACATTGATCGAAATCGATCAAGCCACAATTTAATGCGATCCACTTGTTCATGAAATTTTTTAAATTTTCTTATCTAAAATCGTGAAGATAATCGATAAAATTAGGAATCCAGCGCTCCGAATCAGAGCCAGAATCTGAATGAAAAATCTTGCGGAAACTTTCAGTACTAATCGGCTCAGATTTTAGTCGAAAATAACTAGGCAATAGTCTCTCTGTCTTTAAGCCTTCAATGATTACTTCCACTACTTCTTTGGTTAAAACTCGACGTTTCACCAAATCATTAAGGCCCTTGCCTAGTTCCTCCGGAGAAAAACCATAATTAGTAACCAAATCATTCGCCACACTTAGAACTTGCTCTAGACTTAAATTATGATTTTGATAAAGGTCCAAACTCGCTTGAAAACTACTATAAGTGGGCAAAGTTCTTCTTCCAAATTTATAATAATAGTCCGGGTCTGTATCTGTCGCTAAATTAATGTATATTCGATCAATCGGATCATTCTCAGGAATTTCATTTTGTAAGTTTTGAATCACTCGCAGCTGCTGTCCTCTTACTTTTAAATGACTCAAAATAAATTTTAAATCATCTCCTGCCAAACGCCTTGAGCAAATGTCACTATACAAAGAGTAAATGATAGCATCTGACTCTGAATCATCTCCCCAAAGAATTTGTTTCACATCATGAGCAATTACCGACCGCAATTGCAATAAAGCCTGTAATTTGTAACCGACCTGCTGGTTTAATCGTGTCAAACGCCCTGGTTTTAAGTTTTTTAAATTGTCTTTAAAAAAGATTCCGTAAGGTCTAATTTTATCCAGCATTAGCTTTTCACGAATTTTTTCTTCCAATTGTGGTGGCGATGCTGTGATAAAGTAAATTGGAAAAGCCTTATCATCTTTAGCCGTAGTAATGGCACGAACTAGACTCCCCGTACCTGGAACATTTTTTTTCTGAAAAGCCTTCTCCATGATGGTTCGATACAAACCTCTGACGCTCTCAAAATGGGTGTCCAAATAGGTTTTATCGAGATCCCAAACGAAAACACGATCTGCATTTTGAGCTAACTCGGAAGTTACATACTCAAAAAACACCACATCGCCTGAAATTTTACACCTTTGGGTCCAATCCGCCATGTCTTCATTATGATATAAAGAAGAAAGTTTTTTAAGTTTTATTCTCTAGTTTTATCGCTTTTCTAAAAAGTCTAGATCCTGAGCTGATAAGCTCTATATCAAATCTTAAAAATCTCACTTGGAGAATTGCTTGAAGAAAATGATTTTGCCCCTATACTTTAAGAATGAAGATTGTCATTTTCAGCATTTTACTCCTAGGCTACACACATCTACTGAAAGCAGATCAAATTCAATGGCTAAGTGTGCCAAATAAGCTTGCCGTTTTTCCAGTTCTAGCCGAAGGATTAGAGCCTGGTTTAAAAGCAAATGTTTGGTGGGAGTTTCGAAAAACCATCACTGAAGATGGTCGTTTCTTAGTGGCCTCAAAACAATTCTTGCAAATGAAAGACACTTACCAAGCCAGAAGCAACTTGAGCGTCAAAGAAAGCATTTTTCTAGGAGAACATTTACAAGCAGACATTTTAATTAGCCTAAGCCTAGAAGAAAAGTTTTTGGTTCTTCGCAGTTACAGTGCTGAAGATGGCTATTCTCTAATAGAACTACGAGAGAAGTACCTTAATAATTTACCAAAAGAAAAACAACTGATTGGCTTGGCAAATAAGTTGGCAAAAAACTGGTTAAAAAAGTTAATCTTTCACGGCATTGGTTCACCAAGTACGGAGGCTGGTTTGTACAGTTTTCGAATTTCAAAACACCTTAGCCAGGATTTACTCGATGAGGCGAAGCTCATAAGAATTCGTAGAACCAATACAGGAGAGCTTTTTCAAAACAGTCACCGTTCGGTGGAGTTTGATCAATTAATTTGGGTGAAAACAGAAGGAAACCTCGCATTCTTCAAAGGAAGCTCAAACCTCATGAACCAATCCGATAAAAACTTTCTTTTTTTAGACAAACTGGCAAGCAAGAGCTTCTCTCCAGAACTGCCCGTTGAAATGAAACAAAAGGACCGAGACGAAGAAAAAGAAAGCAATCGCTTTGATAAAATTATGATGTTGCTTGGATTCTTAGCAATTGTAGTGATCAGTTTGTGATTATTTGATTATAATGCACTGCTAAATTTTGCAAAGAAGCCATCCCCTTGTTACAAAATCCAATATGAAAAGGGGCCTTATCTTATCAATTTTATTACTGTTTCCAGTATTTGCTTCGGCAGACATCTCTCTGATATCCGAAATAAATTTACCGGACGGATCAAAGGCTCCTCTCGACAATGTGATTAAGCACTTCATAAAAGTTGTAAACAAAAACAAAGAAAGTC
This sequence comes from Bdellovibrionaceae bacterium UBA6502, assembly GCA_002436415.1. GTDB lineage: Bacteria > Bdellovibrionota > Bdellovibrionia > Bdellovibrionales > UBA840 > UBA6502. Next base: position 26,764 of record DJMA01000041.1, on the reverse strand, counting down.
TAAACAAAAGTAAAGATTTTGAAATCGGCCAATACTTCAAAGAATACCATCGAGCATTATTCCAATCCAACCCAGACATCCAAGGTGAATTACCTAACTCCATCTACAAAGAGTTGATTCCAAGGTATTACAATCTGGCTGTTGGAGCTGGTGATGAAGATTATTTCTCGCGCTTTAACTTCTTGTTGTATCAAGCAGAAAAGCTTGGGGTAGATATTTTACCTGAATTTCACGACATGAAAGATCACCTTCTTTTATCTGGAATGACCTTTCGCCTAAGAGTCGAAGATGTTAGCGCTTACAATATCAACAATTTGATTCAATTGCTGAGCGACAAAGAAAAAGGTTTCGACCTGATCATTGCAAGTCTGGATTATTACCAATTCAACATTCAATACGCAAAAAACCCTGAGGAAATGGGCTATCGTTTTAGTGAGTTGTTTCAATTTCTTTTGCGAAAGTATAGCCTAGACATTGAAAGAGAGCACAAAATTTTATCCATGTCTCTTTCTGTGAACGATCCTAAAATCATGCCTTGGTACAGAAAGGCAAAAGTTGATCTTAACTTTCCTCTCTACAAAAGCACCAGTATATTTTGCTACTACACCTTAGTGAGTCTACAACGACATATTGAAATGCCCTACTTCTTCACCAAAGAACAAGTTTTTGAAGGCATCAAAATTTTTCTTAGCTTCGGAGCAAACTTCGAGGCTCTTTGCGTTAGAGGCAGTCTGCGCGAAAACTTGATTGAAGCTCAAGCGAAAGACAAAGCTTACGCTCCGCTGATCGATGAAGTCTTTCGATTAGAGACAGAAGTCTTGCCTATTTTTGAAATGCTTTAGACAAATCCTCTTTAGGAATTGCCACCCAAGAGGCTTTCTTAGGAAAATTTTTAGGCTTATCCTCTGTCATTCTTTTGTGCTCATAAAAAGCTGTTAAAGCACAAATAAAAGCATCAAAGGCTTGAGGATTAGAAACTAACTTCTGCTTATCTTGGTTGTATAAAAACAAAGGGATTTTTTCTTTAACTTGGTCCAAAAAGAACAAGCGAATCACTTCACAGTCTTCAGAGTTTTTATAGTATTTCAAATAGGACTTTTGTACTTTTAAGTAATTACCAATTCGCCAGACACTTAGTGATGGCAAAACTTCGATCAATTTTTCTTTAAAATGTTTATTGAGAAAAAAGCTTCTCGCAGTCAAGGGAGCTGCATTAGCGCTTAGACTGTATTGAGTTTCGATGTTTTTTTCGAAATGAGTATTGATATAGTACTCTACCGGTCGATCGGTATATGGCAATGGCATCTTAGCTTTTTTATTCTTCTTTGCTTCTTTTTGAAATTCAGCATGCAACCATTTCACTTCTTCTACTCGACAAGACTCTATGCCCGGGCAGGATAGACGACAGCGAAAACAAGGCGGCAATTGAATGCTAGAATTCACAGCCAGTTTTTTAACCGACTTCAAATCATTTATTTTTTCCACCAAAATACTATCACCTAGCTTTGACTTAGACGGACCAATTCCCTCAACTACGCTACTCAAAGCAATTTGATCGTATTTAGGGAAATATTGTAATTCACAAAATGTAGTTCTATCGTTTTTAGCACCACTGAGAGCAATACCTACAAAACTTTGATAACTCGTTTTGCTTTTTCCAAGACTTTGTTTAGCCATACAAGAACGCCTTATTGTCTAAGACTTCAAAGCCCATCTCTTTCACTCGGTCGATGACCGATGCTCTTTGGTCTTTTTCAATCCATAAAAGAACACAACCTCCTCCACCGGCTCCACAAATCTTTAAAGCTCCTGAAAACTCACTTTCAACCATCGCATGAAGCTCTCGAATTTGAGGACTACTAAAAACTTCACTCAAACGGTTTCTCGCAATAAATTCTCGTTGAAAATGCTCTTTTAAATCAGAAAATGCATTGTTTCGAAAACTATTTAGAAGAGAATTTGAAATTTCATTCAACTCATTTAATGCAGACAAAGTTTGTGCGTCCTTTGCCACTGCTTTCTTAACCACTTCCCAGTTGTTTAAACCAGACATATGAGGCTTTCCAGTGTAGACCACAATTGATTTTTCGTTAAACTCATTGATATCCAAATCCAAATTTTCAAGAGCAATTCCTCTGCTCGAATACTCTAAAGCCAAAATTCCAGACTCTAATGGTGGGTAATAATCTTGTGTCCCTGTTGGAGTATTTAATACGCGGGATTCAATATTATGTGCCAGACGGACAATTTCATGCACATCCATCTTTAAATTTTGCCAACTCAAAAAGGCTTTGATTATGCTTATGCACAAACTGGAAGAACCACCAAGACCTGCACCAACCGGTGACTCTGATTTGGTATACAGTTCAAATCCCTTTTGCGTTGGAAACTCTCTACATATGCATCTCAACAACTTTAACTCAGGACTGCTATCCTCAACACAGTCTTGAAAGTTTTCATAAAGTTTTTCAAAATTCATATCTTCAGATTTTAATAAAACTTTAGTGTCTTCTCTTTCAATGATTTCTGCGAAGGTAAAAATATCGATAGCCACATTGAGCGTTACCGGCGTCTTTTCAACAAAATTATATAAAGGCCAAAGATCTAAAGTTCCTCCAGCTAGATCAATTCGAGTAGGACTAAAGCTCTTGATTTTATTCATTCGGGGCCTCACAGATGTTTTGCAGGTTTCTAATGGCAACTTTTGAAATCTCTCCTAGGAGATAAATATATTCTTTGTCGGTACGATGCAAGACAAGGTCTTCCCCTCTTTTACCGATTTTAAATTCATATTGTAACTTAGATTTGGAGTAAAAGCGAATCCCCAATAAGCTTCGATAAAGACTTTCAAAACTTATTTCGTCACCGACCAGGTTATAGAGATTTTGGCTTATATCTAAGATTTTAAAGCTATTGTTTTCACCACGAAAAAAGCCGTCAGAGTATTCATAATTAATCTTCTTATCCCCAATCTCACATTGGATTCTGTCGATTTCTTTTAGCTCAACAAGATTATATTCTCGCATCTGCAATAGAGCACCAGGCTTTGCAAGAAAAAACTGGTCCTCTGATTGAAAGCCTCTGAAAATCACTTGTTTCTCTAAATCATACATAAAACTAAGCTTTCCATCTTGAGTCGCTATCAAAAAACGCTTTTTAGTTCCATCCGAGTACTCAAAGTCCCAAAAATCTTTGGGTAAATTGTCTTGTGGCAAAGAAAACCGAAGCTTGTTCTCGGTGCTAAGATTTTCGATTGGGTATAATTCTTTGGCTTCAAGCTTCCGAAAAATCTGTTGAATAACACTATCCCCAACTTTTAATCGATTTCCATCGAAACTTAGCTGCCAAGAATCAGTTTGTCTTTCAAAACGAATAGGAAAACTGGTAGAAATAGATACAATATCAGCATCTGGCTTACTAAAAAGATTAATGTCCTTAACAAATCGAATCAATCGAGGAGAAAAAACTTTTTCATAGGAAGAGTCCAACAAATAAATATCAAGCTTGTTCCCTTCCTTTTTCTTCAAATACAAATCACCATTAAGGTTCTTTTTTTGCGACGGATAAAAACGTAGTCTTCTATCTTTGTTTACGAACTCCCAAAAATAGTTTTCGCTGAAATAATTTTTCGGTACTCGATCTGGGTCAACAGAGCCAGCCAAACTTACATTTTGCAGCTGCTCCAAAAAAGCACCTAAACTAGCTTCTCGCTTTAATTTAGAATTATCCGTTCGCCAAAGCCAATTTGCGGAATCTACTTTTTCTAAAACTGCATAATTGGCAAACTCCCCTTTAAAGCTAATTTTTTGCAAGCTTTCTAAAAAGCCTTCCTCAAATAAGCCCAAAGTGGCAGCTTCATTTTTGGGAGAAGATTTTGGTTTCTTTAAAAAAAACAAAGCCCCGACAATACAGGCGGTTATCAATAAAATAATATCAACTTTACGCTTCATTGAAACCTAGCCCTCTTAAACCAAAGCCAAATAGAAAGTCCCAGCAATAAAAATGGCATAGGAATTACACCTAACATCAAATAATACTTGGCCTGATTTGGTGTTAAAATAAAAAGCTCACGATAAAAGTTTTTAGGCGGAACCGAAATTTCTCCCTTTGAACTAATCATATAGCTAATCATATTATTAGCAAAAGCCATATTTCCTTTAAATTGATAATACTCATCAGTTAAAAAATCTGAATCCCCCACAACAAGAAGTTTGGACTTTTCATTTTCACTAAGAACTGCCACCGCAAAAGGTCCCTCTGGATCTTTTCCAGGAAAAAACTCAATCTTCTCTTTTAACTCGGGCTTAGAAAAACTACCCGAAGAGGATTCTGCTAAAATTTTTGTATTGTAAGATTCTTCGGCGCTATCAATCACTCCCAAGCGACTTGCCACTGAAAACACCGCAACTGTTTTACCTAAAGATTTTGTCATTGCTGACTCTGGATTCCAGTTTGAAATCAAAGGTGTCGCAGCATGGAAACCAGCATTTTGTGCTTCAACATCTAATATATAGTCATTAAAAAACTCAATTCCAAACTTTTTATAAAAAGCAGATAAACCGTAGGCCTTACCAGGGTCTTGTAAAACGATTACTGACTTTTGGTTTTTCAAAAACCTTTCCATCGCCGTTAAGACTGAATACGGTGGAGTTTCTTTTAGGCCAGCAAGAATTAAAGAATCACATTGATCCGCTTGTTTTAAAAAATCTATCGCATCTATCGCCAAAGCTTCATATCCAATCTGCTGCATTTGTTCGCGCAAATTGCTCAACTGATAGTTGCCTTCGGCTTGTAAAGGAATTGCTCCATAACCATTCAAAAAACAAACCCGAGTTTCCATGTCTTTGTTAACCCGAAGCAAACTATTGATGATTTTATCTTCCTGCCAATTATTTAAAACAAAATACTTTTCACCAGAGGATACCACAAAACTAGGTAAGCTTTTAATACCGTACTTTTCTGTGAGATCTGGATTTTGAGCTGCATCAAGAACTTCGATGGATACAAGCTCGTTTTCAGATTCCACTAAATCAGCAAAGCGTCTAAAGTTCTCTAGCAAAGTCTCTGCCTTTTTCTTTGCAAAAAAAGCTTGGATCTTGGTTTGTTTATTGATGGATTTTAAAACATCAACACTGGCTGGGTCCAAGCGGTTTATTTGGCTTTGGGTTAAATCAATAGCAAGCTTGTAAGGAAACAAAAAAGAACCAATGCCCAACAAAACAAACAATAAAACCGATGCTCGAATTAAAATTTTCAATACTAGCCTAGTTCGAAAACTACTAAAGTAATTTCTAATGGCCGCAAAATCTGAAGCCACAGCAGCGGCAATAAAAACAAAAAAACCAGCAAAGGCAAACCAAAAGTAATCGAGCCATTCACCAATTAAGATTCGACCACCCAACAAGAGGATCAAACTAATTACCGAAAGAAACCAAAACACTTGTGCTTTTAAATTCATCCTCTCTCCACTTGTTCAATCATTTGATAAGATAAAAATAAAAAGAAAAACACTCCGGCAATGAAAAAGTAAATAGAGTTCAAAGATATGTTTGCTACGAATAAGTTGGTCAAATGCTTACCAATCCACAGACTTTCAACCCAATCAAAGCGTTCAAATTGAATCAAATCGCGAAAAAATATTCCGATGGACCAGGTCATGATGTTTAATAAAACAGAAAAAATACCTGACATCAAAAAGCTTTTAAACAAACTCCCCGCAAACAAAGCAATCGCAGTATAAAAAGCACTCAACAAAATCAAGGCAAGATAACCACTAAAAAGCTCAGGCAAATAAGGGGCTTTAAACATCACCAAACTAAAAACTGGAAATAAAAAGACCAAACTACATAATAGTAGTAGTTGAATCCATCCACCGAGAAACTTTTGTAAAACAATTTGCCAAGAACTTAAAGGACTAGCCAATAAAGACAACATGGCATCCTGTCTTTGCTCTTCCCCAAAAGCTTTCGACACCACAAAGGGACTGACAAACAATAAAATCATATTGATTTGCCCAAAATACGGAGCCCACAAATTTTCGAGTAGTGAGGTTCCACCAAAAGAATAGGACTTTTGCACCATTTGTGAAAACAATCCTAACTGATAGAAATACTGAACCCCTAAATAAAGACTAACCAAGGAGAACAAAAACAACAGGCTTGGCCTGAAGAGACTTAATTTTAAATCTTTTTTTAAAATTGCTAAATTCATTGGTCTACCTATTTGAGTTTAAATCTCTAAAAATCTGCTCCAGATCTGGTTTCTGCCAAATCATTTTTTTTATGCTTAAGTTTTGTTTACGTGACCAATTCAAAATTTGTTCACTAGCGCCTGCCTCTTCTTGGATTTGGATCTCAAAAGAATCTTTTTTAAGGTTTCTAGTAGGCTTGCCAAAATCAGGGTACTGAGCTATTTCATTGAAAAACTCCACACAAAGCCAAGGTTCTTCGGATTGATTTTTAATCTGTTCACTAGTTCCACTGGAAACTAGCTTGCCTTCGTTTAAAAACACATAATAATCACAAACCTGCTCTAACTCATGAAGTTGATGACTAGAAAATAAAACGGAATGTTCTTTACCTAAATCACGAATTAATTTTCTTATTTCGTCCAATTGCATTGGATCTAAACCTGATAAAGGTTCATCTAATATTAGCAACTCAGGCTCTGAAATTAAGGCTTTGGCAATCCCTAGTCTCTGACGATAGCCTTTTGATAAGCTTCCACCAGGCTTTCTCACTACAGAAGACAAGCCAGTTTTATCGATCAAATTAGAGATTTTTTGTTTCTTATTTTTGATCGAAAAAACATCGGCCCAAAAAGAAAGGTTCTCTACAACACTTAGTTCTTCGTAGACAGGCGGCCTCTCTGGAAGAAAGCCTACTTGCTTTTTCCAAGCATCGGGAGAATAGGACTCTATTTTTTGATCATCAATGAAGAGCTCCCCACTAGTTGCTGCCATGGCACCCGCCATAATTTTCATGCAAGTGGACTTACCAGCTCCATTGGGACCAACTAAGCCGACGATTGTATTTTTAGGGATTTCAAAGCTCACTTCGTCTAATGCTTTGATTTCACCATAGATTTTCGAAATCTCTGAAAAGCGAACCATACAAATATGTTAGTAAGGATGAGCTTTAGGAGTCAAACGCCCAGAGAATTATTTATCGCTTTGCACTAATAACGTGCGTTCTTGAGAAACCGTGACTCTGCCTAATTTATCCCCTTTTATGGGGCGAATGTATCGACACTCTGCAAATTGAACCACGGCCTTTTCCCCTGCTTCAATCTTATTAGCTCGCATTAACTCAAGAGCAGCACTGCGGATTTCTTTGTCACTCAATTCTCGATTTTTTGGCTTTTCAAGTATCAAGTGAGAACCAGGAACATCTTTTAAGTGCATCCATAAATACCAAGCCTTCGCTTTCCGCAGCAACAAGAGGTTCTCCTTGGCTGACTTTCCAATGTGAAGCCTTAAATCACTTGCGATATTTTTACTCTTGGTCTTAGCACCTGTAGCCTTTTGCAGATCTTTTTGCTTAGAAGAGAAAGCTTTTTGATTCTTAGGTAAATCACCAGATTTAAGTTGATTAATTTCTCCTATTAAACTTTCCAGTCGATCTTTCATGCCCTCTAATCGAGACTCTATCTTTCTAGCTTCCGAAAAGCAAAACTCCCCCTGCTCAACCCAGGAAGCCCGTGGTAGTTTAGAAAAACTTTTATCTAAGGAATCAGGCTCTATAGCTTTTTGCTCAGAAAAAATGCTATTACCTAAAACTCTCCAAGCCTCGGCGTCGGCCTTTTCAATTTGATCTCTTAAGACGCCAAGCTCTTTACTTTTCTTTTTGAGTTGTTTTGCTATTAACTTTTCATCACTCTCTGCTTCCATCACTTTCGCAGACGATTTTCCTGCTTCGAAGAAATTAGACCACCACAAATCCGATGCTAGCTCTAAGTCTCTAAATTCTTCAGGAATATAAGTGTCATCGATTTTTTCAAGCTCTCTTGGCTTTTTTAAGAAAAGCTTTTTGGCATTTGCCACGGCAAGGACATTTAAGTCTTTAGGATACAGTCTAAACTCAAGGTAATCGGTATCATCGAAATAAAGCCTAAGTACACGACCGTATTCTGAGGACAAAACTACTTTCTTCAGACTTCTACCGTCGAAATTTGACTTTAGAAACAAAACCATCGGTAAATCTTTTCTTGGCTTCTTAGGAAAGGCCTTATTTTTACAAAAACCTAGAAAAAAATTAGGCTGCCTTAAATCAAGAAACAAAGAATGGCTGGCATTTTTATAAAACTCGAGAAACAAGACTTTTTTCGGATGAAACTGGATTCGCTGTAATCTAGCACCCACCAAAAAATCTAGCTTAGATTTTTCTTTTTCTAATTCTCGTAAAGACCATGGACTAAGTTTCATATTTCACAATTCTAAACAACTAGAGGATCTTTGTCATGATATAATACTCATAGAAAGCCACCATAAAACAAAGGTTTCCTGCTTAAAATTAAAAAGCTCAAAACACTGGCTTAGGCAGATATTTCAAGTACTGTGGTAAAAGCCAAAAACGATTGAATTTCAGCATTGATCTGCTAGCTTGAGCCTAAGATGCAAAAGAAAAAATCATTAAAAACAATTCGTAACCTTCTATCTCTATTTTGTGTAGTCATAAGCCCTCTAAATTTTTTATTCGCAAGCGAGATATTTTTATATTCAATGGATAGCGAAAAAACAGTAAAGGGAATGAACTTAAAAGAAAAACAAATTCGTCACTCCCCTTGCTCCACCTTTAAAATTCCCAATACAGTATTTGGCCTAGAGCATGGTTTTATAAAAAACAAAAGCTTTAAACTAAAATATGACTCAAAGAAGAATCCACCAAAAAATTGGTGGCCTGCTGTTTGGTCTAAAGATCATAGCCTGGATACAGCCATTAAAAATTCGGTAGTTTGGTATTACCAAGAAGTAGCCCGGCAAATTGGCAAAAAAACCATGCAGAGTTTTATCGAGCAAAGCAATTATGGAAACAAAGACCTAACAAGCCCCATTGATCAATTTTGGCTAGGCGCCAGCCTTCGAATTAGTCCGGAGGAACAAATTCAATTTCTAAAAAAACTATTTGCCAATGAATTCAATTTTTCACCCAAAAACATAAATATCTTAAAAGAGATCTTAGTTTGGAAAAAATTAAATAAGCAGACAATCTACGCCAAAACTGGAAGTTGTGACCAAGGAAACGGCCTTAAAGGAGCTTGGTTAGTCGGCTTCGTAGAATCCTCTACCAACAAAAACACCTACTTCGCCTACTACACCGAACACAAAGACTTCCAAACAGCCTCAGAAAAAAGAAACAAACAAAGCCTAAACTACCTAAAAAAATACAAACTAATCCCCTAAAAAAAACAAAAACACCTTTGAGAGCAAAGCTCTCAACCAACCAACGGCGGCAAAGCCGCCCACTATCCCTGCGCCAGCAAACAAAGAAAAAACGACGAGATTTAGCCAAGAAGAAATGAGAAAGAGGCCGTTATACAAAAAAAGTGCAACCTATGTGATCGGAAAATTGTGTAACCCATGTGTTCGGTATACACCAAGCCGCAGGCGCCTGACCGGAAACGTGTCTGAGAAAAATACTTTTGTTTCAGGAGGCCGGTTCATTCGAAGCTCTAAACCGAGGAGTTAAAACCATCCCCCAAACAACCACAAAGCCCCCAAAGCCGAAGGCCAAAACCCCATTTAAGAAAATCACTTCCACCTCAAAAGCCCAGCTCTTTCAAAAATCAAAGCCAAGGAGTAAGCAAATAAACTAAGAATCAAAATGATTCAAACCCCAACCAAAAACCAAGAAATTTAAAAATAAATGTAAAAGCAAAATACACCCCAGACCAAAAACCAGCGGAATAAAAGCCTAGTATTAAAGAACTTTTGGTTAATTAACTTAAACTTTACGAAAAGCGGTCGATAAATTTCTTAAGGAGAATCAGAGGCAGGAAAATGAAAAGTAATTTTAATCTATTATTTGATATTTTTGATCACTGTATTCTCATGGAAGATCTATCGGATTTAACACCCGAGTTATTTGCCAAGGCTGTGGCAGAGCAGTACATCGAAGCAATTCAAAAAGAGGGAATGATTATCCCTCAAGCTAGCTACCATATGTTGCTAGCAAGTATTAGCGAAGAGACATTAAACATCTATCGAAAAAAGAGTTATGGGTTTTATGACTTAAAAGCTTATCAAAAAAGCGTAATTCATAAAATTAGTGAGAATGATTTTTAAAGACTAAATACTTTTTTCGTAGCGCGTACAATGTCAGTGTATTCTTCTTGATACACTGACAAAAATTTCTTACCAAACTCAATGGGGTCAATTTCCAAATCTTTTAGACAAGCCGTTTTAACAGGTGTTCCATCGTTAGAAACATTAATTGCAAAATGGATCATACTTGAAACCGCATCACGACTGGCAATTGAAATACTTAATTTTCCATCTTCAAAATAGAGATCATCCCCTTTTCGAAGAACTTTCTTAGCACTCATACTCTCTAACAAGTCTTTCGCAATGGCAGAGCCTAATCTTTGCAAACTTACCATGGTCATCAAATTTTGCTCAAAAATTTCGGTGATAAAATGAAGCATCAAATCACCTTCAATGCTTTCCCCTGCAAAAAGATCTTCACCGTCTTTCATATTTTCATTGGCAACAGCGCAAGGTCCAATCCAGGAAACCACACTCTCCCCTTCAATTCCATGACTCTTAAAGGAATAAAGTGGACTCAATTGCGAACCATCATAAATAAACTGCTTTTCAATAAACTGAGCTTTCAATTAAGCCTCCGCTTTTGCTCGGTAAAATCTTTGACAAGACTCACACTGCTTACAGTGCTCTTCACCACTTTCATAACAAGGCCATATAAACTGTGTTTTTACATTCAAGTCCAAGGCTCGTCTATATATCTGTGGTTTTAAAAGCCCCGTTGTATAACACTTTGCTTTTACTTGATTGGCGGTACTAAAACCTAAGGACTCACTCATGGCATCTAAAAAGTCTTGGGAATTATCTGGAAAAGTAGCAGCCTCTTCTTTATTAAATCCAGGAATCACAAAATCTGCTCCAAGAGCTTCTGCAAATCCGGCCGCTACGTTTAAAAGGATCCCATTACGATTTGGAACCCAAACATTTTTAGCCGAAATTTTACTAGCCTCTAAATCGTCAATCTCAACATTGGTTGCTAATTTTTTTTGACTATCCGTTAGGCTACTTCCACCAAAGTCTGCGATAAACTTTAAATCCAGACTTCGAAACTCAATCCCTAGGTGTTCACAACTAGCCTTAGCCATCTGCTCTTCTCTTAATGCCGCTCTTTGGCCATAATTAATAAACAAAGCGAGCGCAACACCCACGTCTTGGTGTGCCTCATAAAGGTTAACCGTGGAATCCAGTCCTGATGATAGAAGTACAACTGCTTTTGACATTTTTAACTCTTCTTCGTCGTCTTTTTGGCCGCAGCCTTTTTAGTGGTTTTTTTAGCGATTTTTTTACTAGCTTTTTTTGCTGGAGACTTTTTCACAACTTTTTTGCTAGCTTTCTTCTTAGCACTAGATGACTTGCTAGTTCTTTTTTTCTTTGCCGCTTTTTTTGTAGCTACTGAAGCCTGTTTTTTAGTTGTTTTCTTACTAGCTTTTCCAGAGGATTGTGAAGAATTTGTCTTTGCAACACGGTCTTCTAAGTCTTCAAGAAAGGCTTTTGCCTCTTCAATATGTTCAATGATCTGTTTTTGCTTGTTCTCTAGATCTTTCTTGGTGCTTTCAACCGAACTACTCACTCTTGAAGACTTAGCAGCAGAATCATTTGATTTTTTCTTCGGCCTTTTTGCTTTTTCTTTTTTCTTTGGCTTTTCGTCAGAGTGACGAAGGTTTTGCAGTCTGTGGATCACACCTTCAGCTAAGTTTTTTGCCATCTCACTTAAATTGTTATGTAACATCATAGAATCAAAAAGATTTTTGAAGTTCTTTTCCAACTGCTCTTTGATTTTACTAAAGTTTTTTAGCTCTTTTTCTAGATCAGCAACTTGCTTTTTTAATTTCTTTAAAAAGTTCTTAGCTTCTTCCGAAAGTTTTTCGCCTTCATTTTTTAAGCGTTCAATTTGATCAATGATCTCTTGAATTTCCTCTTTAATCTCATCTAAAGCATCATTGATAAGTCGGTACATTTTGCCAACTTGTTCTTCCGCTTTCTCCGAGGCGGACTTAGCCAAGTCCTCACCTAATTTCTGAACTTTCTCAGCCTGCTTTTTGATTTTCTTCTCAATGCCTTCTAATTTCTTTTTTACTTTCATTTTCATCCCATTTAGTTGAATTTGATTTCTCTGACTAAGTATTGGATGCTTTTTCGACCGGCGAAATAATTCCATTGCACTTCAGCGTACAAATCCACTTGCATATTAAAGTCGACCTGCTTTTGTCGCCTACTGGGAGAGAACATTAAAGCATCAAAAGTACTAGATGGGTCTGCTGGATCAACCACTCGAAGCTTTATGTGCCCACCTCTAAGTTCTTTTTTATCACGAACTTGTACATTTGAAAACTTAAACACAGGAACTGGATAATTTTGGCCAAAAGGTCCAAGTGCCTCTAGCCATTTCATCAATCCTGGATTCACTTCTGAAAGCTTAGCCTCACAATCAAAATTATCATTCATTGGCATTTCTATTTCGTCCTTACTATCTTCTTTTAGACTAGAACGAATAAACTCTCCTAATGCCTCACGAAACTTATTTTCATTTTCTTTCTTTAAACTAAAACCTGCTGCTTGCGCATGTCCACCGTAAGACAACAAAAATTCACTACAAGCCTCTAGAGCCTCAGGCAAACTAATGTTTACATCATCAGGCACCCTGGCACTTCCTGTGATCTTTCCATCCACATCACAAGTACCGACAAAAGAGCAAACTCCATAATTTTGAGCCAACTTTGTAGCCGCAAGACCCACAACCCCTTTGTGATAATTAGGAGACCAAACAAATGCGAAACTTTTATCCTCCATGGATTCAAATTGCTTTGCTGCGTCTTCTTCAGCCTCTTGCTGCAGTTTCTTTCTCAATGAATTTAGATGCAGTACCTGCTTAATATTAGATTCAGCGTCCTCTTCCGTTTTGGACATGAGAACATCCACTGGCATTAAGCCCATCTCCAGCCTACTCAAGGCATTTAACTTTGGAGCAATTCCAATAGCAAGGTCCTGAGCACTCAGACTTTTTCCCTCATAACCTAAAGCCTTGATCAAAGAGCGAAGTCCTGGTCTAGAGGTGTTTTCAAACTCAATCAATCCATGCTTACAGAGGGTTCTATTTTCTTCGATAACAGGAACCATATCCGTTAGAGTGCCGATGATAAAAAGATCTAAGAGATCTTTGGGATTAAAGTCTTTCCCTAAATTCGCATCTTTCATTGCTCTTCGAAGGCCAAGCATTAAATAATAAGCTACACCAGCACCACACAAATGCCCTAAACCACTATCACAATTACCTGCGTTTGGATTAACCACAGCTATTGCCGAAGGTAAATTCTCTCGAGGTAAGTGATGGTCAGTGATGATTACATCAATCCCTAATGAATTTGCAAATTCAACCTCTTCGATGGCCGTAATTCCAACATCCACCGTTAAAATCAAATTTACAGAATCTTCTTTAAACTTTTCAATGGCATGATTATGGAGTCCATAACCTTCTGAAAGTCTTTTGGGTTGGTAGAAGACTACTTTTTCAAAACCCATTTTCTCTAAGGCATCCACAGCCAAAGCAAGGCCTGAACTTCCATCCAAATCAAAATCGCCATAGACACAAATCTTTTCTTGATTTCTGAAAGCTGTAATTAATCTCTCTACTGCTTTGTCTAAATCCCTCAGAGAAGATGGGTCACGCATATCCCGCAGAGAGCTTTTTAATATTTTATCCCTCTCTAACGGACAATGGAGGCCTCGAGCCTCCATCCATCTCCATACTAAGGGAGGAATACCTTCCGGCCTTGCAAAGTCCGGCTGTTTCCTACCTGAGTCTGTTTGCATAATTATGCCTTTTTCTTACTAAGTGCTAATACAATTGGTGAAGCCACATAAATGGAAGAGTAAGTACCAACGATAACACCGATTCCTAAAGTAAATGCGAAATCTGCAATCACACCCTTACCTACAAAATACAAAGCAACAACAGCAAGCATGGTAGTTAAAGATGTCCAGATTGTACGACTTAAAGTTTCATTGATTGAAATATTAATCACTTCTTTCAAGTTCTTAGAAATCTTGTTTGTGATATTCTCACGAATACGGTCATAGTTAACGATAGTATCATTTAGTGAGTAACCAATGATTGTCAAAATCGCCGCTAGAGTTTGTACGTTTACTTCTTTACCCAACAAAGAAAATATTCCTAGGGTAATGATAGCATCATGAAACAAACATACCACGGCTCCAGGAGCAAATTCGTAGTCAAAACGAAGTCCAACATAAATTAGAATTAGTAAAAGAGCATATAGAACAGCTAGAACACCATTCTTCTTTAACTCAGAACCAATTTGTGGACCCACACTGTCTACTCGACGAATTTCAGCACCAGAAAACTGAGTACTTAAACCCTCACGAGCTTTTTGAATGGTCGCATTGTTCTCTTTGTTGATTTCCTTTTCACTTTTACCTTCAGCACTTGGAAGACGAACAACGAATTCATTTCCTTCTGCAAAACTTTGCACCTGAGCTTTACTGAAACCCATACCTGCCACAGCTTCACGAACTTGGTTGGTGTTTACAGTCTCACTAAAGCGAACCTGAATTTCTGTACCACCGGCAAAATCAATACCGTAGTTCAGTCCTTTACTAACAAGTAGACCAATAGAAATCACAACCAAAGCAACTGAGATTCCCACGAAAAGCTTGGCGCTACCAATAAAATCAAAATTTGTAGTTTTATTTTCTTTCACGAGCTTTCTCCTAAATTGCCAATTTTTTCCATTGAAGTTTTACAAACAAAAAGTCACAGATAGTTCTACTTACAAAAATAGAAGTGAACATACTTGTTACTAGACCACAAAGAAGTGTTACTGCAAAACCACGAACAGGACCTGTTCCGAAATACATCAAGATAACACAAACAACACCCGTTGTGATATTGGCATCAAAGATCGCGCTAAATGCATGGCCAAATCCATCCTCAACCGCTTTACGGTAGTTTTGACCGCGAGCTAGCTCTTCTTTAATACGCTCAAAAATGATCACGTTCGCATCAACCGCCATACCGATGGTTAACGCGATACCCGCTAAACCTGGTAAAGTTAAAGTAGCGTCTAAGGCTGTTAGCATTCCAAAGATGAAAAGAATGTTAAGTACTAGTGCAATATTGGCAATCACACCAAAACCTTTGTAGTAAAACAACATAAACAGAAGAACCAACAATCCACCTAGTAAAATTGCATTTTTACCAGCCTCAATAGAATCATGACCCAAAGTTGGTCCAACAGTTCTTTCTTCTAGTTGCTCAAGCTGAGCCGGTAAAGCACCAGCTCTAAGAGCCATACTTAACACTTTCGCCTCATCCAAAGTTTTTTGGTAATCAGCACCTCGGCCCAAGGTAATTCTAGCATTACCGCCACCAATTCTTGTTTGGATATTTGGCGCCGAGTAAACAACTCCATCTAATATTACCGCCAACTGACGATTTACATTGGCACCAGTAATATCTGCAAATTTCTTTGCACCCACTGGATTGAAACTCAAGTTCACTTCTGGAGAACCAAACTCATCATAAGCAACACTAGCGTTTTTAAGGTCATCACCATTTAAAGAAGCATCATCACTTACTAGGTAAGGGATTTTACCTGCCTTTAAAGTAGCTGCATTGTCTAACTTTCCAAAAACTAGTTTTGTGTTCTTTGGTAGTTTCTCAGCCAGGTCACTATTTAATTGAGCCACATACTTTGAGTATGAGTCTAATTTTTCTAAAGTATATTCGCCCGCTTTCTCAGCTTCATCAATCCAAGTCGGAAGCTCTGGTGGAATTTGTTGCTCAACCAACTGAAACTCCAAGAAAGCAGCCTTATTAATAAGTGCTTTGGCTTGTGAAACATCTTTCAAACCAGGAAGCTGAATCAAAATACGATCACTCCCCTGCGCTGTAATAGATGGTTCAGCTACACCAAACTCATCCACACGGTTACGAATGGTTTCAATCGCTTGCTCTAAAGTTCTAGTTTTTGTAAGCTCTAAATAAGAGTCTAAATACTTTAGCTCAATTTTAGAATCCTCAGCGCTAACCACTTGAAGAACATTAGAATAGTAGTCAGAAATCACTTTTTCCGCTTTCTCTAGGTCTCCTGCGCCAGAAAGATTCACACTAAAAAATGGAAGATCTAAATCTTCGTCTTTTGTAAGATCAACAGAACTCACCCCTACTTTTTCATCTTTAAAGTACTGCTCTAAAGTCGAAGCAAGGCGCTTTGAAGCCTGGTCGACAACACCATTAATGTCTACACCCATAACAATGTGCAAACCACCTTTGATGTCCAAACCATACTTGATGCGTTTTTTAGAGTCCCCCTCAGTAGGCTCTGTAAAATTCGGATATAACGAATAAATACAAGTAGCCACTACAACTAAAATCAGTAATGCGCGTTTCTGCAAACTTTTAATCATGATTGCTGCTCCTTCAGCTTCGATGCAATTTGACGTTTTAACATTTTTATTTTCACCCCATTGGCAATCTCAAGGGTTACAAATTGATCATTCATGCCATCGATTTTTCCAACGATCCCAGAAGCTGTAATGATTTCCTCACCACGCTTTACTTGATCTAACATCTCTTGATGTTGTTTGGCTTTCTTCGTCTGAGGACGAATTAATAGAAAGTAAAAAATCACAAAAATCGCTAGCATAGGTAGCAAGCTCTCAATCATACTTGGCTTGGCTACGGCTTCGGCGGCCTGCGCATAAGCAGTGGAAACGAACATCTTTCCTCCAACAGAAAATGGAAATAATAATCAATGGTACGCGCTAATAAGTTTCCATGCGCGATTACAGGTAGGCTTCCATACTTTTACCACCGCACAATTTTGCTATGAATACCTAGGAGATTCAAGTAGTTGAAAGCTTCGACTAAGGGCGCAAAAACAGCATCCTTTAGCAGGAAAGACCTAAGCAAATGCAGAAAATGCATTTTAAAAAAGCAAAACGCGCTGATCTATGACCAACGCGCTTCAGCTGCTAAAAAAAACAACAACTTATTGAAATTTAAAGCCTACCATTAAAGGCAAGTGGTCTGAAAATCCACTCCTATTTTTTGCGTAAAACCTTTTAGGACGATAAGAGTTATTTCCTGATTTGATTAAAGCGAATGCAGGACTAACAACTCTTTGGTATTCTGGAACTAATTTAACATCCACATTCATTGCTCCACCAAAAAGTAGCATTTTATCTAAAAAGTCCCACTTCCCTCGATACCAGTGAGTTCCATAAACTGCGTTATCAGCATAAGTCTTAACCATGCTTTTAACGTCATAATATTTGTATGGATTGTCTGAATGAAGAGTAATTCTTGATAAACCAGAGTTTTCCCCTGAAACAGTATTGAAGTCGCCAGTTGCAATTTGGTATGGAGTATTTGCAGCTACCGTTGCATTATGAAGAGTTTCAGCAGCAGCCATGCGAAAGCTTGCCGAGTTTCCTTGGCTTGGCCAATGATTGGCAAACACAGCTAAGTCTTTACCAAATGCATTCAATCTTACCTCTAGAATCCCTCTTGTGGGACGTGGATTATTTCCTGGAAGTTTTACCAGATGAAGTTTTGATTTTTTGATTTTAGGAAACTTAGAAATCACAGCAACATCGATTCCTCGACGATCTGGACCTTCAATCAACTCTACGGTTTGGTAGCCAAAATCAGCTAACTCCCATTGCAACAACATTGCAATCACTTTAATGTTTTCTACTTCCTGTAAAACCAACACATCAGGGCCACGTTCCGCAGAAGCTTTGATCATTGCTGCAATATTATTGATTTTTGTACGAACCACTGTTGGTGTCCAACTTAGGTTATAACATTCATTACGATAGTTCTTATTACTTATAGAGCGACAGTACTCTTTAACTTCTGAGCTTTTGTTTTTTATGCTCTTTGGAAGATAGGTATAATCTTCTTTGCCTTTGTCATGCTCCCAATCAAAAAGATTTTCCACATTATAGGTCATTACGGTGAAACTAGAATTCTGGCTAGCGCTGGCCTGAAGGCTTACAAAGATGAATATACAAGCAGTTAATAAAGCTTTCGTCATGAAATCCCCCGATAAAATTTTTGCCAGTCTTCTTGACCAGCTAGTCAAAGGCCGCGGCCTTTGAAGTTTTTACACTATATGAGGCAGGATGTGACTCCAGCAAGCACAAATATATAACTAATAAAGTTCTAAAATTTAGTTCGGACCTGAGAAGCAAAATAAGGGCTTTAGAGGCCAAAACTAGAAGAAAACAAATTCATTTCTCGATGGGGTGCGGTAAAAAAATTATGGCTGTGATACAAAAAGTTGATAAGCAAAGTATTGTTTATCAGGCAATTTAAGCCAAAAAAAGAGGCTCCTTACAAAGCCTCTTACTATTCGATACGAATTTCTAAATATAAAAATGATTTTAGTCCTCTAATAAACCCACTTCTCTTTCAAGAGTTAAATTTATATCGTACCTAAAATTATTGTGAACTCCCGTTTTGTTGCATTTTCGAATTCGAATTTTAGTCACACCTTCATAGTCATCTAGTCTTTGCAATATTTTGTTTTTAGCTTCTTCACAGCTCTTCATACTCTGTTCACTTATTGTTTCTTCCTGAACCACCATTATATCGGCGGCAGAACCTAACGAAAACAATGTTACAATAGCAATCAATATACTTTTCATAGTCTCCCCCTGTTTCGATGAGACACTAGCAAAGTCATTGCTGTTTTGAAAAGCTATGGAGCTGAGCATTAGGTTATGAATCTAAAAGAGACTTTCAAATACCAGGGCAAATTGCGTAAATACTCAATAATTTATTTTATTCTATTCCTGCTGTTTAAATTTTTTCTGAAAATCGAGATACTCTAGACCATAAATAAAGTTAGCCACACCAATTAGCTTTTCACTATCCAGGCCAGAAGTCTTTGTGACTTGATGTCCAGCAGTCTTAGAGAAAAAATATTCAATACCGGCATTACTGCTCCCCCAAGATTCCATTAAATTTCTTCCAGCCAATGAAACTTCAAAATCTTTCCCGCCAAGCATTAATAGAGCCCTTCCTGCAAATGTAAGCCCTAGCTCTGATGAAAACCAGCTTACCTGGGAGGCCATTTTTTCTACCCACTTCATCCACTGCCAATCAATGTAATTTGGATCTTCCATTAGATGTTTAGCAATCTCTCTATCTCGATGCTTTTTGTTACGATATTTCCCCCGCCCTTCAAAACTCCTGGCATTATCAGCAACATGCTTTCTCAAAGCAGCCATATTCCCTTGAATTAGATCTTCCCGAGGAACAAACAAACCCTCAGTCCAGGCAACATCAAAAATTCCTCTATGAGCCAATTCCATTGCGATAAAGCCACCAAAGCTTCTACCATCTGCAACCAATAGTGCATCTTTGGGTAAATGCCTCTTCACCTCACGAACATGACTATCCACTAGTTTTATGTAATCGTTTAAGCTTCTTACATTTTCGTAATGCAAACCAAAACTGTAATCAGCCATGGGAACAGGAAAAACTTCCGAAATCATTTTTCCCTGTAGATCCCGGTAGACATCATAGCGCTTGAAGACTAAGTCTGTTTTAGACGATGAACCATCTACTGATTTATTTAAATCATTAAAGGATTTAAATTTTTCAATCATAGACTCAGGCCTACTCGCGCTAACAGCTCCCGCACCAGAAAAGGATAAAACATAGATTTTTTTATTCTTTAGGTTCTGAATTCTATCTCCTTTTGTACGAAGATAGGCAATTCCCTGCTTATTTAAAACCTTAACAACTCCACTTACTTCAATGCCATTCTGAAAAACCTTTTCACTTTTCAGCCCACTCCACAAAGCTCGGCCAGAAGCAGAAGTAGAGCACGGATTCGCGCTTAAGCTGGAAAAAAAGAAGAGAAATAAAAAACTTAATGGCCATATCTGCATATTTAAAATAGAAGCAAACACCATGCCCACTCTGCCATTTTCAGGTAGATTTAGCGAAATGATTTTAACTACTTAAATATACTGAGTTTTACGCTTAAACTAGGCTACTCAGCTGCCTTTGGATCACAACCTGATACAAGAACAAACTTAACTTAGTGACAATATTCGCAGAAGTATCGCCTCTAAAAACACCCAATTCCTGCTACAAGCTATATTCAACAATCATATAATTTGAATAGATAATTAGACTTAATCCAAAGATAGGTTCATCAAATAATCCAACCTCTCCAGAAACGGATCTATTTCCTTTTCTTTACGAAGCATTTTGTAGACTAATTCTTGGCTGGTAAACCAGTTTAGGATTTCTTCTCCCAATCCAGATTGGAGCTCTTGCACAAACCTTCTAACTATTGGGATTTTTAAGTCTATTTGAGGCTCCTCAAAATAAGACATCATAAATTCGCTACGCTTTTGATAATGAAGAGGGCTTTCATCCAAGACACTCCAAAAAGAGTATGCAAAATCGATCAAAAAAACTTCTCGGTTTTTCCCCAAAATAAAATGATCATCTTTGATGTCGAGATTTCCAATTAAAAAATTAAAAAGCTCTAACCAATACACCATTTCTTTTGTAGCGTGACCATAAGAACCAGCGGATTTAGAAATATGCTCCCATGAAAAATAGTTTTTCCACGAATGTTTTGGCTTCGTTTCAGGAATATACAGATGTCTAAACACTAGGTCTTCCGTCAAGACAGCTTCTGGCATATAAAGCTTTTTAGGACGAGATTTAAAGCGAGTGAATATCTCGAAACTCAACCACTCTCTAACTGCGCCATCCTTTTTTTCAACATACAGTAAAGACTGTGGAGACTCAAACAAGCTCACACCATTCGGAGAAACTACATCGCCAATTTTTTTAAAGTCTTTAATGCGTTTTGATTTTCCGGGATTTAACAGATGAGCCCTGAGCTCTTGGCGGTTCTTAAAATTTTCGTTCAAATAATCTTTTTGGGCGGAAAAAGAGGCTTGCAAGCTATCTTCAAAGTTTTTAGCACTCCATCCACAATCCATGGCCATGGCTTGGCTGAAGCCCAAAAGTATATAGAAAAATAAAATTAAGATTTTAGAAATCTGCAAAAAGCCCTCTTTAAATAAATAGTATTATCGTAACAAAGATTTTTTAGTCCAAAAATAACCATCACACAAGCTTCTGGAAATTCTTCTAAGGTTTTTCAATTCACTTCTCATTTGGAATTCATCTTCTCTTTTAATCTGTTTCCTTGTTCATTTTTTAAAAATACATTCTCATCTATCACCAGCTGGATCGTTCAAAATTTAAGTTTGATAAATAGGCAAGTCTCGCTAAAAAAGCCTCTTGTTGTTGGTCACTAAGCTTATCTTTCACCAACTGATTCTCTAAAAACCAATCCTTAATCTCATTTGCTAAACCCAACTGAAGCTCTCGAACAAAAGCACGAAAAACTTTTGACCTTACATTAAAGTTTGGCTTCTCTGAGCTGTAATGATTAAATCCATTCACAACTCTACCTTCAGGGATATAATTTTCTACTCCAAAACCAAAGGCGTCAGCATGATCAATGATTAAAACATCCTTGCCTTTTCCGACATACAAATGCTCACTTATTCTATCCATAAAATTGCCATCAGCATTTCCTATCAAATAATAAAAAGCATCCAACCAATCTCGAACTTTGTTATCAACTTCTATGTTTGGAAATAGGATCTCTGTGCTAGATTTTAAATTCAGCCCAAAAAGAGAAAAGTATTCTACACTTTTGGGAATATAAATTTGCCGAAAAACTCCTTGGTCATATACACTAAATGGGATCTTTAAGTTTTTTGGTCGACTCTTAAACTTTCCAAACAAGTCATAAGTTAACCACTCTGAGTGAGCCCGGTCTTTTTTCTCTACATAGAGAAGTGAGTTTTTGGATTCAATTAGAAACACTCCATTGGGCGAAACTCGATCCCCTCTTGACTTAAAAGTACGAGTTTCTTTTGCCCCTTGAGTATTGTGCAATTCATTTAACACAAGCTCGTAATTTCGCAGGGGTTTATCCAACAAATAGGCCTGCTCATAAAAACGAGACTCACTGCCAATATGAGCATTCGCTGAAAAGCCGCAAGGCAAGGCAAAAGCCTGAAACATCATTCCGCCAAAAACTAATATCAATAAAACTCTCATCCAAAGCTTTTTAGATTCAATAATCATGCTCGCCAAATGCAAATAAACGTGGTTTTGGAAACAAAATTACTATTTCAAATGTAGTGATTAACAATTTTGGGCACTTAAATTTTAGTCTAAGCATAACCTGACCTAAAAGTGCAGAAGGTCATTATTTTAGAGCAAACAGGGAGGCTCCAACAGAGGCAACTTTGATTTCTAAGCCAAATTGCTTAACGAAATTCTTTTTACAAGTTTATGACTGACGACACCGAGCCCACACATTTACTAAAAGGACTTAGCTTAAAACAAGCGATAGCGTACAGAGCTTAGCCGTTTCATAGAAGTATTTTGAATACTAAAAATTACTTTCTACTGTAGACTACTGGCTTTTTTATCAAGGTAGTACTGATAGTTACCTGGGTAAATTCGAATTTCACCAGTATCTACTTCATAGACTTTCTCGGCTAGCTCATGCAAGAAGGAACGATCGTGACTGACAAATAAGATGGTTCCTTCAAATTCTTTTAAGGCATTGAGCAGGACCTCACGGGAATGAATATCAAGATGGTTGGTCGGCTCATCCAATACTAAGAAGTTATTATTTTGTGACAGAAGAGCAGCTAAAATCAATCGACTTTTTTCTCCACCGCTTAAATATTTTACCTTTTTATCAACATCATCGCCTCTAAATAAAAAGGCGGCCAAGAGGTTTCTTAGGTACGCAGAACTGGCCTCTTTTAAATACTCGGAAATTTGTTCTAAAACAGTATTTTCAGGGTTTAGAACCTCTAATGAATACTGACTAAAATAGCCCATCTTAATACTTGGTCCAATTTTAGCTTCCCCTTTAGTAGCATCGGTTTGTCCTGTAATTACTTTTAATAGAGTACTTTTACCAGCTCCGTTTACACCCACTACTGCAATTTTATCTAAACGCTGAATTTGCGCGTCTAAATTTTCAAAAATTTTCTTATCTCCCCAATTCTTCGACAAATTGCTAATCCCTACTACATCATCACCACCACGAGCGGGTTTAGTGAATTCAAATTTGGCGACAACCTCTTCTTGAGGCAATTCAATACGGTCGATCTTTTCTAGATTTTTAATACGTGATTGCACTTGTGCTGCATGAGATGCTCGGGCTTTAAACTTAGCAATGAACTCTTCTTCTTTAGCAAGTTTATCTTGTTGACGTTTATATTCCGCAAGAAGTTGCTCTTTTCGAATTTCTTTTTCTTGCAGGTAAAAGTCATAATTGCCGCCGTAAGTGGTAATTCGGCCATGGTTGATTTCAACCACCTTCTTTACAATATTATTCATAAAGTCTTTATCATGAGTGGTCATAAAAATGGCGCCAGGAAAGTTTTGCAACCACTCCTCGAGCCAAAGTATGGTCTCCATATCAAGATAGTTAGTAGGCTCATCCATCACGATTAAATCAGGCTGTAGAACCAAAACTTGCGCCAAAGCGATTCTCATTTTCCAACCACCACTAAACTCACCAACATCTTTATGATGATCAGCTGGCGTGATACCAAGTCCTGTTAATATTTCTGCCGCACGAGTTTCAATGTCATAACCACCAAGTTGCTCAAATTCAGTTTGAACATCGCCCATTCTTTCTAGGACTTTGTTCATATCATCTTCTGACAAGCTTTCATAATCGGCCAATTTATTTTGCAATTCGGTCAATTCTTTAGTTAATCCAGCTAGTTTTTTATCACTACCTACAACCGCAGAAATGGCCGATAAACCTTTCATCTCCCCTACATTTTGAGAAAAATAGGCCAAGCGCATTTTATCAGGAAAACTAATCTGCCCCTCGTCAGGCTTTTCTTCACCGATGACTAGACGAAACAAGCTGGTTTTACCAGTTCCATTAGGACCTACCAAGCCCACTTTTTCGCCAGGGTTAATTTGAAAAGAACCAGATTTAAACAAAACCTGGGGACCATAAGATTTAGATACATTTGAAAAACTAAGCATAAGATTTTTGTAGCATGGCTTTAACTTCTCAGTAAAGTAAAGCTTGTTTTTATTTTCAGAGATGAAAAACAACTAGATAAAAAATCGGCACTCAATGATTTCTCACCGAGTGCTAACCCTACTAGTCTTCGATGACTAAGATCAAATCTGTCTCATGCTCTAGGTAATTTCCATTTCTGTAATCTAAACTAATCTGTTTCACACCGTTCTTATATATAGCTACTGTATCACCTTGGAATAAGAAGGAATTTCCCATATGATCATCCCTCTCTTTAATGAACATCCCGAAAATAAAGTATACGTCATTTTTTATTTTGCTTAGGTCTAAAGCCCCACCCAGACTCCCTGTCTCTAAATTATAAAAAAGAGGTACTTTAAAATCGACATCTATTTCCATATTGAACAAGTCTTCTGACAGTGAAAAAGTGTGCCTATTAGCTATGTATCCTGCCTCACATTTACTTTTATCAGTGCTACAAACCAAATCTTTCGTTTTTTTGTCGTAGTCCGAAAATGCTTTTATTTCATCAAATAACTTAAGATTAATGTCATGATTAAAATTTTCCCAACGAAATTCAATTAGATCATTAGACGATACTCGTAAAACATTAGATCTAGAGATAGCATCGTAGGCTCTCCACCCTGCCACTTCTGCAATACGATCATATGTTCTGGCAACAAAATCTTGCATCATTGCAATGACCGTATCTTCATCATCAAATCCATAGTTAAAATGATGTAAAAGTTCATGGCCCGAAAATAGAGCAACTTTTTCTGCATTTGTAGGTCCAGTCTTAGACGACATTTTCGCATCGATACAAACCTCGGCAAAATGATCCTCTTTTGTGGTTGAAGGCATGGCTTGCTTTTTTCTGCCTGGAATCTCTCTGAAACAACTACCAAATTCCCTCTCTTTTTCTTCTTGGGTTCCTGTGAAGTTGTAAGGTGCAAATACTTTTACATGGATTTTTGATTTTTCTATCTCCTCAAAAATAGCGTCCCCTTCAAAAAGCTTTTCTAAAACTGGGATTAAACTCTGTGGAATTCGTAAAATAGATGGGTACTTGTATACTAGCTTGAGCATTGACCAATAGGCTAGACTGTGGTTCTTCACGTTTTCATCACCCACCGATTCATAGCCTTCATAATATGCCTTGAGGAGCCTTGCTCGAGTACGCTCTTCCTCCCCTCCATGCGTTACAGGTCCCTCAGTCTCCTGAATATCTACAGCATTAAAGGCTTGTGGTTGTATGTATCTAATTTCTTCTTTTGTACATGAAACGCTAAAAGTTAAACTAGTTAGTAATATCATTATAAAAATATTTTTTTTCATCTTATCTCTCCAAATTTTCTTTCGTTACGGGATAGCTACTAAAGGAAATATTATAAACTTCATCACAGTCTGACATGTCTTCAATATACTCATTGAGCTCTGCTTGGAAATTCAAAATTTTCTCTTTAATTAAGTTAAGTTTCTTAGAATCTACTGCCACTGTAATGGTGGTTTGTAGTCGCTGTTCAAAAGTAGTTTCTTCCAAAGCCAGTTGTGCCTTTTCCAAAATTTGTTTTTGCAGCTTCTTTAAGGCTGAGCTAGTGTACTCATGATTTAAAGTGGAAAAACTAGTGTTTCCTACAACCAATTTCCCATTCTCATCTTCCCGTACTAGCTCTAAGCGCATAAGTCGTTCAAGAGCCAATTTCGCCTCTAAACTTTTAATTCCTAAGCGTTTTGCAATCCACTTTGGATCTCTATTAAAGTTCTGAGTTTTAATTAACTCTAATATTGCAAAGTGATACCATTGACTGATGGCTTCAAAATTATCCATGCTAATCTCAAGTTCACTTCGCTTTCTGTTTTTAGAAATTTCATTTTTCTGACAAAATAATTCCGACTGCTTCGGATCCAAATCTAATTTGTGACACCAAGCTTTTAGCTTCTGTTTACTGATCTTTCTCTTACCAGCAAGATATTGAGAAAGACTCCCAGAATGCGTGTCTAGCAATTGAGCAAAGGCCCTTAAAGAATAGCTACTATTCTTTTCAATTCTCCGCAAAAGCTCTGCCTGCAAATACTGTCTAAAGTCATCGGTCATTGGACTCACGTCACATCTCCTTGTCTGTACAAGCAATATAACTCAATCCAGCTGACCACCCTAATTTTCATGCAGCATTCCGCTGCACTAAAATTGCAACACGTAAGCCTTACACCGCACTGTAAACACTTTTGACAGTTCCCGATAGAAACCTTGCTGAGAGAAGCAACTTCAACAGCCAACGGCGGCAAAGCCGCCCACTATCCCTGCGCCAGCAAACAAAGAAAAAACGACGAGATTTAGCCAAGAAGAAATGAGAAAGAGGCCGTATGAAACAAAAGTGTTTTTCTCAGACCTTTTTGGATCAGGAAG
>DJMA01000006.1 GCA_002436415.1 Bdellovibrionaceae bacterium UBA6502 | reverse complement strand
AAGATCAAAACCGAGGAGTAAACCAAAAAATCATAAATAAAAAACACCCAAGGCCGAAGACCAAAAACCTGTCTAAGAAAAATACCTCCGTTTCAAAAGACCGGCTCATTCAAAGAAAAAAAAGAGTAGTCACAGACTCCTCAAAAAAACTAATTTACTCCAACCATTTTAAAAAAGTCATTCCCCTTATCATCCACAATAATAAAAGCAGGAAAATCCTCAACTTCAATTTTCCAAATCGCTTCCATTCCAAGCTCTTTGTATTCTTGAACCTCAACCTTTTTAATACACTCTTTTCCTAAGCGAGCAGCAGGCCCACCGATTGATCCTAGGTAAAACCCACCATTGGCTGCACAGCTATCCGTTACTTGCTTGGAACGATTCCCTTTACCAAGCATTACCATTGAACCGCCATTTTCTTGAAAAAGATTTACGTAAGAATCCATTCGTTGGGATGTGGTTGGTCCAAAACTTCCACTGGCGTGGCCTTCAGGAGTTTTCGCCGGGCCAGCGTAATATACAGGGTATTCTTTAAAGTAATCAGGCAAATCTTTACCGCTATCTAAAAGCTCTTTTAGTTTTGCATGGGCAATGTCTCTGGCAACAATTAAAGTTCCAGTAAGACTAACCTGAGTGGCTACTTTTAATTTTGAAAGTTCTTTAAGGGTGTTACTCATTCCTTGATTGAGATCAATGGAAACAACCTCTCCAGAGCTTTGATCTACATTTTTAGGTAAATACTGAGCTGGATCTTTTTCTAATTTTTCTAAGAACACTCCGTCTTTAGTTATCTTCGCTTTTGCTTGTCTGTCGGCAGAGCAACTCACACCAATTCCAACTGGACAAGAAGCTCCGTGACGCGGAAGTCTTACAACGCGAACGTCATGAGCGAAATACTTTCCACCAAACTGTGCACCAATTCCACATTCTTGCGCCCATTTTAAAATGTCTTTTTCTAGTTCTATGTCTCTAAAAGCTCTACCGCCAGCACTACCTTCTGTAGGAAGGTCATCATAATACTTTGTAGAGGCTAGTTTTACAGTTTTTAAATTTTGTTCAGCACTAGTTCCACCGATTACATAGGCTAAGTGATAAGGCGGGCAGGCAGCTGTCCCTATTGTTTTGAAACTTTCTTTTACAAACTCTTCCATGCTTTTTGGATTTAATAAGGCTTTGGTTTTTTGGTAAAGGTAGGATTTGTTGGCACTACCACCGCCTTTGGCAATAAATAGAAACTCCATTTCGTTACCTTTTTTTGCGAAGTAATCAATCTGCACAGGAAGGTTCGAACCAGTATTTTTTTCTTCGTACATTGTGATAGGGGCAACTTGTGAGTATCGAAGGTTTTTTTTCTGATAAGTATTAAATACTCCTCGACTTAAAGCTTCTTCTTCATCAAAGTCACATAATACTTCCTGACCTTTTTTTGCTAAAACAATTGCCGTACCTGTGTCCTGGCAAGAAGGAAAAACTCTGTCTGCTGCGATGATGGCGTTTCTTAACAGATCAAGTGCAACGAAACGATCATTTTTAGAAGCTTCCGGGTCTTCTAAGATTTTTCCTAACTGCTTAAGGTGACTAGGGCGAAGTAGGTGCGAGATATCATCAAAGGCTTTCTCCGTTAGCATTTCGATGGCTTCTTGATCTACTTTCAGAAACTCCCGTTCTCCGAGCTTAAGGATTTCAACGTGCTCAGTAGTTACTAAATCATATTCGGTTTCGTCTTTTTTCACATGTTGAAAAATTGGTTCATAGTTAAAATCTGCCATACTATCTCCTAAATTCTAAATCTTGCCCATATCATTGCGGCGAACATAAAAGCATACCAGCTAAATCTAGCCATCAACCAGGCAAAGTTTCCTTTGCGGTATGCTGTGTAAGCAGTTAAAGCTGCATGAGCAAATAATAATATTCCTAAAGTAAAACAAGTTTCTGTTAATAAGTCGTAAAAAAAGCCGCTGGCAAACATCTCTGCTTGTGCTGGATTGTCTTCTACTAATTTTTGCAACTGATCTTTGTACTTCATTAGCATTTCGCTAAGGATAGGATGCTCAATTAGGTAGCTACCTAATAATATTGCTCCGAACACAGCGCTCATTATACTGGGTTGCAGTTTGAAGTATTCGGGCTTATTGAATTTCCAAGAAATTCCTGTGAACAAGAGGATCAAACCTACATTAAATAAAGTCAGGTAATCTAGTGTTCCTAAAAAGTAGAGGCTTAGTCCTATTTCGAAAGCAATTGCTACGATGGCGCCAAGAAGCCCAGCTTTTAAGCTAAAAAGGCTGTCTAATACTGCAAAGATAATTAACGGGGCTAAACCCACTAGTAAAAGGCTAAGTTGCATGGCCTATTCTCACTTAGTTTTTATCTTTTGTCATGGGTTGGCTGGGGTTTGAAGTGGTGCATTGTTTGTTTTTGGAGGATAGGATCGCTTCTTGCTTTTGAGTTTTATATGAGTTTGTTTAGGTGTTGAGGCTTTAGATTTTGCGAGGGTTTTGGGTTGTTTTTTGATTTATTGGGCTTACTCCTCGGTTTAGGTCTTCG
>DJMA01000045.1 GCA_002436415.1 Bdellovibrionaceae bacterium UBA6502 | reverse complement strand
CTACCCCTCGAATCGAGTAGAGCCAAAAATACAGCCAACGCTCAGTTATTTTCAGTTGAGTAACTCTAAATCATCGCTTACTGGTTAACCGTTTGGAATCATTAGTGTTGGAATTTCAGTAACATGGGTTCGTTTGGTTGGCTCCCGAATGGGAATAATGGCGGAGAGGGTGGGATTCGAACCCACGGTACGCTATTAACGCACACACGCGTTCCAGGCGTGCGACTTCAACCACTCATCCACCTCTCCGCATAAAAATTGGCTATTAAAGAAAGCTCAATTTGAACACTTATCTTTTAAATGGGATAAATGATTTCAAGTATTTAACAATTAAATTGGAAACTGTCTACTTGCAATTTACTTTGCTCATGGATCTTTACTTGAAAATCAGAATTTGCCCTAGAATCTATGGAATTTTCCTTACTTACTGCGTACAACACAACGCATCGTATCTCAGTGTCTTGCGATATGAATCAATTTGTAGGTCTTTTAAAGTCTGAAAACTATTTTTCTTTTAAACGAAGTTCCATTGCTTTTGTGGCCATTTGAGTGAAATTGGGAATATCGAATCTTTCAATTTCAAATCGTAGAGGATTATATTTTTTAAAAGCGAAATACATTGATATAGGATCGCCGAAACTGGTGCATCCTAACTCTTGATTGTCCTTTAAAAATAGCTGGGTCATAAATCTTTCAGGAACCATGACCATACTTGCGCGTTTTGAATTTAAGAGTGCAAGTCCTCGCTGAATGTAGTTTGAATAATCAATGCTTAAAGTCTCATGCTTCAATAGACGAGCTGGCACTTTTGCTTTTCTTGGAACAACGATGCTTCCTGTGAGTTTGTCTTCTTTTTTTAAAACTTCGATGGCCTTTTTGCCTCCACAAAGGTGGGGCTGTGCCTGGATGTAGGGTGTTTTTGAGAAACTTAAAATTTCTTCTCTGTCTGGAGTTTTTCGAAAACCTAGATATATATCTATTACGTTTCTAAGAAGTGATTCACTAGCTCTTGAAATAGGGATTTCTTCCCAATGTACATTGTAGCTCTTACTTAAAATTTCGGTGATGGCATCTAAGACTATGCCTTTTGGTTTTTGAGGCACACTGAAGTCGTAATAGGGCGGATAGTTAACCACACCAAGGCGAATGCTTTTTTTCCCATTGGCGTTCAACTGGATATAGAAAGTGAATGTTAAAAAAAATAGAAAAAAAGCTTTCATGAAATCCCCTCTAAGAATTTAAGGCTATGAGATATTTACTCCCGTGCCAAGAAAAAGAGAGGATTCCAGAAAAACGCTTAAAGGATAATCTAAAGGCTGTACTTATCGAACAAAGCTGCGTGCTCTGGAAAACGTTCTACTAAGTCAGACTTGGCTCCAAGTTCGAAGTCTTTATAATCAAAGCCAGGAGATACTGTGCAACCTACTAAGCTGTACTCTACCTCTTCGTTTGGAAATGCGGCAAACCAACAATTGGCTGGAACCACATATTGCAAATGTTCCCCTTCGAAAACGTTCGAACCAATTTGGACATCTTCACGACGGCCATCTTCGAAGATTTGGATTAAAGTCAAAGAACCACCACCGTAAAAGTGCCACACTTCGTCTGTCTTCACTTTGTGAAAATGAGAAATATGACCTTTAGGGAGCATGAAATAAATGGCAGTCGAAAAATTTCTATTTTCGTTGTAGTAATCTGGCAATCCAGATTTGTCGATCACTCCCGCTGAGCGATAGTTTTCACAAAAATATCCTCCCTCTGGATGAGGGCTCAAGTTCAAATAGCGAATTAGACGTCTTACCTCTGGGCTAAACAAACTAGAGTCATGCATTTCATTCTCCTTGGCTTAACCAGGAATACTAACAAAGCTTGAGAAAATTGCAAAAATAAAAGTCTTTAAATGATGGTCTCTGTAAACTTTTGCCCTTTGCTCGTATGGCCCACAAATCTTTAACAAAGACTAAACTCTGATTATTTCTCGCGCATATATAAAGCCTTGAGCCCCTTCTATGCCATAGGGTATTCTTTCATAAATGATAGGAGTTTTTCATGAAGTTAACCTTAGTTTTAAGTTTATCGTTTCTTTTATTATCTTGTGCATCTTATTTTAAGAGAAAAACTTGTGAATCTACCAATTGGTATGACTACGGATACAAAATCGCGATGCAAGGTAAGCGATTAACTGGAGACTCCTTTGTTGATGAATGTAAGGCAGTGGAAGCCAATATGGACTATTCCTCTTTAGACTCAGGTTTTAAGGCTGGTATGGCAAACTATTGTACCCCTGAAGCAGCTTTAAAAGTTGGTGAAGACGGGGAGAACTATAATTTCAACTTCTGTGATTCCAATGTTATGTCCAAATTAAAGATGCAATTTCAATTGGGTAGAGATCGCCTTTGTACTTCCAAAGGCTATGAGTTTGGAGCTTCAGGAAAAAACTATGCAGGGCAATGTGTCTCCAATAATGAACCTGATTTTTTAAAGGCCTACAAAAAGGGAAGATACAATTTTCTGCAAAATGAGATTCGCCTAGCTCAAGAAGAAGAAAGGCAAATCAATTCACAAATCTGGAATCTGAAAAATGATATTTTAAATCTAAAGAGTCAAAAAATTTCATTGGGCTCTGGTAGAAAATTAGTGGAAGAGAGATCTTACAATCAAACAACTGGTGAGTTTCGTCGTGAAGTACGAGAAGAGGAAGACGATAGTGTTAGTTGGGAAAGGGATCGATTGGATAATCAAATACGCAGTAAAACTTCTGAGATAAACAGCAAAGAACGACGCAAAATTGAGTTGCAAAATAAGGTGCGCGACTATCGAAGAGAAATGACTAAGATTGAGCGATACTAATTTCTTATTACTGCCAACGTAGCTTGTACTCAATTTTATTTTGAGTTTTCTACAGCTTATTACTTGTGATGCTTTTGAAAAATGAGATCAGAGTTTTAATTCAAAAAAAGTACCCGCCATCCAATGGAGCCAGATGACGGGCACGGGGTGATCAATGAAATTTTGGACTATAGCATTTCAACAGTCATTTTAATGGAAGAGATATAACCGGTATCTCTTGATGCATGATCTGAAACTACCAACGAATACTTTCCAGCGGCCTGTAAGCCTTTAAATTTTGCAAGTGCTTCAGCTCCCAAACTAAGATTTAAATTATCATCTCCTCCACCTTGTTTGTTGTGAATCACTACTTCTTGCCCCGATGGATGAACTAGCTTAACCACCAAGTCACCGATGTAGGTGTGAACGATTTCTAAGTCTAAGCTTATATTTTGAATAACATATCCCTCTTTAGCATCGACATAGATTTTTTGGTCTATACCGGCTGGGGAGTTGTCAGGGATTTGCACAGACAAACTTTTCATATCAACAACTTCTACATAAGGATCAACTGGGTATCCTGGATCTACTGGATCAGATGGTTGTCCTGGATCTACCGGATCTTTGGGCATCAAATCTGCGGGACTTGCATTGGCGATTCGCTTTAATATTTTAGCCAGCTTCGCATCCGCAATTTGCTTTGCATTTAATCCTGAGCTCACGATGAAACTACTTAAGTAAGAAGCTTTGTATACAGGAACTGCGGCCATAACAACTTGATTTCGATTTGAAACTAAAAGAGGGACGGAGTCTTGAGTTCCTGAAATAACCACTTGCTCCATATCTCTTGCTATTTGCATTCCGTCTAGAATATTTGAGCCTTGGATTCCTGAGGCATATTCGTAACGAGCCTGTTCAATACCCATTAGTTGGCCGTGATTATAAATAAAAGTACTGCTTAGCTCGCTGTCGGCCCAAAATACTACCTTCTTACCACTCGACATAGCTGCTTCAACTTGATGAAGAGCTGAGTCGCCAAGCAAGCTCGTTGCCCCAACTGCAACATTTAAAACTTTGTTTCTATTCGAGTAGGAATACATATTCTTCAATGCTTGTGCTAATTCTGTTTCTTGTGCTCTTAAGCGACTAAGCACAGCTTCTTTTTGATTTAATTCAGAAAGAATTTGATCCAATTGTCTTTTCACACTTTGAGATCGAATTCTTTTGTTCACTAAATCTTGTCTCATTTGAGGTAAATCTCTTTGCGCCTGCTTAAGTCTTCTTTGAGAGTTAACTTTGGCAGTTTGCTTGTCGCTGATTTTCTCTTGGTTTTTATCGTAAAGTCTCTCTAAACGATTGAGTTTCTGAGAGGCTTGGTCGTAGGCGCGTCTGGCTTTAGATTTTTCATTGGCAGCTACTTTTACTTGTTGCTCAGATTTGTTTTTCTGACGGTTCAGGCTTGTTAATTTTGAAGAGCTATTTGCAGTTCGTTTTCTCGCTTGATCCAAGGAGGCTTGCAGAACTTGGTTGTCTTTCTGTAACTTTGCGATATTCCTTTGACCGGTAGATTTTGTTCTTCCCAAGCGCTCGACCTGCTGTTTGTTGCGCTGAATTTTTCGATTCAGAACTTTGTTCTCAGCGACAATCTTTTGGATTTCACGAGCTATTTTTTGTCTTTCTGGGCTTCTTGGAGGAAGTCCGTTTAACTTCTTTTGCTTTTTACGAATTTCAGCCATATTGCTGTCATGACTTTTTTGTAATGAAACATTGTCGCTCTTTGCCTTTTTAATTCCCTGATCGAGTCTTTGTATGGCAGTTCTTTCTTTTTGAATCTGTTGTTTGTTCTTTGATATTTTTGGTCCAGCCGTTTTCATTGTTGCTTTGTCTTGTTTAATTTGACTTTGCAAAGCACTGATTTGTCTCTCTAGTTTGTTTTTTTCATTTAGAAGCTTTTTATGCGCTTGATTTTTTTGCTTTAAATCTCGATCTAATGGCTGAAGCGCTCGTTGCTCTTGTTTTATATCCTGGCTAATTTGCCGATTGTCTTGTCTCAGGTTTTGTAAATTTCGTTCTAGATCTTTAATTCTAGAGTCAAGATTTTGAAGTTCACGTTCTGTTCCTTGAATTTCAGAACGAAGTCTTTGCCTTTGATTCTGTAAAGACTTGAACTCATCATCATAGCGCGAGGCTTCGTTGTTGAGCTCACGGACTTCGCTAAGCATCACTCCTAAATCACGAGAAACCGCAGAAATTTGCTCTTCAGTAAGATCGTAATTTTCCATCATATTTTTTACGATTCGTGCACTCTGACTATCTGAAGGATCATTGTATGTTTGTGCTTGAAGTTTTTGACTTTTTATCGAAACGGCACTCATTAAGACTGCACCGGCTACTAAAACTTTGGAAACAGATAAATTCATTTTGACCCCCTTAACTGTCTTTTTTGGCTCCCACATTTAGTAAGAGCAAAGCATGGGCCAAAACTTTTGGTGTCAAAAAGCAACTAAAAGAATTTTATAAATTCTTTTGAAAAACAATCTTTGGGTCCAGTGGGTCATCACTGGCTATGGTATCAGTGATGTAAAAACCATTGTTTAAATTTAATGCAATCATTTGGGGAAACTGATTTCGACTGTGGGTGCGCAAAATTTTGTAGTTCGAATTTTCTAAGTCATTTTGCATTGCTAAAAGTAATGATTTTGCTAGACCTTTCCGTCGGTGCTCGGGATTTACTCCGCCAATCCAACTGTAAAAGGTTTCTTCATTCCATTGATAGCCGATTTTGAATGCGACCATTTTTTCATTCGCCACTATATAATAGAGGCGAATGTCTTCTGATTGGTTCAATCGTTCTTGCAGCTTTTCGATCGGGTAGGCTTGTGTAAAGACAATATTACTTAGAGAATCAATCTCCAATATTTCCCATTCTGTAGGTTTTTTGGACATGATGATTTCACAGTTCATTACATATTGTCTCTAAAATACTTTTCGTATACATCATCATCCATTCCTTCGAAGTGTTCCTCAGAAAATTCTTTCGAAGTATCTTCTTTTGGTGCCTCTTTAAAGAGTTTACTAACTACGGTAGTATTGATTTCGTGGATTTCTAGGTTTCCATTCTTCGCTGCTTCCTCGACTCTTTTTCCTTCTTCAGGATTGTAGGTCTTAATGTCTTCGATCACACTTTTTTTGGCCTTTTCTTCTAGTAATGCCAATTCTTTTGTGATTTTCTCAGCTTCCGCTAGACTTGCGGTTTCTAGAGGTTTTTTCTCTACGGTACTGTCTTTTTGAATTTTTACCAGCTTCTCTTTTGTAATTTTCTTTAGAATGGGTGTAGGTGCAAGCACTGTCGCCTTATTTGTGGTGGCAGAGCTTTCATCTTTCTTCAAGTCTTTAGAGTCGATTTCACCAACAAAGCCAGCAGCGACTTCAATTGGTTTTGCATTTTTCTTTTTATGAGAAACTTCTACTTTCCCTCTAAGAACATTTACCTCTGTTTTAGTTCCTAAGTGATTCACTGAAAAATCAGTTCCTCGCACACCAGCAACTGCGGTTTTGGTAGTGACTTTAAGTTGCTTACGAGGTCCTTTTGGAGAAACAACGCCACGAACATTTCCGTACAGAAGTTTTAAAGCGGTAGTTTTATTTTTACCCGTTTCATCCCAAGAAAGTTGGTAAGAAGTTCCAGAACCAACGTTAATATGGTCTCCATTGGCAAAGACAACCATGGCCTTACCATTGGAATAGGTTTGCACGACATTGTTGTTCTTTAATTTGAAACCAATTTTTGCATTTTTCACTTTGTAGTAAAGATTTTCAAACTTTACCCATGGTCCTTTTCCACTTGGTTTAGCCTTAGGTCGTGTGAGAATTTTAACTTCACCAGAAAATCGGGTGATGGTTCCTACGGATTGTGATTTTGCAAAGCTATCGTTAGAAAAAATTAACATCCCAAGAAATGTGAATAGCAATGGCTTCAATACTTTCATAAAGTTTTTCCCCTAGTTTATTGTGGTAACCCAAAAATGATTACCCAGTAACAGCAAGCTAATATAATCTAGTTTTATTATTGAAGGATATTCACAAAGGAACAAGGATGACCCGCAAGATTTATTTTTTCGCTACTTTAGTAATGCTCGTATCCATTCAAACATTTTCAGCAGATTTATTATACCCTGAATTACACGTTGTACCTAGTGCTGAAGATAGATTGAGACAGGCAAGTAAAAACGACGATGGTTTCTTTATGAGAAACTGGCAGCTTTTAACACCCTCTGTTGCATTGATTGCTTCTGGTGTGATGTTACAGAGTGATCAAGACATTAATACAGCTGATTTTAATACTACGACAGCTTATGAAGACAAAAAAAGCTCTGTCGATAATGCGGCGATGTTACAAATCTTGGTTGGGGCCAGTTTTGCTGGATTAACTTATTACTGGGATCGAAATGATGTGTACGGAAAAGCGGCGTCTCAGATTGGAAAAATGCCTAGTAAGTCCAAAAGAGATCGTTTAGCAAGAGTGCGTATTGCGGAAGAAACTATGTATCATAGGTACAAATTAATGAAAAAGACTAGATGGTTCATGGCTTTGGCGGGTATTGGTCTTTCACAGATGGAAACAGAATACGCCGGTAAAGATGCAAAGTTAGTTGCTGGCATTGCTGCTTTTACGTCTTTACTACCGATGATTTTTAAGCACCGTTATGAAGAGATCTACCTAGACTACGACCGCTATAAAAATAGAGTTTACGGACCAGTGGTAAGCTCAGGCTTAATTCAAACAGCGAACAATGAAGTTGTCCCAGGTCTTCAGTTAAGTCTTAAGTTTTAGGAGTTTGTATGAAGAAGGGAATCTTTAGTTTAGGCATTCTACTCGCTTTAAGTACGAATGCATATGGAGAGACTACAGTACAATATTGTGATTCAGCAAAAGAATACATCACTACTTTAGAGTTTTTGCGACATGGAGCCAAAGGAGCTGGAAAAGCCGCTGAGGCAAACAATCGTAAAATAGCTGAAGAAGTTTCGCAAAACTGTGATGGAGCAGCAAGAAGATTTATTAAAGTCGTCTTGCTTTATCAAAAGTTAAATGTGGGAATGGTCAATGCAGTACCAGTAGCAAAGCAAGCTTCTGGTGTTGAAGATGAACGAGTGGATATGTATGTTTCTGTGCTGAGAGACCTATATCTAAAAAGTGGTTTAGATTTAAGTCTTCAAGAAGCAATTAATGTTGCAGAAAAGTATTTGGAGCCAAGTAAAGTTTCTGCAAAAAAGATGAAAGAAGAATTTGAAGAGCTTACTGATTTTTGTCGAAAAGATCGTGGTTTAGCCCAGACAAAGTACGCCTGTGCAAAATTGGTTCATGAAATTTTGGCTTCCATGGATACAGAAGAGGATGAAGTTGCAGATGCTTTCATTGATAACTATAAATATCTGCGAAGTAGTAAGCTATTTTTTACCTCTTATGAGGCTTTAAAATTATCTCGCGAGTTAATTGGTCATGGCCCAAGAGCAATAGAAAGTTTTCACCGAGCTTTAAAATATGCAATGGATGAAAAAGGTCTTAATATGCCAAAGCCCGAAGCTCTAAAATTTGCTACTCGAATGGCTAAGAACTCAAAAGTCGAGTCTGAGAGAATCCTTAAATCAGACACAAGCAGTAGCTTTTGGTCTTTTTGGTAAATGCGAGAATCAATTTAATGATCTTGTGCAAGAAGCTCTCGAAAGAGGGCTTTTTTTGTGGGGACAGGATACCTTGGCTTTGCCAAACTCCACCAAGCTAATGATCAAGATTTACGGAATTGCGCCGAATAAAAGTTTAGGGCACCTAATTGGTAAAATCCAATCCTTATTGCAACAAATTCTATGTCTTATTTTGATTGTAGCTGTGACTATTTGTTTTACTGCGATAGTTGGAGTTTGAATTTTTCTTACAATGAATACAAAAAATGAGTTCCAAGGTTTTCGCACTATTTAATTAGTAATTAAAAGGGGCCGTTTATATGTCATTAAAAAAGCCAGCAAAGAATTTGAAAGTCTCTGCTGGCTTATGGGTTTCCATCTAAAATTTTATTTCTTAAACTAAAGACTCACTTCTAAGTCTCTTTTTACAGAAGTTTTCTTCTCTGCGTTTTCTTCTCTACGACCTTTGAAAAAATCTTTTAAAAGGATAGATGCTTTTTCTTGTTGGATGCCGCTATCAAGCATAGGAGTGTGGTTTAATCCTTTAGAGTCAAAAACTTGAAACAGAGACTCAATTGCACCCGCTTTTGGATCTTTCGCTGCATAAACAACACGATCTACTCTCGCTTGAGTGATTGCACCAGCACACATAATACATGGTTCTAAAGTTACATATAGAGTGCAGCCGCTAAGTCTCCAGCGAGCAAGATTTCTTGAGGCTTCTTGAATTGCTAGAAGTTCAGCGTGAGCAATTGGGTTTTGGTCGATTTCTTTGCGATTAAAGCTTTGACCTACGATCTGATTTTTATGAACAACAATAGCACCAACGGGTACTTCTTTTATGTTTGCCGCTTCTTTTGCAAGCTCTAAGCATCGATCCATCCAAAATTCATCATTGTAAGTTTTTTCTGCCATATTGTTCTCCTAGCAGAAGGTTTTTAACAAATTGTCTTTGGAAGTCAAATTTCAGCTAAAAAAAAAGCGGGCTAGGCCCGCTTTGTGAATTACTTTCCGTAGCTACTTGCGTATTGGCCAATAAATCTTGTGACTGCATTTTTATAAGCATCAGTTGGGCTCCTAAATGCGTATTCAGTGAGTCTCCAAAAGCGCTCAGGAGTTCCGGCAGCAACTAAACCTGCTTGCTTCACGGCAATTGCTTGAGGCACTAATTTAGTTAAGCCTTCAATGCGGATTAGGTTGCGAATGCTAGATCTTGGTTTTACGTGCTGAATGATCTCTCGTGAAATTTGGTCTCCATTTCTTTCTTTGTAGGCGTCAGTAGGCTTTGAAAGGTATATTACGGATGCAGCATGAAACTGTCGAAGATTGGTAACATTTCTATATAAAGCTCTCTTTACCGCTAGGGCATCAGAAATGCTGCGTGTTTTCGGTTCAAGGTCAGAAGCTAAGAATTCAATGTCATTAAAGTTAAATCTATCAGTTATAGGTACAATCAGAATGGTTTCGCCAATTAATTTTCCAAGAGCTTGTTTCATAGCATCGGAAGGTTTCTGGAACTCCAATTCCATTAGTCTGTTGTACTCAAAAAGATTATAAGCCATTCGAATTGCTTTTCTTTTTAAAGCGATCACATGATTAACAGTTCTAAGATCCAACTCCATAGAAGTTATCAGTCTTGGGCTATATTCTAAGTGCATTACAGGATCAATATGGGCGAGAATAAACTCTCCTCTAGCG
Source organism: Bdellovibrionaceae bacterium UBA6502 (assembly GCA_002436415.1). GTDB lineage: Bacteria > Bdellovibrionota > Bdellovibrionia > Bdellovibrionales > UBA840 > UBA6502. The sequence continues at coordinate 128,870 of DJMA01000045.1, read as the reverse complement.
TCTCTATATGCATCTGTTGGACTGTTAAATGGAATAGAAGCTAAATCATGAAAATCGCGGAGACTTTCTACAAATGTTAAACCAGTGCGTTTAATACTCATTGCTTCACCAACATTTTTTGCTCTAATTTCTCTTTGTAGAATGCGGCGAATGCGTGGGTTTCGAACGGAACCCATATTGTCATTGTTAATGGTTAATTTGGTGGTGGACAGACTTTGCGAATCCAAGTTCATTGCAGCAAAATCTAAATTTAAGTTCATAGAAATTTCGGCTTCAGCCATTTGATCGATGGAATCAAGCAGCTGAAAATCCTTTGAGTTGCTTTCATTTGCGTTAAGGTTTGTGGCGAATGCCAGACAAGCGATTACGCTTAGTATAGTAATTTTCATATTTCCCCCTAATCTAGAATAAATATCCTAGATTGATTTTATACCAACGCCATGTAAAAAATACAAATTTACAATTTGCCGTCTAGCTCACTCTAAAACTGATTTTGCTTCCTTTTATTGGATAGAAGGTATTTCTAGTTGGCTTTTTTTGATTAAAATAATGGCAACAAAATGACGATAAGGCCTATAACTTAATGGAGATGATTTAAGAATTTGGATTTTAGTTAAAAAACAGGCAATACTATTACTGTCTTGAAGTGGGCTTAACAGCTGGCTTAGAGCTGCCAGTTTACTGGTGAATAGTCAGCTTACTATTTTACTTGCAGATCCTTGACTTAATTAGCTGAAATTGCTAGAAATCTCGTCATTATAACTCGATACACACGTGAAGGGTGGTGATTACAGTGGCTTTTGTAAAAGTACGCGATGGTGAAGCTTTCGAAGGAGCGTTCCGTAGGTTCAAAAAATCTTGCGAGAAATCCGGTATCCTTTCTGAACTAAAGAAAAGAGAGCATTACGAGAAACCAAGTATTTCTGCGAAGAAAAAGTCAATTGCGGCTCGCAAACGACTAGTTAAAAAAATGAAAAAGTCTAACGAATTCTAAGGAGTCGTTAACCGTGTCCATGCAAAAACAAATTATGGATGACGTAAAAAATGCGATGCGTGCGAAAGAAGCTGTAAAGCTTAGCACGCTTCGCATGCTTCAGTCGGCCATTAAAAACAAAGAAATCGAAGTTCGTCCAAATGAGTTATCTGATAAGGATGTTATCTCTGTAGTTAAAAAACTAGTTAAGCAAAGAAAAGAAGCTGCTGAGCAATATGAAAATGCTGGTCGCCCTGAGCTTGCAGAGAAAGAAATCGAAGAATCAAAATTCTTAGAAGTTTATCTTCCGGCACAAATGGGAGAGGAACAAGTTACTTCTATCGTTGAAGAAGTGATTGCTGCTCTTGGTGCTAGCTCCATGAAAGAAATGGGTGCTGTGATGAAGGAAGTTCAAGCCAAGACTGCTGGAAGTGCAGACGGCAAAATGATTAGCAGCATTGTTAAAGCAAAATTATCTTAAGAGAAGATCAACCTCTCATAAGCTTGAGGGGTTTCTAAATTTTTAGGGGCCCTGAATGCGTTACTCACAAGATTTTATCGATAAAGTTATCGACGCCAATAATTTGGTGGATCTTATATCGCAATACACTCAGTTAAAATCGAGTGGCTCTAATTTAATGGGGCTTTGTCCTTTTCCAGATCACAACGAAAAAAGCCCTAGTTTTTCAGTGAGCGCTTCTAAACAACTCTATCATTGCTTTGGCTGTAAGAAGTCAGGGAACATCATTAGTTGGCTTCAACAATATAATGGAATGAGTTTTGTTGAGAGCATTGAGTTTCTAGCTGAAAAGGCTGGAGTGCCTTTGCCTGAACCAGAATTAAACTCAGCGCAGAAGCAAAAATACCAACAAAATAAAGACGTTAAGAAACAACTTTTACGTGTAAATGAGCTTGCGAGAAATCGCTTTCAAACGAACTTAGAGCAAGCTCCTCAAGATGTAAAATCTTACGTGCAATCCAGAAAGTTAACGGAAGAAATCATTGATAAATTTCAGATTGGTTATGCCAAAGATGCTTGGGATGATTTGATCAATTATTTACAGCGAAATGGTGGTTCTGAAAAACAAGCCGGTGAACTGGGTTTAAGTAAACGAAGAAAAACAGGCAACGGTAGCTTTGATATTTTTAGAAATCGTTTAATGTTTCCTATATTGTCTCCGTCAAATGAAGTTCTTGGCTTTGGTGGACGAGTTTTAAAAAAAGAAGACAATCCTAAATACCTAAACAGTCCAGAGAGTTTAGTGTTTCATAAAGGAAGAACTCTGTATGGATTGCACGAGACAGCAAAACACATTTTAACCGAAGACCAAGTTATAGTTGTCGAAGGATATATGGATCTTTTGGCATTGTATTCAGCAGGGATTAAAAATTGTGTGGCCAATTTAGGAACGGCCTTTACGGACGATCATGCTAAGCTCTTAAAGCGCTACACGAAAAATGTAGTTGTACTTTTTGACGGGGATGATGCTGGGCAAACAGCGGCCGAGAGAAGTATGCCTATTTTATATGGCCAAGCTCTGTATCCTAAAATTCTATCTTTACCAGAAAAGCTTGATCCCGATGAGTACATAGACAAACACGGTATTGAGAGTTTTAGGGATTTATTGGCTAAACCACAAGATCTGTATTTTTGGTATTTGTCGAGAGTTCTTAGGGATTTTGACAGAACTCCGACAGGCCAAATAAAAGCGGTGGATCGTTTGTTTCCAGCTTTAAGTAAAATTGCAGATAATCGCCTGAGAGAGCTTTACTTAAAAGAGACGGCAGAGCGTTTAGGTGTGGAGTTTAACTGGTTAAGGGACACTCTGCGGCAGATGTGGAAAGATGCCAGACAGAAAACGTCAGCAAATTCAGCTGCTACGTCTCAGAATTTTTCGGAAAAAACAAATTCTCTTGAATCTAAGGATTCAACGAGTGATTCCGCGTATTTAGACTTAAAATCATTGATGCCTAGTGAACTTGAGCTGTTAAAAATCTGCCTTCTCAACGAAGAATTACTAAAAAACTTCTTAGTTGGTAATGATTTTGCATACTTAAGTACGAAAACGGCTAAAGAAATTTTTGCTGAACTGCACAGCTACTATGGACAAGATGCCTCTAGTTTTGATAAGTTACCAGGATTAGTGGTTAAAAAACTCCGTGATCCTAGTGTTATTACACAAATACTAAATGGGGATCTGTACGAAGACGAAGGCCGCGTCCAAAAACTGTATACTGATTGTGTAGAGAAACTAAAAGTTGAAGCAACAAAAAATGAATTAAAGGAGCTTCGGATGGGACTGAAAGATGGTCTTCCAGAAGATAAGCTTCAAAGATATATGGAATTAGTTAACAGTCACAAAGCTGAGAAGCGAACGAATTCTTAAACGGAGTAAAACAAGAGTGAGTAAAGAGAATCAAAACGAAGCTTTAAGCGTCGAAGAGCAATTAAAAATCGTAGAAGATGAGTTAGCCAAACTGGTAGCAAAAGCCAAAGAGAATGGTTATTTGACTTTCCAGGAAATCAACGATGAATTGCCGGCGGAAGTTTTAGCAGTACAAGCTTTAGACAAATTAATGGAAGCCTTGGAAGTTAAGAATGTAAACATTGTTGACGAAGTAGAGGAAGAAGAAGAAGAAGAGTCAGAAGGTTTCTTGGATGAACAAGACAAGCCTGAGGCCTCTGATGAAGATTTAAAAAGTAACGACCCTGTTCGTTTGTACCTTAAAAAGATGGGTAGTGTATCTCTATTAACTCGTGAGGGTGAAGTTGAGATCGCACGTCGTATCGAGGCTGGTGAGAGAGAAATCTTAAGAGCCATCCTTTTGAGCCCTTTAGGAACCTACGAGATCATCCAGTTGGGTGAGCGTGTAAAAGACGGTCGTCTAAAAATGAAAGCCATCTTCCGTGGTCTTGAGGATGAAGAAACTCAATACACTGAAGAAGAATATGAGCAAAAGATTTACGAATTGATCGGTAAAGTGGAAGACTACTCGAGAGAGGCAGATAAACACTTTGTTGAGTTAAAAGATCCAAATAAGAAATACGCTGAAAAGAAAAAAGCAACAGAGAGCTTAGAGAAAGTAACTGATGCTTTGATGAAAGACTTTGAGGAAATTAACTTTAACCGTAAAACGATCAACCGTATTGTGATTAAGTTTAGAAACTTAGTGGATCGTATGACTGTGTTAAGACAACGTCATAAAGAAGCTGCTAAGCAAACTTTCTGTGAAAGCGCAGATGAGTTAATTGAAAACTGGCATCGTATGAACGATAGTGAAGCTGAGATGGATCGAGTATTAAGAGATTCTGGTTTGAGCTATGATAACTACCGTAAGTTTGTATATCAAATCGACGATGCTACAAGACGTTTAAATCGTATCATCAAAGAATCAGAAATGAACTTTGAGTGGGTAAAGGAAACATACACTTCCATCTGGAAAGGTGAGAAGGCAGCCGATGTTGCTAAATCTGAGTTGGTAGAAGCTAACTTACGTTTGGTGGTTTCCATTGCGAAAAAATACACGAACCGTGGACTACAGTTCTTGGATCTAATTCAGGAAGGTAACATTGGTTTGATGAAAGCGGTTGATAAGTTTGAATACCGTCGTGGTTATAAGTTTTCTACTTATGCAACTTGGTGGATTCGTCAAGCCATTACTCGTGCCATTGCTGACCAAGCAAGAACGATTCGTATTCCGGTGCATATGATCGAAACGATCAACAAGTTGATCCGTACTTCACGCTACCTAGTACAAGAATTAGGTCGTGAGCCAATGCCAGAAGAGATTGCTGAGCGTATGGATATGCCAGTTGATAAAGTTCGTAAGGTGTTAAAAATTGCCAAAGAACCAATTTCTTTAGAAACTCCAGTTGGTGAAGAAGAAGATTCTTTACTAGGGGATTTCATCGAGGATAAAAAGACGGTAACTCCACTTCAAGCAATGTCTAGCTTGAACTTGGCTGAGCAAACTCGTCGTGTGTTATCTACCTTAACAGCAAGAGAAGAAAAAGTTCTACGTATGCGTTTTGGTATTGGTGAAGAGTCTGACCATACTCTAGAAGAGGTGGGACAAGATTTTAATGTAACTCGTGAGCGTATTCGTCAAATTGAGGCGAAAGCACTTCGCAAGCTGCGGCACCCATCTCGTTCTAAAAAGTTAAAGAACTTTATGGATAGCTAAAAAACAGAAACAAAAAGCAAAAAGGCCACTAGAAATAGTGGCCTTTTTTTATTTGATCTCTTTAGGTGGCAAAATTAATCGATTTAAAACTAATTTGTTTTCATTGAGTCATTCATTGCAGTTTAAAGTTGCGGTGACTCAATATATTTTGTTAACGTATCTAGGCTTAAAGTTTAAGTAGAGACTAAATCCAAAAAACTGTTCTTTGACCTGGGGGGGAATATGAGAGCTTCATTTTTACTTTTATTTTTACTATTTAGTATAAATTCAATTGCAATGCCGGCTGCTAGGCCTGAAGGTGTTGATTTTCGAAAAGTCAGAGACTTATATATGGGGAGTGCTCGGGCTACAAGATCTAGCGCCAATTCGGTTTCAACTCGTTTTGAAAACTTGGATCTTAGTAAAATTCCTGATTGGAAATCCATCGAAGTTACCATGGCGGCTTTTCGTTATTTAAGAGATCGTAGTTTTATTATCGATCCCAACAATGGCAGAGTGCTTCGCCGATCTAGTTGGTTATATCCTCAAGATGGTTGTTTTGCCAGAGCCCACTGGGCAGCAGTGAATGTTGCCAGTATGGGACTTGAGCCACCAATGAAGTTTTTTATTTTTGGTAACTTAAATGTGAAAACTCCTTTTTCAAAGAGTGGGTCCGTTTCCTGGTGGTATCATGTAGCGCCAATCGTTAGAGTTGGAAAACGTGTTTTTGTGTTAGACCCAGCAATGGAGATGAACCATCCTCTAGATTATCGAGAGTGGGCAGCAAGACAGGTAAAGGACGCTCGATATAAAGAGACAACTTTTAGTATTTGTAGTCCCAATACCTATGTGCCAAATTCCAATTGTGAAAACGAAAAATACAATTTCACGAAAATGGCTACCAATGCGCAGCTTCGATATTTGAGCGCAGAGAGAAGTAATTTGAAAAACTTAGGATACTCTTTAGATATGATCAAAGATAAGCCTCCATGGTATTTCAATTATGAAGACTTGAAATAACAGATAGATTTAAGAGCCACAGTGATGTGGCTTTTTTTTTGGAGGAAAAGCTCTCAAAGTCATTTTAATTTTAGTTTAGCTTTCGTACTGCTGTAATCGAAGTATTTGCTGTAGAAAGTCTTATTCTTCCTTTTGGTGAAATCGACAGGCAAATTGGAAAACACTCTCTTAGCGGATCACAATCAATTTCAAGTAGCAAATGAGTAATATTATCCCTGGAAAGATCTGAGTGGGCTTGAAGGCGAAAACCTTTTGAGAACACAATTCTAAGGACTATAGAAATCTTGTGATTTAAAGGATTTAACCACTTTTTCGAAAAAGCTCTTTTTCAATTTCCACTGTATATTTATTTTGTTTTGTCTGCCGATTTTGGTCATTTAGGCTCTTTTAGTTGTCAAAGCAAATGAAATGGGTTTTTAGGGGGCACGGCTTTTGTATTTATCCTTAGTAGGAGATAAATATGAGAAGCCTTTTTGTTCTATTATTTGCTTTTTTAATTTGCGCCGCTGGTATAGCTGGTGAAGATCCCTTTGCTGAGATAAGGGATCGCGGGGTTCTTAGGGTAGTAACCTATAAAAACGAAGCTCCACCATTTTTAATCCAGGCAAATGGTGAGAAAAATGTAAATCGTGGAATTGATTTTGAAATCGCTAAAAAAATGGCGAAGAGTCTGGGTGTAAAGCTGCAAATTCGCTCCAATGCAGAGACTTACAATCAAGTTGTAGATATAGTCGCTGATAAAAAAGCTGACATTGCTATTTCTAAATTAAGCATTACTAGTAAGAGGGCCGAAAAAGTTTTATTTTCAAATCCCTATGTGAACTTACCTTTGGGAGTGGTTTTTAATCGACTAAGTTTTGTAAACTCAGGAAATCGTTTAAATGTGGATAGCTTCAATCGTAGCGACCTTAAAGTAGCGGTTTTTCAAGGCTCGAGCTTTTCTCAATACATAGAGGTTAGATTTCCGAAGGCACAAAAAGTTTATTTTAAAGACCGCGAAGAAATATACAAAGCCATTGCATCTAAAAAAGTAGATTTTAGCATGGTGGATAATCAAATTATAAAGACATGGCAAACTTTGATGCCTTCTTTAAATATTAAAACCGCAACTTATATGATTCCCGATGCTTTTGATATGATTGGTGTAGCTGTTGCCTCTGAAAACTACCGTTTAAAAGCTTGGATTGACATTTTCTTTATGGAACTGGAAAGCACGGGACATCTGGATAAGTTAAAAGAAGAATTTTTAGCGAACGATTACTGGAGGCAAGAAAAATGATCTGGAACAAAGTCATTAAATTATTAGGAAACCCAAAATTGATCTTGGTTGCAATGTTGGGTGGAGCTTTTACTGGAATTTATTTGAAAGACTTGGTGGAGTACATTGCTCCTGTTGGAAAACTATATATGTCTCTGTTAACCATGGTCATCACTCCTTTGTTAGTTGTATCCATTAGTTCAAGCATTGCGTCGCTTTTAAAAAATAAGAGTTTAAATGGCAGTATCAAAAAAATTGTGACTCTATTTCCTTTGATTATGTTAACGGCTGCGGGAATAGGTTTTTTATTAGGTGTGATTGGTCAGGCCGGATCTAATTTAAGTGTAGAGGCGCAAGACTCTTTAGGAAAATTGATCGCAAGTGCGCCTTCAGTGGTAAGTGATGTTTCGCAGGACACAGGCTTATGGAGTTTGCTGGAGCTGATGGTTCCTGGAAATATTTTTTCTGCTTTAACAAGAGGAAATAATTTAGCGGTTTTATTCTTCTCCATTCTTCTTGGGGTTGGACTGGGCTTTGTTGAGAGTAAAGAATCTAAACACACTGTTGAACTGTTTAATGTTTTATACCAAGCCATGGCTAAAGTAATTCAAGGTATTATGTATGGATTGCCTATTGGTCTGTTTTGTCTTTTTGCGGAACACATATCTCATGTGGGACCTGGGATTATTTTTGCTCTAGGTAAGTTTGTCGGACTTCTTAGTTTTGGTTGTCTTTTGATAGTTTTGATTTCTTGGTTTGTGACAAAGAAAAAATTAAACCTTAGCTGGAAGGAGCTATATTCCTTTTTGAAAGATCCGAGCATTGTATCTTTCTCCACATCATCGAGTTTAGCAAGTATACCGGCCATGTTGAAATCCTTTGAAGAGAAAACAAAATTAAGTAAAGACGGAGTGCATTTGTTTGTTCCTTTGAGCATTTGTCTAAATGCAGTTGGTTCGTCTTTCATTGTGAGTTTAACCGCTATTTTTATGATGGAAATTTATGGAATTGGTTTGAGTCTATCGAGCACTGTTGTTGTTTTGGTAGGATCTATCCTAACTTCTATTGCTATGAGTGGTGCTCCAGGTATTGGAGCCCTAGCGATGCTAGGAATCGTGATGAAACCTCTAGGAATTCCTTTGGAGCCGACCATTGTTTTGATGCTTGCGGTTATGCCAATTGTCGAAGGCTTAATTACATTAAGTAATGTGACTGCTAATGTGGCTAGTATAACCTACCTCGCTCAAGAGGAAGATTTGGAGGCTTCTAACTTCGTGGAAATGGAGATTGTTGTGGCCGATAGTGTCCAAAGTGTCGTCTATACTGGTTAAAAAATAGAAAAGAGTCAAATCTTGCAGAAAAACTAAGCATTTTTTTTGATAGTATGATTCAAACATTTGAAAATTAAAGACAAGCCAATCTGAATTAGATATATTGTTAAAACAATTTAAGCGGGCATAGCTTAGTTGGTTAAAGCATCCGGCTCATAACCGGAGGATCCCAGGTTCAAGTCCTGGTGCCCGTACCAAAAACAAACCACCGCAAGGTGGTTTTTTTTTGGTACGGGCTCCAGGACGTAGTCATGGTTTATAGGTTTTGAGTGATTTTATTATTCGTAAGGTCCTCTAGTTTTTGCGGACCTTCTGTTTGTATTTGTCGGATTAGCTTTTTCATTTTCTTTATTTCTTCTTTTTGCGTTTCAGCGATATTTACAGCTAACTGGTGAACTCTAATGTCTCTTATTTGTGCCTTTTGACTCGTTAATATAGCAATGGAATGGTGTGGGATCATCGCCTTCATATATGCGATGTCATTTACTTCTTTTTGAGTTCTCATTAGCCATGTTGCCTTGCCCATTACAGCAATGGCTAGAATTACGATAAGCGTATTTAAAACTTTACTTTTGTACATATCTCTCATGAACCACAGCATCACAAGTGTCATTGCTGAGCCCATGATAAGATTCATATAAAATCTTGTCTCACTCCAGAATACATCTTCGAGACGATAGCTGTTGAGGTAAGTGATTCCGTACATCACGATCATTGAGACTGTGATCATTAGGAAGAGGCGAATGTAGGTTTTGTAGATTGAAGTTTGATTTTCCATACAACAATTTTCAAGGCATTTCCATAAACTTTCTTCTTTGTTGGTTATAGATAATGTGTAAGAGTCTACAAATTTAATTTTCGATTCAGTTAAAATAGATATTTCCATTTTCTTAGCACTTAGTTGTAAAGCTTTCTCTGTATTTAAAATAACAATGGGAAAGAAGTTTAATTTAATAAATCTCTGTCAAATTGGAACATTTCTTCCTACAAAGTCTTGAATAGGGGGAATTATGAAAGTATTTTTTGTGGTATTTAGTTTACTTGTAGCGTCGCAGATGTTTGCGAGCGAACAGACCGAATACAAATATGAAGATTGTTATGCCGTAAGAATCACAGATTCGAATAGCAATGGTGTTTATTTCATCTCAAAAGCCTGGTTTGCCAGTGAAGATGAATTTGGAGCTTTTGAAATTGAAGATAGTCTTATAAACCCAAGGCAATGGTATTTTCGTGTAAACTATCATTTTAGTGAGGATGGTTCTTTTTTTAAATATGTGGAAGGTGATGTCATTGCCAGGGCTTCCCGGTTAGGGAAAAAATTGAAAGAAAAGAAAACGTGTAAGGAATTTCATAACTTTTTAGATCCTAATAAGTATTCAACTTATCGTTTCGTTGGTGAGGGTGAGGATTTCTAAAAGTTTTTTATCTTAGCATTTTTATTTAAAGCGGCTTCCCAAAGTCGCTTTTTTGTTTGTGTATTAAATAAACTGCAATGAAAATCAGGAATACATTTCTTCTTGAGGCAAAAAGCTTTATCTTTGTTCTATTAAACAAGAGGAGGATATTTATGAGTAATATTTTGTTAGAGCCACTAAAAGTTGGCGATCATATGTTGAGAAATAGGATTATTATGGCGCCTTTGACTAGGCAACGTTCAGGAGTAGAGCGTATCCCTAATGAATTGATGGCAACCTATTATAAGCAAAGGTCTAGTGCTGGACTAATTTTAACTGAGGCCACGAGTATCACTCCAATGGGTGTCGGCTATGAAGGCACTCCAGGCATTTGGAATGATGCACAGGTAGAGGGCTGGAAAAAAACAACTGAAGCAGTTCATAAAGAAGGTGGAAAAATTTTTCTTCAACTCTGGCATGTGGGGAGAATTTCTCATCCAAGTTTTCTAGGAGGCGAAACACCGGTTGCTCCGAGTGCAGTAAAGCCAGCAGGTCATGTGAGTTTACTTCGACCGAAAAAAGAGTTTGAAACTCCAAGAGCATTAGAAACTAAAGAAGTTAAGGAGCTAGTTCAAACATACAAAGAGGCTGGCGCAAGGGCTAAAGCCGCTGGTTTTGATGGCGTAGAGATTCACGCTGCCAATGGCTATCTGATTGATCAGTTTTTACAATCTAGTACAAACCTGCGAACTGATGAGTATGGTGGAAGTCTAGAAAATCGCGCTAGATTTTTACTGGAAATTACTGATGCATTGATTGATGTTTGGGGCGCGGGAAGTGTTGGAGTTCATTTAGCACCAGCTTGTGACTCGCATGATATGGGAGATGAAAATCCAAAAGAGACTTTTGGATATGTTGCCAAGGAACTAGGGAAGAGAAAAATTGCTTTTATCTTTACAAGAGAATCTAGTACCGATCATTCTCTGAGTCCTTATATGAAAGAACAATTTGGAGGAGTACTGGTGTCAAACCAAGGCCTTGAAGTTTCCCAAGCGCAAAGCTTAGTGGAAGAAGGAAAAGCGGATGCGGTTTCCTGGGGAAGGTATTACATTTCTACTCCAGACTTAGTAGAAAGAGTTAAACTAGGTAAAGCTTTTAATGATTTTAACCCAGAGACTTTTTATACGAAAACGGCTGAAGGATATACTGATTACCCATTTTTAGAGAAGGGAGAGTAAATATGAGTGAAACACAAGGTTACGTTTTTAATCATACGATGTTACGAATTAAGGACCCTGAAGCATCCAACAAATTTTACCAAGATGTTTTAGGAATGAGTTTAGTGAGAAAGCTAGATTTTGAAGAGTGGAAGTTTTCTTTATATTTTCTAGCATATTTAGAAGAAGGCGAGAAAGTGCCTTCTGAAGAAAAAGCCAATGCAGCTTATACATTTGGTAGACAATCGGTTTTAGAGTTAACCCATAATTGGGGGACTGAAAAAGAAGATGGAGCGGTTTACCATGATGGAAATTCTGATCCACGTGGTTTTGGACATATCTGCGTAAGTGTTCCCGATATTAAAAAAGCCTGCGAACGATTTGAGAAGCTAGGAGTTGAGTTTCAAAAAAAATTGGGAGAAGGAGGGATGAAAAACATCGCCTTTATTAAAGACCCTGATAATTACTGGATCGAAATAGTCCAAAAAGATTTGATGTAAAATACATTTTAAAAACTGATGAGGAGGCTTTGGCCTCCTTTTTTATGCAGCAGAAATTGTATAGATTGTGATAATCAAAAACTTTCAAAACCCTATTAAGTAGACTCTTTGCGTTCTAATTTCTTAATTTAATCTAAAAGAATGTATCATTTCTTTAAACTACATTGCTAACATAATATTGAGAATGGCTTAGATTTCCTCTCAGAAATATTAAGACGATCTAATCTTAACAATCTTTAAGCTTCTGTGTACTAGGCAATAGACATTTGACAGGAGAAGTGATCATTCCGATAAAGTATCTGTACGGAGTATAACAATGTTAGATCAAAAAATTGTAAAGATCGCTATTGTTGATGATGATGAAATGATCGCAGGTATTTTTTCGAGAACTTTGGAAAAAGAAAACCTTCATTGTACTTATTATGAAACTGGCGAAGGCTTTTTAAAAGACTTTCGGAAAGGCATTTTCCACGATGTTGTTCTTCTAGATGTACATATGCCAGGGGTTTCTGGGCACGGGGTTTTAAATCAAGTTAGAAGTAAATTTAAGCCAATTGAAATGCCTGTGATTCTATTGACCGGAGAAGACGACACGGAAAACATTGTTAAAGCTCTTAGTTTAGGGGCTAATGATTATATTATTAAGCCCACCGAGCCAAGAGTTGCTTTTGCTCGTATAAATACTCAAATAAACTTAAAAAAATATCATGAAGAAATATTGAGAAAAACAGAATTAGAAACTCTCCACTCAATGATCGTTACCTATAACCATGAAATTAATAATCCACTCACTGTGGCAATCGGAAACCTTCGTGAAGACATAGAAAAAATGGACAATGACAAGCTTGGGAAAGTGAGAGCGGCTTTAAATAGAATTGCCGGGATTATGCAATCTATTCATCATATTATCGAGTCTGAACCTTATTATGTCTCCCATTCAGAGGCTCAGAAAATGTTAGATCTCTCAAAAAGAAAATAAAAAAAGAGGGGTCCTATAAAAGGACCCCATAGTTGGCATTGCTCTGCTGGTAAGCCGGATTCTGTCTGACAAGTTTTTGCCAAGAAAACTTGCGAGGCAAATATTCGTCTAGGAGATACATTGCTATATCCCTCAAGCGATCAACCCGGAAGCCTCATACTGGCCGTACTTAAACGCTTCCCTATTTGATCTTGCTCCGTGTAGAGTTTAGCTGCTTTCACTCCAGCAACTCCCAATCTAGCTCCCGTTCCCGCTAGAAAGATCATAGTCCTGGACATTCTCTCTGTTCCACTAGTCCTCGGTTTTCACCGGAGGGGCGTTACCCCTTACACCGCCATTCGGAGTCCGGACTTTCCTCTGACTAAGTCAGCATTTGCCTTACAAAGCAGAGCTAGGTTTAACAGAAACTGACGCGATTCACTATGAGTTTTCTACTTATCTAGCAATTTTGCAATTTTGATGGGGTAATATAGGGATTACTTATCGCAAAATGCAATAACCAATGTTTATTTAGCCTGGACTTTCATTCAATAAATTAAGCTTATATTAAAATCACTTAAAGAATCCTCTTAATTCAATAACAATAAAGAAATGAATCGCGTTGTTTTAGTAGTAGATGATGAACAGGAGCTAAGGAAGCTCCTAAGTATTCAATTAAAACGAGAAGGCTTTAAAGTCTATTCGGCAGAAAGTGGGGAGAAGGCTCTTGATCTCCTTAGGCGTGGTGTTCACGTCGATGCGATTGTGTCCGACATTAGAATGCCGGGGGGAATGGATGGAATCGAGCTCATGCGAAGCATTCAAGCCGAAAACATTCGTATTCCTGTAAATATCTTAATGAGTGGCCATGCTATTTTAGACCCTGATGAAATTGAAAGATTGAAAGTTAGTCGCTGTCTGAACAAGCCCTTTTCAGTAAAGAAGTTAAAGAAGATTCTCGAAGATAGTTTTGAAGAGCCTCCCGAGGAGGGGGTAATTACTCGCAAATTTCCACGCGAACAAAAGGTTGTGGGAATTCAAAATGAGGATAAACTACAGAAGAGTTTTGATTTAAGCCCAGGTGGAGTCTTTATCCAAACCAAGATGAAGATGGATATTGGAACAGTATTTAGGGTTAGGCTAGATATTGATGAACCTATAATGGTAGATCTAAAAGTCAAATGGGTCCGTGAAGAACAGCAAGGGGCGAAGCCATCTGGTCTTGGCTGTGAATTTATCAATCTTTCCAGTGAAGATTTAGAAAAAATCTATAATTTCTTAGAAGAGCCAAAGTCAGAGTCTTTGTTTTCTTTAAGTTCTACAAAATCAAAGAAAGATTAATCTGTCTCTAATTTCTCAAGCATGCAAAAAAACTCTTTCCCTAGTCGACTTACGGGGCCTTCCATAACTCGATTCCAATAATGAATTCTAAAGTATTTGGAAAGTCGTGAACGTAGTTCTAACTCGCTTCCGCCAAAAGGAGGACCTTCAGGTTTATACATACTAAAAAAGATACCGAGCAGGCGACCTTTCTCGCTTAAACATTTCGACCATAGTTTCACAAGTTCTTGTCGGTGTTTTGGTGGAATCGCGCAGTAAAAGGTGTGATCCCAGATAATGTCGTATTTATTATAAAAACTATTCGGAAGGTTTAAGATATCCTGCTGTTCGTACTTTAGGTTGGCGGATTCAGGGTAGAGTGCCTTGGCTGCTTCAATGGCTTTAGGGCTAATATCAACCGCAGTAACAATATGTCCTTGGCGAGCGAAGTACTCAGCATCATGAGCTCTACCGCAACCTAAAACTAAGACTCTAGATTTTAAAAATTTAAATTGATCTAAATTTTTAACTAAAAATGGATGTGGGCCTTTCATGTCAAAGCCGATATTGCCGCTCTTGTATTTTGCAGACCAAAAGTCTTCATTGCGTGAGTTGCTTGGCTCAAAAAGGTCTTTCATCTCATAGTGTTTTCCGTCAAAGCGAAACGAATCATCATCAAAGTCGTCGCAGACATTGAAAAAATCATTTTGCGCAGAATCAGTTAAACCAATCGGAAAAGATTTGTTTTTTGATAAACAAACAAAGCGATCAAAATCATCGTACTGGAAGCTTTCCACTTGCACTTGCATTGGAAGGCCTGGAAAAACTTCGGCGTATAGTTTTCCTTCATCAGAAAACATTCGTTTTGCCATTAATGGGAAGGCTTCAAACTCAACAAGTCGTTCTTTTCCCTCGATAGAGGTAAAAAAGCAACCTTGGTTGAAATTTAGATTATCGACATATTCTTGCCAGTAAGCAGGGTGTTGCAAAAGTTTTTCTTCTACAATTAAATCCGCATCTGCACTTAATTGAATACATTCGCTCGGCTTGTAATGTTGTTTTTCTAGGATATCACTCAACTTCAATTAAAATTGGGTCTTGAAACTCAATTGCCTCTTTATCTAATACGATTTGATCTAACGACCATGATTCTAATACTTCTTCACTTGGATATCTGTTTAATAGCGCACGGCCTTCGATCTCGTAATAATCGGAGCCACTTTCACTTTCTGTGTTGTATCCATAAACAAAACTAGCTACGACTTGATCGTCTCCCATGCCTTCAGTATTCATTTTCGCAAAACGAATGTTGGTGGCATCTGGAAGGGCGTCCTTGATGGCTGCACGAATAATGTTTCTGAGATCTTCTTGAATTACAGAGTGAGTATAAACGCTGATGGCTAAAGGTTTATGCATACCATGATAGGTCCAGTATACAAAAATCACCAATAATATTAATCGTAAATAGCGCATGCCTTCTCCGTAGGAGTATATTCGAATTGATAGGACTCAGACCTAAATTTAAACCATATTTTAGAAGATTGCAAAGCAAAGACTTCTAGATTTGTTTGGCTTCCATATAAACTATCGCCAATTAAAGGGGCATTTAAATGAGAAAACTGGCTGCGAATCTGATGGGTTCTGCCTGTATACAGCTGAATTTGGTGTAAAAACCCAGTCCCCAGTTTTTCCAAGTTTGGATAGAGATTAGAATCCATCAAAAAACTCTCAGAGCAGGAAATTTTTTGTGATGATAAAACTTCTAGACGACATTCTTTGTCTGAGGAATTTCCTCTTTCACCAGTTAGCTGGAAGGGAGGTTTCTGCCCGGCCTTTAAAAAATGCCTATAAGGTCCAGGGCTTACTTGTTCTTCACTTAATGCCAGATAAGTTTTGTGAATTTGGCCACTACTAATGAGTTTTCCAAAGTCTCTTGCGGCTAACTTATTTTTGGCAAATAGAATTAAGCCACTCGTATCTACGTCCAACCGGTGAACGGGGTGGAGAGAGCTTTTTAGAAAGTCTTCTAGCAAATGTTTTAAATTCTCTAGTGCGTTGTCTAAGCTTGGAATGGAGGGAAGACCACTTGGCTTGGCAACAACCAGAAAATCTTCGTGATTAGCCAAGATGAGTTTAGAAATATCTTTTGGCGTTCTAAACCTTTTGGGCTGTAGATGAACTCTTAAATAGTCCTCCGGCTTTAGAAGGCAATTTTCCATACATCTTTTTCGATTAAGGTAAATGGCACCCAATTCTATTAGGGCATTTGCTTGCAATGGATTAATCTGAAAACTGCTGAGTAAATAATCAAGCAAATGGCTCTCTTTAGCAATTTTCCTATGCTGAATGCGCTTTAATTCCATGAACCAGGACCTATCATTGAAAGACCAGCAAGGCTAGCCTTAAAAAGCAGCAAAAAATAAGTTTTGCTTAGTTTCCTGGCTTTTTACGCTCCGGTTATATCTTGCAATTTCCTAATTAGTTTAACAAAATGCCAGCATAATCAACGTCTTAGCACTATTAAGAGGGGAAAAATGCTAGAGCAAATTAAAGCCATCCCAAGCAAACTGAACTCTCAGTCTTCTGAATTTTCAGAAAACTATTCGCATATGAAATCTTTGGTCGAAGAGTGGCGAAAAAAAGTAGAAACGGCAAAGTTAGGCGGTGGTGAAAAAGCCATTGAACGACTTCGAAAGAAAAATAAGTTAAGCGCAAGAGAGCGAGTGGAGACCTTAATAGATCCACAAACTTCCTTTTTAGAGTTTTCCACTTTGGCTGCCAATGGAATGTATGGTGATGCTGCTCCTGGAGCAGGTGTTGTTACTGGAATAGGTGTTGTGTCTGGTTATGAATGCGTAATCGTTGCCAACGACTCCACGGTAAAGGGGGGAACCTATTTCCCGCTTTCGGTTAAAAAGCATTTGCGAGCGCAAGAAATTGCTATGGAGAACAATCTTCCTTGCATATATTTGGTAGATAGCGGGGGAGCTTTTTTACCAATGCAAGATGAAGTTTTCCCCGATAAAGATCACTTTGGCAGAATTTTTTATAACCAAGCAAATATGTCTGCGATGGGAATCCCACAAATCTCGGTTGTCATGGGAAGTTGTACAGCTGGAGGAGCTTACGTTCCTGCAATGAGTGACGAAAATGTGATTGTAAAAGACAATGGTAGTATTTTTCTTGGTGGTCCACCATTAGTAAAAGCAGCGACAGGAGAAGAGGTGGATGCTCAGAGTCTTGGTGGTGCAGCGGTCCATTGTGATTTAAGTGGTGTAACGGATCACTTTGCTGAAGATGATGAACATGCCCTAGAAATTACTCGTAGTATTGTGTCTCATTTAAACCGAAAGAAAACCACAGTATTACATCAAAAAGAAATTCATCCACCACTATATAAAGAAGATGAAATTTATGGGGTGATTCCAAAAGACCCAAAAACTCCGTTTGATGTTAGAGAAGTCATTTCTCGATTAGTGGATAATTCTCATTTTCATGAATTTAAACCTAGATATGGCAATACCATCGTAACAGGCTTTGCCAGTATCTACGGTTATCCCGTGGGAATCATCGCCAACAATGGAGTTCTTTTTAGTGAGAGCGCCTTGAAAGCAGCTCACTTTGTTGAGTTGTGTACTCAAAGAAATATTCCATTAGTGTTTTTACAAAACATCACTGGCTTTATGGTTGGTAAGAAGTATGAAAATGAGGGGATTGCTAAGCATGGAGCAAAGTTAGTAACAGCAGTGAGTACAACTCATGTTCCTAAATTTACAGTGGTTATTGGCGGAAGTTATGGCGCAGGAAACTATGGAATGTGCGGCCGTGCTTATGGAGCTAGGCAATTATGGATGTGGCCAAACGCCAAAATTTCTGTAATGGGTGGCGAGCAAGCGGCGAATGTTTTACTTACTGTAAAAATGGATCAACTTGCTAGAGAAGGAAAAAGCATGAGCCTTGAGGAGCAAGAGGCTTTTAAAGCACCAATCTTAAAAAAGTATGAGCAAGAAAGCTCAGCCTACTATTCGACAGCTAGGTTATGGGATGATGGAATTATCGATCCAAAAGACACTCGAAAAGTTTTAGGTTTGGGAATCAGTGCTAGTTTAAATGCTGAATGGAAAAGAACTGGCTTTGGTGTTTTTAGAATGTAGGGGGATTTATGTTAGAGATTCAGAAAAAGAAATACGTTCATCAAATTACTTTAAATCGTCCTGATTTGCACAATGCCTTTCATCCAGAAATGATTGAGGGGATCACTGCTTTTTTCAAAGACGCAGCTAAAGATCCTGAACTACGTGCAATCGTTCTAAAAGCCAATGGTAAAAGTTTTTGTGCTGGGGCAGATTTGAACTGGATGAAAGAGATGGCGTCTTACTCCGAGCAAGAAAATAAAGAAGATGCAATCAAGTTGTATGAAATGTTCGAGGCAATTTACATGTGCCCAGTAACTGTGGTTACCAAGGCGCACGGCAATGTTTATGGTGGTGGTCTTGGCTTGCTAGCGGCCAGTGATATTGTTGTTGCTGAAAAGCACACAAAATTTTGCTTTTCCGAAGTTAAATGGGGATTAAGTCCTGCGACTATAAGTCCATTTGTATTAGAAAAAATGACGGCTTCTGCTGCTCGAGAGTTTATGTTAACGGCAAAGCGTTTTTCTGCTTTAGAGGCAAAAGATTCAGGATTAGTTCGATTCATTGGTCACGAAGATGAGGTGGAAGATTATCTTACAGCGACAGTGGAGGCCTTGGTTGAAAACGGGCCACAAGCTATGCGTAAAACCAAAGAACTATTTAGTTCTTACCGAGAAAAGTCAGTAGACAAAAACAAAGAGTTTACAGCGGAAGTGATCGCGGCTTGTCGTGTAGGCGATGAGGGGCAAGAGGGTTTAAATTTCTTTTTAACGAAAGAAATTCCTAAGTGGAAGGCGAAGTAATGGCAGATGTAAAGAATTTTAAACGAATTGCAGTATGTAATCGTGGTGAGGTTGCAGTACGAATTATCGAAGCTTGTCACCAATTAGGAATTGAAGCGGTTTTGTTACACTCTCAGCCTGATATTGGTACACGAGCTTATCGTATGGCAGATGATTGTGTACTATTGACTGGAGACTCACCTTATCTTGATATTAAACAAAACGCAGAGGCTGCGAAAAAAGCAATGGCCGATGCTGTTCATCCTGGTTTTGGCTTTCTATCAGAGAATGCTGATTTTGCAGAAGCCATAATAGGCGCTGGTTTGAGTTTCATTGGGCCAATGCCTGATTCCATACGCAATATGGGTGATAAAATCTCGGCAAAAAAATTAATGGAAGAAGCACGAGTGCCTTGCATTCCAGGATATAAAGGGGAAGATCAAAGTCTTGATCGTTTAAAGTCCGAAGCTACAGAGATTGGTTTTCCTGTTTTGATTAAAGCTGCCGCCGGAGGTGGTGGGAGAGGTATGAAGGTCTCTCGTTCTAAAGCAGATTTTGCCGAACAACTAGATTCAGCAAAGCGAGAGTCTTTGGCAGCATTTGGTTCAGACCAAGTGTTTTTAGAGAAATACTTAGAAAATACTAAGCACATCGAATTTCAAATCTTTGGTGATCAGTATGGAAATTATGTCCATCTTTTTGAAAGAGAGTGTAGTGTGCAGAGACGTCACCAAAAAATCATCGAAGAAGCACCAAGCCCTTCTTTGGATGAGGAGACGAGAAAACGTATGGCTGAAGCGGCCCTACGTGCGGCTGAAAAAGTAAATTATGTCGGAGCTGGAACTGTTGAGTTTTTGTTGGCGGGGCAAGATTTTTACTTTTTAGAAATGAACACACGTTTACAGGTTGAGCACCCTGTTACTGAGTATATAACGGGAAAAGATTTGGTGCAGACGCAAATTAAAGTAGCTATGGGATCGCCGCTTCCTTTTATGCAATCACAAATTGAGAAAAAAGGTCATAGCATTGAGTGCCGTCTCTATGCCGAAGATCCTTATAAAAAAGGGATTCCAAGTACGGGCGAAATTTTCCATCAAAAGTTTCCAAAGGGAGAAGGTCGTCGTTTTGACTATGCCTTTGACCCAGGAGATAGCGTTACGAGTTTTTATGATCCCATGATTGGAAAGTTGATTGTTCACGCAGAAGATCGAGAAGCTGCTTGTAAAAAAATGATTGAGGTTTTGCAAGAGACGGAAATTTTTGGAATTCAAACTAATATTGATTTTTTAGTGGAAATTATTAATCATCCTGAATTTTTCACTGGTGTCATGACTACAGGATTTATCGAAGAATACTTCTCCAATGCTTTGGGAGAAAAAAAATGGTCTGAGGAAGAGCTGCAAGTGGTAGAACACTTGATGATTCAGCTTGCAAATCAGCATACGCAGGCAAAAGAGCAGCCTTTGTCAGCTTGGCAGGATGCATGGAGGAATGTGTAAATGAAATATTTAGGTATAAAGCTAGATAACTTAAGTACTCGCATTCCGGTTCACAGACATGGATCAAAACTGTGGTTTCATTTTAATGGCAAAAATCATTGTTATGAAATCCCCAATCGTGCTAGTGGCGATCAAGAAAACGCAGAGGCAGCCAAAGGAATTTTTAAAGCAAGCATGCCAGGAAAAATCATGAAGGTTTTTATCGAAAAGGGTCAAGAAGTAAAGCAAGGCCAGGTTCTGATGGTCATGGAAGCGATGAAGATGGAGTACGCCATGGAAGCGAGTTTTGATGGAACTGTGGTTGAATTAAATCACTCAGCAGGAGATCAAGTTTCTTTGGGTGATTTATTGGTACGAATTGAAAAGCAAGAAGGCTGATATGAAAGTTAAAATCACGGAAGTTGGGCCAAGAGATGGACTTCAAAATGAAAAATCTGTTTTTAGCATTGCGCAAAGAAAGACTTTAATAAATGACCTGTTAAAGGCAGGCGTGAAGCACTTGGAGCCAGGAGCTTTTGTTTCACCAGTTTGGGTGCCAAGAATGGCTGGATCGGATAAACTACATAAACAACTAAGTAAATCCGTATTTTCAAAGTATAAAAACATTCGAGCAACTTACCTAGTACCTAATGCTATTGGCATGCAAACTGCCATTGATTCTGGAGTAAAAGATGTCGCCATTTTTGCTTCAAGCACGGAAGCTTTCGCACAAAGAAATACCAATTGTAGTATTAAAGAAAGCTTTGAGAGAATGACTGAAGTTGTGAATATGGCTAAGCAAAATAAAATCAAAGTTCGCGGCTATTTGAGTACGGTATTTGGCTGTCCCTACGAAGGTAAGGTGTCAGAGAGCAAAGTTTTAAAAGTTGCGGAAAAGATGTTTGATTTTGGGGTTTATGAACTTTCCTTTGGTGACACCATTGGTGTGGCCAATCCAAAACAGGTCAGAAGTCTAACCAAGAAAATTCAGGCCCTGATTCCAAACGAAAAAATAGTTATGCATTTTCACGATACAAGAGGCATGGCGCTAGCTAATATTCTAGCCTCCTTAGACTGTGGCGTGAAAAACTTCGATTCGAGCATTGGAGGCCTGGGAGGCTGTCCATATGCCGAGGGAGCCACTGGGAATGTTGCCACCGAAGATGTTGTGAATATGTTACATCAAATGGGCGTTAAAACAGGTTTAGATTTGGAACAATTGGTGAAAACCACCCGCAAGCTAGAAAAAAGCATGGGGAGAGCATTGCCAAGTAAGCTATCAAAGATTAAACTAAGCTAAGTCATAATAAATTTGGCCTATTTAAAAGAGGTATGAAATGAGTGTTGGTCCTTGGCAGGTATTATTAGTTTTAGGAATCGTTTTAATTATTTTTGGTCCAAGTAAGATTCCTGGATTAGGAAAGTCACTAGGTGAGGCAATTCGCGGTTTTAAAAAAGGACTTCATGAAGACGAGATCGACGTAACTGAGAAGTCTAAAATCGACGAGAACAAAGACAAAGAATA
Source organism: Bdellovibrionaceae bacterium UBA6502 (assembly GCA_002436415.1). Lineage (GTDB taxonomy): Bacteria > Bdellovibrionota > Bdellovibrionia > Bdellovibrionales > UBA840 > UBA6502. Next base: position 106,817 of record DJMA01000045.1, on the reverse strand, counting down.
AAATTTCTTTCATTCTTTTAGTGATTTCGTTTAAAAAATTAGTAAGAATGCACCCAAAGCTTTAAAGCGGGTGCATTTTTTATTTAAGGAGCGAGAAGCATGGCAAATCCATGGGCAGTTGCAAAATTTGGTGGAACATCAATGGCCAACGAGGAGGCAATTCGTAGAAGTGCCTCTGTTGTTAAAGATAAAGGCGATATTCAAATGGTTGTGGTATCTGCCACATCAGGAACTACTAATCAATTACTGGATTTAGTTGAAAAGACTCAGACGGTGAAGTGGGAAGTTTGCCAGCAAGTTATTGAGGCCATTCGAATCAAACATTTGAAAATTGCTCGTGCCATGGAGTGCGACGACGAGACCCAAAAAGCGGTAGATAAACTTTTGAAGGAGTTAGAGACCATTGCAAGAGGAATGTTTCTTTTAAAAGATCCTTCTTTGAAAGCCATTGATCGAATTCAAAGTATTGGTGAAAGATTGTCTTCTCATTTTATGAGGAAAGCACTTTTGGACCTAGGTTACAGAAAAGTAAACTACCTTGATGCTAGGGACATTATTCGTACCAATGATCATTTTGGAAAAGCTCTTCCAGACATTACTGCTATCGAAAAAAATGCCAATGAAAAATTAATCCCAGAACTAAAACAAGGTTCACTTTTTGTGACTCAAGGTTTTATTGGAAGTACGAAGGACGGATTTACCACCACTCTTGGTCGTGGTGGTAGTGATTACAGTGCGGCTCTTTTTGGGGAAGCCGTACATGCGAAAGACATTCAAATTTGGACGGACGTAAGTGGTGTTGCAACAACAGACCCTAGAATTTGTCCTGCTGCAAAGCCGATTCGAGAAATTAGTTTTGAAGAAGCGGCCGAGCTAGCCACTTTTGGCGCAAAGGTTCTTCATCCAACCACGCTTTGGCCAGCCATGAGAAAAGACATTCCTGTTTTTGTGGGAAATAGTATGGCACCAAGTGATCCAGGTACTTGGATTAAATCATCTGCGGATGTACAGCCCTTGTTGAGAGCGATGGCTATTCGTAAAAACCAAAGTCTATTGACTTTAACCACACCTCGAATGTTACATACCTATGGCTTCTTGGCCAATGTCTTTGAAGTTTTCAAAAAACACCAACTATCTGTAGATTTGATTACCACTTCAGAGATTTCCATCGCGATCACTCTTGATAATTCGGAGATCGTAGACGGAGACTTGATGGAAGATCTCCAACAATTTGCGGCAGTGAAGGTAGATCATGATTTAAGTTTAATTTCTTTAATTGGAAATAACATTCAATCCACCGCTGGTTTGTCCCGCGATATTTTCTCTGAGATCGCAGATGTAAACGTAAGAATGATTTGTGTTGGAGCTTCAGAACACAACATTTGTTTCCTTGTTAATAAAGGTGACGGGGAGAGAGTTCTACAAAAACTTCATGGGAAGTTCCTCGAAAACTAAAAGAGTCATTTTCTACAATTCACTACTTAATGCAGGGAAGTCGTTGACTTCCCTTTTTTATGGGCTATAAAGCCTCTCTTTACTTTGTCATAAGTTCTGATGATTCTAAAAAAACTTCAAAGTATTCAATGATTTTCCTATAGTTTTTTATCTTATGATACTAGCTATTGATAGCCCTTTTTGAGGAGACCCTATGAGTTTAAAGTTCACCGCCCTATTTCTATTGTTTTTTGGTCAACAGGCATTTGCGTTAGATTGTTTAAAAACCCGTGGTGCTTTTGATATTGGTTCCGAAGAAACGAAGTTAAAAATTGCGGTAGTAGACACGTGTAAAAACAAAATTAAAGAAGTTTTAGTGGACGAGCGTCGTCCTATCAATTTTTTAGGAAATGTGATTTCTGATCCGAAGAACGAATTCACACTTGAATTTCTTTTGCATGCGGCCAGTGAAATAAACGAGATGAAAGCATTAGGTGATAAATTCCAGGTTCAGGAGTGGACAGCTGTTGTTACATCCGCTTTTCGAAAAGCGAGTAATGCAAAAGAATCTGACGAAAAACTGCAAGTTTTAACGAGACTGAATACTGTAATCATTGATGAAAAATTAGAAACTGAAATTGGATTTTATGGAGCATTGTCAATTACGAATACTCCAAAAGAGGATCTCGTTGTTTTTGATTTAGGTGGAGGTTCCGCTCAAATTTCGTTTTATGATGATTTGAAAGATGAAGTGCTTTCTTATTCCAATATTTACTCCTCCCAGCATGCTAAAGAATTCCTTTATAGAATTGTCCAAAAAAAGACTACTGATTTGCCAAAGAAGGATTGGGATCCCAATCCAGTGACCCAAGAACAGGCCTATGGTTTTTTTGAGTTTTATTCCCGAATGTTATTTAGTGAGTTTCAAGAATCAAGAATTTTAGAATTTTCTAGTGATTATCTATGGTACAAAATGAATAATAAGAACTCAAAGTTTGTAGCAATCGGTGGTGTGATTGCCAGTGGAGTTGGCCGAGGACTAACGGGTGAAACATCCGGTAGTTTGTCATTGTCTATGTTGTTTGATGGAATTAAAAAATACCAAGATAAAAGCAGTGAAGAGATCGGCGGTGGAGCTTACGTACAAAGTGATATGAGTAACTTACTTTTAACGGCGGCTTACTTTTATGTTTATCTTTTAAAGAGGGATGTACCGGTTCAGTATGCTGATGTTAGCCTAACTGAAGGACTTTTGATCTACCCGAATCTTACTATGTAGGAAAGCTTTGCCTATCTGAAATCAAGCTGGCTCATGAATTGATGATGTAAGATCAGCTGAAACTAGGAATTTTAAATTATGAATCTAAAAAAAAGCTCGAGTAAAATCTCGAGCTTTTTTTATGTTTTGAAGGATTAGTTAAAAAAGCTCAATGCTGCTTTTTCAATGGCTGTTGAGTCAAGGCCATGCATTTTATAAAGTTCATTTGCCGTATAAGCACTTTGTCCAAACTTTGCTTGAACGGCTAAACTCTTCACTGTGGCCGTCGATCCTGAACTCGTTAATTCACTGGAAAGAACTGAATGATAACCGCCCAATGCTTGGTGCTCTTCAATTACAATGGCCTTACTACCACAAGCTTCGATTTCTTTAATTAGTTCCGCAGACACTTTGTTTAAAGTAGCGGGGTGAACAATAGAACATTCGATATCTTGAGTAGCTAAAGTTTCAGCGGCTTTGATGGCTTGCGGAACTAAAGAACCAACTGGGATTAAACAAACTTTTTTGGAGCTATCCTTTGCTTTACGAACAAAGCTAAGTTTATCAATCTTGTAGCTAGCAGACTCTTGGTAGTATTGTGGGAAGTTCTCACGGCCTAAGAAAAACACATAACTCATTGGCGTTTCGCCTTTTTCTTTTGCTGCTTGAAACTCACTTACTGCTTCATAAACTAAAGCCTCTGCCTCAGAGCTGCAGCTTAGAGCGATGGTTTTTACATTTGGAATGGCATTTAACATTGCCATATAAGTTAAACTTTGGTGAGAGGCACCGTCAGCAGCATCTTGAAAACCAATGTGACTGAAAACGGCGATCATAGGTGCTTCTGATAAGCTAGACATAATAAAAGGTAGAGCACCTTTGGTTGTTCCAAACTGAGCAAAGGTATCAACCACTGGAATAAATCCAGTTAAAGAAAAACCACATCCTAAGCTAACCATGTTTGACTCGGCAATACCGATGTCTAAAGTTGCTTCTGGAAATTCCTTTTGAAAAGAGGCAACTCCTGTGGAACCGGCAAGGTCAGAACTGATACTAACAACAGGTAATCCTTCTTTGCGAGCTTTAATCAAAGCATTGGCAACACCAACTTGGATTTTTTCTTTTTTCACAGCTGGAGCGCTAGAGCTTGATGAGCCTGTAGATGCATTTTCTAAGTCATCAATCCAGTGACTAATTTCGCTAGGCATTTCTTTACCATTTAAAATCTCTTCAACGAAAGGACGAAGATCGTCAGCAGATTTTAATGGAAAACCGTGAGCGCCACTAGCACTTTCAGCCGTTTTCTTTGTACCGATTCCTTTTACCGTTTTTGTTAAAAGAAGAATTGGTTTGGTAGGATTTGCTAAAGCATCATCAACCGCTTTTTCATAAGCCGCTAATACACTTTCAAGATCATTTCCTTTTTCAACGACTCGATAGTCCCAACCTTGTTGCTCTAAACTTGCAAAGTATCCTTGCATTGAAAAAGAGTCTTGATCAATGCGTCCAGAAAGCTTGGTGTTGTTGTCGCTGATAATACAAATAAAAGGAGCAAGTTTGTTTCTTTGCGCCAATCCAGGAATAGAAGTTAAAGCTTCTTTAGCTTCTCCTTCCATTGCTCCACCATCAGAAAGACTTAATACAGTTACACGGTTTTTGTTATCTGCAAAAGCGTCGGCAGCGGCCAAGCCTTGAGCTTGTGCTACACCAGAGCCTAATGGACCATTAGAAATTAAAACACCTTGTGGAAACATATGTGCTTCGCCGTGACCAGTTAAAGGGCTTTCCATCGAACGAAACTTTTTTAAAGCTTCAAAATCTAGCTCTGCAAAATTGTAGTTTGCTTTGATTGCATAGATTCCATTTTCACAGTGTCCAGCATCGTTTACGAAATGAAAAAGTTCAGACCATTCTTTTTTGTCTTGTTTGGCTTTGTGAAAAGCGTAACCGTAAATTACCGAATTGATTTCAGCGAATGCAGCAGGTCCACCATAGTGAGAAGCAGCTCCACCTAAAACGGCAGACATATCCATACAAGCTACGAAAGCTCGATTAACATCAGGGTCACTTAGCTGGATCGTTTCACCAGACTTAAGTTTTAGCTCTTGATTATAAATTGCACAAGATTTTGGGTTTTTAGCCAAACGGCCAAAAGAAGGCTGTAATTTCATAGTATTCGTCCTTTCTCAATTTGGGATGGAATATATACGATCTAAAGAAAAACTTGTATGAAAACCCATCTAAAAGTCGATTTACGCATTGCATTTTTCGCAATGTTTGGGCTGTATTGGCTCGTCTGAAAAAAGTAAAAAATTGGACCTAAACGCTTGGAATCTTTGACCGATAAACTACTGAAAGGCGTTTTAGATATGGCGAATATTGAAATAGATTTTGCAGAATATCATGTATTGGTGGTTTCCAATGCACCTAAAAAATATCGCCTAGTGATGCGCCAAATTTCAAATGCCGGTATGACTGCTTCTGCTATGAGTAGTATTAAAAAGGCTTTAACATATGTGGTTGCCAAAAAGCCTACGCATCTTTTTATGTCAGCCAATATGCCAAAGATGAATGCTGTGAAAGTAGCAAAGCTTCTATCTACCACTTTCAATATTCCGGTGATCATTTACCCAGAAGACTTTGGTTACAAGACAACCAAGTTTTTAAAAGATTGTGGTTGGCCAAACGTGATGACAAGTACTTTGAGCGGCGCCTCGGTCATGAATATGTTGCGAACTATGGCTTTAAGAGATCAGCAAGCGGCAGAAGGAATTACTCCTGATAATTCTCCAGTGGATGAACCCAGCAGCGATCCAATGGCCGATGAGGAATCCGAGAGTTTGTATTCCAAAAAAGCTCGCAGATCTTCTCAGTCTGATGAGATTGGAGACGAAAACCTCTACGCCCGTAAGAAAAAGCCCAAAGGTATGAGTCAAGAAGAAGAGCAAGAGTACTATGCAGAACAGGCTAGAAGAAAAAGGCCTGAGTTTTTTGATTCTGACGAAGAGGCAAGCTACAGTAAAAAGAAAAAAGCAAGAACTAGCTCTAGCGATGATGAGTATTATGATGATTCTTTTGAAGGGGAATGGGACGAAGAATACGACGATGATTATGATGAGGAAAATTCCGATGCTTTGAGCGCTAAGGCTAGAAAATCAAGGCCTTCCTCAGGTAAGAGATCTTCTGAGGAAGATTTAGATATTTATGAAGCTGAGCAAACACGTAGGAAGAAAGCCACAAAGTCTCAAAAGTCTTCTAGCTCAGAATATGATGATGACTATGAAATGGATGATGAGTTCGAAGAAGTAGATTACGACTCTTTAGAAGATGAAAACTATGACTACGAAGAGTATGACGAAGACTACGAAGATGAAAATGGCGAACTGAGATCTCGAAAAGTTAAGAGAAGAAGAAAAAAAAGAAGAGGTTCTAAAGAGGCGCTAGCTGAAGACTTTGAAGAAGACCACTATGAAGGCGATGATGACTTCTTTATTGATGATGAAGACGAAGAAGATGATGATCTTGATTTAGCCTCATTGATGAAAAATGCTCTTTCTCAAAAAAGCCAGCAAGACAAGGAAGAAGACTTACACAACTCAGCAAAAGCGAAAAGACAGTCCAATGCTGCTGAAGACTTCTATGAGGAAGATGAAGAGACTGATGCTCATCAAAACAAGAAGAAAGCCAAATCAAAATTAAGCAAGGGATCTACCGACGAAGATTTTGAATATGATGAGGATGAATCTTCTGATCTAAGACGAACAAAAAGGCGAAAGTCTAAGTCGGGTGCGAAAGCAGACTTTGAAGATTCTCATGATGAAGAATCTGAATCTTCCGATGATTTTGCTGAATATAGACGTAAAAAGAAATCGAGTAAAAGAAAGTCGAGGCAAGCTAAAGATAGTGAGTTGGCAGCTGATCAAGATGATCTTTATGATGATGAAAATTATGAAGATGAAGATTTTGATTATGATGACGATAGCGTGGATCAAGACTTCAATGAAGCTTCTGCTTCAACAAAAAGAAAAAGAAGGCGCAAGAAAACAAAGAGAGCCAAAAATAGTGAGGGTGAATTAAGTGACGAAGATGATGAGTATGATGATCTCATTAGAAAATCCAAAGATCCTGATTCCTTAGAAGAAAGCTTTGATGAAGACCAAATTTTAGAACCATCTGCTTATAAGGCAAAAAAAGAAGATGAGTCAGGTCCTCAGGAAGGCAAAGCGAGAAAATCTTATAATATAGAAAGTGCTGTAGCAGGAGATCAAAAAGCAAGATCTAGCAGTCAAAGTTTAGAAGAAATGCTCGACCCGTCGAAATCTGGTGATACCAGTGATTGGGATGAGCTAAGCAAAGAAGAAAGAAGAGAAAGGGATTTAAAAACTTTTGAAGGGGCTATAGCCAATGCAATAGAGAGCTTATCTACAGAAGGGGACCCAATGCGTGTAGATACTAGCGCAACGAGAAGCCTTGTGATTTTTGCGGCAAGTTCGGAGAATTTTAGTGGCTATTTGGCTCTAGCTGCTGGTAAAGACAATATCGTTAGTACTGAGTTGTCGGGTCCTTTTAGAAAACGACTCCTGCAAGCTCTTAGAAAAGAAGGACTATATCTTGAGCTCCTTGATCCTTTTTATATTGTAACTGATACGATGAGCTATACGGCCATGATGAAGAAAACTGCCTTGATCACTTATATCACTGCCCATATGGGAGAGGAAGTTGGAGTTTCTTTTCTAGAAGTTGAGCCGAGTTTTTTCGAAGCGAAATACACGAAATCTGAAGATCAAGATATGTATCGAGTGAATATCGATAGTATCACTGCAAATCAGCCAGTGAGATTTAGTTACTATCTTCAATTGAAGCACAACAACAAATTTATCAAATACGTTCCCCAAGGTGGGAGCTTTGACGAAGAACAATTGGCTCGACTTAAAAAGCACAAAGTAGAAAGCCTATGCATTGAAAACAATAATCTTAGAAAGTGGCGAGAAACCACTGCAAGTAACTTCTTCAACTCACAACTTAAAAAGAAAGCAAATTGATTACCAAAGCCATCCGCGCATTTTTTTATAAAAATAGTAATCAATCCCAAAGCAGCGACCGGCACCGAGCCAGCAAAGGCTTAAATTAACCGCGATAAGGGTTTTGTAAAGCAAGGACTGATCTGGACTAGAAATCCAAAGAAAGTGCATGGCGACAAAGGCGGCTAAAACGGTGAAAGGTCTTACCAAGTAACCAAGCACTAGAGATAGTCCGATTAAAAATTCAGTCACCGAAATAGCAGAGCTAAAAAATTGCCATTGTTCTGCAACGATTTGAATTAAGAAGTCTTGGTACCATCCAGGAGCACCACTACTAGGCGCCCATTGGTTGATCATTTCACTGAGTTGTGGCTGGATTGAAAAATCACCATTGTAATGAAAGCTGGCCTGTTCCAAATAAAAGTATCCAAGATAAACTCTTAAAAAAGCGATTGGATAGAAGTGGCCAATGTATTTAAAACTCTCTAGAAATGAAACGATCATAGTATGAATCATCACGACTTATCCGACATTTGTCAACAAAGGGCCTTGATCCTTTGAAAACTAAGAGTTTCTTGAAAGTATTTTAGACCAAGGTATTTCTTTGCTTTGACATTCTCTAGTACTAAGACGAAAGTCAGCGACTCGAATCTATGGCCCAGTCTAGTAGTTTCTCAAATTTGCAAAAGCTCATGGAATTGCTGGGAAAGTTTTTGGATAATATCGACTATGAAACATATTTTAATCTGCATTTTATTTTCTTTCTCTAGTTTAGGTGAACTTTTTGCTGATGCTGAAAAGCAATTGGACCCTAAGAAAATTGAAAACAAAGAAACCATGGTGAAAGACTTAATGTCTAAGATTCATGAGAGAATTTCTAAATACCATTGGGATTATAGTTTATTTCCACAATCAGGCTGGGAAGTATATGCCAAGACGGTAGATAAGAATCCTTTAATTTATTTTAAGTGCGGAGACCCTGAAGCTAAAAATCGCTCTTTGATTTTATCTGCGGTTCACGGTGATGAAATTACGCCAGTGTATTATGGCTTTCGCTTGGTTGAATGGATTAAAGCTCGGCCAGAAATTTGTGAGAACAATTTTGTGGTGATAGCACCAATTGTGAATCCAGATGGCTTTTTACGTTATACCACTGGAACAAGAACCAACTACAATAAAGTCGATCTCAATAGAAACTTCTCAACGCCAGAATGGAAAGCTTCGGCGCAACACTTATGGAAGAGTAAATACAGCGGGCGTAGAAGGTATTTCCCTGGTGAAAACCCTGATTCTGAGCCAGAAACACTTTTTCAGAAATGGCTGATCTATAATTTCAAGCCACAAAAGATTCTATCCGTTCATGCACCATTAAATTTCTTAGACTACGATGGTCCCAAAGAAAAAATTGAACAGGAGTTTACAGATACCTACTTAGATTCTTGCAAAGATTTGAAGTATACGATGATGAAGGCTACGCCAGATTTACGTTACCATGCCTATGGAACTTTTCCTGGAAGTTTAGGAAATTATGCCGGGAAGTGGTTAGGGATTCCAACACTAACCGCTGAATTGCCTACAACTCATGGTTCTAGAGCAGGGGCTTATTTTGGTTTGTTAGAGAAGGCGACAAAGAAGTTTATCGAATTTAAGATAGACGGTAGTCCGAAATCATTGGATGAGAAAATTGCTACGGGTACGAAACTGTTGGAAGCAAAAGCGGAGGAGACGACGATTAATTCCCGTCGTCACCAATAGCTTCTACTGGGCAGCCTTCTAAGGCTTCAATGCATTGCTCTTCTTCTTCAGGAGATGCCGGTTGACGAGAAACATAAGCATGTCCTTCGTCCTCATCCATAATAAAATTGTCAGGCGCCGATGTAACACAGGCGTCGCAAGCAATACACGCTTGATCGACATAAAACTTGCCTGGTTTGTTTTCTGGCCACTTTTCTTCGATTTCTGCCATATTAAAAACCCCATAAGGTTAGATAAATTGATCTTCTTCCTCCGGTTTTACAGACTTTTGCCCAGCTTGAAAAGGAAAAAATAATGCAGTGAATTGATTTGGCTCACCGTATGTCTTGAATTTCTTATAAAGCCCCAAAAATGGTTCATTTGTAGATATAATGGGGTGTGATCAATCCAATTCTTCAAGGAGGAAGGATGGAAGGACCTAGAGTTCCTAAGCAGACAGAATATAGTGATATTATTTCATTCCTAAACAAGAAGCTTCGACCAGATACGGAATGGTCCATCCTTCAAGAATATCCCATGGCACTAGCTCAGGCCAATCAACGAAATGCTCGTGTGATCTATGACCAAAATAATGAGGTAGTTTCCCACGCCGTTTGGGCCCCCATTTTAATAAAGAGCCCTCAAGCCGTTTATAAATTTGCAGCGATCGGTTCGGTTGTGACTCATGAGCAACACAGAAACCAAGGCTTATCTAGTCAAATTATCACAGAGTGTATTGAATCGGCTAAATCTGAAGACTGTGACTTTGCGATCTTGTGGACCAATCTATTTGATTTTTATCGTAAAATTGGATTTGAGCTGGCGGGCTCAGAATTGACAGCACAAATTGATCAATCTTTGGTAGATGCTCCAAGCGGAAAGTATAAAATTCGTGAAGGAAACAACATTGACCCTAAAGCCATATCCCGGGTTTTTCAAAAACATACGGTTTCAAGTGTTCGTACTGAGAACCAGGTAAGAGAATATTTAAAAATTCCAAACCAAAGAGTCTACACGGCTTGGGATCATGCTGGTCAACTTGTTGCTTATATGGCAGAAGGTAAGGGTGCGGATCTTCAAGATTATATTCATGAATGGGGTGGGGCAATGGATGCCTTATTTGAATTAGCCACCTACATTCATAAGACGCAGAAAAAAACCTTACAGTGGATGATTCCCTACCATTCTATGAACTTGATTCGTAGCTTAACGGAAAGAAAAATCAACATCCACCATGGAATGTTAGGTATGATTAAGTTACTGAATGCACCGAGATTTGCCGAGAAGGTCCAAAAGTATCTGCAAGGGGCTTTAAAAAGAACGGACATTGAAATTAGCAGTTCTGAAAATGGCATTCAATTCTCTAGCCAACATTCCAAAGTGAAATTTACGGAAAGTGAATTTGTTCAATATGTCTTTGGACCCAAGGTTCCATTTGTTGCCACGCAAATGGATTCGAAGGATTTTGATTTGGTTTCTAGTTGTTTGCCTTTACCTTTATGGATTTGGGGCTGGGATTCCATATGAAAAATGCTTTTTATGAGAAGAAGCTCGTTTGGGTGATGCTACTATGTGGTCTTTTTTTCGTTTTGAGTTCATGTACAAAGGACTTAGAGGATGATGATCTGGGACAAGCATATACCATTGCTGATGTAGCAAAAAAATTTGAAGACATTGTTTTAAAAATGAATCCAAGCTTGAATTCAGGAGATTTTGTAGTTCAAGTGCAGGATGGGACCATTGCTGGAAATGATTTAGATGCAGAAATTGTAACTCGTCTTGATGTTTATGAAACCCAATCGGCGGATTGCTATGGGGATGGCTCTGAGGGACTACAATTTTTTTATTTGCAAACCAAGCAAGAAAAAATCAATGGCAAGCTCGAAAAGTTTAAAACTGATTTGAATGCCTGCCTCGGAGATATGTTAAGCGATACCTACGCAATTTTTTTAGCGGACATTAATTATCCTTCCTCTTATTCAAACACTTTTTACAACATCAATTATTCGGTTGGAGTAGAGGAGGCACCACAAATCATTCAAGATGCTGGTTGCCCTGGGATGACGAGCTGTAAGATGCGAGTGTATTCATTGGATTTTCAACAGAAACTAATTAGCCCTGAAGGGGAAGAAAACTTATTTCATCATCAATACAAAATTAGTCCCGATGTACCTTGGTTAGCTAGAACTCTTGAGTACTGCATATCGGTGAAAATTGAGCTAGATGGAGCAGAATATCCCCTGAAGCAGTGTGTTCATTCCACAAATTTTGGCAATAGCAGCAGTGCTGAGTAAAAACACTGCGGTGGATGCTTGCCTAATTTCAATCTCTCTATTAGGATCAGAAAACCAAAAAGTGCGTTTATGAAAAGCTTTTTGGTTTCATAGTTTATTGCAATTGCAATGAATTTCGATTTTCTCAAGGTAATTTTAAAGTTCTGTTGCGGAGTTTTTATGGAAAGAAAAGTAGCTGTTGTATTAAGTGGTTGTGGGTATTTAGACGGCGCTGAGGTCACTGAAGCAGTTAGTAGTTTAATCGCTTTAAGCGAAGAGGGAGCTACAGTTGAAGTGTTTGCCCCGAAGGCTACTCAAAAAGAAGTGGACCATAATAGTGGTGAAGAAACTGGTAAAGAGAGAAATCTTTTTGAAGATGTTGCTAGGATCACCCGTGGAAGAGTGACTGATCTTGAAAATTTAAAAGAAGAAAATTTTGATGCGATGGTGATTCCTGGTGGTTTTGGAGCTGCAAAAAATTTAAGTGATTTTGCTGTCAAAGCTTCTAAAGGAAAAGTTTTACCTGTTTTAGAAAAAGCCATCAAAGACTTCCACGCAGCGAGCAAACCGATCGCGGTATTTTGTATTGCTCCAGCCATGCTGTCTCTTGTTTTAGGCAAAGAAGGTGTAGCACTTAGTATTGGGAATGATGAGGGAACTGCTGCTGAAATCGAAAAAACTGGAGCAGAGCATATCAACTGTGATGTGGATGACTTTGTAACTGACCGAGAACATAAAGTGATTAGTGCTCCTGCGTATATGTATGATGCTAAACCTCACGAAGTATACACAGGAATTCGTAAAGCCATTCATGAACTAATAGAAATGGCTTAGTAGATTAGACACTACCTAAAAGATGATTATAGACTTCGTCGGTAGGAATAAACTCTACTCCTACCTCGTTGTCACTTTCTAGGCCTTCTACCCAAACTACTTTTGCGTGGACACTGTGGTTTTTTCTAATCTTATTTAAAGGAATATCTAGTTTTACTAAATCTCCCTCTTTCCAAGCCGAGTGAGCATTTAGCTTAATCTTGGCACCACTGATGCTAAGGTTGGTAATGTTTCCTTCCATATTTAAATCAGAATCTAAACCACTTAAGCTAGTGAACTGATTCGTCATATACCTTCTATGCAATTGTTGCTCAGGCATTTCGTTGTGAACCATTTTAAAGGCTACACCTAAAACATCACGAGAAAGGTAAGGTCTTCCAAGTATGTAGTAGTGTTTCATTTCTTTAATTTTTGTAATGTCTGATTCTGTGATGGAATTTGTAAAGAGAATCACAGGTAAATCAAAGGGGCTTCTGATTTGCTCAATGCCCTTTAAGCTAGTGTGACTGATTTTTGAAATATGCACCATCAATACTTGTGGACGATTGTAATGAATTTTTGCTTTCGCCGAATCAATATTATCTACGATGGTGTGATGAACACCTTCTAGACTCTTTACAAAATTTCTGAACTCTTTTTGATACGGGTTTTGTGGTGAAATCACAAGAAAGTTTAGCATCCGGTTGTTCTCCTTACCTTAGCTTTTTCGGCGCTCCATTGTTTTAGTTTATATTAAAAGAGTCCTGTATAATGTTTTGTCGAGAATTTGTGATTTAGAGAAAACTAGTGGACTTGGTGGGGATTTGTTTGTGGGTCTCGTTTTGGGATTTTGGTTTTTTGTGGAAGTTTTAGACAAGGTGGGTGTTGGAGGTTTTTTTTGTTTTTATGTATTTAAAATGGGGTTGTTCTTTACTTCTCGGTTTGGTTCTTTGAATGAGTCGGCCTTCTGAGAAATGTATTTTTTTAGAAGGCGTTTTTGGCCTTCGGCTGGGGCTTATTTGTGGTTTTTTGGAAGTTGGTTTTAACTTCTCGGTTTGGTTCTTCGAATGAGCCGGCCTCCTGAAGCAAAAGTATTTTGCTCAGACGCGTTTTCCGGTTAGGCGCCTTCGGCTTCTTCCCTCACATCCATGTTACTCGTTTTGGATCTTCCTGATCCAAAAAGGTCTGATCAAAACACTTTTGCTTCAGAAGGCCTCTTTCTCATTTCTTCTTTGCTAAATCTCGAAGTTTTTTCTTCGTTTGCTGGTGCGGGGGAGTGGTCCGCCTACGCCTAGGCTTCGGCGGAGATGGCTGTTTGAGTCGCTGCGCTCTCAAAGGTGCTTTTGTTTTGAAGCCATAAAAAAAGCCCGCTTGGTAGCGGGCTTTGTGGTTTTATCTTTCGGAGATTGGTTTGTAGGTTAAACCTTCTTTTCCAACCCATTTTCCGCGTGGGCGGTAGATTCTGTTGTTTTCCCATTGCTCGTACATATGAGCTAACCAACCACTTACACGGCTCATTGCGAAGATTGGCGTGTAAATGTCTATTGGGATTCCCATAGAGTAGTACACAGTTGCAGAGTAGAAATCTACGTTCGGTAGAAGTCCTTTTTCGTTTTGAACTGTATCGTCAATTAATACAGACATTTTAAACCAATGTGGCTCAGGGCTTGCTTCTGTAACTTCTTTACTGATGCTGCGAAGGATTCTTGCACGTGGATCACCGTTTTTGTAAACGCGGTGACCGAAGCCCATGATTTTTTCTTTACGAGCTAGAGCGTCTTTAACCCACTCACCAGCTTTTTCTTCTGTTCCGATGTCTTTAAGCATTAACATTACTTGCTCATTCGCTCCACCGTGTAAAGGTCCTTTTAAAGCACCAATGGCAGAAACCACTGAAGAGTAAATATCACTCAAAGAAGAAGCGGTTACACGAGCTGCAAAGGCAGAGCAGTTTAACTCATGGTCAGCGTGTAAGATCAAACAAGTGTCCATAACCTTAACGATCTCAGCTTTTGGCTCTTCACCGTTTAACATATACATAAAGTTCCAGGCAATGGACTGATCCGCTTTTGGTTCAACTACTGGCTTACCAGTGCGAATTCTTTGGAAAGCAGCAACTAAAGTACCAAGCTTAGCAGTAAGCATGATTCCTTTTTTCAAGTTTGCTTCTTTGGAATCATCTTGAGCTGTAGAATCGTAGTGAGCAAGAATTGAGACAGCAGAACGTAACCAAGCCATTGGGTGAACGTTTTCTGTTGGAAGTTTTGAAATCACTTCCATGGCAGCGGCGTCTACTTTCATTTCAGCTTTTAAGTCTTTTGAGAAAGCTTCTAATTCAGAAGCAGTTGGCAAACGATCATTCCAAAGAAGAAACACAGTCTCTTCAAAAGTAGAATGTTCTGCAAGTTGGTCGATAGTGTATCCACGGTAACAAAGAGTGGCATCTACGATAGAAGAGATTCCTGTTGAACAAGCAACCACTCCTTCAAGACCACGATCTAATGCGCCTTCATAAGTCTGAGACATCTTATTTCTCCTTTTAGAATTAAATTAACAACCAATGATAGCAATAAAGCTTTAATTTGGCTAGAAAGTCTTTGCTAGCCTTACTAAAGTATTTGATTATTTTTGAGGCCTTCTCGAATTGAGTCTTTTGTGTTTATTTTTAAAGCAAGAATAGCAAGAAATACTTAATAATTACTCAGGGAATTCCCTAGTTTTTTGTTTTATCGAGTCAAACTATAGGCGATATCGTTAAACACTGCTTCACTAAATAGGAGCCCCGTATGACCAATGTCTTCGTAAGAGATATTACTAAAGGCTTGGGTTGGAGTTCCAGTGGCGAAGAAATTCTCTTTCTCTTCGGAAGTCCAATCAAATTCAGAACCGATACTAATAATTTCACTTCCTTTTGGAAGAGGTGTACTGATTAGGTTTCGAATGAAATAGGATTGGTGGTTTAAATCTTCTCCTAAGGAGCTTCCTGGAACCCAGCGAAGAACTTTACTTTTACAGGTGCCCTGGTGAGGAGTGCCTAGAGTAATCAATTTTCTGATCTTACCTCGGCCTTCACCCACTGACATAAACTTTCTAGCAACTAGCCCACCAAGACTATGAGCGACAATATCGATTTGGGTGGCGTTGGTTTTTTGCAATATATCATCGACCACTTTTGAAAGATCACCAGCCATTCGATGAATGCTTCCTGTGGCAGTTCGATAGTTCATGGTAAAAATATTGTGCCAACCCAAATGAAAAAACTTTTTTTCCAATTGGCGAAAAGCGCTGTGATTGTGAATGATTCCGTGAACTAAAAGAACAGGGTATTTGTTTTCTGCAAAAGACGGATGAGGGTAGGCGTTTTGCTTTGGTTGAAACAATCCAAGAGGATAAACGTTTAACGCCACTAGGTTGGCAACCACTTCACGAGTAAGATTGTGAGTATAACGTTTTACTTTATAAAGATACTCTTGGGTTACTAAGCTATATTTGCTTTTTACACATTCCTCATCTTCTGAGATCACATCTGTTCTTAAGCCCATATAAATATGGTCCGCGAAAAACTAAACAGAAGCAAGCTTTAAGCTTCTATCTTGGTTTTGCATAACTAAAACGCATGCGTCATAGTCACTTTTTTTGCCATTCAGAGCTTCTGATTGCAGCACAAAAAACTCGTTTCTCACTTGATTCAGGTCTGACCAATCTAATTTCTTTAGTTTGTCTTTGAAGAAATCGGCGGCTGAATTTTGTGAGCTAAAAGTAAAAGCTTTCAAAAATCCAGGAGATAAAACAACTAGATGTTCTTCCATTGCGAGGCCAATAGGTTGACGGTTTTCTTCTAATATAGTTTGTGAGCTTATTTCAGGATTAAATTCACTCACTAAGCTTAGGTTTTCTTCTTTGTCCCTTTTCAAAAGAAGGTAGTTTCCAAAAGAAGTTACGTTTAACTCACTACTTGTTCGATTCATCATGGCATAAAATATACTTAGCTTTGCTTTTTCATCTAAACTTTCTTGCAGCTCTTTAGAAATTTTTTGAACAAATTCATAGCTTCCCAATCTTCTGGCGCTATCCATTTCTGGACTCATTTTTAGCAAGCAGGCTAAGAATAGGGCGCTCAATCCAGCGCCTTCGCAGTGGCTCATTAAAATGCCAAAGTGAGTTTTCTCTTTGTAATTTACAAGCTCCATGTATTCACTACCTTTGAAGGAAGCGCTAAATTTAGAACTAATTTGGTAGCCTGGAATTTGTGGAAACTCGGTTGGTGACAATAATTTAAGTAAAGATGCACTGATTCGGCCTTGCTCTTCTGTGCGCTCTGCAAAGCGCTCCATTTGATGAGCCGCTTTTAATAACTCATCTTTTAAAAAGATAATTTCTTCTTCTTTCTTTTGTAATAAGGCACGCAATTCATCTTCATCTAGATTTTTAAACATAAAAACATTGTCTCTTTCTATAAAAAAATGGTCAACCGCAAAGCACTAATGCTTTCGTCTCGAAAGGATAACCAAAGACTAGGCTAAGGGGTAGCTAAGAATTCACAAAAAGAGTCTTTCTTATTGTTTGATAGCGATAGGTCCTGGAAAATATAAGAATGAATGTTGGTGTTATTTGCGAAGAAAAATATTTTGATGAAATTAAAAAGAATGTGAAAAACGATGCTTGGAAGCTTTATCAGATTCAAACGAAGCCAGAAGCTTGGTTGGAAATGAAAGAAAATGACTATTCACTAATTCTTGTTCACACTGCAAATTACGAAGAAAAGTACAGCCAGTTTTTACAGGTTCTTGACGCTAGTCTTGAAGAAACCAGGCTTTGTTTTTTATGTGACTCAATACCCAAAGATGCTTTTGAACAAATCGTGAATCAAATGGGAATCGCAGTGTTTTCTTTAATTAGAGATTCTAAAAGCATTTCACAAAGTCTGAAGAAATACTTGGAAGGAGAGGCGGTATTTGTACGTAAAGATGAACGTTTTCGCGCTTTGCCTTTTGTTGAGATTCGATCGGAAAACGCATATTTTATGGCAAGAACTGTAAACTTAAGCATTTCAGGGGCCGAGATCCAAGGAAACATTAGTCCTCTAGAAAAAGGGGACTCCGTAGAACTCATTTTTAAAGATGCACAAGAAAATGAAAGAAAAATACCTGCAATAATTCGTTGGGTGAAATGGAACTCAGCAAAGACCAAGACAGAAAGTTTTGGAGTAGAATTTAAGAGTGAAAAAAACAGCTAGGATCTTCTTTTAGAGTAACGAGTTTTCATTTTCTCTATATCTTTTTCGACCATATGTGGAATGTCTCTACGGTATAAATCTTGCCAGTTGAGATAAGTTTCAGAATCAATGTAGTAATCCCAATGCGCTAGTTTTAAAGCGTAAGGAAAGGCTTCGTGACTTAAAAAATTAGTCTGTCTTCTGCGGCCTCTTTTAATGAAATTTTCGATTCTTGAGAAACTGCTAATCAGTTGCATATTTTTACGAATAAACTCTACCTCTGATTTAAACACACCAAATTCATTTTTTAAACTATTCTCAATGGAGTCAAAAAGCTCATCGTCCCAAATTTCTTTGTCAGTGTTTGCACTTAATGCCTTTAAAATGGCGTAAGTAAAACATAAAAACTGTTCTTTCGGATCAGAGTAATCTTCAATGAAGTGAACCGCACGATGCATACTTGTTTCAAAAATTTCACTTTGCTCTTGATCCATATAAATTGACTGCAAGAGAGGAAAACAGGTTTTCATTACTCCCAGGTCATGGCATTCCAGCAAACATCTTTCTGGAGCTGGTAGGCGTAAAATTTTGAGCAAGTCTTCACGAATTCGCGGCAAAGCTGCCTCTGCCAAGCAAGCATGGTGATTGGCAATGCCCATGCGTAAATTTTCTTCGATTTGGAAGTGCAATTTGTGAGAAAGTCTTAAGGCTCTCAAGATTCGAATTGGATCTTCAAGAATTCTCTCTACTGGATCACCAATCATACGTAGAACTCTAGCATCGATATCTTTTAGGCCATCCACATAATCAATCACTTGTTTCGTTTTTGGATCATAAAACATCGCATTGATTGTGAAGTCGCGGCGTTTTGCATCTTGTTCCGGCTCGCCAAATAGATTGTCATTTTGCACTTCTTCGTCATCCGCTTCCGCATGGGTTGGGTTTCTACGAAATGTTGCTACTTCGTATTGAACATTATGGCGGTGAACTAAAACCAGACGAAAACGTTTCCCAATCACATAAGCGCGAGAAATTAATTTTTTAACCTGGTTGGGAAGTGCGTCTGTGGCAATGTCGAAATCTTTTGGTGGAACTCCAGCTAAGTAATCACGTACAGAGCCGCCTACCAAATAAGCGGTATGTCCAGCCTCACTGAGATTTTTGCAAATGTCTAAGGCGTCTTTATCTATCCAATGATTCTCATTGAGCTTCAAGTGATTCGGCATCGTTCTTATAGTTATGACAAGTCTGATGTGGGGGGTCAACATGGCATTTGCGTATTTTGCATTTGTATTGCAAAATAAGCAGGTCCTTGAGGTAAGTAATGGATTTTATTGATAATTTCAATTATCGCATCACCGGAAATCCGGATGCCCCCAAATTAGTATTTTTACACGGTTTGATGGGTTTTTCGAACAACTGGCGAAGTATCGCAAGGGAGTTTGAGAAGCAGTTTCATATTTTAGTTTATGACCAGAGGGGTCACGGGCGAAGTTTTCGACCAGACACAGGTTATGGCCCAGAAGATTACGCAGAAGATTTGAAGAAAATTTTAGACTCTTTGGCTTGGGATAAAGTCAATTTAGTTGGTCACTCAATGGGTTCAAGAAATGCAAACCACTTTGCCTATAAGTACCCAAATCGAGTAGAAAGCTTAGTTTTAGAAGATTTGGGTCCTGAGGCAAACCCAGAATCCTACGAAAACAATGCCAAGCTGTTTGCAAGAGTTCCTACTCCTTTTTCGGATAAAAAACAGGCAAGAGCGCATATCGAAAATGAATTTGCTGACGATATGGTACTAGGGGAATACCTCTATGCAAACCTTGAGCAAAAAAAAGATGGCCAAATTGATTGGAGATTTTACAAGCAAGGAATCAGAGAAAGCGTAAAACTTGGGCGAAATAAAGATCGTTGGCAAGAGTTTGAGTCTTTAGCGATGCCAACTTTATTGATTCGCGGAGAGCTAAGTGATGAATTTCCTGCTGAAATCTATAAAAGTATGTTAACTAGAAAGCCTGAAGTAAAAGGCGTAGAAATACCGGCGGCAAGGCATTGGGTTCACTTTGATCAAAAGGAACTTTTTATTGCCGCTCTCAAAGAATTTTTTGAGGAAAACTCCATAGGTTTAAAATAAAGATAAGAGGTAAAAGTGTTATACAATGATTTTGGGATTCATAGTGATTTAAAAGCGAATATCGCTGGCCTAGGCTATACAGAAGCTACCCCAATTCAAGATTTAGTATTACCCCACGCCATCGAAGGAAAAGATATTTCCGGATTGGCACAAACAGGAACGGGTAAAACCGCCGCATTTTTAATTCCATTGATTCACAGAATTTTCGTTTCTCGTGATGAAAATGCACCTGAAGAATTTAAAAAACACGCATTTAAAAACTGGAGCGACAGTTCTTTTGTTTTATGTTTAGTTCCAACTCGTGAACTTGCTCAGCAGGTTGCCGACCAAGCAGCAAAACTATCTGCGAACCAAAAGTTAAATGTTGTGAGTGCAGTGGGTGGTGAGGATATTAATATCCAGACCAAACAAATCAAAGAAAGCCCGCTAGACATTTTAATCGCAACTCCAGGTCGATTGATTGATCTTTATAAAAGCCATCACATAGATTTGAAACAAGTAGTTGCTGTGGTTTTTGATGAAGCCGATCGAATGTTTGATATGGGTTTTCAAGACGATATGAAATACATTTTACGTCGTCTTCCAGATGATCGTCAGTATTTGCTTTTTAGTGCGACCATGAATTTGGATGTATTGACCATTTCTTACCAATTTGGCGCGGAGCCAGTAGAATGTCATTTACGTTCTGAAAAATTAAAAGCAGATAACGTACAAGATGAAGTCTTTCATGTTGGACAAGATGAAAAAGCACAAGTGCTTTTGAGCTTAATAAAAAAAGAAGACGCCAAGCAGGTAATTATTTTTACGAACCTTAAGCGTTTAGTGCAACCAATTGCGACTTTCTTACAAAAGAATGGTTTTGAGGCTTTAGGGATTTCCAGTTTATTAAACCAGCGCCAAAGAAATCGTGTATTAGAACATTTTAAAACAGAGGGAAAGGCTAATATCTTAGTTGCAACCGATGTTGCGGCCCGAGGTTTAGATGTTCAAGGTGTAGATTTGGTTGTAAATTTTGATCTTCCTGATGATGCAGAAAACTACGTTCACCGTATTGGTCGAACAGGACGAGCTGGAGCTAAGGGAAAAGCCTTTTCTTTATCTTCCGATCGCGACGTAGAGGCATTGTCTCGAATCCAAGAGTACATTGGTCACAAAGTAGAAATTGGTTGGTTAGAAGATGCTGATATGGCTAAAGACTTTGTTGCTTTTGATCCACGCCCTAAAGATGAGTTTTTCTCAGAAAGAAAGCGTGCTGTAGATCGTAAGAAACGTGATATGAAAAAAGGACGTAACAATAAAAAACGTCCTGGTGGCAATCAGCAAAACCGAAACGCGAAGAAATCCTCAAATCCTGAGGAGCGTAATCAGCAGCAGCGTTCTGATAAGCCAAAATCTTCAAAGCCGAATCCGAATCGTTCTAAATCGAACAATAAAAAACGTTCAACGAAGAAGAGCAGTTCAAAAGCGAAGAGCGCTTCGAAGGGTAAGTTGAAGGTGAGTTCTAAAAACAGAAAGCCTTCGTCAAAAGCGCAATCCGCACCAAAGAAAGAAAATTTAACGTCTAAAATCACTGGCGTATTTAAAAAGTTGTTTTCTTAAAAACTAGGTCTATTTATTCTTTTGATTAAAAAAATCCACCCTAAAAAGGTGGATTTTTTGTAGTTGGAAGGCATTTGTTTTGAGTAAAAGTGATTTGCTTAACTTAAGTCCTCCTAGGAGGACTTTAAAGTGTCGATTCTTTTCTCAATTAAGTTTAATTTACAATTTATTTGGTATATTTCTGCTTAGCCAAAAGAATTAGGTATTATTCAGGCATGGACACAATTGTGAATGTTTTTAGAGATTTAATGTATGGATTGGTAAAAGTATTTTTTATTACTTGTGTAGCGTCTGTTATTTGTTTTGCACAAGATGAAAAAGATAAAGCTATAGAGCTACTATCATTATATCAGAAATTTTCCCAAGCCAATACTCGCTCAGATTTGGTACCTGATGATGAAGTCTCCTCTTCTATAGAGAAATCGTTAAAAAAAATCATGCACCGAGTTCACCCGGATAGAGTTTACAAGAATTTTCAGGTTGATGATCTTCCAGCCTATTTAGAAGAAATTCGAAGTAATAGTAAGTTTAAAAAAAACATTGCCGAAAATCACAAAGGAATTCATTTTGGAAATGGCCCAAAAAGCGATTTCTATAAGAAATAATGAATATGTAAATTCGAATTCTTCAAATTGGTCTACAAATAGCAATGCCTTTTTTTATTTTGAAGTTGCAGTGAAAGATAAGTTTCAACAGGTGTTTTCAGGAAATGAATTTGCCAGATTTGGTTTTACAGAGAAAGAGTCAGAGTATTTCGAAAAAATTGACCTTAGAGAAATTTATCGTAGATTCCTTGATCAAGGAGTGATGGTGGACCTGGAAAGAGCAGGCAGTGAATCAAATTTTCGAGAATTACTTAAAGGAAAGATCTTTCACTCAAGCTTGAAATTAGCTATGTATGCGATAGTTTTGAATTTGGATTTAGAGATTGAAAAACGAATAGATATTGAAGATCGTTTTCTAAAAGAAATCAAAGAGGCACTGGGAGAATATAGTTCTTTGCTCCCGCAGATAGAAAGCGCTGAAATGAATAGTCGATCACCAGACAGTTTTACATCACGGATTCTTACGGCGATGGAATTGGTTAGTCTCTATATGAAGGAAGCTAATTTTACTGTTAAATTTCAAAAGAGCTTAAGTCGATATATAAATATTAATGGGAGATGGTTGGGGATACGGGCAGAATATATTGAATCGGAAAAAGGTTTTTATCGAGCTCTCTTAATTCTTTCATTAACTACTTTGAGTGCCTACATTAGTCCTGACTTAGCAAAGGCCCATCCATTTATTTATGGCGGGACATCATTTGCTCTTGTTGCCTACCTTGTGAACCGGTATACAAAGGGAATTAGAGTGAAAGACTTGGTTTCCATATTTAGGACAAAGTACCCTAGTTTTTCAGACTCTTCAAAATCTTGCGCAAAATCTGGCAAGCGGTTGAATTAAAATTTATTGCCAGTGGAGTTTGCTAATCATCTCGTCGCAAAGCTGATTTGCTTTGCTTTGATTTTTAATCTTAGAACTACAAGTAAAAATAAAAACTTTCTTTTGTGGGTGCCAAAGAATACTTTGTCTCGACTGTAAATCCTGATTTTCGTGCCTAGAGAAGATATAGGCATAATTGTTGTTCATGATCGATTTCATAGGGTCATTTAGGATTTGCAGGCCAGCTCGAGGGTACTTTTTTGTGTAGTAGGATACATATTTTTTCAAATTTGGAGATTCACTAGGGAAGCGGTCCAAGTCGTCCACTCGAATACTTAAAATTAAATCCGGTAAGTCTTGATTACGAAAATGAGCAATCAGGTTTTCTTCTTGATTTTGGTTTTCTAGAACCCATTGAGCTGGAATTTTACGAATAGCTAGATGATGCCTTGGACTTGAGAATTGATCTCTAATTTTTTCCAATTGAGTGGGAGCGAAGGCATTGGCCTCCTGCAATCCAAGACTAAAAAGAATAATTGTCATCCAGCGATTCATTAACTTTATTTTACCAAGGCTTTTACTAATTCGAGTAGTACCTAGTCTTAAGCTGGCCTAAAGTCAGTTACAATCTGGTTTCTTGTTTAGTCTGGCACCGTAAATTTGCCATTGCTGACCAGTAAAAGCGGTGAAATATATGCTATCTTTATGAACGTGAGCAGATTGAAGTCCATGTTCAGCCTGAGCCAATCGAGTAATGCAGCTCGAATCTTTTTTAAGACTGTAGAGTTGAGGCATATCATCATCTTCGAAACGACCGGTAATTAAAATGCGCTCATCATCCATCCAGGTAAGAGACCTAACTTCCTCTAGGTTTTTAATTGGGTAGCTTTCAAGCTTTTTACTTTTCCAATCCATTGTTTCTAAGGAAAAGCCTGTGTCCTGGCTGTAGTTTAGCCAAGCTACGGCTTTACCGGTCTTAGAAACCCGTAAAAAGGATCTAGTGCCATTGCGTTCGCTCAATGCCTTAAGAGGCTTTCTAAAGCGAGTCATGGCCTCGATGGAGCTAGAGTTGTTTCTAACCAGACGATAAACAATGGTATAGTCTTTTGGGTGATATTGTGGGAATTGCTCACCGGTATCGATAAAGGTAGCACGGATGATATTACTTCCGTTTAATCTACTAATAAAGAGGTCCGACTTTAAACTGTCCATGGAAACATACAAAGACTGCTCAGGGTTTTGGGCTTCATCTATTTCAAAAAGCTTAGAGAGGTCTTCTTTTTCGTAATCAGTAGTGCTTGCATATATAATATGTTGGTTGTTCGGGTGATAGCTTGCTTGGAAGGCTTGACCATTCTGATGAGTGACCCTTCGTTCTTTACCAGTGCCTAGATCAAGCTCATAGATCTGATAGTTTTTGTGTGATAAACGATCTGATGAAAAGAATAAGAGTCGGTCGTCTTTTTCGTGTGTGTCAGATACAAAGTTGTTTCCCGGAAGCTCAAAGCTCTTCACCTCACTTAAAAAACTTGATTGGACTTCTAATTTTTTATGATCCACAGGAATTGCATTTTTTGCTTCATAGCTCGGGTTTTTAGGGCTCGTGCTTGTACATGCGCAAAGGAAGGCCAGGCTTAAGAAAATAAAATTTTCTGTACCAAGGAACTTTGACAATGCTTTTTCAAATCTTTTTCTTCTACCCACAAAATGTCCTCTGATTTTATACGCTTATCCTCTAGATAGGATTGCATCTTGCTAGGGGAGAGGTCAATGTTCTCGTGAGTAACGAATAAATTGTGATGAGTGACGAAATGCTTCTTAGCCCCTTCTATCTTTGGTTTGTGATTCAATTTCCTACCAAAGGCTGGTGGTAAAAACTGGGCTTTTAAAATAGGAAGATCATTCTCCTTTGTTAAGCCAAACAATCCATTTTGTTGAATCATATAAAAATGGATGTGCCAAAATTCTTTTTGGGTCTTTGGTTTTTTTAAAGGAAGAAATTCGCTAATTTGATGTTGCTTTGCGACGCAGGTCTTTTGTAAAGGACAAAGAAGGCAATGAGGATTTTGAGCCAAACACAAGTTGGCGCCAATCTCCATCATGGCTTGGTTTACTATTTCTGGTGACTCTTGTGCCCAATGGTCTGCTATTTCTTGGAGATTACTCTTTCCAGCAGTGGTCCAATGCTCTTCTGCTGCGCCATAATACCTCGATAAAAAGCGGATTACGTTTCCATCGAGAACACCAACCTTTTCTTGAAATGCAAAGCTGCTGATAGCTCGACTGGTATAATCACCAAGACCAGGATAATCAATGAGCTCGACATAACTTTGTGGAAAACCAGTTTTAGAAAAAAGTTTGGCGGCTTTGTGGATGTTTCTTGCGCGACTATAATATCCTAAACCGGTCCAAAGCTCTAACACATCTTCTTCTTTGGCTTCAGCTAGAGTATGAACATCTGGGAATCGTTCTAAAAACTTAGCATAATAGGAAAGTACTGCTGCTACTCTGGTTTGTTGGCACATGATTTCACTAATCCAAATCTTATAAGGATCAGTCGTTTCTCTCCAGGGGAGTTTGCGATAGTTTTTTTTATACCATTGTAGCAGTTGATTTCTTTCTAGATTCACGCCGCTGATTTTGCGATTTCTTCCTGGCAAAAGCAAGTGAAATGCAGCTCAGTAAAGCCGTTTTCTGTATTTAAATGAACTTCTTTTCCTAGAACCTTAGGTAACTCAATGGCACCAAAATCAGGAGTGGCATTGAACTTAATGACAAATGCAGAATCATTAAAATCCGTGTAGAATTCATATTTTTCAGGGCTATCTAGTTGAATGTTTTGAAACAAGCATGAAAAAACCTCAGCAAAACCCCAGTTCACCTGTGCCCAATTACAACTGTGCAAAAATTCTTTTTGCCCCGAGAAGCTAGGGATAACACCATGGCTTTTAAACCTTGGAGTTTGAATTTTCATCCAACGATGAAAGTACTCACTGAGATCTTGGGTTGATTCTTCACTGACATCTTTTTTTCTAGCACTTGCGATGTTTCTAGATTCGGCATTCAATTTGTCGATGACAAAGAATAATTTTTCACAGATTTCATTCAACTCATTTTTATTTAAATTATCGGTCTCTAGCATATACTCAAGGTTTTCTGAGTAACCCATTAAGATAGCTAGGGAGTTGTTTATATCATGGCTAACATTACAAGCTGCCACTGAATATTCACTAGTTTGCCCGATCCATTTTAAAAATTCTTTCGTCATTGAATTCTCCGATTCTTACTCTTACTTAATCGGAAAATTTCTCTTTATATAAAAATGAACTTAGAAAACCTGGTCCTTTATACTTTGGCTCCCAGACCTTAGGGTGGTTTCTGCTAAACTTAGGAGAGACTAGCTAAAGAATTCTAAATAAAATTTTAATGTTTCTTAAGTTCTGGCTAAAAACTAAAAGCCCTCAAAGCTTTGATCATTGTGGTGTACAAGCTTTTGAATTACTTCGTAGGAGTATCCACGATTGGCAAGGAAGCGCTGGATTTTGATTTTTAAATCATAGGCGTAAGGTGGCTCACATTTATGTTTTTTTCGAACCAACTCAAAGGCTTGTTCAACTTCTAGATCAAGATCAATCTGATGTTCAGGTAGGCCTTTCTTCTTTAAATAATTTTGTATGTACCGATTTCCTTTTCCACGACGAGATTGAGCACTGGCTACTTTTTCAGCCAAAACCTCGGGCGCTAAAAGGTAATTTCTATCGTGAAGCTTCTCTATGGCTGCTTCTATTTCTTCCTCGGAAAAAGAACGGTCAAAAAGTTTCTCTCGAAGTTCCAATTCGGAGTGATCCCTTTGCGCTAAGAAATCTATGCATTTATCAAATGCCGATTTATTGGGTTTTGGGTATCTGGCTTTTTTCATTTTATTTCCGTTCTAAATGCATAGGCAGCTTAGAACAATTTTATGAATTTGTAAATCTTGTGCCGTTTCCAAACAAATGAAGACTGCTTTTTGTAAAAAACAGTTTGAATCAATGAGTAAGGGCTTAGGCTTAAATCCACAAGGAAAGGTTTAAATGCGCTGAATACTCCAGAACTAGTACTAACAAAGAAATGTTAATAAAACTTAGCTATTTTTTAGATCTAAAAAAACCTTTAGCATTACTATTTTCTGAGGAATCCTCTTGAGACTCTGATTCTGATGGTAGGGACTCTAGATCTAGCTCAAGTTCAGGGATATTATCCCATTCATCTCGATGGGATTTATGATGAGCAGTATCATCGTCTTCCGCTTTATGATATTCTTGCCACTCTTTCTCTCCCTTTGGGTTTAAGCCTTTTAGGCGAAGTTCGAAGTCGGCACGGTTATTGGTTATTCGAAATGCTTCTTCTCTAGAAATTTTATCGGCATTTACTAGATCAACCAAGTTTTGGTCGAAGGTTTGCATTTTATAGGTAATTGCAGATTCTTCAATGGCATCATTAAACTGTTCAGCGCTTGAACCTTGTAAAATCATGTCTGAAATTCGACTGTTATTGATTAAAATTTCTGAAACGGGCACGAAACCAGCTTTGTCTTTTCTTTTTGCCAGTCGCAATGAAATGATTGCTTTTAAATTGGCTGCCAATAGATTACGAATATGAGAATGGTTTCCAGAAGGGAAGTAGCTCAACATTCTACTAATGGTTTCTTTCGTGTCTTTCGTGTGTAATGTTGAAATCACTAAGTGACCAGTTTCCGCTGCCATGAGGGCTGTTTCGATGGTGTCTTTGTCACGAATTTCACCAATAAGAATTACATCTGGGTCTTGTCTCATGGCTGCTTTCAAAGCCTTTGAAAAACTAGTAGTGTCAACGCCCAACTCTCTTTGCGAAATGATACATTTATTATCCCGCAGTAAAAACTCAATAGGGTCTTCTATGGTGATGATGTGTTTTTGTTTGGTATTGTTTATTTGAGAGATGATTGAGGCCATGGTAGTGGATTTTCCTGAACCAGTTACTCCGGTAATTAATATTAGGCCTCTTTCATTGTTTGCAATGTCTTTTAAAACATCTGGAAGACCAAGTTGACGAAGGCTAGGAACATCAATGGAGATGGTTCGAATTACCATACTCACGCTCCCACGTTGTCTAAAAATATTAATTCGAAAACGACCAATTCCTCGGACTGCATAGGCAATATCGATCTCTTTGCACTCTTCAAACATATGTCTTTGACGTTCGTCCAAAATCTTTATCGCTAAATCTTCGATATACTCTCTCGAAAGTTGTGGAATATTTGGTGCAAGTGGAAGGAGCTCACCATGCAATCTCATAAAGGGAGTGGTACCCACCTTTAAATGTAGATCACTAGCGCCTTTTTCAATACAGTACCTTAGTAGGTGGTCTAATTCCATGAACGTCCTTTATTTCTTCTAGAATATCTTTTCAGAAAATCATTGAGTAAAGTTTTCTGTTTGTTCCGTCATTTGGTCGAGAGGCTCGGCGGAAGATTTTTCCATTCAGATTTTTTTTAACTTTTATTTTAATGGCTTGCTTTGAAGTTTAATGATTTCTGGAATTAGGTTCTTTGGCTGCGAAGCATACGGATCGTTTAGAGTAAAAAAGAAGTTTTCGAAAAGGAGTTTCGAAGGATTTTTTGTTTAGATTAAAAAAGATAGGGAACGAAGAAAATAAAACCCTTGGGAATATTGGCCATTGATTTAGATTATCTTTGATCTTCTTAAGTTTTTTAATCTAGCTTTCAATGTTCTGATACTCGAGAATGCTTCAAGGATCTTAGGAGGCATACTTGCGATCCAAGCTACTAGATCCGCATTTTTCCGTTTTTTCCTTTTCGTGTTTATTTTTCGGATTTATACTTTCGTATAGCTGGTTTATTTTGTGAACAAGGATTGCAAATCTAGTGTCTGCCAAGTAGCTTGTGTTTTTTTGAGGCCCTAGTTTATAAAAATGCAAAGAATAAAAAGACTTTAGCGAAATTGAAATAAGCTTAAATTAAAGGCAAGCCTGAGGAGATTAATAGATGGTAAATATGATGGATCGAGTGATTGAGGTTTGTGCGCAGCGAAATTGGACTTTATCTTTCGCGGAAAGTTGTACAGGAGGCCTGGTTTCGGCTAGTCTGTGTGAGAAGTCGGGTGTATCAAAAATCTTTTTAGGATCTGTCGTATCCTATGCAAATTCTTTAAAAATGGATGCTTTAGGGGTTCCCAAACATCAGTTGGATTGTTTTGGAGCTGTGAGTGAACCAGTGGCTATTTCTATGGCAACAGGAATTCGAAATCTCACTGAATCCACCTGGGCAGTAAGTATCACAGGCGTTGCTGGACCTGGCGGGGGAAGTCCCGAAAAGCCAGTGGGAACTGTGTGCTTTTCTTTGGTAGGCCCTGGCGTATCCATTAGCTATAAAAAGCACTTCGAGGGTGACCGAAATGTGGTGCAAAATTCAGCAAAAGACTATGTATGGGAAATCTTATTGGAGCAGTTCGCTAAAGATGTTCAAGCCTCATAAAAGACGCTATAAGATCTGAAACTGCTTAAAAATTATAAAAAATAAACTGTTTTTGCATATAAAATAAATCATTTACCGGAAAGCCAAGTTTGATATTAGGGGAACTTGGAAGACCGAAAAAATACTTAAGGAGAAATCAATGGCTACAAAAACTGTAAACGCGAACCCAGACAAGCAAAAAGCATTAGAGCTAGCGGTAGCTTCTATCGAAAAACAATTCGGTAAAGGTTCCATCATGAAATTAGGTGGAGAGGAAGGACCAAAGGTTTATCCTCACGTTAGTACGGGTTCTTTAGGTTTAGATATCGGCCTTGGAATTGGTGGTTTGCCAAAAGGTAGAATCACAGAAATTTATGGACCAGAAAGTTCTGGTAAAACAACTTTAGCATTAAGCACAATTGCTCAAGCTCAAAAAGCTGGCGGAACTGCGGCTTTCGTTGATGCCGAGCACGCATTGGATACAAGCTACGCTCGTAAGTTAGGTGTAAACACTGAGGAACTTTTAATCTCTCAACCTGACACTGGTGAAGATGCTCTAGAAATCACTGAAACTCTAGTGCGCTCTGGTGCGGTAGATATTTTGGTGGTGGATTCTGTTGCGGCATTAACACCAAGAGCAGAGATCGAAGGTGATATGGGTGACTCTCATATGGGTCTTCAAGCTCGTTTGATGTCACAAGCATTGCGTAAGTTAACAGCTGTGATTAACCGCTCTAACACAATCGTTATTTTCATTAACCAAATTCGTATGAAAATCGGTGTGATGTTTGGTAGCCCAGAAACAACGACTGGTGGTAATGCGCTTAAGTTTTACAGCTCTGTTCGTTTAGATGTACGTCGTATTGGCGCTCTAAAAAATGGTGATGAAATTGTTGGTAACCGAACGGCTGTGAAAGTGGTAAAAAACAAGATGGCACCTCCTTTTGCTAAGATTGAATTTGATCTTATGTACGGAGAAGGGATTAACACCTATGGTGAAATCATTGACATTGCTGTAGCAAAAAACTTGATTGAAAAATCAGGAGCTTGGTACTCGATGAATGGTGAGCGTTTAGGACAAGGTCGTGATAACGTTCGTAAATATATGAAAGAAAATCCAGAGATTCCAGAAAAGCTTCATCAACAAATTTTAGAGGTTTGTAATATTGCTCCAGCAAAGGAGACTCAGGCTGAAAAATTAGCTGAAAAAGCAGAAGCAGCTACTACAGAGGCTCCTGCTAAGAAAACAACTAAGTCTAAGAAGAAGCATTAAATTGAATTGAAAAGTAAAAGTAAAAAAGGCCTGCAAGAAATTGTAGGCCTTTGTTTTATAAAATAATTAAAACATTACATCATCTAAATATTCTTCAAGAAATTCCAAAATTTCTTTGGCTTCTTCCACCGCAATTTTAAGTCCGTTTATTTGGGCTCTTTCGTAATCGGTTACTTCTTTTTTATCACCACTTTCATCTGCAGCTGTTGAAACTTTTTTGCTATAGAGAAAAGTTAAAGCTTTTTTACCGTCTCTTTCCAGGCTTATCTTTATAGTGATAGTAGTATCGTCCTCATTCTTATCCCCATAAAGACCTATATCAAAAAGTCCTCTAGACCTATCTTGAAACATAATGTCTTCATTATAAATACCTAAGACGTTTCCATACATCGAGTCTTCTGAGTCATCATCAGTTTTCTTCGATATCATATCGCCATTAAATTTAGATTTAATTTTAATTGCCATAAACGGGCTATTAGAAACTAAATCTAATTTTTGAACGATGATAGAACCGAAACCGTTTTGCTCAGTTTTAATGCTTTGGATTTTAGTTAACTCTTCCTCAAGAGGCTTATCTTTTGAGATCTTTAGAGAATTGTTAATGGTAGTTAAAACTGGACAACCATCGCCTTTTAAGGACACAGTTTTAGTTTTACTGGATAAATCCTCTGATATAGATCTAGATCTGTCAAATTCACAGTCTTCATAATTGTTTTCAGCTTTATAGCCTTTATAGCCGGTGTAAGAATTCAAATCTTCTCGGGCTTCAAAATAGGCTTTTAAGGATTCAAAGTCTTCATTAGTACCAGCAACCGTATGAGTTTTTATGCTAGATAGTTTTCCACTACCAACATAACCAGGAATGTCTGCATTAGGATCACTCGTGTTTGAATCACCACAAGCAATTAAGCTTAATAAAAGTATGCTCTTCAATATTCTCATTGATCCTCCCAAATCAAAAATTTTCCACTAGATTCAGTCTTAACGGAGATTTATTTACAAAGCGAATAAAATTAGAGGCCAGGTAATAAACATAGACTTGTAAAGGATTTGGACGATTATTAATTTTTAGGAAAAATAGCTGCGTAGATTCAGTCACTTAGAGTTTTGAAAAAAAATCATTCCTCGTTATAGCAGGTGTTTTTTAGTTTTCTATTGAAAACTAGTGAATAAGATCAAATGAAAATCTGCTTATTTAAAAAAGTTAATATTGAATCAAGGAACTTCTGTGACTCAGTTCAAATATTGAATCAAGTGCTTATCAATGATGTTTTGAGTGTAATTTCTTTCAATCACGAAGTAATGATCTAAGGCCGATTTTCTATAGCGATAAAGCCCGACAAACTTAGTATCTTGCAAATTTTGTGGTGTAGAAAAACTTAGAGAAAGCTCTGATAAATCAGATCTTAAAAGTTTGATTTTAGAATCATCGGCTAATGCACGAACAAAAAAATCTAAGTTACTGTCAGTTCCTCTTAGTAAAAACTTTTGCTGATCTTTATCTTGGTATATATCTAAAATTTGCAAGTCAGGAAAATTCCAAGCTAGTAAATGTTTTTGCAATTCTGAATGTATATGATCGTTGCTTTCCGAATTTTTGTTGAGCCATTGAAACTCATAAACACAAGGGGAGTGGTTAAGGGCAAATGCTTGTTGAGACGCATGAGAATTTGCAGAGATCAGGCTTCCGGCCGAATTCTCGTCGTGAGCCTTTTTTACTAAAAGTTTGATACCTTTTTCTTTGGCAAGTTTAACCGCTTTAGGGTGAACCACTTTAGCTCCAGCCTCGCACATACTTAAAAGCTGATTATAAGAAAGTTGATTCATTTTTTTTGCTTTGTCATAAAGCTTAGGGTCGGCGTTGAAAACACCGTCCACATCTTTGTACATTTCACAAGTGCCGGCATTTAAAAAATCAGCCATGGCAACCGCCGTGGTGTCGGTACCACCTCTACCTAAAGTTGTAATTTCCTTAGTTTCTGGGCACACCCCTTGAAAGCCCGCCAGTACGACAACCTTGCCCTGTTCTAATGCTTCTTTAACCCGAAAGGCTTTTACTTCAATGATGTTAGCGCCAGTGTGAGAGTTTGTGGTCAAGATACCTGCTTGGCTTCCCGTAAAACTAATGGCTTTAACACCGATATCATTTAATGCCATACTCATTAAAGACATAGAGACTCTTTCGCCAGTAGAGATTAGCATGTCTAACTCTCTGCGATCTGGATGGCGACTAATGCTTGCGGCTTTATCGATTAGCTCGTTAGTGGAAGAACCCATTGCACTTACAACTAAAACAATCTCATCTCCTGCTGCTTTATCTTTTTTGATTTGTGCTGCGATGGATTTAATGAAATCAGTATTTGCTAAACTTGAGCCGCCATATTTAAGTACACGAATTGCCATAAACGAGAAGCTAACAAAGGCAAAAACTCTTGGCAATGGAAAAGCGGAAATAAAAAAAGGCCGAAGAAATCGACCTTGTGATATATAAAAGTCGAAGATCGACTAATTAGGGCAATTTGGTGATGGCACAAAGTTTTTGGGAAGTTTCGGCCTAAACTTTGCTCTTAGTACGGTATTTACAGCATCTCTCTGGCTGATTCTACCGTCACGCAGTAACTGATATAGTTCAAACTCTAGATTTTGCCTCGTTGCTTTAATGCTTTTGTGTTCTGGCCAAAGGTTTTCTACACGATTGTTTCCTCCTAAAGACAAGGGAACAATATGATCAATGGTATAGTAAGAGCGACAGTTTCTAGGGATTCCGTATCTTTCGTACAACCAAACTTTTAGTCGACTCGAAACCTTTCTTTTACAGTAATCAATTTTTTCTGGATACCGATATTCCTTCCAATCAGGGTCTTCTGAGTTACACATTGCTCCTGGTGACATCTGTACAATTGGAGTGTAAGGAACTGCCCAAGCTGAGATACTTACAAAAAGTGTGAAGATAAACGTAGATGCCAATCCTTGCATAAATTTCCTCCGGTCCTAGGTCTATAGAATCAGATAGAAAAAATTCATTTACTAGGAAAAGCCTGAAAAAAAGGGACAAAGGTCCAGGGTTTCGGATTTTAAGTTAATTTAAGTTTCTGAGCATTGCATCAAGGAATATTGTGTTTTGCTTATGGATACATTTGTGCAGTGAACTGGCTAACTTTATTAGCAGCTCCCTTAGGAACACGAATCACTTGTGGACTCACATTGTTTGGGATTCTTGCATGCAATAGTTCTGGATTCATTTCTTTCATTGCTCTTAGGGTAACTTTCAAATGCCTCGCAATTTCTTTTAAATCCGTTCCTGGTGGGACCAATACCTGGTCCGTTGGGATTTCATAATGAGGATTTAGATTATCAAAACCATAAAGGTGTGGAGCTTTGGCAATTAAAAGTGCTGCAATAAATTTTGGAATATAGTTTTTAGTCTCTTCAACAAAAGCTCGCTTACGACTAAGTACCCAAAAGCTATTTGTTTTATACCTTTTGATTTGTCGACGAACTCGGCCTTCTCCAGTGTTATAAGCAGCTCCCACTAAATACCAATTTCCAAATTCTTTATAGAGACGTTTCAAATATTTGATGGCAGCATCTGTACTTTTATTAAAATCTCTTCTTTCGTCTTTCCAATGGTTAATTTCCAAACCGTATTGTTTTGCGGTAGGAGCGATAAACTGCCAAGGGCCCACGGCAGAAGCGTGAGATACAGCTCGAAAAGAAAATCCACTTTCAATCATGGCAAGGTATATTAAATCTTTTGGTAAGCCTGCTTCACTTAACTTTCCATGAATCAAAGCTTTGTGACGATTACTTCTTTCTAGCCATGTTTTAAACCAAGTTCTTCCACGACCTTGAAAGTATTTAACCCATTTTTGTACTTCCCGATTGTAAGTAATAGGCACATCAGAAAAAGCACTCGCGTCTTCTTTTTTTGCCAAAGCCAAAGGTTTGTGTTTACTAAAGATGGGTTTTTGATCGAGCTCAAGTTCTGAACTTGATATTGCGGCCATTGATTTTGCCGAAGAGAATAGAAATAAGCTGATCATTGCAAGACGTAACATACTAGAACCAGTATTGCTTAAGTATTTTTAGAAAGCCAGGTTTTCACAAACTTATATCAACCTTTTGTATAGTTGCAGCACGGCTCATTAGTTTATACGACCAGGTAAATCAGTGAAAGCTTCCCTTTGGTCTTGTTTGTTTTTCTTTTTATAAGGCGCTTGAGATTACAAAAATTTTTTGATTCGAATAGTTGCGGGGCACCTTGCGCGATAGGGTATTTTTCGAGTTAACAATTACGGCTCAACTACTTCTGGAAACAGTGTCACTGGATTTCGTTGTGTTTATCGCCGTTAAGTAAATTGCCTACATAAGTCAAAATATGCACACACTGTCATTCTTTTGACGACATCGAGCTGTTCTTAGGTCTAATTTTCAAATCTTTAGTCGAGAAAAAACATCCAACCAAAGCCCTGTATTAAAACGGTACAGTATTTGCTCCTAAAAGGATTGGGAGAAATTCTTTTATGAGTACTAAGGGAATCTATACAGCTGTGAGCGGAGCCATCGCTCAACAAAATAAAATGGACACGATCGCCAATAATTTAGCGAACGCCAACACTCCTGCGTTCAAAAAAGACCGACAAGTATTTAAAGAGTATTTAACGGCCTATGAAAAATCTCCCGATGTGATTCAAGTTCCAAAGGTCCCAGCTAGTATTGAAAGCTTCTATCATATGCAAGGTGGCGATAAGGCTTATGTAGATGGAGCGGGTACTTTTACTGATTTTTCTCAGGGAAGTTTAAGACCTACTGGAAATCCTCTAGACTTAGCAATCAATGGTAAAGGAACTTTTTTTGAAATCGCAACTCCACAAGGAGTTCGTTTCACTAGAAACGGGTCTTTCGTCGTGAATCAAGAAGGGGTTTTAACCACAAAGCAAGGTTATCCTGTTTTATCCAATGCAGCAGGTGATGTGGAAGCGAGGAGCATTCGAATTCCAAATCCAGGGCCAATTTCGGTCGCCGGTAATGGATTAATTATCCAAGGCAACACACCATTGCAAACTTTAAAACTAACGGGCTTCAATCAACCTCAGGCATTACGCAAGGTTGGTCAGTCTATGTATATACTGAAAGAATCTATGGAATCTGAGCAAAACGACACGCCACAGGCTTCCATCATGCAAGGTTCTTTAGAGATGAGTAACGTAAATGTGGTCGAAGAAATGACGGAAATGATTAAGACCACTCGAACGTTTGAAAGCTTGCAAAAAGCCATACAAGCTTATGATCAGATGAACGGTAAACTGGTAAATGATGTACCTAAATTTTAGGAGTAAATTATGTTAAAAGCTCTCAATACCGCCGCTACGGGCATGCAAGCACAGCAGACGCAAATGGATGTTACAGCCAATAATATGGCTAACCTAGGAACCAACGGCTATAAAAAACAAAGGGCTGAATTTGAGGACCTAATGTATCAAACCATTAAAGAACCAGGTGCTGCGACTGGGGATAATGCCATTAGTCCTTTGGGAGTACAATCTGGATTGGGTGTTAAAACTGCTGCCATTAGAAAAGACTTTGGCGTAGGTTCTGCGAATATTACTAATCGTCCTTTAGATTTAATGATTGAAGGAAAAGGTTTCTTTACGGTGCAAACTGACAACGGCATCGCCTATACAAGAGATGGCGCGTTTACTAAAGATGCCAATGGAATTCTGGCCGATAAAAACGGTCACATTTTACAACCACAAATAGTAATTCCACCAGAAGCTACTGGCATTGGAATATCCAATCGCGGAGTGGTGGAGATTTCCTTGGCCAATGGTGAGAGACAAAATGTTGGACAAATTGAGCTGGTTAATTTCATCAATCCAGCTGGATTGAAATCCTTAGGAAAAAATCTTTATGCAAATACCCCAGCTAGTGGAGCTCCTCAACAGGGAATTCCTGGCTTGAATAGTTTTGGAGAAATTGCTCAAGGTCATCTTGAGGGAAGTAATGTAAATATTGTGGACGAGATGGTAAACATGATCAAAACCCAACGCTCTTATGAGATTAACTCAAAGGCAGTGCAAGCGGCTGATCAGATGCTTCAAGCAATTAATAATATGAGGTAATGAATGAAGTATCTTTTAACTCTTCTTGTACTAACAAACATAGCATGGGCAAACCAAAGAATCGAAATCAAGGAAGGCCTAGTCAATAAAGCTGGTAATGTCTACTTTAATGACATCGCAGAAATTGATGGCTTTACAGAAAAAAGTACAAAGCAATTATCGAGTCTATTGGTGGCTGCTGATTTAAAAGAAGGGGAAGTTAGAAAAATTTCTGACCTTGCTCTGACGGATTTGCTACGAAGAAGTTTGTCTTATGTGAAAAACTTTGAAACAGAAGCAGGAAAAGATTTTAACCTTGTTTTAAAAATGCCGAAAGTTTTGGAAGTGTATCTGAACTCTCCGCATTGGACAGAAGCAAAGCTTACGAAACTATTAAAAAAACACAATCAAGCTTTTTGCAAAGAATGTAGTTTTGAAATTAGTGCTTTACGTTTACCGAAAGCCGAGAAAACTAAAATCAGTAATTGGGATTTAGAGATTCCGGATCAACTTCTCAAAGGAAATTTTCAAATTCCTTTGAGAGTTTATCGCCTGGGTAATTCAGAGGCTGAAACTCATTATATCTCTGGAAGAATGCGAACTTACAAAGTTCTCCCAGTGGCCAGAAGAAACATTGCTCCTGGTGAAAGAATCAATGATTCAGACATTTTATTTGAAAAAAGAGAGATGAACTTTGTAAGAAAAGACATTCCAACTAAAAAAGAATTGTTGGGAGCCAAAGCCAAAAGAATGGCTTTATCTGGTTCGATTTTATGGTTATCTAATTTAGAAAAAGAAAAAGCCGTTGAGCGTGGTGACTTGGTAGATATAGTAATCCGAAAAAACAATATGGAAATGCGTTTAAAGGGTGTCGCGCAAGAAGCAGGTTTTATTGGCGATAGAGTTTCAATTTTAAATCGTAGTTCAAGAAAGGTAATTGTGGGAGAAATCTCGAAAGCACACGAGGTTATCATTCAATGATCAAGCTATTCTTACTCTGCATTTTAAGTCTTCAACTAACAGCTTGTGCTAACTTTGGCCATAAGCTGAAGGCCATGATTAATGGCAAGAGTAGTGCTCAGCCGGCACAAGAAAAAAATAGGCCACCGAGCTACTCCGGAAATGAAAACTATGCTTATCAAGGAGTGCCAAGACGATACAAGCGAATGACTCAAGCAAAGCTTGAAGCGGAAAACAAAATTAATGATGAAGCAGGTTCCTTGTGGGTAGATGAAGGTCAAACTTCTTACCTATTTGCGCAAAATAACCAACGACTTGTTGGAGATATTATTAATGTTGAAATTACCGGGACAGCGCAGAGGCAGTTGAATACCAAAGTGGATGTTATTCAAAAGTTGATTCAAGCGCAAAGAGCTAGAGCGGCCAGAGTGGCAGCAGCAGCTAAGAAGAAGCCTGGTAGCCAAGGGAATTCCTCGGCACAACCCAATGCTCCAGCAGCAGCGGGTGGCAAAGATGCTAAAAAAGAAGAATTAGCAGTGAAAGAAGTTCCAAGCCGAATCGTAGAAACTTTCCCTGATGGTTCTTACCGTATTCGTGGAAGTAAAGATTTTATGATTGATCGTACTGAGTACAAAGTAATTGTTACCGGTATAGTGAAACCAGCTGACGTAGCCGATAGTCGAGTTGAGTCAGACAAGGTATTAGACGGAAAATTTGACATCGTTAGTTTAAGAAGGAGTCTAAAACTATGAAAAACTACATTTTAGTCCAAGTGATTATTTTAGTTACTGCAGTTATAATGAATTTGGATGGCGCTATCTAGGAAGGAAGCACATTGAAGATTTTAGGTTTATTTCTTACTTTTAGTTTAATTGCATTGGATGCTTATAGTGTTCGTCTAAAAGACATGGCTAGCATTCGTGGGGTTCGTGAAAACCAGTTGGTTGGTTATGGAATCGTGGTTGGATTAAAAGGTTCAGGTGACGGTAAAACGGATTATACCTCAAAGAGTTTACAAAGGATGTTACAAACTCTTGGAGTTAGCACAGCCGATGCTACTAGTAAAAATGTAGCCGCAGTTTTGATTACCGCATCCCTTCCTCCTTTTGCAAGAGCAGGTAATCCAATGGATATTCAAGTTAGCTCCATTGGTGATGCTACAAGTTTAGAAGGTGGAGTATTGGTTCAGTCTCCTTTACGAGCGGCAAATGGAAATATCTATGCGGTCGCCCAAGGAAATATTTTGATTGGAGGCGATCACAAAACTGCAGGAAGAATTCCTAATGGTGCCATTATTGAAAAAGACTTTGCCGAAGATTTTTCAAGTAGAAAAATGTTTCGCGTAACTTTACACAATCCTGATTTTACAACAGCGATGCGTGTAGTTCGTAGAATTAATGGTGACCTTGGCGGAAAGTATGCAAGTGCAAAAGACTCTGCAACAGTAGATATTGTTGTACCAGCTACCTATGAAGGTAATGCAGTGGAACTTCTTTCCCTAGTCGAGAGTTTAGAAATCAGTCCAGATCTAATTGCTAAAGTTATAGTCAATGAAAAAACTGGTACAGTAGTAATAGGAGAGAAAGTTCGTATCTCTAAAGTCGCAATTTCTCATGGTGATATAAGTTTGGATGTCGGCGACAAAAAAAGCAAAGGTAGAAGCCCGAGAACGGTATTAATGGATAAGGGTGCGAGTGTGGGTGATATTGTAGATGCAATGAACGCCCTTGGTGTGGAGCCAAAAGAGTTGATCACGATTCTTCAATCGATCAAAGCTGCTGGAGCTCTACAAGCGGAACTAGAAATTCTTTAAGTCCTAGGACTTTGAGATATAAAAATTGAATAGAATTATTTTTAACACATGGAAGTGTTAGAAATCCGGGGGAGGATGAGTCGAGGATCTAAGACCATGGATGGACTGTTTATGATTTTTGTTTCTTGCAGGAGACGATTGATGCAAAGCCAAGGAATGGCAATGCCCATACAGAGTGATAGCGTAGGATGCGCGAGACTTTGGCTCACTTCCCCAATCTTTATTAAAGACTTATCATGAAAATTTCGAACCAAAACAAACCCAATATGGTGCCACTAGAAAAATCTCAAACCAAAAGTTTGAGACCAAGAGCTATGGACCCAAGGGCACAATTACAACAAGCGTCTCAAATGTACGAAAAGCATTTCTTAGGAGAAATGGTTAAGGCAATGAGAAACTCTGTGCAAAAAGGTGGTTTGGTTAAAGACTCCATGGCCGATCAAATATATACCCAACAACTTGACTCTGAGTATGTAAAGTCTTGGGTTACTCGTGGTGGAGTTGGTTTGGCAAAACTCATAGAGAAACAGATGCTTCAACATATGGGAATTGCAATGCCTCCTCAGACGGCTCCAAGAGATGCCAATGGAATGTTTAAGGTTCAACAAAACCAAGAACCTAGTAACAAGCAAATGCATTATAAAATTGAATCCTCAAAACCACAAAGCGCTTTAGAGCTGCCCTGGTCAGGAAAAGTATCGGCTTGGTTTCCAGAGGAAAATTCAAGTGGTGGAAAGCTACT
Source organism: Bdellovibrionaceae bacterium UBA6502 (assembly GCA_002436415.1). GTDB lineage: Bacteria > Bdellovibrionota > Bdellovibrionia > Bdellovibrionales > UBA840 > UBA6502. The sequence goes on along the minus strand of DJMA01000045.1, from coordinate 66,529 downwards.
ATTAAATCATGGCTCCTTTGAAAGTCTTTGGAAGCTTCCTAAAAAACCAGATTTGCAAGGTGGTATGGACTTAGCTGCAGGTAGTTTACTGTTAAATACAGAGCCTGGTGTGAGTATAGATCTTGCGATTCGTGCAAAATTACATTCGGCCTAGTCTTCTTATCTGTATAAACTTTTGAGCAGATCTTGTTCAGGTTTTGTAAAGGGCTTAATCTCAATAATTTTTTTAAAAATTCTGCTTAATTTCTTATTTTAAGAAATCATTCTAAATTAAAATCTGTATTGGCGAAGAAATCAAAAAAGCCTCAAAAAACATATAAATAATATTTAATTCAATTGGAAATTCCTCCAAGCTTGAGCTTTTAGCGCGCATTGTAACATTAATAGATTGTTAAAAAATGCTAGAGTTTTTATTTTGATTTCGGAATCAAATGTTGGATTCCGATGGAACTGAAGTGAATTATTTGAGGTCGGCTTATTTTTACGTATTTAACTTTCTTGCGGAAGGTAGGAAAACCAATTCGCAAAAAGTTCAGCAAGAGCTTCACAGGCATTTGGTGGTTGTACTAAGCACTAGTCTGTTGATGTGGGCCTATGCCTTTGTGGCCAAATTTGAAATGGAAAGTTCTGTTCCTGTTTGGGCAGGAGTTTTGTGTTCAATCATTCACCTGTTAAGTCCATTGTTGTGGAAAATTTTTGATAAGGTTTTTTGGCCACTATTTTTTGCTCTAGTACCGGGAGTAATTCATCAGGCTACCTTTAGCTTTTATTCTGGTGGCTTTGAAAGTGAAACTATAATCTGGCTTACAGTCCATCCCATGCTAGGTGGTATCGTAGGTGGTCGAAAGGGTTTGTATGTATTCGGCGGATTGTCGCTTTTAACTACTCTTGGCTTTTTAGTTTTAAAAATTATGGGTTATCCATTTCCTGACTTGCTTAGTCCTTTTGGGCATGTGATTTCACAAGTGTTTTTACTTTTAGGATATTTCTTTATCGCTTTTTCTGCGGTAGCAATTTATATGTACGTGGAAGAACAGACGAAACAGCGACTGGAAGTAAAAAACAATAAAATTCAAAACTTACTAAGAGTATTAGTTCACGATATAAGTAACCCACTGTCGGTTGCTGATTATCAGTTGTCAGCAAGTCTTCGTAGAGAAGATTGCAATGAAGCTGTTGAGAAGAGGATTAAAAAAGCAAGCAAGGCGATAGACATTGTCGCTAATATTTCTAAAAAAGTTAGAGAGCTACATTCAGACGAAATTGTTATTGAAAATAGACGATTAGAAAAATGTAGTATGGATGAGTGTTATGAACATATGCTACTAGTTTTTGAAGATAAGTTTGAAAATAAAAAAATAACATTTTCAAAAGCCTACAAAAGTAATTTTGATTTTGAAGTGTCCAAGGATGTGTTTTTAAATCAAATTTTATCCAATTTAGTTTCCAATGCTATTAAGTTTACACCCGTTGGTGGTGAGATTGAAATTATCGCAAATAAGTTACCTGGTGAGGTTCAAATCGGTGTTCGTGATACAGGTGTTGGAATGAACGAAGAAGCTCTTCAGGAGCTTAAAGAAAAAGGCAAGCTTCGTTCTACCATCGGCGAATCTGGTGAGCTGGGAACAGGTTTTGGTCTGATGATCGTAAACTCATTTGTCATTGAACTAGGTGCTGAGTTAGAGATTTTTTCAACCGAGAAGAAAGATGGCATAGAAGAGCATGGCAGCTTATTTTTAATAAAAATTCCATCTTAAAAGATTGGTCTTGCAGTTTTAGAAGCTAGCTGCGAACGGTTTTTTATTTTTTATTTTTTATTTTTTATTTTTTATTTTTTATTTTTTATTTTTTATTTCCATGCACATTAAGACTCAATTCAGGCAGCTTTGATTAATCTAGTGAGTTCTTGTTCTTAAAATTCAGTCTTGATAATCAAATAGGGTCGTATTCAAGAAACTAATCTTTTTACTTACCAAGCTTATTGATGAAGTATGAATTTCCTTTAGGCTAGGCCCTGGTCGGGGCTAGTCTAGTTCGTCGAATAATACTAAAACGGCGCAGTATATCTCCAATAATTTTTTGACTTCTAACCTAGACAAGAGTCAAATTATTTGGCCTAAACCTAGATAAAACGCTGTTTTTCAAGGTTTCCGCGTATCAGTATGTTACAATGAATAGTGAATAACTATCATGGAGGATCGTTATGAAAATTAATTCGAACAGTATCAATCAAGGTATAGCTCAGGGTTTAGGAGCAAAAGACCGTGTCACAAAATCGGGAGATTCTGCGAATCCTTCAGCAAGCAAAATTTCACAAGGAATGTTGGATTCCTCTGCAAAGGTAAATATTTCTGAGAAGGCGAAAGAGATGGCTCGAGTAAAAGAACTAGCCAATCAATCTCCTGATGTTGACGCAGAGAAGGTAGCAAAGTTCCGCGCTCTTATTGAAAAAGGTGAGTACAAAGTTAACGCCGAAGCAATTGCTGATCGTATGTTGGAAGACGAGTTAAGTCTTGCAGCTACTCAAGAATAGGATTTTTTAAAAAAACAGTTTTCTACCATGGAAGGAAGAAAAGGTGCAGAACTTTAGACAAATTGGATTACTCCAAGAAAATTTAGCAGAACAGACTAAGATTTACTCCAGCCTTTGTCATTTATTGCAATCAGAAAATGATTACCTGATTCAGAGTGATGTGAATAACATTAACAAAAGTGCTGTATTAAAAGATGGTTTGTTGAGAGCTGCTGAAGCAAAAGAAGAAGAAAGATTAAATCTTTGTTCTAATTTAGCTAATGATTTGCGTTTAAGAAGTGAATCTCCAAAGTTGTTAGAGATTGCGACGAAACTTCCAGAGCCATACCGCTCAAAATTAATTCAACACAAAAGCTCATTAGAAAATCTGTTTGCAGAAATTAAGAGATTAAATCACGAAAATGAAATTTTAGCTGAAGCCGCTCTTTCGACCATTGGTGGAACCATTGATCGAATCAAAGATGCTTTGGCACCAAAACAGACTTACCAAGCTGGCGGTAAGAAAAAAGATACGAACCAAACGAAGCATTTGGTTCACCGCGAAGCTTAAGTGATATTGGGCTAGGATGGCCTAAGGAGACAGGATGTCTAAACTTAATGCGATATTAGGAATGGGGAAGCGATCCCTGCAAACCAGTCAAATGGGTTTGCAGACGGTTTCTCATAATATCGCAAACAAAAGCACAGAAGGTTATTCTCGCCAAAGGGTAGAGCAAACTTCTACGCCTCCCACAGGACAGGGAAGAGTGCAAATAGGTACTGGTGCTACCGTTGCAGCTGTACGATCCATTAAGAATGAATATCTAGAAAAACAAATTCAAGGAGAAACCGAGAAGCTAGGTTTCCAGGAAAGTCGCTCTGAGAATATGACTCGTGTTGAACAAGTTTTTAATGAGCAGCTGAATAAAGGTTTAAATCAATTCATTGGTGATTTCTTTAATTCCTTCCGTGAGTTGGCAAATGCTCCTGAGAGTGCAGCCTCCAGAACTTTAGTGAAAGAAACGGCGAAGTCATTGGTGAATGATTTTAGACGAGTTAATAATCAGTTGATCGATGTGCAAATTGATATTGATCATCAGATTGAAAATGAAGTTTCCCTAATAAACTCTATGGCTAAAGAAATTGCTAGTTTAAACGAGAAAATCTCACAAGTAGAGATCCAGGGACGTAATGCCAACGACGAGAGAGATCGTCGAGATTTGTTGTTAAAGCAACTTGGTGAAAAAGTAGATATTAAATACGCGGAAAATGAATTAGGTCAGGTGTCTGTAATGGCAGGCTCAAACGCCACCATTGTTTCAGGTTTTAGCCATGCGGAGATTTTTGCGCAACCTAGTAATAAATTTGAGGGCCATAGACATGGCACCGTAAAGGTGATGTTTAAAGCCTCTGAAACCACTTCTCCTGTGGACATTACGAAGCAGTTGTCTGGGGGAAGAATTGGTGCAGCCCTTGAGGTTCGCGATGAATACATCGAGGGTCTTTTGGATCAATTGGATGACGTAGCTTTTACCTTAAATCGCGAGGTAAACTCACAACACATCAATGGTAAAGACCGACGTGGTCAGAATGGAGTTTTGTTCTTTGATCTACTGCAATCAAAAAGCAATGCCGCTGCAAATTTAAAGTTGAACGATTCGGTTGAGAATGATGTAAATCGAATCGTTGCAGGGCAAAGTAGTAATGGTCCTGGTGACAACAGAATTGCAAATAGCATTGCTAGTATTCAAAATAAAAAAGTTTTAAATGATGGAACGGCTTCGATGGATGATTTTTACACTGCCATTGTTGGTAAAGTTGCCGTTACAGTGAATAAAGCCAATATGTCTTCGGAACATCAAAAAGGGATTGTAGATCAGTTGGCTAATATTAGAGAGAGTATCAGTGGTGTTTCATTGGATGAAGAAACCACCAAGATGATTGAATTACAAAAAAGTTTTGATGCATCAGCCAGACTGATTCGTACTGCGGATGAGATGTTTGATACAGTGTTAAATATTAAGAGGTATTAATCGATGAGGATTGCGGATAAGAACAATCAATTACAAGTTCTTAAGTCCCTTAGTGGGAACCGTAAACGTATGGCCGATTTACAAGGCCAAGCGGCCACAATGAAAAAGATTAATAAGCCCTCTGATGATCCAGTAGCTGCTACTCGGGTGCTAGAATCAAAAACCAATCTGCACACAGCGGAGCAGTTTTTGAGGAACTCAGAGCAAGCCAAGCGTTTTCTAGAGTTTAGTGAACAGAGTTTGCAAGAGCTATCTAACTCATTGATTCGAGCGAAAGAGATTGCCTTGTCACAAGCCAACTCAGGTACGACCAATGCCATTTCAAGGCGAGCGATTGCCGAGGAAATTAGTCAGCTCTATGAGCAAATGAATGCTATTGCTAATCGAAAGATTGGGGATCGATTTATTTTTGGTGGCTTCCAAACTATGGATCGCCCTTTCACCGATGGAAAATATACTGGTGATAGTGGGGAGATGTTAATTGAAATTAATGGTGACTCCAAGGTTGCCATGAATATGCCAGGGGACGTGGTTTTCTTAGGAAAATCGGTGGACCCAGAAAAGGAAGAGATTCGTCAACGAGATCTAGATGGGGTTGAGGGTTTAAGAGGGCCGGCATCGGTAGCTCAAAACACTCGATCCATTGCTGAGGAAGGCGCTTACGACAATGGAGTGGACATATTCCGTGCACTTAAGCGCTTGGAAATTTCTTTAAAATCTGATGATACTACAGGCATTCAAAACTCCATTGATTTGATAGATAGTTCGATCAATCAAGTCATCATGGCTAGATCCGAGTTAGGTTCTAGGTTGAATTCTGTAACGAATAATGTAGAAACATTACAAAAAAATGTCTTAGATAATAAGATCTTAGTCTCATCCTTTGAAGACGCCGATGCTTTTGAGGTTTACAGCAAACTCAATCAAGCTGAGGGTAATTTAAAGGCCTCCTTACAAACGTCTGGGAAATTGATACAACCAAGTTTGCTTGACTTTATTGGTTAAACATTATAGCTAAACTTTTCCTAGGTTTCTTCCGTTATAAGGACTGTAGAAACTTTGACCAGGATGTTGAAGGAGAATACCTATGTTGGTCCTCACTAGAAAATTAGGCGAAAGCATCGCTATAGACGATAATATCAAGGTTACCGTTGTCCAAATAAAGGGCAAGCAGGTCCGTGTTGGTATTGAAGCCCCCAAAGACACTAAAATCCACAGATTAGAGGTTTATGAAGCCATTCAGTCGCAAAACACTGAAGCTATTAGCTCTAGCTCTGAGAACGCTCGTAAAGCTTCTAAGTTACTGAAACCTGAGTAATTTTAAGATTTATCCGCAAAAGTATCTGGGAATATTGATGAAAATACCGAAGCTGTCGGAAAAATTCGCATCAGTATCGTAAATATTTAAAATAAATGACATACGCTCTGCATAAAATGGCTCTGAAAATTGACCGAAATGCCTGCTTGTGGTGTCGTTATATAGAGTGAGTGGATCTATTGTGAATATCACATAGATTGAACTCGATCTTCGTCCGGGGGGATTATGATTATTCAAACATCTAGATTTGGTGATGTTGAACTTAATGAAAAAGACCAAATTAATTTTCCAGAAGGTCTTTTGGGTTTTTCCGAATTAAAAACTTTTGTTTTATTGGATGATCCAGATGACGATATCTTTGCTTGGTTACAATCCTGTGAAAATTCACATGTAGCATTTCCTGTTTTAGAGCCTGAGCTATTCGCTGCTAATTATCAGGTAAACCTTGGCAAGAGAGATATGGCCGCTCTAAAGTTAACAAGCATGGAGCGAGTTAGAATTTATACCATCGTTACAATCCCTGAAGATCCAACACAAATGACAGCAAACCTAAAAGCGCCAATCATAATTAACATCCCGGAAAGACTGGCGTCACAGTGTGTGCTGCAAGAGAACGATCTTCCTATTCGCGAGCCTATATTCACGAAGCTGCAACAACGTTTTGTTCAACCGACATCTTCTGTTGAGCGCGAGATGCAGATTGAAAAAGACAAGGATCTTGCGGTTCGTATTATGCCTTCTTCAAAAGGAATGGTTAAAGAGCTTTAAGGAGCAAACTAAAATAAATCTATCAAAGGAACTTCTTCGGAGGTTCCTTTTTTTATATGGGATTCAAGTCTATAAAATTTTATTATAGGAACTGATGCTTAGCCATCCGGTAATGGAAATCAGGCTGAGCTACACTTACGAAGTGTTTTACTTGATCATTTTGCTTAAAGCTCTCAAATGGGCCTGAGTTTGATCTGATTTAATTTTTGGCCGAGTAAGATTTTCTAAGAAATACTTTGAATTTAATTTATGCCAAGAAATTAGGTATACCTAATCCGTGGGAAATTTTTGGGTATCTTTATTAGTAGTAGTTGGTCTTATGGCTCCCGTTGCAGTGTCGGCGGCAGGGAAGTCTAGTTCTTGTAATGTATCGGCAGTAGAAATAAGTTTGCAAGACTTGCTTGAAATTGAAAACTCTTTGAAGACTTCTCGGTTTTTAAATCAGGCAGGTAGGACTTCAAAAGAAGTTTGGATAAAAGCACAAGGCCTTGCTTTAAATTTTGGTTTTAAAGACCTATCCGAATTCTCTCTTTTGTTGGCTGAAAAAATGAATAATCATCTTCAAGAGCTTAGCTTGCTAGATGATTTAATGGCTGTGTCCCTAGCCTTTGAGAAGGATTATGGCTTTACCAAATACGCTCTTGTTTCTAGTCCGCAAAATCTCGCAAAGACCCAAATATTAGCGGATCGAGCTGAGTTTGATGAAAAACTAAAAGCCATCGAAAAGGAAGAAAAAGAACATCTTTATATTCTGAAAAAAGAGGAACCAAGTCCTCTAAATAAAAGCTCAATCAAGAAATTTGGGGAGCTTTTCGAAAAAGCCATTAACGAATTTCTTAGCGAGTTAAGTGTAGAGCTAAGAAATTTAGATATGTCTATGCAAGACATTCTTTTAAAGATGGAAACCGATGAGCTCTTGGCTTATGAGATTTCAGAAAAAATAGTTATCTCAGCTTATTTTAATTCTTTAGCTCTCTCTAATTTTGTGGTGCCTAGAGAGACTTGGCAGGAGCTACAGATTATGTTGAAGTTTATGAAGACGGATGAAAGCCAAGCCTTTGCAAAGCAATTCGTATTGTTAACTAAGGCAGATAGGGTCGAAGAACTTACGGTAGATTACGTAGAGAGACCTTCAATGACCGTTCGTTTTCACGATGCCTCGGACCAGTATGATCGTGATGGACATTTGTTTATGCGTGAAATGCGCTTTGCAGATGATAGAAGGTATAGAACTATTGAGGTTGACGGAGTGGTGATTCCGACTTTAGCTCCGGGAAGATCTCGCAAGATGTTAGCAGAAGAGGCTTACGACACCTCTTACAAAACAGAAAGTTTTTGGGGGAAAGAAGATGCAGAAGAATTCTTCCAGTGGCTTCAGGGAAAACATTCAATCTTACAAAATGAGAGTAATTTAAAAGATTACATTCAGACTCTATCTACGGATGCACAGGCAATTAAAAAGTTAGAAGCTATTGTGGCAGATGTAGATAAATATATGTTAAAGAACTTTCGAATTGAAGCTGTCTATGATCCAGAAGTTGGCTTGGTAACAGCGAGCTCCAAGAGGAAATTACCGGAATCCTATTACAGTTTTAGTTTTCATCCTTTCATTGAAATGGCTATTTATATGAGAAAGGATTCCGAATACATTGCAGAGAATGTGATTCCTATATTAGATAGTTTATTGGAACTGCAAAAAATCATGGATTGGGAACGCTATGACTTTCCTTATATTTTAAGTAAAGAGCTTACAAACTAATAAGTCCTCTGACTAAATTTAAAAAATGAATTTATTAATGCGCATTAAGCTTTCGAGGCTGGCTATTGAGCTAGACCTTTCTTTGAATGATATTGGCACTTTATTTTCAGGATGGGTATTGATTAAAGTGGGCCGATGAAACAATCTTCAAACATTACATAGTCTAGCTTTTGGACTGTTATCTAAAACTTTAGTCTTAAGAACCCAATCCAAAGCCTTAAGACTTTTAATTAGTTTCGGTAAAAACTGTCTATATCTTTGCCTTTTCAATCAAGATTTTGCCTAGCTTCCCGAAGAGTTGGTATAGCCAAGGAGCGGCGAAATTTAGCGACACTAGGATGGTGGAATCAAGGAAGAGGTGTCGTGTGAACTTTTTTATTTCAATCATAAGCTTTTTAACGGTAATTGTTTTTAGTTACCAAGATGTCTATGCTGATGCGAGCATATTCTATGTAAAGAAAAGTCTTAAAATGGAAAACGATGAGCAGCCGAAGCATGATTATTATTTAAATGCTGGGCAAGTAGATGGTTTAAAACGAGGGATGGTCGTAAAGGTCTATCGTAAAATACCGTTTCAAGATACGGGAATCGTTAAGCTCAATGAAGAACTACAAGTCAATGTCATGGAGTTAAAGTTAATCCATGTTCAAGATAAGCTTAGTGTGGGGCGAGTTTTCAAAAGTCTAATTGGTGATGAATCTCCAGTTTTGGATTACTCAGCAATCATGATTGGTGATCAGGTTAGTATCGCGAGCAAGCGATGGCCCAAAAAGGGAGAGGCGAAAGTTTCAATGAAACCCAAGTCTAAACCGCAACCAAGTCAGGAAAAACCCGTAGAAGAAAAAAGCTTTGCTTCAAAATCTCCTGAAAAAATGGAGAATAAGACGGAACAAAAAATAGAGCAGAAAAAAGAGATCGAGAAAGATCAAAGGGCTCGCCAAGAAGTTCCAGTGAACGGAGAGTTTCGTTCCGGCACCACTTTATAAAATTAGTTATTCGGTCAAAGAAATCTTTGCCAGAATATATTCACGCCCAGGCCTCGGCCTGGGTTTCCTTTTGTTAAGACTCTACAAAGAAGAATCTAATTTTCACCGCTTGAATTGCATTTTATGTCGATTAGCAATCATGAGACCAGGTTCATTTTTATCTGAGTAAGCCATCGTGTGACGAATGTCTAGAATTATCAGATTAGTAAGTCTTAATGTTTCAAAATTGGAAGGTCTAGTTAATTCCTAAGCTTTATAAACCGAAAAAAGTAATGATTAGGAGACTTTCGGAATGTTGAAAAAGATTAAGCCAAAATTGAACTTAAAGACAACTTCGATCATAAAGCGCTTACTGGGCTCATTAATAATTTCTGCAATGGCAAGGGAATTTTCAAAGGCAATAGCTTTAAAAGAAGATGCTTAAAATTGGCCTTCCAAGGGCGATGGAATGGGCATATTTTTATAGAAACTTAACAAAACTCAAGTGTTTCAGTGTTGAAAGCTTTTGCTAGATTATTTCAGGGTTTATTTTCTTAACCATTTCGCTTCGGTTCTAAGTCGAGTCATCATATTTTGTAGGGTTCTTTCGTAAACCACATTTTTTGGGTCGAAAATAGGGACCCAGCGCAAATCTTCAGATTCTTCGCTCACTTCATAATCTTTTGTTCCGGCTATTAATAAAAAGCTGATGTCGTAGTGGTAATGTTCTGGTTCGTCTTTTCTTGCTGGAATTTTATGAATATCAATGGAGAAAATTTCATCGCTCAAGGCTTTTACGTCCATTATTCCAGACTCTTCCTGGGCCTCTCTCAATGCAACATTTAAAGTGTTTGGATCGCCATCACTGTGCCCGCCCAGCTGTAGCCATTTACCAAGTTTTTTATGATGAGTAATTAGAACTTCCTCTTTATCTGGAGAGAGTAACAGGCATGAACCGGTAATATGACCTTCAAGCATTGTTCGCTTGAAACAATCTTCTGTCGACTCAATAAAATTAACCAGACGATTAATCTCGGCATGCTCTTCGGGATAGGATTGACGGTAAGATTCTATTTTGTCTAAAAGCCATTTTCGCTGCATGAGTTCTCCTATAAATCTTTGATGTCCTATCTTAATCGGCTAGTCGATTTTGCCAAGGATTAATTCTAGTGTGGAACTTTCGAATTAATAGAAGCAGATGGCTAAATCACTAAAACTACCAGACTTTATTAAGACTAAAGAATTTACTTATGCCTGAATCCTAGTTTGATCTTGCGTAGCTCTGTGGCAAACTAGGGCTTCGAAAAAAGGCAGATTTATTTCTCCTGAAAATAAAGGATATTGATCAATGAGCACATATTTTGAAGTGAAACTTCGCCAAGTTCCAAAACACTTAGAAGACGAAATCTCAGGGCACTGTTTTTCTTTTGATGCGACCGGTGTGATGGAAAGTATGGATTTTCACCAAATGCGAGATGATTATGCTCCCACCGAAATTGAAAAAGACCTTAAGAGTTTGGTGGCTTATTTTAACGAAAAACCGAAAGACGAGTTTTTTAAAGTTTTTAAAGAAAAGTTCACTGAGATCGAAGTGGAATTGGCGGAGCAAGAAAATAAAGATTGGATGGAGGAGTGGAAAAAAGACTTTAAAGCGTTTCCTTTGGCCGAAGACTATTGGGTGGTTCCTTCTTGGCTTGAAGCTCCTGAAGAAGCAAAAAAATCTCTGCGAATTGACCCGGGAATGGCTTTCGGAACGGGAACCCACGATACAACTCAACTGGCTAGTAAATTGATTTTAAATACTCTAAAGCCGATAAAATCTGAAGTTCAAACAGGCCTTGATGTTGGAACGGGTACAGGAATTCTGGCAATGCTGATGGCGAAAGAGCTAGAATGTAAAATGACCTGCACTGAAATCGATGATGACGCCCGAGTGGTTGCTAGGGAAAATTTCGCCATTAATGATTTCAAAAATATTGATTTACCAGATCAGCAAATTGAAAGTTTAAAAGACACTTATGATTTTGTGGTTGCAAATATCATCGATGGAGTTTTGATTAAGCTGAAAAAAGAATTGATTGATAAAACAAAAGTGGATGGCTATTTGCTTTTGACTGGTATTCTTGAAGAGCGTGAAGAAAATTTTAAAAGAGAGTTTTTAAATGACGAAAGCATTGAAATTCAATCTCGTGTTCAACAAGGGGAGTGGGTTGGTTTTCTAGTTAGGAGAAGAGCCCTTGCGTAGGTTTTGGTTGCCCGAAGGGGCCAAACAAGAAAGCCAATTCGTCATTGAAGGAGATTCCTTTAAACACATTTGTGGCGTTTGTCGTATGGAAGAGGGCGCCCATTTTGAAATCATCATTGGTGATGGAATGGCTTACTTTGTTGAGTTGAAAGACGTAGCTAAGAAAGTTGCAATTGCCTTAATCAAAGAGCAACGAGAACTTCCTAAGATTCCCCAACCTTACATTCATCTGTACTTATCGATGCCTAAAATGGCTAAGTTTGAGTGGATTGTGGAAAAAGCCGTGGAACTTGGGGTTAAAAGCATTACGCCCGTGTTTTCAGACTTTTCGTTTACAAAAAAGAAGTCTTTGCTGGTGGAAAAGCAAAAACGTTTACAAAAAATCATTGAAGGAGCCTGTCAGCAATCGGCTCGGGCCGAAAAATTAGAACTAAACCAAGGCATAGACTTTGACGCGATGCTTGATCAAATTAACCAGAATCCGTCTACAGTGGGTCTATTTGCATATGAGGGTGAGTCTAAATTGGGCCTAAAGCAGGCTTTAAAGGCTGAAAGCTATCATAATGCCTCAGAAATAGCATTATTGGTGGGTTCTGAAGGGGGATTTTCCCAAGAAGAGCTAGAAAAATGCATTGAAAACAAACTAGATCCGGTAAGTCTAGGTCCACAAGTATTGCGGGTCGAAACGGCTTGCGTCACCCTGATCAGCGTCATAAAGTATGAAATGGAGTTGTTTGACTGGACTTAGTGTTAGTTAGCGTGCGAGGGAGAAAACATGAGTGAAATCGAATTCCGCCCAATTACCAAAGGGCTTGGATTTCATAAAAATAAGTTACAAATCGATGAATCGGCTTTAAAGAGCATCGAGTGGGAAAACGACATTGAGTTGCCCGAAATCGATTTTAGTGACTCCTCTGACGCGACTGAGGATATAAGTGTATCTAGTCAAAAAATCTTAAACGACAAAAGCTTGCAACAAAATGTAGTTAGTTATCGTAAACCAAGCCTTGATCTATTAGCTGACGAATTTGATGTAGATAAGGTTCGCTTGGAATTACAGAAAAAGGCGCAACTGAGTAAGACTTTGCCTCGCGATGACGTTCAGAAAAAAGCGAGTTCCATCGTAGAGCGTCCTTTGGAAGATCCAGTCGCTAGTGTGGGGATCAAACAAAATCTTGATGAGATTCGAAAGATTGAAGAGCGTGTAAACCAGGAAAAGGCAGATATCAATGCTTCAACAGAATCAATGGGGCCGAAAAAACATTGTGGTAACCTATTTGCTGGTGCGATTGACTTTGTTGTGATCTTTGGAGTTGTAAATTTATTTTTAAGTAGTTTGTTATTAGTAACAAAACTAGATGTTTTTCAAATCGTAAGAACAAATTATCAAGACCCAATGACTCAATTGAGCCTTGGTTTGATCTTTTTGTCTTCTTGCTTTTTGTACATTGTGATCTCAAGAAGTTTCTTTGGAATGACTTTAGGAGATTGGGCTTTAGACATTCAACTGGGGAGTCCTGATCAACAAAGATCAACTTGGTATCCGGTAAAAGTTGCGATGCGCTTTTTAGTAAACTTGCTTTTTGGCTTTGTTTTACTTCCTTTCTTATCCGTTATTTTTAGAAAAGACTTATTGGGTTCTATCTCTGGTTTATCATTGTATGAGTTTGACGAGTAATGGGTAGAGTAGTTTCAACAGATTTTTTTCAAAATGAATTTCAAAATATTAGAGGCAGCCAAAAAGTGGTTTTTACCAATGGCTGCTTTGATCTTTTACACGCAGGCCATGTGGCTTATTTGCAAGAAGCAAAAGAGCAAGGGGAGCTTTTGGTTTTAGGTTTAAACTCTGACTCTAGCGTTAGAGGCTTAAAAGGACCTACTAGGCCAATCCAGAAAGAAGATGATCGTGCATTTATTTTGGCCGGCTTAGGCTGCATTGATTATGTATGTTTATTTTCTGATGAAACTCCCATTGATTTGATAAAAGCGGTAAAGCCCGATGTGCTAGTAAAGGGTGGGGACTGGAAACCCGAGCAAATCGTTGGGTCTGATTTTGTATTAGAGCGTGGCGGTGAAGTGAAGAGTTTAAAATTTGTCGAAGGACGATCTACAACCAACATCGTTGATATTATCACTCAACAGGTAAAAGACTCTTTAGGAGTTTAAGATGAAGAATTTTCTTTTCATCTTTTTGAGCTTATTATTTTCCTACCAATCTTCTGCAAAAATATTTTCTGCAAACCTAAACAAGTCGAATCGAGAAAGCATCACTAGAAGAGCGGGGCATTCCACAGCAATGAAACTCTTGTCTGACCCCTATCCTTTAGGTGGTTACGAAGGTTTAGAATACGGTATTATTTTAGAGAGTCTACCCACCTCTGATTTTCAAGATTATGGAGACGGCACGGCGGATGGCAGAACTTTGTATTATCCTGCTTTTAATATTGGAAAAGGTCTCTATAAAAACGTGGATTTGTTCCTAAATTTTGGGGTTTATAGCGGTGATACATCTGTTGGGCTCTACGGAGCAATGCTGCGTTGGGGATTTTATGAATCCGAAAGAATTCCGTTGGTGATAGCCTTAAACCTACATATAAGTTCTAGCAATTTTAATAATGAAGTGACCGGTGATACTGAAGGTTTTTTAATTGATGCTGGTTTAAATTTTACTGATGCGGGAGTTTATTTAGGGGTTGGCCGGGTATCATCCAAAAGTATTTTTACCTCTGATTTAACCGATAGTACCGATAGTGAACGAAACAATGCAACCGATCTGCATTTGCGTCTTGGTGGTGTTTATCATTTTCGTCCCATCTTTGTAGCGCTTGAGGTGAATCGTTACACCATTACTCATTTTAGTTTAAAGCTAGGCTATCGTTACTAACTAGCTTCAAAGCACTAGATTCAATTTTTAATTATTCATCGCCTCAAGAGAATGTCTTTTCTCTTGAGTTCATTGAATATTATAGATTGGCGACTCTTGATCTGCCAGACTGACTATCGATGCTAAGATCTAGGTTCTGACTTAGATAAGAAGATAGTGTTGCCCAATCTGAAATGTAATCTGCATTGTTAACAAAATTAGAGCTTTGAGACTGGATCACTCGATATAAAGAAATGTAGAAACTTAAATTATTTGAGTCGGAAGAGCCTTGGGTTAGTGCCTCGTCTCTTGATCTTGTTGTAGAGTCAGAGTTTGTTGAGCTGGTGTCGGCCACGCGAGTTCTTGAATTAGAGGACCCGCTACTACCACTATCTAAATCGCGAACGGCTGCTTCTGTTAATAGAATTGCAGATTGTTTCATAGCGTCTTCTTCTTCTACATAATAGATTACAGAGCGAAGGGCTTTGAGTCCCTCTTCAGAAGAGTTGTAAGCTAGTTGAACTTGGTAGAAGGACTTCTTTTCACTTGAACTAAGCGGGGAATCACTACTGGCAAGTTCTGTCGAAATTAATATAAAGGCTTGCGCAGAGGTGATCTCTGAAGCGATTTCCATACTTTTTAATACAGCTTGTTTTTGGCGACTGGCTATTAACTCACTAAGAGTTGTATAGAAGTTGGCTTCATTAATTTCACCACTTTTATAAGCTTCGTAAAAAAGTTGGAAATTAATATCACTAGGGTCATTTAACAGCAGGTTTAACCAATCATTACTAGATTGCGGGCCTTGTTCTTGTAATACATATCCATCGGCTGCAAGTTGCTCCTCTTCTTCTTCGAATTCTTCTTCGTCTAGGATATCTTCTTCGGCAACTTCTTCCTCTTCTTCAGTTTTATCTTTGTCTAAGCCTTTCTTCTTTTTCTTTTTTAAGTTTTTCTTTGTTGCTCGTTTTAACTTTTTCTTCTTTTTCTTACTGTCAATTTTAGCTACTTTTGAACTGGCTTTTGATTTTTTCTTAGGAGTGTTTTTAAAATCTACAGTTCTTAGGCGATCAATTTCATCGCTAAAATTTTGGTTTTTGTATAGATCCTTCTCGGTGAATAGTTTCATCTTTCCATCGTCTTCATCGAGAAATTGTCTCTTTTGAGTCGTTGGTTTTGAGCTAGGAGATAATAGAACTTTCCCCAAAGCAAAGCTTAGGATTAGTGCCAGTGCTATAAAGATTTGTTTTTTATCTAGTCTCATTTTTCTCACCTCAGCCTTAATAAAAGCATAAAGTGTACCGCTTGAAGAAAACCACCTAAATCCCTTAAATTATTAGATAAAATCGTGATTTTTCGGTATCAGTAGGGAAATTATGGCATGTCGATATTTTGGATTGAGCCGAGGATTGTCACCGCTAAAAAGGGGATTTATGTCGAATCAGGTAAATCGATTTCTAATGCTTTTTTTCATTGTACAGCTGAAAGAAGATATAGTTATCCAGGGGCTTGCACCGTAAATGGAGATTCAGTCATTAAAATTACAATTAGAAACTCTTTGCTGAAGTTAACAAGCTATGGAATATCAGTTTTCGATTTCAGTAGCTTAGTTGTGAGAAACTTTGATTTCTTTATTTTTTGTCCAATTTACCAAGGATTTTTTGAAAGCGAGAATCTAATTCCAAATTTAGAGAAATCTCTTTTTGGCTAAAGGGACAGACAAAGCTCAATCGATCACTTTGTAAAAGTAAACCGGGATTATCAAAGGCAGTATTAATCTCTCGATTGTGCTTGTTATCTCCATAATTTGAATCACCTAAAATAGGGTGCCTGATATGGCTAAGGTGTCTACGAATTTGGTGCTTTCTTCCTGTTTCTATTCTGACTTCAACAAGACTGTATCTCTGTTTTTCGAATTTAGAAAAAGCGCGGTCCCATTCATAGTGCTGCAAAGGTTTTACAAAACTTATGGCTTCTTTTTTTTCGGCGTGGGCTTTCGTTTTTTGGTCTTTCTTCTTGGCCATTTGCTCTAGAGGGTGATTGATCGTCATTGGTTCTAGCAACCATCCACGGATCAATGCTTTGTAGCCTTTTTCAATTTTGTTTTCGTCCCATAGCTTTTGAAAAAGACTGACGACCTCTGGTTTTTTAGCGAATAATACTAGGCCACTGGTAGCTTTATCTAAGCGGTGTAGGGGATAAACATGAGAACCAACATAGTCCCGTACTCTTTGTAGTAAGAACTCTGTTTCATGAAAATCTAACTGAGTCCTATGAACCAACAATCCAGATGGCTTATTTACCACCAAATAATCTTCAGTTTCAAAAACCATTTCTAATGCTGTCATTGTATCACTTTGATTTTTCGTTCCATTTTGAGACATTCCAACTCTCCAGAACAGCAAAATAACCTAATTATAGAAGGCTTACCATAGAAAATAACCCAGCGCATCAAGTAACTGATATAATTAACTAAGTGAGAAATTATGAAGATAAGTGACTTAGGAAACTCAACCGTCTCTGAGGTTCAAGAGCCAGACAAGTCGGAAGAGGCTAAAAAAGTAAAAACTGACTTCAGGGTGCAGTCCATTGTAAAAGAGCGCCCCGAAGAAAGTAAAGACTCCGCCAAGGAAGATCCTTCGCGCATGGGGCACCTTATTGACTTTGTCGCTAGATCCAGAAAACGTCAGGCCAAGGTTACCGGTAAGAAAAGAATTCGCGCCATAAGAGCTTATGAATCCATCGCAAGCTTTGAGGATGATTTTATCTACAAAGGACGCTTTAGTCGTAGGGTTTGAGCCGGTGTTGGTACTATTCTCAGCTTTGTATTTAAAATTAAAATCTACCTAAAAACTTCAATTTTATTTTTCCTTTTAAAAATCAATATTTTTTCTGATCAAGCGCGAATCGTTTTTTTAACTTTGGGGAGCCAAATTCGAAGCTTCAAGTAGTTAAGGCCTTTTTGAAATGACAAATTTTGCTTCTATCCTGAAAAATTGAATAGGTGTATTTGTTGTTTCCTAAAATCATAGCTTTTAGGGAGTGGTATATTTTTTGAACAACATTGGTGTATGGAGCATCTATATAAAGTCATAATATCAGTTTTTATAGTTTTAGCGATTAGCTTACTTTCAAAGACAAAATCTTTTTTAATCGCAGGAATATTACCCCTTGTGCCAGTATTCGCTATCTTTAGTCAAAGTATAATTTTCAATGATCGAGGGCCTACGGACTTAAAAAAATCAATTTTGATCTGTATGATGTCTTTGATTCCTTATTTAATATACCTAGCAAGTATGTACTTTAGTATCGACCGATTCTCTTTTCAGAAATCATTAATGATTTCTGTAGCGATTTGGCTAGTAGCTAGTCTTCCTGTTGTCTACTTGCAGAGAAGTTTTTAGAGATTAAAACACCTGTTAATCGAGTTGAGTTCTTAGACTATCAAATTTAAAATTTGGAATAGTGATCTTGGGTGCGAATAATCTAATTTCAAAGATTGGGAGCAATGAAGTTGTTAAATTTAGCAAAAAAAATCCCCTGAGCTTGTGGGAAACTCAGGGGGGGCTTAAAAATTAGAGCATTGTCATATTGCGGGGACACACTCTAATAAAATTCGGTTAAAAGACTTCCATCATGTTGTTTGGGTGCCCTACCCCTAGTTGTGGTAGGAAGTCTTTAAAAGTTCTTTGGAATATTAAGCGAGTAGTCTTAGTGCTGAGTTGTTCACGCCATTGGCCTGAGCTAACACTCCAACTGCTGCCTGTTGTAAAATTTGTGCTGATGCTAGTTCAGCAGTTTCGAAAGCTACGTCTGTATCTCTTAAGCGAGAGTTTGCAGCGTTCAAGTTTTCATACTGAGTATTTAAGTTTGTAACGGTAATATTCATTCTCGATTGTACCGCACCAAAATCGGCTCTTAGCTCACCAATTTTAATCAATGAATCATCGACCTGTTGTAGGGAATCACGAGCGGCATCTTTATCTGTTACAGAAATTCCTTCATAACCGATCGCGCTACCTGTTGCATCCGCAGTTACTTGATAACCAATAATATTATCTTCACCGGCAAATGGTCCTACGTGAAACTCTAGTTCCTCACCACTACCATCTAATAAAGATTTGTTACCAAATTTTGTTGTTTTCGCGATACGATCCGCCTCTTGGATTAACTGTTGAGCCTCTTGGTCCAAGAAACTTCTTTCAACGTCTGAAACGTTATCCGAAGCTGCCTGTACACCCAACTCACGTAAGCGGATTAATACATTATTGATTTCGTTCAGTCCACCCTCTGATACTTGGATCAAAGAAACGGCGTTACTAGCATTTCTTTTTGCTACGTTCACACCAGCAATCTGTCCACGTAAGTTTTCAGAGATAGCCAGACCTGCAGCATCATCTGCGGCGTCAACGATACGACTACCTGATGATAAAGCTGCTAAAGAGTGTTCCATTCTTTTTTGCTGTTTAGCGAGTTTGTTTTGCGCAGTGATTGACGCAACGTTTGTGTTAATTCTTAAGCCCATTATAAGCCTCCATCAATGTGCTTTGGGTTCTCTTAACCGGAGAGTCGAAGGCCGGCGACAGCAGTAATCAAAAAGTTTGGGACTACTGATTTCTGCTTCACAGTTTTACAAGCGGGGACTAATCCATATGTAAAGACTGTTCGCCTTTCTTCGTGCTCGACCCTGGGGTTTCCCACAGAGAACCAAAAGCGGTTAATAAATTGTTTTTGGAGTTGATGCTTTTAGAAGGTGACTAATCTTCTGCGAACATCTTCAATGGAAGTCGTGACTGTAAAAGACCTGCATTGAGAGCTCCAACGTGTTCATGTACTACATCGACGAAGGTCCAGGAAACTTTAGGGCTTAAGTCTAGTTTTTTTTAACAGCGCGCGTCTAGTGTCTGAAATTACGTGGGAATGAATTGAAAAAAAAATTTAAAAAAAATTAAAGTAGGTCTGAAAGTCTCAATGCGCCACGCGCAACGAGTTGTTCAAACTTTACTAGAGCTCTAGTAATAGACTCAGAATGCCATTAGGGATTGGAGATTCTTTTGTTATTTTTTAGAGTTTTTAGTTTTATTCTCACTGTTCAATGCTTTTATTGCGTAGGTTTCTCTGCGCCAGTAAGTCTAAAAAAGCCTTATGAAGTGAGATTTGCCGAAAACAAATTGTCTGCTGAGTTTGAGCTTTTTGATCAAAATCTATTAAGCCATTTCGAAGACTTTCTAAAAAAAGAGAAAGTAAAGGTAGATAGATCTGAAACAAGTTGGTCTCGAAGGAATCGACTTTGGCAGGAGTCTAGGATCGATATTGACTTTGCAAAGGTTGAGAACGACCAATCCGAAGCTCTTTCCAATTTGAAAATACAAATGTCTAATCTACAGTTTGTTTTGTATTTCAACAGCAATAAGCACCCAAAGGCCAAGGCTTCAGACTACTTCTTGAAGAACCCAGAGATGAAAACCGCTAGCATTTTAGGGGTAAAATACCTAAAGTCTTTTGGTGTGAAAGAATCCTCAGTTACTTATGTGGAAAGTCCTGAACAGATCTTTAAAATGCTTAAGTATTCAAGAATAGACTACTTTTTAGCGCCAATTAATATAAAAAAACTTTTCAAGAGCAAGCCTGAGTATAAGATTTTTGATTTAGGAAATGCTGGTACTGTTCCAACCTACATTTATTTTCATAAGGAGTTCACCCAGAAGTATAAAGACTTCTCTGCGCTTCTGGCTAAAAAGCTAAAGATTTGGGCCTGTTACCATACCAATGCTTCAAAGCCTAACTACTGCACAAAAGAGTAGGTGTTTAGAGCTAGGCGAATGTCTTAGTTAGATCGACTCACTTAATAATAGATCTTTCTTTAAAAGGAACTGAATCCTAGAGCATATTAATCAACCTCTCAGCATGCCTTGGAATGTTATTGGCTTGCGCTAAAATTGCCACGCCAGTGCTCTGTAAAATATCGGCCTGAACCAGATCAGCAGTTTCTTTGGCAACATCAGCATCGGCGATTAAGCTTCTTGCCCCAGCAACGTTTTCAATCTGATTGTCTAGGTGATTAGAGGTGTGTAGGAGTCTAGATTGCATGGCTCCAAAACTGGAACGCATTTCCGCCATTTTAATTAAACCTTCGTCAATTGACTCTAAACTATCTAAAGCATTGTCTTTATCGTCAACAGAAAGGCCTGATACGCCTAAAGAATCACTGGAGGCATCGGCATCTAGAGTGTAGCGAATTATATTCTCCTCTCCCGCATTAGCTCCCACATGAAACTCAAACTCCTCTCCTGAGCCAGACAAAAGCTTTTTTGATCCATAATTAGTAGAGCTTGCGATACGGTCTAGCTCCTCTAAAAGCTGACTAAATTCGACCTGTAAAAACTCTCGTTCTTGTTCTGAGACAGTATCGGATGCTGCCTGTACTCCTAATTCGCGCAATCGAATTAGGATATTGTTTTGTTCATTAAGCCCCCCCTCAGCAACCTGAACCAATGAAACCGCAGAGTTTGCATTTCGTTTCACTTGTTCCAGTCCCTTTAATTGCCCCCGCAAGTTTTCGGCAATGGCAAAGCCCGCAGCATCGTCTGAAGCTTGGGTAATCCGATTTCCGGAGGAAAGGGATTTGATGGCTTTTAGTTTTTGGGCGTTGGATTTGGATAAATTGTGTTGGGCCGCGAGGGACGCGACATTGGTTCCTATCCTCAAACTCATGAGCTCTCTCCTTTTCAATTGCCCCCACAGGCAAAAAGGAGTGTGTCCCCGACAATGCTCGAAGGTTTCTGTGTCTAAAAGTGGGTCAGCACTTTTCAGAAACCAGGTCTTTTACAGTTAGATAATATTCGACATATCGCGTTAAAACTTTAGCTTTAAAAAAGAAAAAGGCTAAGCGTGCGAAAATATTGAGAATTTTTACTAAGTCTGTTCAATAAGATTAGGAGCTTTCTTTTGATGCTTATTTGTCCTCTTTCTCTCTCTATATAAATAGAGAGATTAACCGAGGGTCTTTCTTTGCGCTTCGATTAGGACTTCTAACATCTGATTTTCGATTTGAGCATCTAATGGGTCAAACTCTAGGCCAGCTCTGCGTATCCCACTTCCCATGGAACCGATTCGATTTACATAGCGAACCACAGCACTAATAGGGATATGAAGCTTTTTTTCAGGAATGATTACTTTCCCAATAATCATCTGTTCTTGAGAAATATCTAGGGGGGACTCAAGATCCATATCAAAACTCAAACCGCCTAGGCTTAAGTCTTTGATTTTGAAGTCATGATCTACTTCCACTTGATTCACTTTAAAGATTTTTAAAATAGAACTGTAGTTATCGACTAGGTCTACTCTAAAGTTTTGTCGTCGTTGTAATTTAAAAAGATCAGATAAAATAGAAATATCGATGTATTTCTCACTCGTGATATTTGCTGAAGTTTGCATGAAGTATTTTTCAGGACCAATGTCGAAACTAAAAATAATATTCACAAAGCCTTGTAGGTCAAAAAGTCCTTCTGTGCTTTCGGCTGAAATTTGTTTTCCAGTTCTAGAAACAATTTGAACTTTGTAGCTATCTCCATTTTTCACGCGAACGGTAGCTGCGCCAAATTTTGACGTAAGTAACTCAAAAGCTCTTTCTCTGAGCTTTTTGGTATTGATTCTTGTGAAAATGTTTTGGCCTTTATCCTCAGAATTCATCCTTCCATATCTTAAAGATAAAAAACCAGAAGATCTATCATTATTTGTTTCTCAAATAAAACAACAGCAATTTAAAAAAGACGAAAGGCTGGCTACCTTAGTCTTGGTAGACCTTTTACTAGTACAGACTATAGTCCTGCTTTTCCCTCGACTTTGTTATGGTTTTCAATACCTTGGTCCAGCTTTGGCTAGGCGATAGTCTAGTTTCACTCGACTCGACTAAGGTATCCCCAGACCTGGCCGAAAGGTTTAGTGAGTTTTGGTTGCGGTATCTTTCGCAAACTTAAGTTCGGAGTGACTACCTTACTTTAGGAAAGGCCAATTAACCGAGAGCTCACAACGTGTTTATTTTTTTTATTAATTTAGGCGTAAAGCAGTTTCTAGATACTGGGACATCTTTAACTGTAGGCATGGGGCCGCGCCGTAAAGAACAATAGGGGACTATTATGAGTGGATTAAGAGTATCAACCAACGTAGCAAGTTTAAATGCACAGAATTCATTGGCGGCATCGCAAAGAAAAATTGATAAAACCTTTGCGCAGTTATCTTCTGGTGACCGTATCACCAAGGCAGCCGACGATGCAGCTGGTTTAGCATTGAGTGAAAGTTTAAAAGCTCAAGTAAAAGGTTATTCAGTAGCACAAAGAAACGCGATGGATGGTCAGTCCATGGTACAAGTTGCTGAGGGTGGATTAAACGAGGTTTCCAATATATTAGTACGATTAAGAGAGCTAGGTGTACAGGCCGCTTCTGATACAGTAGGTGACAGGGAGAGACAATTCCTTGATAAAGAGGTTCAACAATTAAAGCTTGAGATGGATCGTATTGCACAAACAACTAAATATGGAACAACCAACCTTCTAGATGGTTCAGGTGGTGAGTTCAGTTTCCAAATTGATATTAATAATGATGATTTCCAAGATAGAATTACCTTCGACTCTGGAGCACAATCTGTAAGATTAAGCGAACTGAGTATGGACGGTTTAGATTATTCGACAAAAGAAGGAGCCCGAGAAGCCCTAACGGTAATTGACGATGCACAGTTTACTGTGAATGGTCACCGAGCAACACTAGGTGCGGTTCAAAACCGATTGATCTCAACGCAAAATAACTTAGGTACTGCCATTGAGAACGTATCGGCTGCAAATTCTCGTATCCGTGATACAGACATCGCACAAGCAACTGCTGAGTTAACACAAAATCAGGTACTATTGAATGCTTCAACAGGTATCTTGGCTCAAGCAAATGCACAACCACAATCAGCATTACGTTTGATCGGTTAATAATTTTAGATTCGGATTTAACGGTTTTAAGTGACATGATTCACTTGTCCCGTCCCAACCCAGGGAGCCAACAAACTCCCTGGGTATATTAGGGGAAACAACTCGACAGAAGGTCGAATTTTTCTAGTTGAAGGTCGAGTAAATAAACTGACTAAGATTACCGATCAGAACTATGATGAACTTGAAAAGTATAAGCAACATTTCAAATCCTATGCTTGATAAAGTGTCTTCGGTGAAAAAAGAAACCAAAGCAATGGATACTTCTGCGGATCGTGATCCTCAACAGGGAAACCATGGTGGGCAGCAAGAGCAACAAAACTTTACAGAAGAAGATTTGCAAAAAGCTCTTGAGTACTTAAAAAATCATCCGGGAATTAAAAAGAATAACCTGAGTGTGGTGATGGAAAAACAAAACGAAGCACTGATGTTTTTAGTAAAAGATTACCAAGGAAAAGTCGTTCGGCGACTTAGTGCATTTCAGGCCATCGAATCATCCAGGGCTGCCAATGCGGATACTGAAGATAAACGTGGTGGTATTTTAAATAAGGCTGTCTAGTTCGTTTTTCTGTTGGTAATGGATAGTGCTATTTTTTAGAAATTAACCATTCTATCATCTCTTCAACATAATTATCAAAATCGTGAAAACTATGATCTCCACCTTCATCAATATGAAGTTTATGGTCTTTGTAAAGTTTGGCGGCATGGCTGTAGTCTAAAACTTCATCGCCGGTTTTCAAAAATAAATAAAAATCAGAATTTGGTGCAACACTTTCTTTGTAAAGAGACTGCAACTCCTCAATGTGTTTTTCATTTAAGCGATATACTTTTTGCGAGTAGGGATTAGTTATGTCGATGTCTAAATATTCCTTAACCCTGTTAAATGGGTCAACTCCTGGGTTAACGAAACAGGCAGCGACTGGAATATCATGTGCCACAAAGTTTGTGAAAAAGCCACCCATGCTAGAGGCAATGATCAAAGGTTTTTGACTCTTAGAGATGTCTTGAACTTTTTCTTTGATCAGCTCTAATGCTGCCATGGGGTAAGGAGGAAGTTCTGGAGCTATCAGTTCGATGTCTGGGTATTTTTCTGCAACACATTTTTTGACCGCTTCTCCTTTTGGTGAAAAAGGAGAAGAGTTAAATCCATGAAGGTATAAAAGTTTAGTGTTGCAGCTCTCTGAGTTGATGGTATTCCCCTTTTCTTTCCATGAGTTCATCATGGTTTCCGCTCTCAATGATTTCCCCAAACTTCATAACAATAATTCTATCCGCATCTTGAACTGTCGATAAGCGGTGAGCAATTACAAAAGAAGTTTTTCCTTTCATAAGCTGGCTAATGCCTTTTTGAACTTCACGTTCGCTTTCTGAGTCTAAGGCACTAGTGGCTTCATCTAAAACTAAAATTGGCGCATTCTTAAAGATCGCACGTGCAATACTTATACGTTGCTTTTCTCCGCCAGAAAACTGAGAACCAGCTTCGCCAACTCGAGTGTCATAAGCGTCTTCTTTAGCAGAAATAAAATTATGTGCATTGGCTAAGGTAGCTGCTTCTTCCACACTAGTGTTTTCATCTTCTAAATTTCCAGCGCGAATATTAAACTCAACGCTATCATTAAACAAGAATACATCCTGACTAACCATTGCGATATTCTTTCTCAGGTCTTCTAATGAAAATCTCTTAATATCAATGCCATCGACTAAAATTTGACCACTGTCAGGGTCGTAGAATCTTTGTAACAAGTTAACGGTGGTTGACTTACCGCTACCACTGCTTCCCACAAGAGCTATGCTTTCTCCGCGATTTACTAACAGGTTGAAGTTCTTTAAAACAGGTTTACCTTCGATATAGCTGAAAGTTACGTTTTTAAATTCAATGCTTTTCCAATCAATTGGAAATGGAATTGGACTATCGGTGTCTTTCACGTGATTCTCTTCGCCAAGCATTTCGTGGTAACGTTGCAAACTTACAACCGCTTGTTGAATGGCTACATAAGCTTGTTGGATTCTCTTAACAGCATCTTGGAGAATCGCCACGGCAAATGAAAACCCCATAAAGTCAGCCACCGTCAATTGACCGGCGATAATTTGGTTACCGATATAAACGAGCAAAGCAGAAAAGCCCAAGGCGCCAATGCTTTCAATGATTGGCCCTGTAGCCTCTTCGCGGCTTACAACGATTTTACGATTATCAATGTATTGCTGAACTTCACTGTTAAAGCGCTTTTCTAAAACCGTCTGTAAATTGTAGGACTTCACAATTCGAGAGCCATCCAGTGACTCTTTCAAAGTTTTTGATATGTTCTCCATATCGGTGAAGTTTTTTGTGATGTATTTACGAATGGATTTTGCAATGTTTTTTAATAGAACTCCGACGATAGGCAAAGTGGCAACGATAAAAATCGTTAACTTCCAATCGATCATTAGTAAATAACCAAACATAAAAATCGCTGCAAAGGGCTCTTTCATCATGTCGGTCATCTTTTGAATTCCAAACTGAACATGGAGAATCTCATTGGAGATTCGGGAGATCAAACCACCAGAACCTGTATCCAGAGAATGCATAAACTTTAAATCAAAGTCTAAATACTTACGCATCAGATTCATGCGTAAAAAGCCCATGATTTTTTCAGAAATTACTCTGATTTTATAGGAGTGGATGTAGCGGAAAATACTAGATATGAACCAGATCGCTGCGATTCCAATTGGATAAGTAATGTTTCCAGTACCATCTCCTTCACGCCAAAGATCAATCAATCGTCGTGATAGTTCAGGGGTTAAACCTCTAAGTCCAGAGATCATTGAGCCTAAAATCAATAGCCCAATCATTTGATAACGGTAATGCCTAAGTAGAGGTCCTAAGTATTTGATGATTTCTCTCATTCCACAACCTTTTCATCCAAAACGAATATTCTTTAAAGTAGAAGTTCCTTTATAAACTTTCAGGAAAGAATCTTGTACCAAAAACACTTCGCGATGCGATTAAAACTTAGGTCTAACTCCTGATTATGTAGCAAATCGGGGAAAAAATACGTGTCTGTAAGGAAACGACTAAATGACTCGGCTTTTAGCTAGTAAAATTGTGTGTTTACCAGTAAATAGCTGCCGGAAAATTTTTCCAGTTATAAACCAAAGCACATTTCCGGGAAAGCATCAGATTATTGACTCACTGTTTCTGCGATTCTTTGAGATAATGAAACAAGCTCCCAGGAAGGGATTGAAGTCGTCAGGAGGACGGATTGGCTATTTCGTTTGGAGGCATGGCCTCGGGATTACCACCGAATATCGTGGAACAGCTCATAGATGCTGAAAAAATCCCTATACAAACAATTCAAGGTAAAAAAAGCAAGGTTGAGAACAAACTCAAGCTTGTGGACGACCTTGCCACGAAAGTCTCAGACATACAAAACTCAATTGGTGGTTTAGCAAGCGCTAGAGGATTCACTGATATAAAATTAGAATCCGCTGACCCAAGTATTATTGGTGGAACGGTTGATCCAAACTCAGTTCGCACTGGAAACTGGGCCATTGAGGTTTTGCAGTTGGCGCAAAAAGCAGCTGCTATTACTAATGGGTTTCCTGATAAAAACGAAACACAAATCGGTGTAGGATATTTTTCTTTTCAAACCGCAGATGGAGAGAAGGAAGTTTATATTAGCGGAGAAAACAGTACCTTGGAAGGTGCTGCGAACGCCATTAATCGTGCGGGTGTTGGCTTACAAGCGACAATCATTAATGATCAAACGGATCCAGATGCTCCTTACCGTTTAATGTTAACGGCAAAAGATGTGGGAAAAGAAAACCAGGTAGATTACCCAACATTATACTTTTTAGATGGTGATCAGGATGTTTTCTTTGAGCAGTCTCGAGAAGCTAAAAATGGAAAAATCAAATTAGATGGCTTTGAAATTGATGTCCAAGACAATGTTTTAGACGATTTACTACCTGGTGTAACTCTAGAGTTAAAGCAAGCATCGCCGGGTAAAACCATTAGCTTAAATGTAAAAGAAGATATGGAAGTGGTTAGTGGAAAAGTGAAGTCGTTTGTTGATTCCATTAACTCTGTTTTGGGATTTATCCAGCAACAAAACTCATTAACCCAAGAGTCAGACACGAGTGCGACACTTGGTGGTGATGTGGTTCTTAGAACCATCGAATCTAGAGTACGACAATTACTACAGTCCCAGGTTTTGGGAACGGGAAGCAACATTCGTACATTAAATGAAATTGGGATTACATTTACTCGCGGCGGTACATTGGAGTACAGCGAGGAAAAATTTAATACAAAACTGAAGCAGAACCCAGAGCAGGTTCAGAAATTTTTAGCTGGGGATGGCTTCAACACAGGATTTATACCGAAGTTACGAAATATGATTCGAACTCTTAATGATAGTAGTTTTGGACCACTGAATAATCGACGCAGAGGTCTTCAGCAACAAATCGAACAAATGGATAATCGTTTAGAGAGTTTAGAAAGACGTATCACACAGAAAGAACAAAATTTACGAAGAAAATTTGCCGCTTTAGAGGAAAAGATGGCTGGAATACAGGCGCAAGGACAATTTCTCGCTGGATCAGTAGCGGGCGGCGCCGGATAAGAGTGAGGGGTTAAGGAGTAGTTATGAGTTATAACAAAATGGGATCACAAAAGTACAAAGCGACTTCAGTACAAAGTGCAAGCAGAGAGAAAATCCTACTTATGCTTTACGAGGGGGCTATCAAGTTTACCAAGCGAGGAATCATGGCTATCGAGGCCGGAGACGTTGCCGAGCGAGGTACTAATATTGGTAGAGCATACGACATTGTTTTAGAGCTAATGAATACTCTAGATCACAAAGTAGGAGGGGAGATCGCTTCCCAACTCGAACAACTCTATATGTTTATAACGGATCAATACACTCAAGCGAATATTTCTGGAGACAAACAGTACCTAGAAAACGCGCTGAAAATTCTAAACACTTTGTATGACGGGTGGGTAGAAGCTGTAGAAGGTCTTAAGAAAGAAAAGCAACAAAATAAATCTGGGGATGGCTCGAAAAACGCGGGCTAAGCAAGGGGGAAAAATGAATCGCATGACAACTTTAATGAATGAAAGAAATAAGTATTTAGTGAAATATTATAATCTTAATGAAAGAGAAATGGCGCTTTTTGCACAAAAGAACTTTGATTCTCTAGATGCTTTTTATGAAACTCGACAAGCGATCTTGGACGTAGTTGCTGAGCTAGATAAAAAGATTGATGAGTCTTTAATGAGTCTTACGGTAAAAGAGGTAGAGGCTCAAGAAGATGATATAGCAGAACTCTTGAGTTCTAAAGACAGCATCATTGAGCGAATTTTAGATCAAGATTTGCAATTACTTTCTTTAATTGAAAAAGAGAAGAGTCGTGTGATGAAAGAGTATATGGACACGAACTTAAATAAAAAGGCTGTTGGAAAATACCATAGCGGTGCGGTAAAGCGTACTTTTGAGCAAGAGGCCTAATCTTCCCCTGCCGGACCTTTGTCCAATCAATCTAATGACGGCGATCGAAATGACTATGGTCAATCTTTCGTCGTTTTTTTTATTAAACTAGCATGCTTTTGACCTGAAACTGGCACCGGCTTTGCTTTCTAAAGCAGTGGATGTTTCCAGGAAGGAATAAGGATGCAGATAGAAAATTATCAAAGACAGGAAGTCGTTAATGCACCGGAAGAGAGTTTAGAAGAGAACTTTTTTCGAAATGCAGAGCTTTTGTACGCCAATTCTGATTTTAGTCTAGCGCGAGCGATCTATGCGCGACTTCATAATATGAACTTCGATAAGCCCGAGTACCTACAACGACTAGCTGAGTGCTTTGAAAAGTCGAATGAGATTGATAATGCAGCGATTAGTTTTGAAAAACTTGCTGAGTTTCACCCAAGTTTTGAAAACTACGTACGGACTGCAAATTTCTACTATGAACAAAAAAACATTGCTAAAGCAAAAGCCTACTATACAAAGGCCTTATGTGAGCAAGGAGAAGATTTTATCTCGAGCTTTCAATTGTTCAAAAACTTGGGAAACATCAGTTTGACCGAAGGTGATTTTGAACAAGCAGAAGAATACTACCACCGAGCGCAACGCATTCACAGTGAATCAGATCTATTATGTGTAAACTACGGTAGTCTTTATTTTCAAATGGGAAAATACACAGAGGCGATTAAATCTTTTTATGAAGCTTTACAAATAAACCCTAAATCTTCAAAAGCGAGAATGGGACTAGCCTTATTGTATAAGGCCCAAGACGAAACTGAAATGGCGTGGGCGAACTTGAAAGCAGCCATTGATTATGATGAAAACAATGCTTCTTACTTAAAAATGTTAGCACATTGGAGTATGAGTGATTTTCGATATGATGATGCTCTTGAAAAACTAGAAAAATTCCTGAGCCAAAGAGAATACAATCAAGAACTTAACCTGCTGTTTGCCTGCGTTCTGTTTCAGGCCGGGTATAGAGAGTATGCCTATTGGGAAGCTCAGAAAATTCTTAATTTTGACCCAGACTGTGAAGACGCAAGTAAACTAGTAAAGCTTGTGGAGGAACAAAATGCCTAATGCTCTAGAGTTTGTAGAGTCTGAGTTCGGACCTATACCTGTTTTAAATGGTAGAAGGCTTGCTTCGAAGCGAAACCCAATTACTGAGGCAAGATCTTGGGTGGAAAGACAGGATCGTAAAAGCAGTGATCTAATTGTTTTTGGCTTTGGCGCTGGTTTTCATATCGAAGAACTACAAAAAGACAAAGAGGCTAAAAGCTTTTTAATTTTTGAATTAAACGAAGAAATTGCAGAATACGCAAAAACCAAAGGATATGAAGTAATCACCACAAAGGAAAAGCTTTTACAGATTGTGGAACAAAGCTTTCCTAGTGATTTTCAAGTGCTTTTTCACCAGCCTAGTATTCAACAGCAAATGCAAGACTATGATGAGGCTCTATACTATCTTTGCGGCCGGAAAAAAGAGGGATTAGAGAAGGCACTTAAAAGAATTTCTCTAGAAATAGACACAAATAATGAACTGGACAGTAAACTGTTTTTAGATCGAGATCTTGCAAGCTACTGTAAAGCTAAACCTATGGATAGAAACTACAACTTACTTAATGTACTGGCGGAAATACTAAAATGAAAACACTGTTTATCTCCTTGATGCGTTTGGGTGACTTTTTGATGATGCGCGAAGTGATTCGTAGCTATAAACAAAAAAACGGCGGGGAAATCCAAGTTTTGATTTACAAGGAATTTGAGTTCGCAAAATCTCTATTTCCTTTTGTAGATCAATGGATTTCGATAGATCGAAAAGAAATGCAAGAGGTGGCATCTAGAAAAGATCAATACATATTAAATAATTTTTTTGCTTTGGATCATTTGCTACAAAGAATTGAAAATGAAGACTATGACAAAGTAATTTCTCTAACTCACAACCATTTAAGTCACTATTTTTTGAGTGCACTAAATTTAGAGCCAAGTCAGGTAATCGGTTCTCGAGTTTATGATTCCGCCATTGATTATGGAAGTCCTTGGGTGCAATATTTAAATGATATAGGGAGCTTTGAAGGAGTTTCTGCATTTCATTTGATAGACATTTATCGTTCGGCATTGGGCTTATATTCAATAGAGAGCCTAGAAGATTTAGAATTAAATGAAAGCATTCGAGCGAGTATTCCGCAAGAAGAATACATTTGTATTCAAATGACGAGCAATGAAGAAAAGAAAACTTTCTCTTCTGAGAAGTGGAAGGAAGTGATTCAATATTATCGGCAACTGGATTCAAAAAGAAAGATTCTCTGTCTTTGTGCGCCCTCTGAAGAAGAACGGCTGCAAAAAGAATTTGGTGAGCTTCAAAAACTAAAAGTGGAGATAAAGCCTTGCGATTTGCCAACAGCTCAAGCTTTGATTCACCAAGCGAAACTTTTGGTTACTCCAGATACTGCAATCAAATACTTAGCGATTGGATCGAGAACACCAGTCCTAGAGTTGAGTTTAGGATCAAGCCAATACAATCAGACGGGAAGTTACACAGAGGACTCTTTAATATTACAAGCTAATTTAGAGTGTTCGCCATGTAGCCATAGACTAAAATGTCCAAACGCTAGCTACATTTGCCAAGACATGATGGGGGCAGATCTTATCGGCTATACAATGTTTCACCATATGGAGCGAAATTGGATGGCCATTGATATCTTAGCTTCTGAGTTTTTTGAAGAGGTTAATTTCTATCGTGCCGAATTCTTACAAAATAGATTTTGGTTTGCCAGTCGATTGGGTGAAGGAGCCTTGGCTGAAAACTTAAAAAGTATGTTTCATCAAGCATCATGGCAGGTTGTACTTCAAGAGCGTAATGTCGAAGATTGGCAAAGATTTGATTTAGAAGCCCAGGTCATTCGTAGGTATTTGATCGAGAAAGCCTACACAAGTCCTGAGAACCTTCGACCAGTTCTAGAAAAGTTTGAAGCCATTTTGCTAGGAATGGAACTAGAATCAGAGGAGTTGATTCGTAGTTTGAGTCCAAGGGATAATGCGCGAAAAAATAGAAAAGACCGAGATAAATCTCTCCAAGCTGTAAATCTCTGGTTTGATCGAAACCGTAGCTTAAACCAAGATTTGCCAGCTTTTGAACAGCTTTGCATTGAAGCCATTCATGGGGATATGGGCGCGGAGTTTTCCGAAGATTCAGCGACCTGTCGGGTTTTAGACAATATGAATCACATAATAAAAATTGAAAGAAAATTGAGTGAAATGATTCGCGTCGACTATATGGAGATTTTATGAATCAAGATGCTATTAACAAAATGGAAAGACTAATTGATCTTACTTTAAAAACAGCTAGGGAACAGATTCTAACTAGCGGAGTAAGTTCTGAGGTCCAAAAATTACTTTTAATGAAAGAGCTTTTGAAGGAGCAGTTACCGAATGAAAATACTGATTCTACAACTAACAAGACTCGGTGATATTTTTAGTACGTGGCCAACAGTAAGGGCTTTACGTCGCCAATATCCCAGTGCAAAAATTCATATGCTAGTTCGCCCTCGCTTTGCAAGTGCTTGTGAAGGACTCTCAGATTTGGATCAAGTGATTGAAATGCCAATGATGAATGTTTTTCGAGCTTTGTTAAAAAATGATATGTCAGACAAAGACTGTCTAAAAGCTGGAATGGAAGAGCTAAATGACTTTCTAATGGACCTTCAAGAAGAAAATTATGATGAAATAATAAATCTTAGTTTTTCTCCTAGTAGCTCCTTTTTGGTAAAATGCATCGAATCTAATGATACCAAAGTAAAAGGATACTCCAGACATGAGGATGCCTTTTTAAGGATTGATGGTGATCCTTCTGCTTACTTTTATGCGCAAACGGGCGTGAGGAAATACAATCGTTTTCATGTGAACGATTTATTTGCTGAAGTTGCTGGGGTTGAATTGCAACAAGAGGATTACACGAAAGAAGTAGCCCATCAAATTCCACCTCTAGTACGAGAATACATAGGGGACGAGGAATATATTGTTGTTCATTTAGCAGCTTCTACGACCAGAAAGTCACTGAGCCAAGAAAAATGGATGAATGTCATGCGAAGGCTTAGTCAGCAAATTGATCATAAGATTGTTTTGATCGGTGCCGAAATTGACCAGGAAATCGCTAAGAACATTCAATTAACGGTGCGTGGAAATAAAGTCATATCTTTGGTGGGAAAGACAAAACTTTTGGATTTGTTTCCGATCCTCAAAGACTCTAGCTTGTTAGTTGGTTTAGATAGTGCACCGATTCACATTGCTTCTTTAACGGGTACTCCAACTTATAATCTAAGTAACTCCTACGTTCGTTTTTGGGAAACCGGTCCCAAGGCCACTGGAAGTAGAATAAGAGGCATTGGTAACTTTGAGGCACTTGGATCAGACGTGATTTGTAATGACATTCAAAGTATGTTGGAGAATGACATTCCTTCGGATGAAATGATTTTGGTAAAAGATCCTTTTTCAGAGTATGAATATGTTGAGAACAACCCACACCAACTATTTTGCTGGAATATGATTCGAGCGATTTACTTGGGTGAAGATTTTCCTGTGCCGTATCGAATGGAAACCATTGAAGGTTTTAAACAGCTCCAGGAGTTAAATGCCATTAGCCTGCAACAACTGACTGCCATTTTACGAAAAGAACAAAACGAAGAAAATGAAAGAGTTTTGCAAAATGTGGATCAGTTGGTTGATAAGCTATTGATGATGGTGCCGGAACTTGCACCTGTTGTGGATTGGTATCAAACCGAAAAACTTCGAATAGGGCCTTTAGAGAAGAAACAAATCGTGGCAAGTTACTGTGCCATTCATGAAACTTTAGCAAAAATTTTATCTGTCTATACCGGCGATAATGTTCATATCGAGGAGAATGCAAATGTCAATGAACGAACAATTAGATAATCAATCAGCGGAAGAACAAATTAAAAGTGTAGTGAATCAGTCACAAAAACTTGTATCTGAAATCATTGCCGAAATTGATCATTTAGCTGCTGAGTTTCGACTAGGGTTTACTCCTCAGTTAAGTCTTGAATTTGACGAGTGCCTTAGTGGAATTCAAACTTTAATGTCTACCATGATTACTCTTCAGTTTATCAGTAAGGAAAATGAAGCGCTAAAAGAGCGTTGGTCTAATAACTATTCAATATGGCAAAACACAGAGCCTTTGTTTAAATCTTCGTTAAACGCCATGTTAAAAGCTTATGGCCACGAAGACTATTTAGCCTTAGCCGATGTTATGGAAGAGGAATTGGTGGAAAGTCTTCAAAGTTGGCAAAAATTTGTGGAAAAATTGGCTTAATCATTTGTTCTGACTTATTTTTATTGTAAGTTTCTACGGCAGAAAATGCATTCTGCCGTTTTTATTTGGTGAAAAACAATGCGTATAATATCTGGAAAATTTGGTGGAAGAAAGTTGGTTCATTTCCAAGCGGATCATCTGCGTCCGACCACTGATCGCATCAAAGAGAGTATTTTTAATTCCTGGTCAGAGCGATTGCCAGAAGCTAAAGTTTTAGATCTATTTTCCGGCACAGGGAATCTTAGCTTTGAGGCTATTTCATGGGGAGCGGCTTCTGTGGTAAGCGTTGAGATGAATAAAAAATCGATCGCCATCATCGAGAAAAATAGAGAGCTTCTCGGTGTTGGAAAAGAACAGAGAATCATTAATAAAGATGTTTTAAAGTTTTTGAAAAGCTACGATTCAGAAAGTTTTGATTTAATCTTTATTGATCCACCATTCACCAAAAAGATGGCGGATGAAGTGATGCAGGCGGTGTCCCAGTCAAAGGTCTTCCACCAAGATACTTTGATCGTGATCGAATCTACAAAACATGAAACAATTAAAGACCAATACGGTGATATCTTTTTGTATCGTCGTAAAGACTATGGCGATAAAAAGCTTTCTTTTTATGAGCTAGGAGAAAACTAATGGCAGTATCAGCAATTTATCCAGGTAGCTTTGATCCAATCACTCGAGGGCATTTAGATATTCTTCAACGTTTTCAAAAAGTATTTGATAAGGTGTATGTTGCCGTCGGTAACTCTACCAAAAAAAAATACCTTTTTGATTTTGAAGAAAGAGCTAGACTGGTAAAGCAAGTTACAGCCAAATTAGAAAACATCGAGGTAATTTCATTTGATGGTCTTACGGTAGACTGCGCGAAGCAGGTTAACGCAAAGTTTATTCTTCGTGGTGTTAGAACTGCCGGAGACTTTGAATACGAACAGCGTATGGCGTCCATGAACTATCGATTGGACCCTAGCATTGATACAATTTTAGTCTATTCTAAACCTGAGTTTAATATCATTTCCTCCAGCTTGATCAAAGAAGTAGCGATCATGGGTGGTGACATCAATCAGTTTGTTCCAGAAGTGGTTGCTGAGGAGTTAACTCGTAAATTGGCTGAAATAAAAAAATAATGACTCATTAAATTATAACATCCACTATCTACCAACTTATGGTAGATTTCCCTTCAAAGTATAAACCATAAGGAGACAGCAAAATGCTAAGTCGTCGTGCGAAGAACATTCAACCATCACCTACATTAAGTCTTGCAGCAAAAGCCAAAGAGCTTAAGGCTGAAGGAAATGACGTAATTTCTTTAACGGTAGGGGAGCCAGATTGGAATACTTTTCCTGAGGTTGTGGATGTAGCGATCGAGAGCATGAAATCAGGAAATACTAAGTACGTACCTCCTGTTGGGATTCCAGCTCTTCGCAAAGCCATTGCTGAGGATTACAATACAAAGTTTTCTACTAATTATTCAGATGTAAATGTAAGCGTTTCTACGGGAGCAAAGTTTATTTTGTTTGCTGCCTTTCAAGCAGTGATTGATCCAGGAGACGAAGTTATCATTCCAAGTCCTTTTTGGGTAAGTTACCCAGAGATGGTAACTTTAGCAGAGGGCGTACCTGTAGTTGTAAAATGTGATAAAGAGAGTCGTTTTAAAATGACTCCACAATTACTTGAAAGTTCTATCACTGAAAAAACAAAGATGGTTCTTTTAAACTCACCAAGTAATCCAACTGGAATGGTATACTCGCAAAGTGAGCTTAAAGCCTTGGCTGAAGTTTTGAAAAAGCATCCAAATATTTTAGTTTTGTCTGATGATATTTATAATCTGTTGGTATTTAACGAGCGCGGCCTTGCTCCGCACCTTCTAGAGGCGTGCCCTGAATTAGAGTCTCGTACGATTTGTGTAAATGGTGCTTCGAAGGCATATTCAATGACTGGCTGGAGAGTAGGTTGGGCATTAGGACCTAAAGAAGTAATTAAAGCCATGGGCAGTTACCAAAGTCAGTCGGTAAGTTGTGCGAGTGGTTTTTCTCAAGAGGCAAGCTTGTATGCTTTGAAAAATACAGAGGACAAAGTTCGAGCTTCCGTAGAAGTCTTAAAGCAGAGAAAGCAAAAACTAAGTGATAAATTAAATGCAATTGATGGTATCGAAGTAGAAGAGCCTGAAGGTGCCTTTTACATTTGGTTAAATGTATTGGGTATTCAAGGAAAAAGCTATAAAGGGAAAAAGCTAGAAAGCTCTAGTGATGTTGCAAAACAACTCTTAGATGATGAGATGGTAGCAACCGTTCCAGGAGATGCCTTTGGTTTAGATGGTTACCTTCGCTTAAGTTACGCTTTATCCGAAGAGAGAGGCCTAGAGGCTTGCGATCGTATTGCAAATTTCTGTTCGCAGTTAAGCTAGCATTTAAAGAACATTAAAATCCAACTGAGCCAGGCTTTAGATGCCTGGCTTTTGTTTTATTAGGCCTTTGGTCGAGGAAGGGTCGGGATTTGGGGCATTTCTTACCGGAACAGGTCTTTCCTCTATATAATAGTAGAGTATTTCAGTTCCACGGGAGGGAGCTATGTCGGTGATGGATTATCTATTTATTAGTACGAATGTGTTCGCGTTGATTGGTGTTGGTGTTATTTGGTTTCGTATGAATCGTCCAGCGAAAGAAGATCCGCGTCTAAGTAAAGGTCTACAACTTCTTCAGTCTAAAATTTCTGTATTAGAAGACCTTTCTGATCGAACGGACAATCAAGTAAAACAAATGCTTCGTTTGATAGAGAACAAAGGAGCTCAGGTTCAAGAAACCATTTTTACTGCCAAGGAAACGATTTTTCTTCTAGAGCAATCGATGGCAAAAAGTATAGAGCTTGCTGAAATTTTCGAAGATAAGATTCCTCATGAGGAAATCATCGAGAGACAAAGTTCTAAAAAATACATCGAAGCAGCAAAGCTGGCTCATGAAGGATATAGCGCAGAAGAAATTGCGAAAAAGATTGATTTAGACATTGCAGAAATTGAGTTTATTGCAAAGGTTAATAAAGATCGTCTCATGTTTAGTGAGAAAGACTTACCAAATTGGGCGCAAAATAAGCCTCAGTCAGATGTGAGTTTTTCCCAGGCAAAACAAGAGTTGATCAACAAGCGCTCTCATCAAGATAGTGATTTTGGTGAGCGCTTTGAAGAAACTTTTAAAAACCCAGAAGTTTCAATGGATCGTTTGGCGGAACTGGGACAACAGTTTCGTAATGCCTGTGAAGAGGTAAAGAAAGACGACGCAAAGAAGGCTGAGTTTACTAATAAATTAAAGAATGGCATGAGCACTGCGGTTCAATCGGTGTTTCAACCTTTAGAAGAGGTAAAGTCAGCGATTCGTAATGAATTAAATGAGTTAAGCTCTAAGAGAGAAAAAGACTATGATGGCGAAGCGGACTGGGATGACTTCATTAATAGCAATGATGAGGTAGGTGAGATTTTTCGTGAACAGCTTGCTGAACAAAACCAACATATTTCGGAAGAAGAGCTTTCTTTTGAAGACTTCGATACCGAAGATGAAATGCAATTTTCTCAAAATCTAAATGCCAATCAAAGTATTGAAAAGGCAATGGATAGAATTAATGCTCAAGAAGAGGCAACGACAAAAATTCCTGAAACAATGGGCTTTGTAGAGGAAGAAAGCCAATTGAGTAATGCTAGCAACTCTAGATCAGAACTGAATGAAGAACAAAAAACGGAAGAGCTAAATAAGCTCATGCAACAACCAGTAACTTCATCTAGCATGTTCGCTGCCCCTGAAATGAACCAAGCTTTGGATGAGGCAGCTCCAAAAGCTTTTGCTAAGAAAGAAGATTCTTATAAAATTTCAAATACTCCCAAATATGGAAAAGTTGAAACTAAAGAAGATCAGCAAGCATGGGACCTTGTAAATAAAGCTCCTAAGAAAAATACTGAAGCGACAATTACAGGAGCTACTTCTCAGCAGAAGCCAAAATTTCAGATGGATTTAGTTAGTAAAATTCGTGAAAGACAAAGCGAGAGAAAGAAACTAGGTCAGGTCAAATCTAAGATTAGATCCAGCGATGAAATCTCTTCTATGTCTAGCCTTGATTTTCCAGACATCAAGCCAAATCCGAATGATCACTTGGGCTAATGTTGAACCTTCGAGTAAACCAAATTGTAATGGCAAAACTCATCGAGCTGCAAAATGACGGCTCGGTGATTGTTAGTTTTCAAGGGCGACTCTTACGACTTAAAAATGAAAGTAATCAAAAATTTAAACTAGGCGAGATGATTGCTTTAGTTGTAACGGCTACCAAGCCCCTTCGTTTTCGCTTAGCACAATCTAAATCGCTAAGATCTGGCTTAAATATAAACATCTAATTCTTTAATAAGTGTTTTTGAAAAAGTAAGGATATATTCCTGGCCACATAAAATAGTTCAATATTCTTAGATATTTACAATAGTGCCTTTACTGTGTTTTTTCTGCCATCGGAAGAAATGAACTAAATTCAATTTCTATATTTTCTAGATTTCCTTAAAAAAATTTAGTAAAAATTCTGGTCATATAGTCAACAGGGGGAACAATGACTAAGATTCTTTTAACACTCACTCTTTTATTTTCATTTCATCTTAATGCGCAAGAAGTAGATTATGTGAATCTTCTGACAGCAGCCTTTAAAAATCAAAAGGTTTCATCAAAGTGCCCTGAGTGGAAGGTGCTAAATTACTATCAGCGTCCTGGAAAGAATAAATATGGTGTTCGTATTGAAGTTAAGTTTAGTGAAAAAGTGAGTCGCATTATTTCAGTGTATCGAATTCGCGAGTTAATTGATGCACAAGAATCTGGGGTAAGCTTTAGCACAGTGGCTAGAGAGGATTTGATTTTATCAAAACTAGCTACGGACTCTTTGAAGAGTAACTATATTGATGAACCAACCATCAAAAGACTTTATGAACTAATGACTTATGCACCTATTTATTATTTTGATGTAGTCAGACAAGGTGATGGGCTTTATGTGAAAAACATAGGCCAATTGATAGGTGAAGAAAAAACGGATTTCTGTAAATAATATTTAGATGAAATAGGGGACTAGGCTTCTAAGACAAAGTCCCAACGAATTTTCACAGTACCGTCTTTTTCAACGATTCCTTGTGGAGGGTTTGGAAAAGGCGCGGCCTCACGAAAAGCATCTACCGCGGCCTCATCTAAATCTCTAAGTCCAGAGTCTTCTAAAACTTGAACTTTCATTAGATTACCTAATTTGTTTAAAGTGATTAGAACTTTTGTTGTTCTTGGACCTGCAGAGGCAATACTTCTTCCTGATCTAACTAGCTTATACAAACGATCTCTAACAGAAGGCTCCCAAAATTGTTGTAGTTGATCCCGAATACGGTTGAAGTAAGTGTAGTAGCGAAACTCTCTTGTATTTAAAAGATTCTCATTTCCACGCTTTACCTTTTCTAGGTAGTCATTGCTTTGCGACTCTTCGCCAACGAAAGCTTGTTGGTTTTTATTGGCGTCATCAGGGGCAAAATCAAACTTAGGTTTCAAATCAGAAAGTGAAACTTTTTTCCACGCATCTTTTGAATAGCTTTTGCTTTTAGCCTTCGCTTGTTTTTTCACTGGCTTTTTCGTTTGAGCTGGAAAGAAAGAACCACCGCCGGCTGTATCTTTAGTCTTCCCAGATTTAGAGGCACGCATTTGTTCGTCCACGCTTTGGTTAAACTTTCCTAAAAAAGCTTCTTTGCTTGGAGTTTTGTCATTTATGCGTTTGTCTTGTTGAACGATTTGTTCTGTTTTCTCTTCGCTGGCTTTGATGTATTCAATCTCAACCACTCTTTCTTTTTGAGGAGCTTCTTCCGGCATTTGAAAGTGAAGATAACCGCCCACGAACAAGTGAATCGCCACTGACAAAATTAAACTAGCTGGAAAAATCCCTAAGAAAACTTTCATACATGTCTATTCGGCAAAAATTTCCGCTCGGTTAAGTCTAGTACTGAAGAAGTTTTCTTAGTCTTAAAACTAAGCGATTTGGTTATGCTTTGGTCTAATTTTCTAAACCTAAGAATAGGCCAACAACTTAGCTTTTCCTTTCTGTGGACAGTCGCGTCGATTGGCAATACCATAATATATATGAAGATTTGCGGCTGGGGCCTCACCGATAAAGGAAAAAAACGATCTGGAAACCAAGATAGCTTTCTCGTGGATGACGAGTTAAGTTTGTATATCGTGGCAGACGGTATGGGTGGCCACAAGGGTGGAGAAGTCGCTTCGCAAATGGCGGTAAGCGCAGCGAGGGATGTTTATATCGACTATGTTCAAAGTGGTTCAGATAAAAGTCCCCGCGAATTAATTCAAGAAATGTACACAAGAGCCAGTCATGATATTTATGATCGTGGCGAAAAGGTTCAAAAGCTCAAAGGCATGGGAACCACCATGGTAGTGGTTTTAAAGGTGAATGAGCATTTTTACATTGGAAATGTTGGCGACTCTCGAGTGTACCTACAAAAAGACTTAGGGCTTTGGCAGGTTACTGAAGACCATTCCTTGGTTTATGAGCAACTCCGAGAAGGAATTATAAAAGAAAGTCAGCTAGATCAAGTAGAGGGAAAAAACATCATCACTCGTTCTGTTGGCTACGAGAGAGATGTTCAGTGTGATATTTTTGAAAGAGAAATAAAACCTGGAGATCGCTACATTTTGTGCTCCGATGGTTTAACCGGAATGGTATCTGACTCAAGAATCAACGAGATTTGCATTTGCAGTTCTCCTGAAGAATGGCCTGAAAGAATGGTCAT
Organism: Bdellovibrionaceae bacterium UBA6502; assembly: GCA_002436415.1. Lineage (GTDB taxonomy): Bacteria > Bdellovibrionota > Bdellovibrionia > Bdellovibrionales > UBA840 > UBA6502. The sequence goes on along the minus strand of DJMA01000045.1, from coordinate 25,483 downwards.
CGAAGCAAACGTAGCCGGTGGTGATGACAATGTAACTGTGTTATCTATTTCCATAGATGGTGAAGTTCAGGCCTATTGATCATAAAAACTAAAGATCATTCATAGATATATTTTTACTTGAGACTATGCCTTTTATTGGCTGGTTCTGTTTCAAGCTTTGATGAAAGCTTAGTATTTACAGAACCGGGATTAGTCTTGCTATATTTCTAAATGGAACTGGGCCTAGATCCTTATGCATTGTGTAATTCCCTGGATTTTTTAGGACTGATCCTCTTTTTAAGACCCAATGACCTCTGCCTATTTTACCAACAGAAAAGTCCTTATCTCTAAAATATCCCTAACTCACAGCTCAAATTGAAAAGCTAGAAATTGGCCTAGTGGATTAGCAATAATAATAGGCAGTATTAGGCAAAGCCATTATAAATCTGGTCTTTAAAAAAATTGACGCAAACCGATAGTTTCCATAGAGTTAAAGGATACTTACGGTAAAATTATGCGAAAGAACTATACATTTTTAATGGTAAGCGATCAGAAGGGTACCACCAAGCGTTTGGTGATCTCCTCTGCATGGGTGAAGACCTTCGGTTTTCTTGCTTTCCTATTAATGGTAGTTGGCGCTGCTGGAGTAGTGGATTACGCAGGTCTTTTATTTCAATCTATGGAAAACAAAAGACTCTTGGCCGAGAATGGCCGTCTGAAAAAAGAATTCGTTGTTGTTCAAAACAAAATGACAGGTTTAGAAAAGCAACTTGAGAGAATTCAAAACTTCGCGACAAAATTAGGTATGATCACTAATGACAATCAGTCGGATCAAGAGATTCGATTAGCGATGGGGCCAATGCCACGTCCTGGTCAGGCAGTGGAAGAGATGAATCAAGATACTGAGTCTCGAAATCCAGCATCTGTTGTCGCAGCAAAAGATAAATTATTTTTTGAAGAAGCTTTGTTAGATACTCGCAACGGTGAGATCTTTAATGAAAAAGCAGATAATCACGCTTCTCTTTCTATTCGCATGGATCGTTTAGGTAAAGAAGCCGGATTAAAAGAGCAAAATATTTTAAGACTTTGGGAGAACTTATCAAGTCGCCAAAGTTTACTAAGAGCGACTCCACAAACGAAACCTACAAATGGTTGGTTTACTTCAAAGTTTGGTTACCGAAAATCTCCTTTCACTGGTCGCCCAGTGATGCATAAAGGATTAGACATAGCGGCTCCTCCTGGAACTCCTATTTTCGCGCCAGCAGATGGAGTGGTTAGTTACGCAGGATATGACTCGGGTTACGGAAAGTTGATTTCCATTGATCATGGTTACGGAATGGTAACTCGCTATGGACACGTTTCTAAGATCTACACAACGGTTGGACAAAAAATCAAACGTGGTGATGTGATCGGTGCAGTTGGTAATACAGGTCGTTCTACGGGGCCACATTTGCATTATGAAGTTCGTATCAATAATGTCCCAGTAGATCCATCAAACTACATTTTAACGAACTAGAATAGCATTCCTCAAGCCCTAGGCTAGATTTACATAAAAACTAAAATTCATCTAATGCTCTATTTCCTAGAGAGTTTAGTAATAAATCGTTCTTCTTCTTTTGCATAAATTGATTCATTGGCTCTTGCGTATGAATTCGGAAATGGGGAAAAATTTGCCGAGTTCTTCTGTTATACTACCCATGCAATTTATTTAGAACTTTGTTTGCAATCTTAAAAATTCTTAAATACGTCTAGAATTGCCTACTACAAAAGTCCAAGAAAGCTTGTCTGGACGTTCATTATCCATAAAAGAAACTTAAAATGAAAAGGTGAAAGTTTTATTTTTATCTTCCATTTTAATTTTGTTTCTAGCCTCTTGTGAGACTCCCATCGACGGTGGACTAAGTGCTATTCCTTCCCAAGATGATAATTCAGGGCAAGGGGATACACCTCCAGGTGATGATGGAAACTCTGAGATTCCGGGAGACCCGACGAATCCTGATGATCCTGTGATTGTACCTATTACCGACGAATTTAGTTTTTTAAAATCAGAAGTATTTTGGCAGAGGGTAGAAGAGATCACTCCGATTCCTTCTACTAAATCTTGTAGTAATGTAAGTAGTTATGCTTATCTGGGAATTGCAAGGTTGGTAGGGCAGTATATAAAAGATTTTGATCTCCCAATGTTTCCATTTGGACAGGTGGACTATTTATACTACCGTTTTCCAGATCATACTCCACCAAGCACGCCGACGGATTACGAAATTTTTGGTCAGGAAGAAACCTTTTATAAGCTAGAGTCTGTACAGAGCTTTTTATCAGAGTTCTCCGAAAACCCTTTAACGATCACAGGCATTACCAAAGCAAGTGAACATGATCATGATTTACATTGTCGTCATCGGGGAGGAAATACTTTTGATATGCGACCTTTTCCTGCTACGCAGCCAATGACTTGGCGAGATAAGGTTTATGATCGCGCTACTAACCTTGAATTTATAAAACGTATGCTTAGCGACCTAGAAGTTAGTGTGATCTTTTTTAATGACCCAGAGATCTTAAATGATGCAGATGTTCAGCAGATTGTTTCAGATAGAGCGGAGGTTGGGTATCCGGTGGTGTTTCGAAGTGTCAGTGGCCACGATAATCACATTCATATTGAGTTTGAGTTTGCAGAAAACACAAAGCGTGTAACGGATTATGTGTTTTCAAAGACCAAGTTTTCACAGCTTAGTATTTTTGCTGTTGATGAATATGAAAAACACTAAAACTAACGGGGTCTCGAGCTAGAGTATCGGCAAGATAAGGGGCCCATCCGAAACTTATTGGAATTTTTTTGGAAAAAGTCTCTAAGCCTGTTTGTACTTTCCTTGTACTCGGGTCCATAATGTCCTTCGTTTGGAATTACATCCAGGCTTACATTCGCGGCCGTATGTAGTTTTAATTTACTTAAGTTACTGTCTACAATTTGATCTTTATCTCCTGAGATACTAAGAACAGGAGCTTCGATTTTATTTATATAAGCCAGTGAACTACGGGGAATAACATAGGTATTGCTTCCTCCGAAGATGTTACTTGCATCATGAACAATGGTTCTTTGTGCTCTCATCATAGATTCAAAAGCAATTCTTTCTCGATCAGCCCACACTCGTTGAAAGGGGAGAGAGACAAGTTTTGAGGTATTCTCTAATCTTGGGGCGTTTTCTTTTGCATCTTGGTAGAGATGAGTTACAAAGCTCGTTTCAAAAGGTAGAAGCGCTCCGTAATCGTAAGCTAACATGAAGACAGGCATGATTTTTCCAGCCACCTTACTCAGTCTTGCAATTTCGTCTCTGGTCAGCGGAAGCTGGTTTAATATTTTCTTTCTAATTTCACTTAGATCATCTTCGAAAACACTATCATTAGAATTATAGAGCCATTCATTAACTTTAATGTATTGTTCAGCTGTTTCCGCTGGATTCAAAGTTAGATCGGAGGAATAAGGTTTTGCGCCATTGGTGTAGCTAACAAAGCCATTCATATCAATGAACGAGTTCAATTTTATGAGAGATCTTTTCTCTACATAATGACTTAGAGCTGCACCAATGTAAGCTCCTCGAGAGTGTCCAAGAATACTTAGGTTTTTATATTTTTTGTTGATGAGAAACTGTAAAAGGTATTCCGCTTCCCGTTCGGCGCTTGGGTCATTGAAACCAAGTACTTCATATCGCTTTGTTACTTCAAATTTAAATTCTCCATTTACATTTTGAATGGGGAAGTTTTTTTTCAGAGTTTTTCCACGAAGCATCGGATCTACAACTACAACACGGTAACCTTGTTCCAGGAGCTGTGTTTTAAGGATGAAGTCATCGAAATATTTGGTGGTTTTTGAATAACCAGGAATTAGTAGGATAGTTTGTCTGTTAAAGTTTTCTTTCGGTGTGTACTCTTCGTGGTATACAAAGAAGTTTTTATTCTGAGGGGCCTTCACTTTAACATATCCGTTAACCACCTTCACATCGGCTAGTGGCTCCATAGCCTCTTGGGCATGGCCTATCGTAAAGACGCATAGAGAGATGATTAGGTAAGAAACAAACTTCATATACAAAATATATCATATTCGTAGAAATATTATTTCTTTAAAGTATAGAATCGAAATTTATACTTAAACCGTCAGACTTTGATCAGTTTGTTAGACTAAGATTCGATAAACTAGCTTATTTCGATCTGAGTTCAAAGCTAATGGCTCTGTAAGATAAGACGCTAATAAAGCCCTTTAGTTGCTTTGAGAGTTAGCTCGCTTGAGCCAAAAAAAAGCCAGCTCGAAAGCTGGCTTTGATATCCAAATTGTATAAACGAATTAACGCTTAGAGAACTGGAAGCTACGACGGGCTTTTGCCTTACCGTATTTCTTACGCTCAACCGCACGAGGGTCACGAGTTAAGAATCCAGCACGCTTAAGATCAGTGTGCAATTTGTCATCTAACAAAGTTAATGCACGTGAAATTCCGTGACGAATAGCACCAGCTTGTGAGCTTGGTCCGCCACCTTTCACTGTAATCCTAAGATCAACTTTTCCAGTAGTCTTAGTAAGCTCTAAAGGTTGGTTGATGATGGTTTTACTAGTTGGAAGAGTTAGGTACTCATCCACAGATTTACCGTTAATTGTTACTTTTCCAGATCCCTCAGTTAAGAACACACGAGCGGAACTGGTTTTTCTTCTTCCTGTAGCATAAAAAGTACTAGCCATTACTGTGTCTCCTTAAAGGTTAAGCGCTTCAACTTTTTGCGCTGTGTGAGGGTGTTCAGCTCCGTTGTAAGCTTTTAATTTCTTAAGTTGCTTACGACCAAGTTTCGTTTTTGGCATCATACCACTAACGGCACTTTCGATAATTTGCTTAGCGTCTTTTTCAAGAAGCTTGTCAGCACGGATCTCTTTAATTCCACCAAAGTAACCAGTGTGATGGTAGTAGCTTTTTTGAGTCCATTTGTTACCGCTCATTCTAACTTTTTCAGAGTTGATAACTACTACGTAGTCACCAGTGTCTTGGTTAGGAGTGAACGTTGGACGATGTTTACCACGAAGTACTTTTGATACTTCAGTAGCGATACGACCGATTGTCTTGTCTGTAGCATCAACTACATACCAGTTCGGTTGGATTTCACCTTTTTTTGCAAAATAGGTTTTCATTGTTTTTACCTCTATAATCACCAAAATGAGTATTGTTTACCAAATTTATAACGGGACTTGGGCCAATACAGAAGCTGGAAACTATCAAAAACAGAAAGCTTTGGCAAGAAACTGCTGATTTTTTTTACTATTTTCTAGAAAGATTTCCAATGCCAATTCGAGTGGGATTTATTTAATAGTATTAGGCACTTACATGTAAAGTCTGTAGATATTAAGAAATTCCAATGCTTCAAAACCCTATTTGCCGACAAGAAAGTTTCATTTGAAGGATTTATCAAATTAAGTACTTAAAAATTGGCCAAGTTTCTATTTATGATTCAGGTTCCTTTTATCAAAACTTCAGGGAGGTTACTTTTTGGGTTTTTGAGGTGTCATCTAGTAAATTTAACTTTTTATCAAATACATTGATTACATTTATATGTTAAGAATTGCTTTGCTGCCCAGTCTGAGCCGGTTGAAATGAATGCATTTTTTTTATTGTAGGAATATATGTTTTTCATTTCACAAGAAGTTTTAATAGTAGTGGGGAAAAAGCGGTTACTGTTACAGCAGTTTTCACTAATTTATAAAACTGGAGATTTGGATGAAACACTTAATCTTAGCCTTTGTTATTTTTGGTTATTTAGCAGCTTTAGCTGATTCCCAAATTGGAAGTTTTGCGAGCAATTCAGATTCAGGTATCGCCGCTACAAGCGCTGATATCGATGGTGATGGGGATGTAGATATTATTTTTGCTACAACAATTGGTGGTACAGTGAGTTTACTTAGGAATGACGGTCAAGGTCGATTCGTTAATTCTAAAATCGGAAGCTTTAAAAGCTGGTCAGATTCAGGAGTAGCAATTATTAGTACCGATGTCGATAGTGATGGTGATATAGATATTATTTTTGCCACGACAAGAGGGGGAACAGTTAACCTTCTAAAAAATAATGGCAAGGGACATTTTTCTAAAAGTCTAATTGCAAGTTTTGAAAGTTGGTCAAATTCAGGTGTAGCATTAACAAGCACTGATCTTGATGGTGATGGCGACATCGATATTGTCCTGGCTACAACAAGAGGTGGTTCCATTAGTGTATTGGAAAATATTGGTAGCTGGTAGTCTATTGGATACACTAAAATTGTGAAATACTAAGCTATATATTAAGGGAAAAATTAATTCGTCAAAACATAGGCTGACCAGCTGACATGGCTCCTAAACGGGCTATCTATTTTCATTGAACGATGGAATAAAACTTTAAAAAATTCTACTCTTTATATGTTTTCTACGCCGAGGCCTCAGGCTGTATTAGGGCATATATTTTTATAGAGTTCATTTCTTTTGGGCAGAATTACGGTGAGACTTATGGAGAATTGGAATTATTATAAATTTTGAAATCTAAAAAATCGTTATAGTACTTTGGAAAAGGAAAAGTCTGGGCTTTGAGACCTGACTCGATAAACGGTCAGGATCAAAAGCCTCGGACTATGATGACTAAGGAATTTAAGACTATCATCTTACTGTAAATAAAAGTCTTTCGGGTTGATTCCGTATTTTTCGATCTTTCTAAGCAAAGTCTTTTTTGGGATGTTTGCATGTAGAGCGGTTTGGTTAATTCTTCCTTTAAACATTTTTAGCGCTTTTAGAATGAATTCTCTCTCAAACATTTCTTTGTGTTTGCTAAAATCCAAATTGTCATCTGGGATGATAATACCACCTTCTTCTGAAATAAGTTCCTCAGAAGAGTCTGCTGCTGAACTACCAGCTTCTTGTTGAATGATCATCTGTTTTGGAGTCAAACCAATGGTTTCTAAAAATTTCTCAGGTAGAGAGTTTACATCGATGCGGTTTTCAGACTCCATTACAAAAGCATGCTCAATTACGTTTTCTAGTTCACGAATGTTTCCTGGCCAATCATATTGTTGAAAGGCTTTAATTGTAGCCGCCGTACAGCCAATGATTTTACGACCATGTTCTTTATTAAACTTTTGGATAAAAGTGTCGGCCAGTCTTTCGATGTCATCTTTTCTGTCTTTTAACTCAGGTAAGAATATTGGAATTACATTTAGACGATAAAATAGATCTTCTCTAAAAGTTCCTTCTTCGATCATTTTCTCTAAAGGACGGTTTGTTGCAGCGATGATTCTAACATTCGTAGGTACTTCACGGTTTGCTCCTACAGGTGTGAATTTCTTTTCTTGAAGAACGCGAAGTAATTTTACTTGCATAAGCACAGGCATATCACCTAGCTCATCTAAAAACAAAGTTCCACCTTCCGCAAATTGAAACTTACCAATTTTTCTTTGGTCAGCACCTGTGAAGGAACCTTTCTCATGGCCAAATAATTCAGACTCAAATAAGTTCTCTGGGATGGCCGAGCAATTGATCGCAACAAATTTTTCATCTTTACGAGTGGAGTTTAAGTGAATGGCTTTAGCAACTAACTCTTTCCCTGTTCCTGAAGCACCACGAATTAGAACCGGAGTGTCTACTTTAGATAATCTATGAATTAGATGAAAAACCTTTTGCATTTGTGCATTACCGCCAATAAATTTTCTTCCAGCTTCTATAGGAGCTGAATTGGCAGCGTAAGAGATTAAACTCTGTGCTTCTAAGGCTTTTTCAACCATTTCTAATAAATCTTCACTACGGATTGGTTTGGAAAGGTAGTGGTAGGCACCTTCTTTAACCGCAGTCACAGCATCATCTACCGTAGCGTGGGCCGTTAAAATGATAGAGATCACACGAGGGTCTTTGGCTTTGATCCATTTCAAAGTTTCTAAGCCATTTTTACGAGGCATGTCGACATCGAGGATGACTAGATCAAATTCTTTATCTTCAAACTGTTCAATGGCGTTTTGTCCATCAAAAGCTTCTTCAACATCGAAGCGACCAGTGTTTCTCAAAGCGGCGCTTACTGTTTTTCTTAGTCCTTGATCATCATCGACTACTAGTACACGAATCATATGACTTCTCCTATATCTCTAAATTGGTTGGTAGATTTACGGTGAAAGTAGTTCCTTGCTCTGAAACACTATCTATCTGGATTTCTCCTTGGTGTAAATCTACAAAATACTTCGTTAAATATAAACCTAAGCCAGTTCCTTTAATGGGTGAGGATTTGGCATTTTTTGATCTGTAAAATTTCATAAAAACTTTATCATGTTCTTCTACTGGGATTCCGGCGCCTTGGTCAGTTACTTGTAACTGAATTTTACCATCGATCTCTTCAGTGAAAATTAGTACCTTCGAATTTTCGGGACTGTATTTTATTGCATTTTCAATTAAGTTTTGAACTACTTGGCGAATTAAAGCCGTGTCCATTGGTGTTGAAAATAAAGGTTCAAGCTCAGTAATGATCTCGATGTTCTTTTCTTTAGCTAAGTAATGGTATTTTTTAACAACATCTTCTACTAAGCGGTTTAAATCATTTGCTTCTAATTTTAATTTAACACCTTGGCTCTCGATTCTTCCGAAATTTAATATGGAAGACACAAATAAACTTAACTCTTCTGAACTACGACTAATCGTGCTTAAAGCGTCCTTTTGCTCTAAGCTAAGAGCCCCTTTGTCATTTAAGGCAAGCTCGGCCATCCCTTGAATCCTTGCAAGAGGTGTTTTTAAATCATGAGACATCATTGAGATAAAGTTGTTTTTAAGTTCTTCTACTTGAGTTAAAAGTCGGTTTTTCTGTTGGTATTCCCAAGACTTTTTATTCTCTTGCACCAAGCGAAAAGGAATTAACAAGTAGTAACCAACGAAAATCGCTAATAGAGGGTGAGCTACAGGAATCCAAATCTCTAGGTGAAAAAGCAATAAACTAATTAAGAAATAACCTGTTGCTAGTCCGAGAAGGCTAAGAATCCCTCTGGTTGGGCGGAACTGTGCTGTGATGTAAACAGTAATCAATGAGATTAAAAAACAAAGCCAAGCTCTTAAATCCTCAGAAGTCTGAACGATGGAGTTATCTTTAATTAAACCATCAATTATATTGGCGTTGTATTCGGCTTTAGACATGGCAGTGACATCCCTTAGAAAAGGTGTCATCACATAATTATCAGCCTCTGATTGAGCGTCTTGGCCAATCACAATAATCTTATTTTTTAAGTCCTCTTTATTAATGTTTCCATCAACCACATCGATAAAGCTGAAAGTGTTGAAACTTCCTTTTTTATGGAGATTAACCAAGACTTGAATACTACCTTTAAAAGGAAAAGCACCTTGGTAATCCATAGGGTCTTTCACTGGATTAATTAGTTGTGCGATTTGAGCTTGAGCGAAGTAATGTCCTTCATAATGAACCAATGCACGACGTGAAACATTGTCTTGAGCAAAGTTTCTACTGTCTTTTGATAAAATCCCAGGTTGAACATTAATGTGGTGAAGGGGAGTACTTAGTTTAAATTTATTTTCTGCTCCGGCTAAAGGAACATCCTCAACGCTTACAATAAAATTATTAATCTCTTCAGTGCTTCGGGCAAAAGCTGCTTTTTGATTTTGATTGGCTTCGATACGATTCAGGTCAGGTAAAAATAAAACAGCCTTGGGTGAAAGCTCTTTCAATTGTTGCATCAATAAAGTGTAATCCGTAAGATCAGGCTCATGGCGAAGTTGCTCAATACTGTTTCGATCAATATTAACAATGGCAATTTCACCCGAAGTGGAGTTATTTGCTTTTGCTCTAAATAATAGATCGTAGGCAAAAAACTCGATCTGATCCATAGGGAATTGATTTAAAACAAAACTCAAAGCCAATGCGAATGCGATCTTGATCCCATTGCTAAAAAGCTTTCGATTTATTTTTAATCTCATTCGCTTCATATAGTTTTTCCCTTACAGCTGGGACCGATTCTAACATATTTATAGGGTGGGTCCAAAAAGACACCACAAAACGAAGCTGGTTTTCAAGTTTTTGGAAAAATGGACATACTTAAGCCAAAAATTGTCACTGTTAGTCTTACAATTCATAAATTGGCCCACTTAATTGCGGATGAAAACTCACAAGGATGAGAAATAACTGGTTTAATTAAGATCGCCTTAATTAAAACCCAACTTAATAGGAATATATAGAGATTGTGGGAACTTATCTTTCATCTATCCGCAATTAAGTGGGCCAGTTCTTAATGAGCGGAAGCTTAAGGAGCTAGCCCTCTCGGTGATTGAGTTTTAAGAGACTTCATCTAAAACCACTCGTATAAGTAGAGTAAATTTGTCTCCTGTTTTATGACAAACATGTCCCAAAAATCTCTTTTGAATCAAGCTGAAGACGTAAGGTGTTGATTTTACTAATGAAATTTTTAGGCACAACTTATGCTATTTAAAGGATTAAGTCGATTAAGGAGGGAATCATGGGGACAATCAATCCTGTTAGAAATTATATGAGCTTAACACCAATCCACATTCAGATTGATTCTAGCATTGAGGAAGCTGCAAATTTAATGGCAGAAAAAAACATCTCTCATCTACCTGTTTTGTATAGGGGAAAAATTTGTGGAATCATTTCTCACGAAGATGTAAAGGCCGCATTGGTCTCTGCCTTGGATTTGGAAATTAAAGACATTATGAATGAAAATGTTGTCATGATGTTACCGAATACTTCAGTTAAGGTAGCAATTCAAAAAATGTTAGAAAACAAGATTAGCTCTGTGGTAGTTCACGAAGTTGATGGCTCGATTGTTGGAATCTTCACTTCGACCGATGCAATGGTGGTTTTGAATTCTATGATAGATTTTCTAGAGGGAGATTTGTTAAAAGCTCGGTTCTGGAATTTTCTTAACAAAGAATACAATAGTGTGAAAGATGGATTTAAAAGGTTGTTGGCATAATGGAAATACTCTTTAGTTCTTCTCGGGAATATGAATTAGAAAACTTCAAAAGTTTTTTTGAACAAAAATCCCTTAAGGTAAGGTTTCAAAAGGAGAGCATTAATTCTAACACCTTAGCCACTGCTTTTGCGTATGAGGTGATTTTTGCTTTTGTTAATGATTGCTTTGATCGAGCAAACTTAGAAACACTAGCAAAACACGGGCTTAAAGCTATTTTTTTACGTTGTGCCGGTTTTAATAATGTCGATCTAGAAGCGGCAAAAGAATTAGGAATACAGGTGGCTCGAGTTCCATCATATTCTCCGGAAGCCATTGCAGAATATACATTAGCCCTTTGTTTAAATTTAAATCGCAAAATACACAAATCTTACCAACGAACTAGAGAGTTTGATTTTCGCTTGGATCATTTGGTTGGGAGCAACATAAACAATAAAGTAGTAGCTGTTTTAGGAACGGGAAAAATCGGAGGCTTGGTTGCCAAATACTTTTCAGCTCTTGGGGCAAAAGTAATAGCTTATGATAAAGTTGTTAATCCAGAACTAGAAGCAATGGGTATTCCATACGTTGAAAAAGAAGATTTAATTGCCTCGGCAGATATTTTAAGTTTTCATTTACCACTTAATGAGGAGACTCATTACTTTATCAATCAAAAAAATGTGTTTTTATTAAAGCCTGGAGCAAAGATTATTAACACAGGAAGAGGAGCTTTGCTTGAAACCAAGGCTTTGATTGAGGCTTTGAAAAAGGCTCATTTATCTGGGATTGCTCTGGATGTTTATGAAGAAGAGGAGAACTTTTTCTTTGAGGATCATAGTTTTGAAAATCTACAGGATGATAAACTGGCTCGTTTAATTAGTTTTCCAAATGTAATTGTTTCTTCCCATCAAGCCTACCTTTCGGAAGAGGCACTCAAGGCGATTGCAGACACAAGCATTGATAATTTTAGATATTTTTTAGGAGGGGAAAAAAATCACAACTTTCTAGTGTAGTTGAATTCTTCAGTAAACGAAGATAAAATTTTATGAGTTTAAAAGCTTTTATTATGCTACTTCATAGATCTAGAACCTTTTAAATGAATAATAAGACAGTTTAAGATTTGCAAAATAGAATGCTCAGCCAACTAGATTGCACTGAGAAATGTATTTATAGAACAACCAAGCTTTTTCACAGGAGATGTAAAATGGCTAAAAAATTTAAAATTGCCTGGGCAATGAACCCTTTTGATGAAGATGAAAATGTATTTTTAAGAAGCATTGAGCTACTAAAGCTCTTAAATAAAAAGAAGGAGATCATTGTAGTTCCCACATTTGTTTTAAGTCCAGAGACTTTAAAATGGGCAGGAGATTTACCTAAAAAAGATTTGCAACATTTTGCTCCTCAGGCACTTTCAAAAATGGAGCATTGGACAAAGAAGCTTAAGAACATTCATCATAGTTTACCTCATATTATATTTAACACAAAGGTCTCTACCACTAGGGATGTAAAGGCAATCAATCACTTTGCCATAAAAAATTCAGTAGACTTAATTTTATGTGCCAATCACACTCGTTCGGATCTGAGTCGAATGTTTTTGGGAAGTTTTACTGAAAGTTTGTTAATGGTTTCTAAAGTACCTTTGCTAATCGTTCCTAATCGCAAAGAAAAAATAACTAGTTTAGGCAATGTGGCTTTTCCGGTGGATTTGATAAACAATCAAAGTGCTAGCTTCAAAAAGCTAGGTGACTTTGTATCGACCTTTGGATCTAAGCTCACTCTACTTCATAAAATACCAACACCGATTGATCCATTGTTGCAAAATAGCTCGTATCTGATGGGTGGTGGCTGGATTAGTGTAGGAGAGTTTTTTAAATTAGACATTGGCCAACGAAAGCAAAGATTAAATAAACTCAAAGAAAAAATGGCTTCTTACGGTGTAAAAGCCAAGGTAGAGCTTTTATCGGACCCAGGCTCTATCGCAGAAAGTGTTCAGAATTATAAAGAGGCGAAAAGAATAAATTTAATTGCGTTGAATACTAGTGCAAAAACAAAAACGACCTATTTTTTGGGTAGTGTTGCTCGAGCAATTACCAAAGAGGTGGATTGTCCGATTTGGATTTTTCACACTTAAAGAGAATAGCGTCGAGCGAATTAAAATGGAGTAGAAGGTACCGGTGAACTTGGTTAAACCGAGTACCTGAGCCTCATTGTAAATCCGACTTCGAAAATAGGTATGTACTTAGATTTATCAACTCTAATCGGGTTGAGTCTTTTTTCGACAGGCTCTATCTATTGTAATTTTTAATAATTGCCTCGTTTAAGGCCAATTAGTTAGTGACTTAAAAGAGATTTGTTATTGGAAAAAAAATGGGCGAAAACTTTTCTGTCAGATATTTATTTAGTCTATTGCTAGTTCATCCACTATTAAATGTTCCCGTTTTATATTTTTAACAGTGGGTGAACTATCTAACCTTATTAATATTTAAGCCTCGGGTTTAAAAACAAAAATGTAGGGCATTACGTCTGTAAATTTCATTTCTTTTTTAATCGATTTTAGATCTGCTAAATAGACCATCGTATCTTGATCTACAAAATCTGAAAGTTGTTGAAGGCAAAGACCACAAGGTGGGGTCGCGTCTTCAGTATCAGCAACTACGACTACAAACTCCAATTTATGATTTCCGCCGATTTCGCTAACCATTTTTACAAGGCCAGTTCTTTCCGCACAAATGGTAGCACCAAAACTAGAGTTTTCTACATTACAGCCAGTGAATATTTGCTCACTATCTTTTACTTTTAAAGCGGCGCCCACAGCAAATTTAGAATAAATGCTGAAAGAGTTTTTTCTAGCGGCGATGGCAAGTTGATAGGCTTTATTTACTGTTTCGTTCATTTCAACCTCTAAGGCTCATTTCCTTTACGGAAAATCAATTGTACTTTCTGATTAAACTCCTCAGATTGTTTTAGTTCTTCATTCGTACTGTAATCGGAGGGATATAAGTCTACCACACTCACCCCTTCAGGCCAGGAAAAATCTCTGTCCGGTAATAAATGCTGAATGCTCTTCATATAATTTGCCCAAATGGGCGCAGCACCACTGGCGCCAGTTAAGCCATGAGGAGTATTGTCGTCATATCCGACCCACACAATGGCGGCATGATAAGGAGTAAAGCCTGCAAACCAGGAGTCATGGTAGTCGCTAGTAGTTCCTGTTTTACCGGCGGCAGGTCTTTCAAAACCAAGTTTTCTTACGACTTGGCCTGATCCGGTTTCAATGGTTTGTTTAAGCATCCCAACCAAAACAGCAGCATTTTCTTTGGCAATCACTTGTTTCGGGTTATTTTCAGCTTTGTAAATCATTTGATTTTCGGAGTCATATGCTTGAACTACAAACTTTAAGTCTCTGATTTCTCCAAAACGCGCAAGAGCAGCATAGGCCTGCAGCACTTCAACAGGATGCAGCTCGTAGGCTCCTAAAGTTAGTGAAGGGTAGGGGAAAAGCTTAGACCTAACTCCAAGTCGATAAGCAACATCAACGATATTATCCAAACCACTTTCGATACCAAGGTTTGCAGTCGGTGCATTTAAGGAGTTTTTTAAAGCGTAGTATAAAGGAACTTTGCCACGAAATTTTTTATCATAGTTTCTTGGAGTCCATGATTGATTGTCATAATCGTAAGTGATTTTTTCATCAGGAAGTTCAGTGATTGGAGTATAAAACTCGTTGGTTTCAGGACGGAAACTCTCTAATGCACTTAAATACACGAAAGGTTTCATGATAGACCCAACCTGCCTTTTAGCTCTTAAAGCTCTATTAAACGGAGCGGTTCGGTAGTCTCTTCCACCCACCATAGAGCTAACGTAGGAGTTTAAAGGGTCCACACTCAAAATTGCCCCTTGAAGCTTTTTACCTTCTTCTACATTTTTCTTTAAATTTTTACGCCATTTTTCTAAATTGTTTAAACCATTTTTAAGAGCCTTTCTCGCCGCTGCTTGTGCGTTCAAGTTAAGACTGGTAATCACCTTTAGGTTTTTTCCTGAATCGATTTTAAGTTCTTGTAATTCGTCGCGAACCGCATCCAAAAAATAGGGAGCTGGATCAAGCCGAACCACGCTCTGGTTGCTAGGTAAAGGGTAGTTATCCCATTTTTCAAATTCATTGTCGTTGAGAATTCCTTCTTCTTTTAATTTACTCAATACTAAGCTTCGACGAGCTTTTGCATTGTCTGGATTTTTGAATGGATTGTAGCGACCGGGGCTGTTTAGTATGGCAGCCAATAGCGCACATTCAGCGGTGTTAATTTTTTCAACTTCCTTTGCAAAATAATGTTCACTAGCGGCGGCAAAACCTCGAACTTCAAAAACGCCATTTTGAGCCATATAAATTTCATTCAAATAGGCTTGTAAGATGTTGTCTTTGCTAGACCGAATTTCTAAAAGAACGGCCATGATGAGCTCTTTTAGTTTTCGGGTGTAGGTTTTCTGGTGGGTTAAAAAATAGTTTTTTACTAACTGTTGCGTGATAGTACTTCCGCCCTGAGCTTTTCGACCGGCTTGGATGTTCTTAATTATGGCACGCCCTATGCTTCGAAAGCTAAATCCTTGGTGTTCCAAAAATCGAGGGTCCTCAATCGCAAGTACCGCATTTAAACAGATTGCAGGAAATTCACCCAGCTCCATATTTCTTCTTAGGATAGATTTATCACCAATATACTGCGCAAAGCGGATAGGTGGAAAATCTGCAACGATTTCTTCTTCTTGGTTGTTTAAATTTTCAATGTGATTGATTGTGTCGGCGTTTTCCCAGGCAATGAGTAAATGAGACTGAGAATTTTCCACAAAGTTTTTACGAAAGCGGAGTTCAAGGCAGTGAACAAAATCCTTGTCTATGTTTGGCAAACGAGCTTGGCACTGTTCTTTTTTTAATAGACGTAACTCACCATCAAGCAAAACCCCTGTTTTACTTAATTTTAGTCGATACACTTCTAGGTCACTCAATAGACTTTCGATGCGAATGTTTTGACCTAGAAAAACTTGGTTACCTAAGGCAAAAAACTCTTGGGTTGGCGTTAGAGTTCTTTCTTGCAGGGCTTGGTTAATTACCTGATTAAGATGAATGGTCCAACTGGCTAAGATAAATAAGCCAGCGAGCCCCAAAGCTACGATTGTTAATAATATGGCTTTTAATTTTTTGATTTTTGATTTTCCTGAACTCATGCTTGCTATCCTAATGCCAACTAAACTTGGAGTCATGCATTTGCCTGCCTAAGGGCTCAATTTTTTATGATTCGATAGTCAGAAAAACTCCTTGAAAATTTGAGTTCAGAGGGATTTGCTCTAATCTAAAATAAATACGCAAGTGTTTCTCAAGCTGGGATCTGTTTGTCAGGAGTGCTTTGGCGTCTGCTATAGCGTGTAATCCAGTTGAGTTATTCTTGAAGCAGCTTGACACTAGGGCGTGTTTTAGTTTCATATAGTCGGTTTTGTAAACAGGAGTTAGTCATGGCAAAGAAAAAAAAGAAAGTAGCTAAAAAGCCAACTGCAAAGAAGGCGACAAAGAAAAAAGTAGTAAAGAAAAAGGCTGCAAAGAAAGTAGCTAAGAAAAAAGTGACGAAGAAAGCGACGAAAAAGAAGGTGGCAAAAAAAGCTGCTAAGAAAAAAGTAGCCAAAAAAGCAACTAAGAAGAAAGTAGCTAAAAAAGCTTCCAAGAAAAAGATTGCGAAGAAAGCTACAAAAAAGAAAGCCGCAAAAAAAGTGACTAAAAAGAAGGTCGCGAAAAAGGCGACTAAGAAAAAAGTGAATAAAAAAGCAACAAAGAAAGCGGCGAAAAAGAAAGTGACCAAGAAAGCTGCAAAAAAGAAAGTGGCTAAGAAAAAGGTCGCTAAAAAAGCGCCTACAAAGAAATCTCCGGCAAAATCTAAAAAAGCTGCACCTAAAGCTGCTAAAGCTAAAAAGGCTCCGGTAAAGTCAGCTCCAGCGACTAAAAAATCGCCTAAGCTAACAGCAACGAAGTCTAAGCCAAGCATTGATTGGAGTAAGTACCTTGCTCCTTTGTATGACAAAGTTCTTCTAGAGCTTGAGCCATTGAAAGAAACCACAGATTCAGGATTGATCTTGATCGATAGTGCTCCTCAAAAAAGAGATAAAGCCGAGGTGCTTGCTATTGGTAAAGGCGCTCTAAAGAAGAAAGGCAAGGTTTTGCCTCTAGATGTTAAAGTCGGAGACAAAGTATTGTTTAATGAATACGCAGGAAATGTGATTCAGGCCGAAGGTCGAGATTTAGTGGTTGTCAGTGAGACTGATATCATTGGAGTGATTAGTTAGTTAGCATTACTGCGCTTAATTATGAACCTCTTAAGTCTTGACCAAGGTCGAGATAAGGGGTTCTATGTCTTTATACAGATAAGGAATTCCTATGCGATTAAAATTACTTAGCCTATATGTTTTGAGTTGTTTGTTAATGGCTGCAAACGCATCTGCCACTAGTGTTTCTTGGAATGGATACTATCGCTTAGAAGCAACGGACATTCGAAATTATGACCTCGATGGAGAAGAGAAAAATTTTCTTTTACATCACTTAGCTCTAACTCCAAAAATCATTGTTAAAGACGACATCATTGTTCGCGCAAGATTCGACGTTTTCAATAACGCAAACAATGGAGTGCAAACCAATCAAGTGGGAGCCTTTTTAGGAAATCCTTCAAATGCTGAAGCAAGTACTAGCGCCAAGTTTGACGATAGTTCCGTGATCGCAGAGAGCATGAGTGTTGAGACGGTGGCCGCGACACAATTGTACCTAACATGGTTACAAGAAAATGGAGCATTCATTTTTGGTAGGACTCCAAAACATTTTGGTATGGGACTAAGTCACAATGCTGGTATCAATGATTTTGATCACTGGATGGACACACAAGATGTTATTGGTTGGAAAATCTTAATGGGTAACCACATGATTACTCCTTATTATGGTAAGAAATCAGAAGGTTCGATTGTTGATAAAGCCGATGTGAACATTTTAACTTTCCATTACGAATATTTAAATCCAGATTCAGGCTTAAACTTAGGTTTTTATTACGAAAAAACCACTAGCGGAGAAAAAATCGACGATGCAGGTACTGTGTTTGGCGGAACTCCTACAAATGGTTATAGCCCTGAACAAATCAACGTTTACCTAAAACAAGCTTACACTGGTTTTGATTTGGAGTTTGAGGCAGGTTTCTTGTCTGGTGAAACAGGAGTTTTAAAATCAGGTACTCCAGTTAGTTTTGAAGCATCAGGTTTTCTTGCTAACTTCACATTTGATTTTGCGACAGATTTTCATTTTGATGGTCGAATTGGTTATGCAACTGGTGACGATCCTAACTCTAATAATTATGAAGGCTTCTTGTTCGATCGAAACCTTGATGTCGCTTACCTATTGTTCAATCATAAAATGGGTAATTCATCTCTAGATTTAAACAATAGCGCAGTTGGTGGTGCTTCAAGTAGTAGCGTAGACACAGATTATATCGGTAATACTATGTTCATCGCTCCAAAACTTACTTATAAAAGCTCTGATCGCTTTCATTATGATGCTTCAATCATTTATGCTAAACTAAATGAAGTAGGAACTGCGACGACAGACGATTATTTAGGTACAGAAATCGATTTGGGAATGAGTTACTTTCCAAATGATTCTACTCATGTGCGTTTAGAAACTGGATTTTTATTGCCAGGTGGCGCATATGAAGGAAATGCTTCCAATTCTACCAATAATGCATTTATAATATCAGGTAAGGCCGCCATCAACTTTTGATAGCAACTATGATTAACAGCCTAGTACGACATCTATGATGCACTAAAATCGCGACTCAGATTGGTGGTAGAGCGGGGCCCCGGGGAGAAATTCTCGGGGCATTTTTTTGAGGTTTATCAAAAAAGTTATCTCTTGGTTTATTGTTTGAAATGTTGATTTAGTATGTCTTGTTTCATTGATTCAACTATCAGGTTCATGTCTCTCCAATCAAATTTATCTCCCAATATATTTTTAAAATTGCATTGCTCTAAGAAGACTTTAAATGTGGTCAAATTCCAGGCTGATAGGTAAAAAAAACCCAGTAGATATAGACTTAGATGTTGGATTTTCTGGCGAATTTTGCCATTACAGACTTATTTTGAAAAAATATAACTAGATGAAAAAAGTTTTTCTAGTTTATCTCTTCTCTATTTTCTTAGCTAACTTTTGGCTTAGTCATGCTGTGGCCATTGATGAAGTTTCTTCTTTTGAGGAAGACACTGAAATTCAAGCAAAAGAATCTATGGAACAAAGTAATGATAGTGAAAAACTAAATTCGTCTGAAAAACCCCAAGCGAAATTAACTCAGGCCAAAGCTAAGAAACGAAAAAAACGTCGTCGAAGAATTAATAGAAAAAAACTTGAAGCCTATATTCAAAGAGGGCTTAGAGATGGAACCTTAAGTCTTGATCGATTAAATCTAATAGAGTCCAGGTATTTGAAACAAAAATTGCGTTATGAGCCTTATGTAAATGCTCACCCTTATCTTCCACATAAATGGGACTATGGTCTTGAACTTGGACAGATGAACATTGATAAAGATCTGTATTGGCTTGGTGGAAACCTAGGTTATAACATCGGAACTTGTGTCTTAACAAATTCACAATCCTGTCAGCAGTATATGGATTTTCTAATAGGAAGTTCTGGTAGAGATGGTGAAACAAACTGGTATGGAGTTTTAAGCTTAAGGTGGCAATTTGTAAATTTCCCAGACACCAATTCACCAATTGCTAGGGTCTTTGCTGGAGTAATGAATAGAATCGCTGATGACAGTTCTAAGCAATTTTTTGTTTATGGTTTAGGTTACGGAATTACGACTTATCTTCATCCAAGAGCTGATTTAAGACTGGAAGGCCGTCTTGGTTGGGGAAGAGAAGTAGGGAGTTTTACGCAGCTTTTTGTTTCAATGGAGTTGAAAGTAAGTCGGTGGCTAGATTTTTTTGCAGGAAAACTAGAAGGTGTTGGCGTCGGTGCTGGAAAGGTTTTTAAGAAGGGAATCGGAACAACTGGTGGAGTGATTAAGTCAGGAGTTCATGGAACTAGAGACGTCCTGAAAAAAGGTCATCAAGAAATAAAATCGGCAATTCAAGGGCAGCAAGAGCAAGAGGGGCCTGTGAAGCCAGAAGGTATTTAAAAGTACATTCCTCTTTTCATTTACATACTTAAGTGCATCATTAAAAAAATAAAAAGCAGAGTATAATTAATAGACATCTAGAGTTTCACCTCATAGCCTAATATCTAATCGGGGAGATATTATGAAATTAATGACTATTCTTATTGGACTAACATTATCAACATCTGTTTGGGCTTCTAAAGCAATCTATGAGATTGATATGAAGTTGAATATTAAGGGGAAGCCGGAAACCGCAATGGGTATTATGCTTGAAGAGGGCCAAAAGGGATCAATTGTTAGCGAAGACGATTTGGAAAAAACTTTTATTGAGGTAGTGGCTGAAGAAGCTGAGTTTCAAGGGAACAAAGGGATTCTCATGAAATTTAAAGTAGGACATTTAACAAAAGATGGTTCCAGAAAAATTATTTCACAACCAAAAGTTCTAGCTAAAGCTGGAGAAGAGGCTCAAATCACCTTGGACCAAAAAGGAAAGCCTGAGATGAGTTTAAATGTTGTAGCTAAGAGAAAATAAACTTTTTGCTAAATGTGAAGTTATGACTTAATTAGCTTTTCTAACAGCATATTTTTCCTACGCATTACTTTTTCAAAATTTTTAGAAGGGGAACTAGCAAGGCTTTCCCTTTCTTCGTATTTAACTCAACAAAATCGAATTTGATTTTTATAAAACTCTACAATAGCTTGCGCCAAGTACAATCTTGATGAAAAAAAAAGCCCAATATCCTGGGAGATATTGGGCAAGGTTTGGGTGGGGGGAATATGTTAATCTAACTCTAGCGAATTAGACTTGTTGGGTTGTATTTATTGAAGGTTTTAGACTTCAATGTTGGTCAAATTCTTGAACTTGGAAAAACTGCTGAATCAAGTTTTATTCAAATTCATAAGCTGACGCGGCGTCAGTTTATGCTTTTTTACTCAAAAAGGAAATAGGCAATTTAGAAGCTGCAAAGATTACAGGCAGCGACAATAGTTCGACAGTTTTCATGAGACATTTTACTGGAAGGCAGTTAGCATAAAACTATGAAAGGCAGTATTTTCAAGACTTTAGAGACAGGCTACCATGCTGATAATCTCAGCCATGGCCAAGAAATGAGAAAGAGAATCATCGAGGCCGGGATTCATTTGTTTCATAAACACGGAATCGAACAGGCCAAATTGTCTGAAATCGCAAAAAAAGCAGGGGTTAGTAGAACCAATATCAATCATCATTTTGGTGATAGAGACGGTCTTTTTATGGCCTGTGTGAATTATGTAAGAGAGGCTTTTCAGATTTACGCGGTTCAGGCTTTGGACGAAGAGGTTGACAATAAAGCTAGAATTCAAAGATATGTTTTTAACACTTTATCTTGGGGAGTGCATCGACCAAAACTTTTGTCTTTTTGGATTCTGTTTTTTTATTCCTGTTCTCACGATGAAAAAATGCGAAAACAAAATACCTATTTAGTGGATATGGGAACTGAGCGAATTGGCTTAATGCTTAAAGACTTAGTAGGGGAGGCTGCCGTTGAAAAAGCAAGACTTCTACAAAATATGATCATAGGTTTGATGATCGCAAATATAACAGAAGAGCGTTCTTTGGATGAAGCCTATATCAATCATCAGGTTTCTATATGCATTAAGGCTTTGGAGATATAGGAAAGCTAATCAAAAAATCCATTTTTACCATCCTATGAATTAAAAGAAGGCTTCGTAGGAGTAAACTACAATTTGACCAATCTTCAAATGGTGTCTAATGCTTCTTGGAGAAAAGTCTTTGTTTTCTTTTAGATCGATAATTAAATATTCGTGAATTTTATTTTCGTTACGAGAAATCATTAACTGGTTGTCTTTGTATTGGTACCGGTATCCATCAAAGTTGAAGGTTTTAACCAATCTAAAATTGTCGGGAATTTTAAAATGAACGAGAGTATTGCCTCCAGTGGTAAATACAGAAAGTTCATAATTGTTGGCTATATGTTCTGAGACGATGTGAGATTCTCTTAAGTTTTTAATGGATTTACCAAAATTAATGACCTGATTGGTGGTTTTTCCAAGACGTGGGTAATAGGTTTTTTCTGAAAGGTACACGATATCTGCCAAATATTCTTTGTCGTTTTGTTCTAATTTTTTTCTTAAAAACCTTGAGTTCATGACTTGATTGGGCGTGGCTGTTAAAAGATACCATTCGGTTCCTTCGCTGTCTTTGTAGGTCTCCTTTGATCGTACAAAGCCATATTGACTATACATTTTGACGCTAGCAATATTTCCGTAGGTATAATAGAGAGCTTCATCGGCCTTTACTTTGTTTTTACTAATAACGGATCTTGTATAGGCAAACCAAAGTTTGAGAACTTGTGGGATACTATCAGGTTTTTTATCAAGGTTTATAAAATTACTGGGTTCAATTTTAAGACCATTATTGTATTTAAGGTTTAAACCTAAATGTCTTTCTACAGGTAAAAGATTTGCTTCAGATTGATTGGCAAAAATCAATTTTAACATTGCCTTTTGGATTTTTGGACTATCATCTTTGGGAAGAGTTTCTGTTAAAAAGTACCTTGTGTAAGGCAAATCGTCTTTGACTTCTTTTAAAATTAATTTTGCAAAATCTTCCGTCCAATGGCGAACTTCAACATATTCATCCACAAGAGTTTGAGAATTGCTTCTAATTTTCTCAGCTTGAGAGTTTTTACTGAAGAAGTTATCTAGTTTTTTAGTGTTAAAGGATAGGTCACTAAAAACGATGGCTTCATCATTAATTATTTCAATTTCTTTTCTTTCTATTGCTTGAAGTTGGCCTTCCCGAGTTATGTAATCTTTAATAGAATATCTTTCCATTTCTCTAATGCTAAGACTACTTCTGCAAGGGTATACACTTGCTAAGCCTATATTGCATGAGATTAGAATTAGGAAAAATACTATAGTTTTCATGATATTACTTTTACTTAGAGTCCTTTATTTTTACTTACTTACTTACTTACTTACTTACTTACTTTTTTTCTCTTCTATCTTAATTAAAAACAGATTGGTTCTTTAAATCATCCACCTAGCCCTTAGTTTTTCAATTCTTTAAGCTTTTAATTTAGTGTAGGCATAAGCCTTGTTCTTAAATGAGGAGTAGCGAAGCCTACCTTGGCTTCGCTCATAATGTTGGAGAAGTTTGTGTAATCAATGTTGCAATTCAAGTTAGATTCTACCACCTCTATTCCTATTCTGTATTCCAGTGTTACCAATTCCCGGAGCTGTATTACCTAGGCGGTTATTGGTGTTGTTCGTTCGAAGGTTGTTTGTTCTAAGGTTGTTTCTTACGCCAAGGTTTGAACCGTTGTTGTTGATCGAGTAGCCACTGTTTATGTTTGTATTAAATCCCATCGCTTTCAAGTCTGCATTAATCCCTTGGATGATTGATGAGTAGTATTCTTTGTCTGTATCAAGTAATCCACCATTGTCTTGCTCATCGATGCTGTAAGTAGTTTGGAAGATTCTGTCTAAGTTCAAGCCTCTAAGTTGAGTAGTAATGCTTTGTTCTAGTGGACTGATTGAACCATTTTCTAAGTTTGCAAGTTCCCAGTTCCAGTAGTTTTGTGCAGTTTGTACGTTTTGCATACAGTTCTGTCTTAAGATCAAAGCCGTTTGTTGTTGTGTTTGCATGAATTGATTGTTACCACCCATCATGTTTACACCTGGCATAGATGTCATTGCTGCAGAGTTTCTATTACCAGCCCAGGTGTTGAATCCGTCACGGTTGTTGTAGCTAATCCCTGCAGAGTACTGGTTACCAAAGTAGTTGTTTTGTTGACCAGGGTAGTATCCAGAGTAAGAGTCACATTGCCATTGTCTGTTTGCAAGGTCGCGGTTTGCATAGTTGTAAAGGTTTTCGAACTGAGCGTTTAAGTTTTCCCACTCGTAAATGCTGTCTTCTAACCAATCTAGATCATTTTTAAGTGCTTCTTCGTTTTGCTCTGTACGTTCTCTTTGACGCTCATACTTTTCTTCTTCAGCCACTTCTTGTAATGCATCTCTACGAGATTCTTTGTGAACTGCGATGAACTCAGGGTTACCTTTTAAGTACTTTTTGAACTTTCTAGTCTTAGGATGATCTTTGTATTCACCTTTAACATAAGTTTCTAGAACTTCTTTTAATTTGTCTTTTTCTTCCTCATTTAATTTTGGATTTAAATCAGAATCACGATCTTCTAATCTGCTAATCATACATTTTAAATCACTATCTGAAAGACTTCTCGGGTTATCTTTTTTCAAACAAAGTCTTTCAAGTTCTTTTTTAGCTTTTTCTTTCTTAGCAAGAATTCTCTCTTCATTTCTTTTCTTTGAATCTTTTGTTCTTTGATCCAAGACCAATTGAGTAGCTGCAATCATAGCTTCGATGCTGTCAAGGTCGTTTAAATCAACCGGAACTTGTACCGTTTTTAAATCGTCTGCACAAGACTCACAAGACCCAATGGCCATTCCTTCTGTATCGATCTCTACTTCAAGGATTGCTTTTCCTGAAGAAAAATGTGTACCTTTCTGAATATTTCCAATTCTAGCAGAAACGATCTCAGTGGTTTTTCCATCGACCTTTACTTTTCCATTCGTTTTAATTTCTTTATGTGTATAAGTTAATACAGCGTCACCAGATTTTTCATTTAAACTAAATTCGACGTTGCTATCTAGAAGAAGTTTTGAAAAAAGCTTTTTATCTTTTTCTTCAAGATTCTTGTAACCATCGATGATGTATTTTGTTCTAGCTCCACTACTACGCTTAGAGATACTAAGCTCATCTGAATCGTAAGAATCGCTATCTAAAATTTTAGTTAATCGACTTTCAATTGTTTCCGTAGAAACTGAGGCAAAACTAACTTGCCCTTCATAAGTGTTTTCGTTTTGACTTAATAGGCTGTAGCCACTGTTCATCGCTAACAGACCAAACAAAGCCAGGCTTAATGTTTTTTGTCTTAATGTTTTCATATTACTTCTCCTTAAAAAAATCTCCTGAGCAGGGACACGATCCTATGTGTGCTCACCCCTTACTAGTACAAGAAGCTCTCCAATTGGCACGATTAGGCCTAAGTGATTGGTTTTTCTTGGAAATATCGGATTATGTCTGTTTGTGCTGTTTACACTTTGGTGTTTAGGCTTTCGATGGGGAATGGTGGTTTTAGACTTTTCCTTGTAATTTCAGGGGCTTGGGTGTGTAAAGTGCTTTGACAGTTGGGAGTGACCATTTTGCGCTTGTTTGGCAAGTTAGTGATTTTAGGGGGTTATGAGAGTTTTTTTGTGGGGGGGAGCTTGCTTTCTCGGTTTTGAGCTTTGAATGAACCGGCCTTCAGAAACAAAAGTGTTTTGCTCAGACACGTTTCCGGTCAGGCGCCTTCGGCTTCTTCCCTCACATCCATGT
>DJMA01000001.1 GCA_002436415.1 Bdellovibrionaceae bacterium UBA6502 | reverse complement strand
GGGTATGGGGCGGCTTTGCCGCCGATGGCTGTTTGAGGCTTTTGCTTCAAAGGTGCTTTTGTTTTATTTTTTGGATTAGGTTTTTTGCCAGAGTTCTAGGATTAGTGTTTCGGCTAGGCTTTGTAGGGAATGGTTTTTGTTTTTGTTGATGAAAACCCACTGGCCTTGGTTGTATATTTTAGATGGCTCGTTTTCTTTTTGAAGTTCTATTTTTCCTTGTAAAATGTAATTGTAGACATTTTCCTCATGGCTATGGAAGGGGATTTTTGAGTTGCTCTCAATTTTCATAATTGTTACTTCATAGTCTTTTGAAACATCAAAATAGCTGAATGATTTTTCCTTATGAGTTTCGAGGCTTGTTAATAGTTCTTCAATCATGTTTTTACTTTTTTCCTAATATCTTTTTTAAAGGTTCAATTTAAAAAGGAGGAATTTTTCCTTCCTCCTTTTTAGCTATTTTAGTCTTTATTCAATGATTAGTAATGAACTCTTAAGCCAAGCATTAGACGGCCATCTGTCCAAGAGTCTTTTTTAATACTATTTGATGAAGAGTCTGGAAGGCTCTTGTCTATATCGTAGGAGCTAACTATTGTGAACTCGTAGTTAATGGTAAAGGCAGAAGCATTTCTTTCGTTCGAGGTGTTAATAGCCACTCCAAAAGCAAAATTAGCGTTTACGAAAGTGCCATCGTACAAGGAACTATCTGGCGACACTAAGGCTGCACCTAGTTGTATGTTGCTAGAAATAAGGTTTTTGCGCCATCCTTCTACGAAGTAATAAACACCGTACTCGTAAATGCCTTTGTCTTCATAAGCCATCATTTCTCTAAGGTGAAGGTAAGCTCCGATCTTTCCGGCGTCGCCATTTTCTCCAAAGCTAGGGCTTAAGTAAATTAAGCGAAGGTCATCTCGGAAATAATTTTGTTTTACCCATTGAAGTTGAAAGGCCCATTGATTAAAACGTTGGTCTTTGTTTTTGTTTTCATTGAAAGAGGCCTCGACGCCATCTTCTGAAAGTTTAATATTCATTTCTTGCGCGTTGGCACTAATAGCAAAGTTTAAACATAATAATAGAAGCAAGTATCTCATAATCCATCCTTTGTGATGGAGGAATAAAAGCAAATTAAAATAATAGACTCAATGGAATTCCTTAGGCTTGCCTAAAAAATAGTCCTTTATAGAGAGTTTTCTTGTTCGAAAAGTGTGGCGGCTTGTTGATCAGGCTTTATTGAAAGTAAAAAGGGATCGGGGGAAATTTTGCTGGGTTTGTTTGGTTTAGGGATAAATCCGCCTTTTAGAGTTCCGTTTTTTCTGAGACTCTATTGGTGTTGTTCGTTAGAAGTATCGTAGTTTTCTCTTTAGAGGCTAGGGCGGCAAATTCGCCCTAGTTTATTTTTTTTGATTCGATTTTTAAAATGAACAGATTTAGTATTTAAGGCTGCCATAATCCAATTTTTGCGTACCGTCTATGATTGCGTCTCTGTCTATTTCTTTATTCTTCAAACTATCCACCATAAACCACGGGATCTCATTATTTGATTGATCCATTGGGCCAGGCATAAGTAATCTTCTGTAGAACACAAAATTGATACTACAGCTAAAATGTTTCGAAGATTTACGAACGCAATATAAATTATCATTTTTTGCATAAGGGTTTGAAATTGTTGCTGCAGGCCATTTTTTCGATTCTTCTTTGTAGGTCTTTTTATCATAGTAGGATACTTGCAGAGGCAATAAGCTAGTAATTCCTCGCATATTATAGGCTATATTAATATCGTCAGACTTTAAAAGAAATTTCGACATTTTTTCCGCGATTAGATCTGATTTTTCTAAGTAAAAAGAATTTATACCTTCAGTGTTCAAAGAATTTCTATTGTTACCATCGGTAAAAGCGAAAAAACCACTAGATTTGATATTTAGATCAAAACTAAAATCTCCGTTTGGAATTTGTCTTGTCTCAACGACTTTACCTGGTTTTTTACTCCAAGAGTATCGATCATAAAAAGATTCTTCTACCTCGGAATACTCATTTGCGACGAATGTATGTAATTTTGCACTCCATAAGGCATCTTGTCCTGACACAGCGTCTTCACCGTATAGGTCTCTGATGAGTTGTATGTGGGACAAAATCCCATCTCTAGCAGATAAATAAGGTACCATCTTTTCTCTAAAATCAAAAAGACGTGTTCTATAATATTGTTTTCCATCATTACTTGTTAAGTTTTCAAGTTGTAATTCTAGAGAAACGGTGTCGTCTTGGGACTCTGGCCAATTTTGATATGAATCATATTGGTAATAGCGATGATCCTTTGGAACTTTGGTATCCACTTGAATTCTCCACTGATTCTTTTTAAAAACCTGTGTGGACTTTAATGTAAGTGTGGATGGGCTGGAATTAATAACTTCCATCACGAAGTGGTAGGCTTTTTCTTTTTTTAATAAAAACCAATATCTCTCTTCAGGGAGTTTTTCTGTGTTGGAAAACGCTGGCAATCCAACTAAAAGGCCAATAATTAAAAGACTTATAGATTTCATCGAGTACCTCAATATCTATTAAATTGTGTTATTGACGCATTATAAACTGCTTTTGAGATAAATGCTTTTTTCTGTAATAATTATTAAAATATATAAGAGGAATATGTAGCTCCTGGCTTAATGTTCAATATTTTTAGTTGTATTTTAAATCTAATCCCCAAAAACTAGTGAAAGAATGAAAGGACCGTCAAAGACTTTGACGGTTGAAGGTCCCTTTCTCAAAAAAGTGTAA
>DJMA01000018.1:96928-97650 GCA_002436415.1 Bdellovibrionaceae bacterium UBA6502 | reverse complement strand
AAGTATGTATGTATGTATGTATGTATGTATGTATGTATGTATGTATGTATGTATGTATGTATGTATGTATGTATGTATGTATGTATGTATGTATGTATTGAGAGGAGGATCCTTGGGATTTGTTTTTCTTAAACTTCATTCACTTGAAAGTTGTATGAAAGACTTTAATATGGCGTTTTACGAATACATTTGTAGACTTATGTATTGGCCTTAAATGAGTTAAAAACATCAAAGCCTTATTGTTACGACAAGTTTGAAAGATATATAAAAGCTTGTTAGACTAAATTATGCCAAAGCTCGATAAAGAATACCTAAAACAGTATCTATCTCAGTTGGATAAACAACAACTTGCAGAGCTTGCGCTTTGGGCGAAAGCGGTTCATCGGATTTTGGGGAACTCTAAGCTAAATAAAATTGCAAAGACCAAAAGTGTGTTTGCTTTAAGTACACCTTTGATTGCTGAAAAAATTTTTCGTCCTTTGTTTGAGAAAGGGAAGTCGAAGTTTTGGGATAATAAAGCCTGGCCTTATCGAGCTGGAAGTTTAGGGGTTCTAACGGCTATAGCTGGTATTAGTACAATTAAGCTTGGCTTGGCCACTACGGTCGGAATAGC
The DNA here is from genome assembly GCA_002436415.1 of Bdellovibrionaceae bacterium UBA6502. Lineage (GTDB taxonomy): Bacteria > Bdellovibrionota > Bdellovibrionia > Bdellovibrionales > UBA840 > UBA6502. The sequence continues at coordinate 97,037 of DJMA01000018.1, read as the reverse complement.
AAGTATGATAGCCTCAGGAAGTTTACAACCAGTTATCGAAGATCTTTTAGGCTTGTTAAGGGAACAAAAAAACTCAGAAAATGACACTAAAAAATACTAAAAAATACTA
>DJMA01000018.1:0-96626 GCA_002436415.1 Bdellovibrionaceae bacterium UBA6502 | reverse complement strand
ACTAAAAAATACTAAAAAATACTAAAAAATACTAAAAAGATAATTCTCCAAAATCACCCTCCCAAAAAAACCTATGGAGCGAAATTGATTTTTAGAGCTTTTGGAAAGCGGGTCCATTTAATGGCGTATGGAAAAGCATAGAAATATGATCTTACTAGATTTTTTTAACTGACCCACTTAATTGCGGATAATAGCATTTTAAAGCCTTGAAAACCTTTACTATATTCAATGCACGGAAATCCAAAATTCGGTCAAAGTCCTTTAAGCAAAAGTTTTCCAGTAGTTGTTAAATTCTATCCGCAATTAAGTGGGCCAGTTCTATCAAAGCTAAAGGCTTACAATTTTGGTGCTGACGAACTGAATTAGAAGCATTGCTCAGTTTCTTAATAGAGCCATCAAAGAGCATGGTGCTTTTGATTGATGATTAAGCCAAATTTCTTTGTCAACGGGCTTAGTTTTGTTTCTCGAGTACACATCTATAGAAAAATTTAATACTGCCAAATGCCTAAGTATAACTAAGGAAAAATAAAAGTTTTACTAATAATGATTTCTAAATAAGCAAATAATTTTCTGACACACAGATTCATTGAGTGGTACTTCAGCATAATGTAAATATTTCCTGGATTTTTTACATGGTAGCGTGGTTCAATTATTCCCTACACTGGGGGGTAGCATATGAATACAGTATTGTTAAAGGGCTTAGTATTAAGTTTTTTAATGGGAACCGCGGCAGCCTCTGCCAAAGAACTTCACCTTAAGAGTGAGGCTCTTCAGCTAAAAAGTAATTTTAGCAAATCACAATCCGAAGCTTCAGAAACCAACTATTATATAGTGCAGTTTAAAGAGAGTCTTTCTTTTGAGCATCGCGAACTTTTAGAAAGCTACGGAGCTGAGTTTAAGGCTTTCATTCCAGATGATGCCTTGTTAGTAAAAATTTCTGCCAGTGATCGTGAGATTTTTAAGAACCAACAGTCTGATAAGATTGAAAAAATGATTCCTTACACTGCGCAACTTCGAGTGAGTAATGAAATTCGTCCAAGTGTTTTTACTAAAGACCAAAATGCCTTGTTGGTTGTAAGAATCTGTGAAGGTGAAAACAAAGAAGATATTTTAAGGGAAATTGGTAAGTACGAGAATACAAGAGTTGAAGATGTAGACGGTCGTTTAATTTATTTAGTAAGCGCCTACAATGAAATCTATTCTATCGCTGCAATTGAAGGTGTTGAATGGATTGAGCCTGTTCCTAAATTTGAGACCGCTTATGCTGATCTTGGTTCTGCCGATAATAAAAATAATAATTTCAGAACTAGAAGTACTGGCGATTATAGCGATCTGAATGGTTTAGAAAGTGGAACTCGAATCATGAATCTTCCATACGCTTATAAGCGTGGTTTAAGCGGTGCTGGTCAAGTTGTTGGAATGGCTGATACAGGTTTAGATAGTGGTGAATTGGGAAAACTTCACCCTGATTTTGGAGGAGTCTTTAGAGGTTATGCTGTAGCTTTATTTGCAAACTCTTGGGGAGATCCTCAAGGCCATGGAACCCACGTCGCTGGTAGTGTGATTGGTACAGGGCTTGAGTCAGGCGGAAAAATTGTTGGAGCAGCACCAGGAGCACGTTTTGTAGCTCAAGGTATGTGGTCGCGCATGATGAATAATATCATGGTACCTACAAAGCTCGGTGATATGTTTGCTCAAACTTATGATGATGGAGCGAGAATTCATACTAACTCTTGGGGATCACCACAAAACCTTGGAGCCTACAATAACTTCTCCGTACAAGTTGATGAATACATGTGGAATAACCAAGACATGCTTTTAATCTTTGCGGCTGGTAATAGTGGTCAAGATTTAGATGCTAATGGGCGTATCGATGAGGGTTCTGTAAGTTCTCCAGGTACAGCTAAAAATGTTTTAACAGTCGGTGCTTCTGAAAACTATACGAAGCTAGGAGGTATTCAGGTTCCTTTGAAAGACCTTCGAGGTGGTAAACAAAAGTGGGGAGCTGAGCCGATAGCATCGGATTTCTTGTCAGATAATCCAAATGGAATTGCGGCCTTTAGCTCGCGTGGACCAACTTCTGATGGGCGTGTAAAGCCTGACATAGTTGCTCCAGGTACAAATATTTTATCAACTAGAAGTAGTCACCCAGACGCTGGAGTTTTGTGGGGCGCTTACAATGATAAATACGTTTGGGCTGGTGGTACATCGATGGCTACACCTTTAACTGCTGGTGCCGCTGCGGTAATGCGTGAGTACCTAGTGAAGGTGAAAAATCAAAAGAACCCTTCGGCTGCATTGTTGAAAGCCTCTTTGGTTCACACTGCAAAAGATCTTTTTCCGGGTCAGTTTGGAGTGGGGCAAAGGCAAGAGCTTCTAACGAAGCGACCAAATGTTCACGAGGGATATGGCCGTGTGGACTTGGCTAGAATTCCACTTTTAGATTACGGAATGCTTCGTGATAACAAATTGGGGCTAGCAGAAGGTGAAAATGCAGTTTACACAATGCGTGTTACAAAACGATCAGCAGTAATTGTGACAATGGCTTATACGGATGCTCCGGGTTCACCTTCTACAAAGAAGGCTTTGGTGAACGACTTAGATTTGATGGTCGTAGATAAGGCTGGTAATGTTGTTCTCGGTGGAAAAGATCACACGAATAACTTAGAGCTACTAGAGGCTTTATTTGAGCCAGGTGATTATCGAATCATTGTAAATGCTAAGAGAATTGTAAATGGTAAGAACGGAAAGCAGCCTTATGCTTTGGTTTTAACTCGATTCAATCTGTAGCGACAAAATTAAAAGAACTACTAGGGGAGCTTATTGGCTCCCTTTTTTTATGAGGTTTATATGAATGTTTTTGGAAGCTATGAACTAGAAAAATATGAGATGATTCAAGAAGACGGTGAGTCGGTGGAGGTAGATGCTCGAGTTGATGCGAGAATACTCTATACAAAGCAAGGAATCATGTCTGTGGGCTTTCAAATATATAAAGATGATGTAGTAGATCACTACTTCTATATGGCAGACTACAAGTTGCTTGCAGATCAAATGGAACACAAAGTTTTGCTATCGAGTCGAGAATCTGAAATTGGCTCTGTTAAAATTCGAGAAGTGATTGAGTGTTCAGATCAAAGGCTTGTTCTTAGAGCTAATGAAAAAGATAAGGTAGTTCAAATTAGTTGGAAAAAAATAGGCTTAGATCATTAGTATTTTGAATCAAAATATTTTAATAAAAGGAAAAGTCTTCGTAAGCTGCGTAATTAGGAATAAAAAAATGCTCTAAACTAATTATCTTATTCTTAAGAAAATATTTATTTTCAGGCTTTTTTGTCAGTCTTTGAGATTTAAATAATGAAGCCTGGAATATATAAAAAATTCATGTTATACTGTTAGTAGGCGATAGTTAAGCGAAGAAAAAACTTCAGCCTAGGTCATTTATGCACAGAGTATTCAAATAAAATCACTCTTTGCTATGAAATCAGTTTCAGTTTTTAATTTCAAAATTGGTTTTTAAAGTAATTAATACAGATCTAAGCAAACTCCGTTTATGACTTATTTTCAGGTTTTAAAGTAAAACTCTTGTTTTCCCTGAAATAAGTTCAGTAACTTAATAAAACTTGTTTTTATTTCCCTGAAGTTTTTTCGCGAACACTGCTGCGCATTGATTAAGCGCGTTAGAAATGCTACTCTGTCGCAGATTTGGAGGATCTATATGTTCGGAATTGGAGATTTAGCAGTATACCCTGGTTATGGCGTTGGCAAGATTGTCGACATCGAAACCAAAGAAATATGTGGTTCAATGACCGAGTTCCTCGCCATCGAACTAATTGAAAATGGAAGTAAACTTTTTGTTCCTAAAGCTGCGGCAAAATCAAAAGGTCTTCGTCCAATCATTGGTGAAGACGAAGTTGAAAACATCTTAACGGTTCTTCAAACAGAAAGAACTGCGAAAGAGAAAAAGTTAGATACACAAACTTGGAATCGTCGTCACCGTGAGTATATGGAGAAGATTAAAACAGGTTCTGTGATTGAAATTGCTCAAGTAATGCGTGACCTTTACATCCTTCAGGGTGAGAAAGAGTTAAGTTCTGGAGAAAAGAATATGCTAGACCAAGCTAAAGGCTTACTAGTAAGAGAAGTTTCGATTGCGACGAATACGGATGAGTCTGAGGTAGAAGAAGAAATTCGTTCGGTTTTTATCAGCCCAAGTGCTGAGATGCCAGAAGCACAGATTTAGTATTCACATAATATTTTAAGAAAAGAAGCCAGGCGATGAGTCTGGCTTTTTTGTTTTTTGGATTAGGTCTTTCTATTAAATTTTCAAGGCTTGTCATATTTATTTTATTAAAATCTGTTTTTAACAGTTGCTAGCTACAATTAAAAAAAAGTTTTAGTCAGAGAATTGCTAAATTGTATTTCTAAAAGAAGATAAGGGGATTTATGAATAAATCAGCCTTTACTAATATTACCTAAAGTAAAGGCTTAATGGTATATGGCGATCGATAATTGAAATTAGCTTTCTTGTGTTTACTTACTCTGGCCAGACGCTGTTTATTGTGTAAGGATATCTTTTTAGCTTGTGAAAATTGTAGAAGCTATTTGGACTTAAGTTTCTGTGTCTAAGAGGAATATAGTAAGGCCTGAAAAATTGTCGTTGATAGTAAAGGTGTTCATGAATGAAAACTAGATTTGAAAAAGTTCGTAAACATACTACTGGTTTGTGTGAAAACATACCCAAGGATTTAATGTCCATGCAGCCTAGAGCAGAAGTTTCTCCACCAAAATGGCACCTTGGCCATACCACTTGGTTTTTTGAAAAAGTAATTCTATGTGAGTATTTTGAAAACTATCAGGTTTACGATAGTGAATTTCATTTTTCTTTTAACTCTTATTACAAATCGGCTGGAGAGCATTTAAGTCAAGCTGATCGAGGCTCTCTTTTAATGGATTGCGAAAAGATCTATAAATATCGAGAATATGTAGATCAGCATATCCTAGAGCTATTAAACAATAAAAACTGTGAAAATCTAAAGCACTTACTTGAAATCGGTATTAACCATGAGGAACAACATCAAGAGCTATTGCAAATGGATCTCAAGGCAATTTACTCCGACAGCATCGATACTTATCCTGAGAACTTTAGTCTTGATTCAAACAAGAAGGATCAGTGGTTTAAGATCACAGAAGGGCTATATACTTTTGGTTACGGTGGCAGTGGATTTCATTACGACAATGAGGGGCCTCAACATCAGAGATATCAATATGGAGCTTTGATTTCGAGGGATCTTGTTACTAAAAGTGAATACCAAAATTTTATATCTTCAGGAGCCTATAAGAACCCACTTTATTGGTTGAGTAAAGGTTGGGATTGGGTCTGTGAAAATGATGTCAAATCCCCATTATACTGGGATGAGTCTGATATGAGTTTACCTGTTTCTCATATTAGTTTTTTCGAAGCCGATGCTTACGCTAATTTTATGGGATGCCGTCTTCCAAGTGAATTTGAGCATGAGTTGTTAGATGTAAATTTTAAGTCTTCATCAAAGCTATGGGCTTGGACAAATAGTCATTACTCCGCTTACCCTCGCTTTAAAAAATTTGATGGAGTTTTGTCAGAATACAATGGCAAATTTATGTGCAACCAATTTGTCCTTAGGGGTGGATGTGCTGCCACCCCCGAAGGCCATTGGCGCCCGACTTATAGAAACTTTTATGAACCTCATCAGCGCTGGATGTATTCAGGAATACGATTAGCAAAGGATTTATAGTGGAAATTTCAAATTTAGACAAGAACCAGAACAAGTTATCAATGAATGAACAATTTGCTCTTGATGTATTAATGGGCCTTTGTTCCTCTCCTAAGACAATCTCTCCAAAGTATTTTTATGATGATAAGGGGAGTGAATTGTTTCAAAAAATAACTCAGCATAAAGATTATTACCTAACACGTACAGAGTTTGAAATATTGTCTAATAATAAAAATGAGCTGGCGAATTTAATTGAGGACGATGAGATAGATGTAATTGAGCTTGGAGCTGGTGACGGACATAAGAGTCAGATTATTCTAAACTCGCTTCTTGAGGCCGATAAAGTCGTAAATTATTACCCAATAGATATATCAGAAGAAGCAATGAAGCAGTTAGATAGAACCATCTCTTCACATAAATATCTAAAAATTCATGGGATTGTTTCAGAGTATATGGCAGGACTTCGTTTTTTAAGGAACAAGTCAAAAAATAAACAGTTAGTACTCTTTTTAGGATCTAATATTGGAAATTTCGACAAGGTTCATTGTCAGGTTTTTTTAAGAGAATTGTGGAATAATTTAGATAATAACGACCTGGCACTCATTGGATTTGACCTTAAAAAAGACGTCAATGTTCTCACCAATGCTTATAATGATGCTGCTGGGTATACTAGGGACTTTAATTTGAATCTGTTAGACAGAATAAACAAGGTACTTGGAGCTGACTTTGATCCATCAAAATTTCAACATTTTGGAGTGTATAATCCAAGACTTGGAGCAATGGAGAGTTATCTCATTTCAAAAGAAGAACAAGAGGTTTATATTAAAGAAATCGGAAGAGCATTTCATTTTAAGTCCTATGAAGCTCTACATCTCGAATACTCTTTTAAGTATATCGAATCAGACATAAGAAATCTGTGTGATCAAACAGGCTTTGTAATCGAAAAGAATTTTACAGACGAAAACTCTTACTTTGTAGACTCCTTGTGGCGAGTGGATAAAAATTAAATTTTAATGCTGGTTTAGCTGAGGTCTGGGCTAGTAATCATACTATAATGACTCCTTGGACCTGTTCACAGGTTTTTGTGAGTCATTTTTATTTCAAAAAAACAACAATGTTGTGGTCGTTATTTTGCAAAGATAAATACTATAAAACGAAATAAACACTGGAAGACAAATGAATTGGATTTGACGGAGGTCTTTTAGTATACCCGCTGCCCAAAAGGGGCAGTGGTGACCATTTATGGCAAAGTAGGAGTTTTAAATGATTGAACTAAGTAGGATTGGATTCATGATCTTAGTTTCTATTTCATGTCTGGCAGGTGAATTTGATGACGAGCCGATGGTGAGGGTCAAATATGGCAATGTTGGAGCTAATCTAGAAGACTTGAAGGAGTCGTCTAAACAGCGTTTTGGTGAGCGCATTTCATTCAACGAAAAGGAAGGTCTTGCTAGAAAAAACAGAGAAGAAATGTCGGGCCAAAGCGCAAGTGATCAACAATTAACTTTTACTGGTCAAAAAGTTTTTTCAGGCATGCATCGCCTGGATCTAGTTAACAAGGGAATTGTTCAATTGCAAAAACCAAAAGCCTTTGCTTTTCTGCAATCACTCAAAAACTCTAGATATGAGGTGCATCATGATCTTTTGCTAAGAATTATGAGTGGTGAATTTTATGATTTGGCAATAGGTGACTTGAATATAATTATGGATGAGAGTGGCTTAGATGTAAGCCTTCGTTATGGAGTGCCAAGTCTGCAAATCGGGAAACTGGATATTGTCGTGAGCTTGAATTTTACAGTAGCTCTGAAAAATGATGACTATGTGGAAGAGGCAAATTTTCGTTCAAAGTTTCTAGAGTTAGAAAATCGTCCAGAAGAGGAAAAGCCATATCTTAATAAAAGCGGATTGATAGGTGTTTATAGAGGAATTAATTTTTATGAATACTTTGTTGAGTTTCAAGCTTCTCAAGGTTTTCTTAGTGACGCACGAATTGATTTAATAAAAGCAAATCGATCTAGGCATTTGGAAAAGGCCTTGCCTTCAGAGACCAATGCTGAAAATACAAAGTTTTTAATCGAACACTACCTAAAAACGCAATTGCTTAATGAAAATGTTATTGCCGAGATCAGTGATCGTTTTACTCAGCTCACGGAAATTATAGAAACTGAGAAAATTAGGCTTCCTGAGGAAGGTTCAGAGGAGGCTTTACAAGCCCCAAGTGCCTCTTTAAGGCTAGAAAAACTCTAAAAGAAAAGTGATTTTATTCCTTGAAGGACGATGACTTCGAGGAGTTTTTACAGGCTAGCTAGTAAGTTTTAGGAAATAATCTATACTCTGGCTTGAACCAAATAAGGCGGAAAAATGCAGTTTAATCGATTTCCAATTAGTAGTGATATTTTAGCGAATCTTGAGAGAATGGGCTTTCATAAAACGACAGACATTCAATATAAGGCGATCCCAGCAATCCTCAAAGGAGAAGATCTATTAGCGATCGCTCAAACGGGAACCGGTAAAACAGCCGCCTTTGCAATCCCTGTGATTCACAAAGTACATTCAAACAAAACGAGTAAGTCTACTTATGGTTTAAAGGTGATAGTGTTAACGCCCACAAGAGAATTGGCAAAGCAAGTTGGTTCTGTATTTGCGAAGCTTTCTAAAGGTACCAAAGCTTCTACTTTTGCTTTGTATGGTGGAGTATCGCAAGACCCTCAAAAAGATATGTTAAAATCAGGAGTAGACATTTTGATCACCACTCCTGGTAGAATGTTTGATCTCATTCACCAAGGCGACCTTGATGTTAGCAATGTCTCTTGTGTGGTTGTTGATGAGGCCGATCAAATGCTTGATCTAGGTTTTGCAAACGATATTAAGGGAATCAAAACAAAGATAAAGAATCATCGCCACCAAACACTTTTTTTCTCGGCGACGATCAATCCCAAGATTAAAAAATTGGCTTACAGTCATATCAAAAGCTCGGCAATGAGAATTCAAATTTCTCCAGAGCAAATTGTATCCAAAAATGTAGATCATTTCTTGGTAAAAGTAGAGATGGACAACAAAAGACATCTTTTAACCAATTTCTTAAAAGAACAGCCTGATGCAAAGACAATCGTTTTTGTTAGAACCCAATTGCGCGTGGAAAGAGTAGCTAAGCATTTGGCAAAAAACCAAATCGATAGTTTTATGTTGTTTGGTAACCAGGACCAAGAAGATAGAATGGATGCCATTGATCAGTTTAACAAAGTGAATTCTGGGGTCTTGATCGCGACAGATCTTTCGGCTCGTGGAATTGATTTTAAGAATGTAACTTATGTGATCAACTATGATCTCCCTGAGAATCCAGAAAATTACGTTCACCGAGTTGGTCGAACGGGTCGAGGTACTCAGTATGGTGAAGCCATTAGTTTTTGTAGCCCTGAAGAGGCTAGTAAAAGAGAGGATATCGAAGATTTCTTAGGTCGAGAAATTGATGAGATGGCAGCCAATACTAGCTTCCTTTTAGAAGGAGGCAGAGAGGCTCTAGAGGATATGGAAATTTCTGATATTTTGAAAATGGAAGAGAATCTCTTTAGCTAAAAAATACTATAAATCAAAGATTATTGTCATTGCCCCGATGCTTCGTCGGGGCTTTTTGATTTGATTTGACTTGATTTTCTGTGAACTCGAAGTCTTGGTTTATCCTCAAAATTTAGAAACTACCTAGGAAGCTAAATCTAAGTCAGTTGTTTACACCTCATCTACTAAGCTTTTAGGCTCCACAAGCGAATAAGAAATAATTAAGTTTCTCATTGGTTTGATCCATTACTTAGCGAAATGTTGATCTAAGACAGTTTGCATGACCTCTTCTGTAATGACAGTGTCTCTAGTGATTCTTCCTTGGAATCTATGCCTTGTATTACATTCTGAATGATTTCCTTTGTGGAAAGATATGATCAAATCACTCATATTGGCCCGCCAAGATTGGTCTTTAGCTAGGATGTTGTATATGGCCTGAATGCTTTCCATTGTGCTTTGCAATTGCTCCTCAGGTTGACAGAAGGCGATGTTTTCATCGATATCAATTTTCAGTTCTGTGTTTGGGATCAATTGGTAGTCATAGATTTGAGATTGGAGAGAATGACCAATCGGAGTGGGTTTTTCTAGTGTGTCGATATCTAAAGACAACATGGCCTTGTACATTTCTTCTTTTAAATAAAAGATTTGATTGTCTTTCAAGTTACAATAAAAACCTTCGGTTAATTCTAAGGGTTCTACCAAACTATTTAAATAATAAAGCTGAATTTTTTTAGAGTTGTCCTCACTCGCTAATATTAAACCTTCTAAAGAGCTACAAACTTTTTGCTTCAGTAGTGAGGGAAGGTTTTTTTCAGACCAATTGTATTTTCTAAATACATAATTTAAGATACTCGAGTTCAATTCGATTTTTGCAATGGACTCGCGGGAGTAATTGGATTTTGCCAATTGCTTAGCGTTTATCGCAAAATCTCTAGTTAGCCGGCTGCTATTTGCCATAGATTGGTTAAAGTAAGTAATAAAGTCTTCTTCTTCGGAGCCTGGGCTTAAGAGATCCATTTTATCTAGTAAAAAATCTACCTTTTCAATTTCACTGTACTGCTCTTCAAAAAGTCTCTTTAGTTCAGGGTTTTGAATTTCCGAACTAGCGGGGCTTAAATTTTTCAAAAGAAAATTATTGAACAAGTGAGCGCTTTCGTTCTCGATACTCATCTTAGCGGGGCTTGTAGAGCTGGGGTGTCTCTGCTGAAATTGAGCCAATGCGTTTGATGAGATCAAATTGCTCACTGTGAAGCTGAAAAGTAAAAATTTTAAGAATTTATAAGTTGAAGCTCTTAAAATACAAGCTGCCGAAAGCATAAGTCTCTCGATAATTAAAATTGTATATTTGAAATAGTCTTGGTTTAGCATAAATCCACCGTATCTTTCAGTATTTAGGGAGCAAAGCATGTACCATATTCTGGGTTTCCAAACTAGGATAAAAGGCTTTTGGGCGCTGAATGAAAGCCAGATAACAAAAAAGGGCACTCAGCTGTCACAGAATTAGCTTATTGAACAAAATGCACTGGCAAGGGCTGGAAAAGCTCTAAAGTAGATTCACTTAATAACATTGAGCTAAGTTATTCAGTGCGTCTACGGATTTCCTGCTTCAAGAGCACTACCGCTAAGGCTAAAAATATGCTAAAACTCGGCCTCATAATTTTAAGTCTCAGGAGGCCTTAAATGCAGCAAAAAATCAGAACCCGCTTTGCACCTAGCCCAACAGGATATCTTCACGTAGGTGGCGCGAGAACAGCCTTATACTCATGGTTGTTTGCGAAAGCCAAAGGTGGAGATTTTATTTTACGCGTTGAGGACACGGATCAAGCCAGATCCACCAAAGAAAGCTTAGATATGGTTTTGTCTGATCTAAAATGGTTGGGCTTTGATTGGCAAGAAGGACCTGAAGTAGGTGGAGAATGCGGCCCTTACTTTCAAAGTGAAAGAAAAGAAATCTATAAAGAACATGCTGATCGATTGTTAAAAGACGGCAAGGCTTTTTACTGTTTTTGTACCGATGAAGATTTAGAAGCAAAAAAAGAAAAAGCCAAGGCTGAAGGAAAGTCTCCTGTTTATGATGGAACTTGTCGTTCATTGTCTTTAGAGGAAGCGGAGAAGAAACTAGCTGCTGGCGAAAAAGGAGCTGTTCGCTTTAAAGTTCCTCAAGCTGAAGAGTTCGTACACCACGATGTGGTTCGAGGTGAGGTTCGTTGGCCACAAGATATGGTTGGTGACTTCGTGATTTTACGTTCCAATGGAATGCCAGTTTATAACTTTTGTTGTGCTGTGGATGATGCTCTTATGAATATTACTCATGTTTTTCGTGCAGAGGAGCATTTAAATAATACTCTTCGCCAAATCATGTTGTACGAAGCATTTAATTATCCACTTCCTAAATTTGGCCACCTTTCTATTATTTTAGGTGAGGACAAAAAGAAGTTGTCAAAGCGTCATGGCGCAACCTCTGTGAATGAGTACAAAGAACAAGGCTTCACCAAAGAGGCTTTGATTAACTATTTGCTTCTACTTGGATGGAGTAGCCCATCTGAATCTGAGATTATGGAAATGTCACAGATGTTAGAGGAATTTGATATGGATCGCTTCAAGTCTTCAGCGGCTGTTTTTGATGAAGCAAAATTAAAGTGGATGAATGCAACTCATTTGCGTGCTTTTAGTACGGAAAAACTTTGGGCATTGGTTTCTGAGGTTTTGACTAAAAACGGAATTAATGTTTCTGCAGAGAGCACTTGGCAAGATCCAAAATGGCAAGAAAAGGCTCTGGAGCTTTATAAGGTAAGAATGGAGACTTTGTTGGATGCTGTTACTCCGTTTAAATATTTGAGTGAAGCAAGTTTTGAAGTGGCAGAAGCGGGTGCTGAAACCATGACTTGGGAAAAGTCTTTAGAGGTCGTGAGCACATGGAAAGCTTTAGTGGCTGAAAAGTCGGAAGAGTTTTTGAGTGTTGAGCAATTTGAAGAGATTCAAAAACAGGTACAAGCCAAAGCAGAAGTGAAGGGGAAAAATTTGTTCATGCCTATTCGTGTTGCAGTGGTTGGTGTGCCTCAGGGTGCTGATCTGAAAGACTTAGTGCCTTTGATCCCTAGGGATAAATTATTAGAGAGAGCTGAAAAAGTAATCGCTAGTGTTAAGTAATGGTAAATTTATGACATGTATTTAGGATTTTAAAAAAGGGGCCGTCCGTGGCCCATCCTCACTCGCTTCCTTGCTGGGTACTAAAATAGAGTGTGGACCTAAAGCATCTCGTAAAAATTACATACCTGTCAACGTAGCTTTTTAAGAAGATGTAAGAATAAAACTAACTCAAATTAGTTTGTTATAGGTGAAGCCAATGGAATTAAATATTTACAACACTTTGACTCGAAAAAAAGAGGCCTTTAAACCTTTGACGCCCGGTGAGGTAAAGCTCTATGTTTGTGGGCCAACCGTCTATGATTTCCTGCATATTGGTAATTATATGGGCGCAATTGTCTTTAATATGGTCAGAAATTGGATGGAGCACATTGGCTACAAAGTGACCTTTGTTTATAATTTCACCGATGTGGACGATAAAATTATCAAGCGCGCCAATGATGAAGGTGTTGAACCCAAAGATATATCAGAGAGATTCATTGCTGAGTTTAAAAAGGATTTCGATAAATTAGGTCTTCGTCCTCATACTCATAATCCTCGAGTGACGGAGCATATGGACGATATTATCGATATCGTTAAATCCTTGGTTGAAAACGGAACTGCCTATGAAGTAAACGGTGATGTTTTGTTTGCTATAGATAAGTTTGAGTCTTACGGAAAACTTTCAGGTAAAAATTTAGACGAGTTACAAGCAGGTGCTAGGGTTGAAGTAAATACCGACAAGAAAAACCCAATGGACTTCGCTTTATGGAAGTCTGTAAAGCCAGGTGAGCCTTATTGGGAGTCACCATGGGGTAATGGTAGACCTGGTTGGCATATTGAATGTTCAGCTATGTCCAAAGCCATTCTTGGAGAGCAAATAGATATTCATGGAGGAGGCAAAGATTTGATTTTTCCTCACCACGAAAATGAAATTGCACAAAGTGAAGCTTGTTGTGGGAAAGAGTATGTAAAATACTGGATGCATAACAACTTTATCAATTTTGGAAGTCAAAAAATGTCTAAATCCCTGGGAAATGTAAAAACAGGGAGAGCATTCCTAGAAGAGTACAATGGTGAAATTTTAAAGTATATGGTCTTGTCCACTCACTATCGTACGGAGAATAACTTTTCAGATGAAAAGGTTTCCTTAGCAGTTTCTTCTTTAGCGAGAATCTATTCATCCTTGGCTTTAAAGGAAGACATTTTAGAGACAGAAGGTATTGCTGATTCACCGCTTGATCCAACATTTAAGAAAGCGCTTGTTGAGGCAGAGGCAAAAATTGATTCTGCTTTCAGTGATGACTTTAGTACGCCAGAGGTTTTTGCTGAAATTTTTGGTATGGTGAGATTGTTTAATTCGTCTTACAAGAAGGGCCAAAAAGTGAAGCCTAAGCATCTTGCGCAAGCGAAAGCATTTAGTGAGTTTATGCAAAAATACGGCTTTGTTATGAGTCTTTTTAATGAACCAGCAAAAGAGTTTTTAAATACCTTGGATCAAATGTTGATTCGTCAAAAAAATATTGATGTAACAAAAGTGGATGAGTTAATAGCTTCTAGAATAAAAGCTAGAGAAGAAAAGGACTGGGCAAAGTCAGACGAAATCCGTGATGAGTTATTGGCAATGGGAGTTGAAATTCATGATACTCCTGAGGGAACTCATTGGGAAGTGGCAAAGTAACTCATTTTTGCTGTTAAAAACCAAGGCCCCGATGGGGCTTTATTCTAGGAAGGCTTTGTTTCTTGAAGTCTTAGTTTGTTATCTATGCATTTCTAAAAGCAAGATACTTACCCGTTGGTAGAATAAATATATGGGAACCAACAGCACCTAGAAGCCAATAAGTCAATAGCCCATCATATGCTGGAGTACCTAGAAAGAATAGGCAAGCAAGAGCGATTGAGGCAATGCTGAAGGAATATAAAACTTGTGACTCTACTATTTTCTTCAACTCAAATTTATTCATAAGCATACTAGCGGCCAAGGCACCAGAGCCTAAGAAAATACAACCACAAAGGATCATACAAATTTGCTCTCCGAAATTGTAATGGAAGTAGTGAAATAGCTCATAATTGTTAGTCAGGCTTAATTCAAATTGCGGGCAGAATACTAAAGTCAAAACCCCAACAAAAGCTTGAATGCTGAAAAGCTTCAAGAAGACTGTTTTATGCTGTGGTTCTAGCTCACTTTTAATGTGTAATAAAACAGAGTCTGATAGATGTTGAGGAGTAGACTTAGAAGATTCTTTTATAAATCGAGAAAAATCATTTTTTGACATATTACTTTTCTCCTGAATATTTTAGTTTTAATTTTTTTAATCCACGAGAAACTAGTTTTCGAGAGTTTAGCTTTGAAGTATTTAGTTTCTTAGCGATTTCATCAAAGTCTTTGTCGGAAAGGTATCTTAATTGGATTGCGATTTTTTCATTGTCACTCAAAGACTTTTCTTCCTCCAAATTAATCTCTGAATGAAAATCCTCTGAACTGGATGCAGCCATAAAATTTTCGTCGATGAATTCGCTGGTTTCTAGTTTTCTTTTCTTTAAATGATCTAAGGTCTCACTGCGTGCAATGGTATATAGCCAAGCTAGCAAAGGGTATTCTTCAGAATACCGATCACGGGATTTATGAAATTTGACAAAAACCGACTGAAAAACATCATCGACTACCTGGGAATCCAGGAGCCTGCGATTTAAATAGGTATAAACCCGATCTTTGTGTCTGTTGTACAAATATTCAAATGCCATTGCATCTCCATCAATATAGAGCTTCATGAGGTCTTCGTCTTTTAGCTGGAGGTAGTTCATTTTCACTCTCTATACCTTGTTACGATGAGATTTAGTAAATTGTGACAAAAATAATAAAAGTACTGTAACTATCTAAAAATACATTAATAAAAAAAGAAATGTAAGTTTTTTGTCACAGATCTAGATCGAGGCTCGTAAGGCTTAATGAATATTAATTAATAGGAGAAGCTTCTTGATGAAAGATTTTTGTTTTCATAAGACTGTATTGTTTTGGAGCGCTTTGGTGCTTCTATTCAAGCTTAGTCCAATCCATGCTGAGGAGATTACTTTTTCGCAAGCCTTACAAAGATTAAAGTCACATAATAGCTTGAAAGTTTTAGAAGAGAGTTCTTTGGCTCAAAGGGCCAAGGTGGATTCAGGGAGTTCTCTTGGTGATAGTCGATTTAAAATTTCTGCGAAAAATTTCCCGAGAGACACTTTTCGAAATGACCAAAGCCCGATGACTGGAATGGAGTTTGCCATCAGTCAAAAGTTGGCGATTAGCTAAAAGTACTTACATTTAGAAGACTCCTTAGAGGCAGAAGCAAAAGCTGCGACTTATAGAGCTTCTGACTTTGCTATGCAGTTACGAAGGTATTTATGGCAAATACTAATTGAAAAAGAACAGCTCAATAAAGACTTGCAAATATCTAAAGAAAACTTAGCTTGGTTGGAGAATATTTCTAAGGTCAGTAAAAAACTGTACTCCAACGGTAAAATCTCTCAGCAAGCTTTACTAGAGTTTGAAATTAGAAAAGCGGAAGTCGAAAGTACTCTTCAAAGACAGAAAATAAGTATCGAGCAATTGTCTCGAAAATTAATGTATTTGGTAGAAGCTAGTTCCATTGATGGCCAAAGTATTCCTTGGCAGAGTCTTTCTATTGAAACTGATACCAATCGCTCCAAAGATGTAAAAGAACTAAGTTTACAAGAAAATTTGAAAGCCAAAGAGTCTAAGTTGATGGCAGTGAAGTTAGACAAGATTCCAGATTTAGACGTTTCCATAGCCTACACTAAACGCTATGGAGTGGATCAGTATGGTGATTTTGTCAGTGCATCTATTTCTATGCCATTACCCACTTCATCTACAAAATACGCGCAGGCGACCACAGCATATCACGAAAAATTTGGTGCAGAAAAAGCTTATCAAGAATTTCGAGAAAATAAAAAAATGGATAAATACCTTTTAGAGAAGGAAATAGAAAAAATAAAGTTTGAACTGAAGGTTCTTAATGAAAAGACTTTAAACTTTGCAAGTAGCGCAAGAGAGATCACCGCAAAGTCATATGCCTTAGGCGGCGCAAATTACACTGAGCTTTTGCAGTCAGAGTTAAAACTACAAAGTCTACTAAAAGAAAAAAATGAAAAAGAAAAGGAACTTAAGAAAATGATTTTAAGCTGGAAATATTTAATGGGAGCATTGTAAAAATGAAAAATATTAGTTCTATGATTTTTAGTTTTTTAATTCTGATTAGCATTTCAGGATGTAATCTTTTTGGACAAAGCACTCACCAGCATAGTGAAGCCAAAAGTGGCGAAGAAAAGGTGGTTTATACTTGTTCAATGCACCCTGATATTCGTGAATCCGAACCAGGAAATTGTCCCATTTGTCATATGAAGTTAACAAAGCTGGTAATGGCTGAGGAAAGCAAAGAACTTGGCAAAAAGGAAAGTAAAAAGTCTGAAGATGGGCAGATGCAACACGCTCCACATAAGGATCATGCAGAAAGCTCTGATAAGAATTATTACACCTGCTCGATGCATCCTGAAATCCGAGAAAGTAAGCCTGGGAAATGCCCCATTTGTCATATGAATCTAACAAAAGTTAGTGTCGGCGATCAGGATCAGGATCAGGTTCATGGAAAAATGAATATGGACGACAAAACTCTTGCTAGTATAAATCTTCGTAAAGCCCAGTATAAACATTTTCATCCTTCTTATTTTAAAGTTCAAAAACAAAAAATGCAGCGAAAGATTCGTATTTTAGGTAGTGTTCTTCAATCTGAGGAAAAGGAAAGTAGTATTCCGGCAAGAGTGGCCGGAAGGGTGGAAAAAGTTTTTGTAAAGTCCACTGGAAGTATGATTCATAAATCAGATCCTGTGGTAGAGATTTACAGTCCTAAACTAATTACGGCAGGTGAAGAATATTTGCTGGCTAGAAAGAAGGCCGAGAAAACTCAGTCTTCTGATTTTAAAGACATTTTGAAGCAATCAGAAGAACGTCTAAAGCAATGGGGGATTCGTAAATTTCAATTTGAATCCTGGTATAAGCGAAACAAAGTACCTCAACAGATTCGAATCTACTCTGAAGCAAGTGGTATTGTAAGGAAACGTAAGGCTAGTGTGGGGCAGTATTTCAAAGAAGGTCAAAACTTTTTTGAACTTTCCGATTTAGCAGATGTTTGGGTAGAAATGGATGTTTATGAATTTGATTCAGCTTTGGTTGAATTGGGACAGAAGGTTGATCTAGAGTTTACCGCTTTACCCGGAGAAAAGTATTCAGGTGAAATCGATTTTGTGAGTCCCGTTTTAGATTTAAAGTCTCGCACTTTAAAGTTAAGAACAACAATTAAAAACGCTTCTGGAAAACTCAAGCCTGGAATGATTGCGGACGCAGTTTTAAATATTGAAAAAGAAGAAGAAAGCTTAGTGGTTCCGAGATCTGCGGTAATTGACACAGGGAAGAGAAAAGTGGTTTGGGTGAAAAATGAGGGAGCTTCTTTTTCAGCTCGTGAAATTGAAACTGCTTATGAGTCAGAAGGATTTATAGAAATCAAATCAGGATTGAAATTCGGGGATCTAGTGGTGGTGGAAGGAAACTTCTTGTTGGACTCCCAGGCCCAATTGATGGGTGCTTACTCGGATAATAAGAAAATGGAACACAATCACTAGGACCCAAAATGTTACGTAAGATCATTGGATTTTCTATAGAAAAGAGACTTTTTACCTTTGCGGCTTTTGTTATTATAGCCATTGCTTCTTTGTATAGTTTAAACACCGCAAAAGTTGACGCCATTCCAGACATTGGTGAAAACCAACAAATCGTTTTTACGGAGTGGCCTGGACGTTCTCCCAAGGATATCGAAGAACAAATTTCTTATCCCCTCAGTGTTAATCTCCAAGGGATCCCAGGAGTAAAAAGCATTCGCTCTAGCAGTGCCTTTGGTTTTTCTAGTATCTATGTGATCTTTAAAGAAGATGTAGATTTCTACTGGAGTCGTTCAAGGCTTTTAGAGAAGATCTCTACCGCAACTAAAGACCTTCCAGAGGGAGTGCGGCCACAACTAGGTCCTGATGCCACTGGCTTAGGGCAAGTTTTTTGGTACAGCATTCAAAACTCAAAAGACTCCAAAAATCCAAAGTCTTTGGCTGAGCTGAGGTCCATCCAAGACTTTTACGTTAAATTTCAACTACAAGCCAGTGAAGGTGTCAGCGAGGTCGCAAGTATTGGTGGCTTTAAAAAAGAGTATCAGATTGATGTAGATCCTAATAAATTAATTGCCTATGACGTGCATTTTTCCGCTCTTTTGAGAGCGATTCAAGAGAGTAATGTTGATGTTGGTGCCGAGGTCATTGAGGAAGGGGAGCGAGAATTTATCGTTCGAGGAAAAGGCTTTTTCACTTCCCTGGAAGACATTGAAAATGTTGTGGTTAGTGTGAAAGATAACTCTCCAATTCGCGTAAAGGATTTAGCTCGTGTGGGAACGGGGCCTGCTTTTCGCCGTGGAGCTTTAGATGAAAATGGCCTAGAGACTGTGGGCGGGGTTGTCAGTATGCGATTTGCAGAGAACCCCAAAAAGGTCATTGATCAATTAAAAATCAAAATCGAGACTATGAAACAAGGTTTGCCGGAAGGGGTAGAGTTTGTTCCTTTTTATGACCGTACAGAAGTTATCGAAAGAAGCATGTCCACGGTCTATTCTTCTTTGCTTCAAGAAATTTTGATTACCATCATGGTGATTTTTTTATTCCTAATCAATTTTAAAAGCTCTCTTTTGGTTTCTCTAACTCTGCCTTTTGGAGTAGGGATTAGCTTTTTGTTTATGAAGATATTTGATATCGATTCAAATATCATGAGTCTCTCCGGTTTGGTTATTGCCATTGGGTCTATGGTAGATATGGGCATCATTATGGTAGAAAACATTTATTCAAAAATGAATGAAGATCAGCCACAGAGTTTTTCAGAAAAAATTAAAAGCATAAAGGCTGCAGCGCAAGAGGTTGGGCCTGCCATTTTTACGGCAGTAGCAACGACAATAGTTAGTTTTCTTCCAGTTTTTGCTTTAACTGGAAGTGAGGGAAAACTTTTCGGTCCTCTAGCTTGGGCCAAAACTCTAGCTATGTTTGGAAGTGTATTTGTTGCTGTAATTTTAATTCCAGCTGCAGCCGTTTACTTTTTAAAATATCAGCCTAAAACTGAAAAAACGGGAAAACTCAGTGAAACCATCAAAGCAATCTATGAACCGAGTTTAAGATGGGTTTTGAATCACCCAAAGCAGTTTTTTATTCTTCCCCTTGTAGTGTGCCTGTTAGGCTTAGTATCTTATCTTAATTTAGGGGAAGAATTTATGCCCTCATTGAATGAAGGTGAGATTCTCTATATGCCAGTAACTAGCCCTGATGTGAGTATCACAGAAGCTAGAAAGTTATTGGCCTATACCGATAAAGAAATTCAAAAGCACCCCTTGGTTGATAGAGTGATTGGTAAATTGGGACGTGCTGATACTGCCTTAGATCCTGCCCCCATATCCATGTTTGAAAGTATTGTTAAATTGAAACCGCAAAGTGAATGGCCAAGGGGAAAAAGCATTTATGACATCATGAATGAGTTGGATGAAAATCTTCAAGTCCCAGGGCTGGTAAATGCGTGGTTGTTTCCAATTGAAAATCGAATTGCAATGATTTCCACAGGCATAAAAACTCAGATTGGTGTAAAAATTTACGGTCAGGATTTAAAGACTCTAGAAAATTTAGCGCAAAAAATTGGCGCTACTATTGAGAAGGTAGATGGCGCTTATGGTGTATATGCTGAGAAGATAACAGGAAAACCCTATATCGAATTTAACATAGATCGTGTTGCTGCAAGCCGCTACGGCATTAACACAGCCACAATTAATCGAATTCTCCAGACTGCCGTGGGTGGAATGAGTATATCACAATTTTATGAAGGGCGAGAGAGGTACGGAATTCGTGTGCGATACAAAAAAGAATTACGGGATCGAATTGATGAATTGAGAAAAGTCTTAGTGCCAAGTCCTTTGGGACAACATATTCCTCTCGAGAATCTAGCAAAAATTGAAGTGGTAACTGGACCTGCAATGATTCAATCGGAAAATGCTATGTTACGATCCTTGGTACTTTTAAATGTAAGAGGAAGGGATTTGGTAGGCTTTGTAGAAGAGGCCAAGCAAAAAGTTAAAGACACAGTCGTTTTACCTAAAGGATATTCCATCGAGTGGGCTGGACAATACCAAAATCAAGTTCGTTCCAAGCAAAAATTAATGATTCTCATTCCTTTGGCTCTTTTGATTAATTTATTTTTAATTTATCTCGGTTTAAAAAACTGGATCAATGCAGGAATTGTTTTTAGCGCCATTCCAGTGGCCTTGTCTGGCGGATTGATTTTACTTTTTCTCGGTGGCTTTAAGCTTTCGGTCGCTGTGTGGGTAGGCTTTATTGCTCTGTTTGGTATTGCTGTGGATGATGGAGTGGTAATGATGACCTATCTTCAAGAGGAATTTAAAACTAAAAGATTCCATTCGTGGCAAGAGATAAAAGAGGCAGTAGTTAAGGCAGGATTAAGAAGAATTCGTCCCTTAGTAATGACTAGCACTACTACTTTAATGGCTTTGGTACCCATATTGTGGGCGACAGGAACGGGGAGTGAGATAATGAAACCAATGGCAATCCCTAGTATAGGCGGAATGCTAGTCGAAATAATCAGTTTATTTATTGTTCCATTGGTTTTTGCTCTGAGAATGAAATCTAAGTTGCTTATTGAAAAAGATCCCGATTTAAGTCTGATGGAAAATCCAAGTTGATTTCGAAAATTTACCTTGGGTGTTTCAATAAAAAAGGCTTCTCTAATGAGAAGCCTTTGATTAGTTAACTGTAGTGATCAATTACATGCGATCTAAATTCATTACTTTGTTCCAAGCAGCAACAAAGTCATCTAAGAATTTTTTCTTCGCATCATCAGCAGCGTAAGCCTCACTAACGGCACGTAATTCGGCGTGTGAGCCAAACACTAAATCTATAGGAGTAGCCGTGTACTTCTTCTTGTTGTCTTTACGAGAGAAGCCTTCATACAGACCTTCTACAGTAGCAGATTTTCTCCAAACTGTGTCCATACTCATAAGGTTTACGAAGAAATCGTTACTCAAAGCACCAGGACGACTTGTTAAAACACCGTGCTTAACAGCGTTAGTGTTAGCGTCTAGTGAACGCAATCCACCGATTAGAACTGCCATTTCAGGAACGGATAAGTCTAAGGTGTCGGCTTTTTCAATCATCATTTTAATAGGTGATTGGTCATTTCCATTTGCATAGTAGTTTCTGAAAGCATCCGCTTTAGGCTCTAGGTAGGTAAAAGAATCTACATCTGTTTGCTCAAGACTTGCATCCATACGACCTGCTTTAAAAGGAACGCGGATTCGAGAACCAGCTTTACGAGCAGCATTTTCGATCGCAGCATTACCACCGAGCACGATTAAATCAGCCAAAGAAACTTTTTTGTTACCAGATGCTTTGTTAAAATTGGCTTGGATTTTTTCCAAAGCAGAAATAACTTTTGCTACTTCAGCAGGGTTATTTACAGGCCAGTCTTTTTGTGGAGCTAAGCGAATGCGAGCACCATTAACACCACCACGACCATCTGTCGCACGGTAGGATGCGGCTGCGCCCCAAGCTACACGAATCAACTCAGAATTGCTTAGACCAGATTTTAAGATCTGAGATTTCAAGGAAGCGGCATCGGCAGAAGAAATCAAAGCGTGTTTTCTAACTGGGATAGGATCTTGCCAAATCAATTGCTCCTTTGGAGCTTCTTTACCTAGGTAACGTGAACGTGGCCCCATATCTCTGTGAGTTAGTTTAAACCATGCTCTTGCAAAAGCGTCTTCAAATTCTTTTGGGTTCTCTTTGAAACGCATCGTGATTTTGCGGAATCCAGGGTCTTTTTTCAATGCCATATCTGTAGTGAACATGATAGGCGTGTTGAATTTTCCTTTTACGTGAGCATCAGGAACGAATTTCGCTTGATCGGCGTTTTTAGGAATCCACTGATGAGCTCCCGCTGGAGACTTAGATAAAACCCATTCAAAATTATAAAGGTTATCTAAATACTGAGTTGTCCATGCAGTAGGGTTGGCTGACCAAGCGCCTTCTAAACCAGAAGTGATTGTGTCTTTTCCTTTACCGGTTCCACATTTATTTTTCCATCCTAGGCCTTGTTGTTCAATGGGTGCTCCCGAAGGATCACTTTCTAAACAATCCGCTTTGTGAGCACCATGGGCTTTACCAAAAGTGTGACCACCAGCGATTAGAGCTGCTGTTTCTTCATCATTCATTGCCATTCTTCCAAAAGTGTCCCGAATGTCTTGAGCGGCAGCTAAAGGATCTGGCACTCCATTTGGACCTTCTGGATTTACATAGATTAGTCCCATTTGTACGGCTGCAAGAGGCTTTTCTAGTTTACGTTTTCCTGTGTAACGTTTGTCACCAGCTAACCATTTTGTTTCTGGTCCCCAGTAAACCATTTCAACTTCCCAATCGTCTTGGCGTCCGCCAGCGTAACCGAAAGTTTTAAAACCCATGTCTTCCATAGAAACGTTACCAGCAAGAACCATCAAATCAGCCCAAGAAATTTTGCGACCATATTTTTTCTTTACTGGCCACATCAAACGACGGGCTTTATCAAGACTAACGTTATCAGGCCAAGAGTTTAATGGCTCAAAACGTTGTTGGCCACCAGCGGCCCCACCTTTACCATCCATTAGACGGTAAGTACCAGCACTGTGCCATGCCATACGAATAAATAGTGGACCATAATGTCCCCAATCCGCTGGCCACCAATCTTTGGAATCTTTTAATGTTTTACGAATGTCTGCTTTTACTGCTTTCAAATTTAATTTTCTAAATTCACGAGCGTAGTTAAACTTATCACCATAAGGGTTCGACTCTGGAGAGTGTCTTCTTAGTGGTGAAAGATCAACGATGTTAGGCCACCAAAAGCTAGCCGGTTTTGCTTCGCCTTTAGCATAGCTTTTCTCGTGCATATTTTTGTCAGCAGAAGTACAGCCAACCAACGAGAAAGACGCAGCTAAAGCAGCGATTACAAGTACTTTTTTGTTAAGCATGTAATACCCCTTTAAATGAGTTGTTTTAATTTAGTTACCAAAAGGCTAAATAGCTTTCGCTCTGGCTTCAAGGTCAAAAAATTGTCGGCGAAAAACTAGGCAGCCGCATTACTGTTTATCTTTTGTAAAAAGATGCAATAAAAACGGGATGTTTTACTCCAAACACTAATTATTTTTAGATGGGACACCAAAAATTATTTAAGTACAAAATAGACTTATTAGTTTTGATAGCTCTAGCATATGAGACTATAGATTTAGGCTATTGGAAAAGGCTAGTGGGGGCTAAGTTTGATTTTTAAAGAGATATATTTTTAGCAAACTATTAGGGCTGAATGAACTGGGAAAAAATCCTTTTCTAAAAGAAACATAGAGTGCCAAAAAAGTTTGGCACTCTATAGTTATACAAGATGGTTAAAATTAGCTTGAATGCTTTTTATTTTTTTAGTCGAATTAAGCCTTGGCTAATTTCAATTCCCGATCTTTCTGCTAGTTTTAAAAGTTCGAATGTACTTAAATGTATTTTTGCCTCTGGTGTTAGTTCTTCGAAAATTTCAAACTGACTAGCGTATTCCAGATCATCGGGGATTTTGAGATTGTAAATTGTTGGGCCAAGCTCGGGGTCAGGTGATACCCCATTGCTTGGAATTGCACTTAAAACAAAATGCAGTTCACCTGAGGTATATACTTGGGAAAGATTCTCGCCGGTACTTATTCCAAATTTGAAGCTATCGCTAATTTGTGAAGTGATAGGTGAAGAATTACTAATGTCAAATTTTAGCTGACACTCGACCAGGTCTTTACAATCTGTTTGAATTAGAGAGTCAAAAATGTTCTCACCACTCTTTGCATAGTAGCTATAGTAAACAGGGTTTTGCGTCGATTTAAAATTACTAATTACTGATGCATGAAGATTTGAATATGATGATCTATCAAAAAATGTGGATTGCTCAATCAGAGCCAATATGTCACGCCTAGATACTTGTAGAGGAATGTTGGCTGGGGCACCAATTTTGGGGCTATAAGGGATGAAATTATCATTTTTAAGATAAGTTCTTATAAAACTTTGCAGTTGTGTGGCTTTCGTGTGTGTATAGCCAAATTGATGGGCTATTTCGTGGCTTAAAAGAGCAACGAGTTCTGAATCCTCTGGATTTTCCTGTGTGATTAATTTTAAATCAATACAAATGGAGGCATCTAAATTACCTAGCTCTGTTGATGCGGTTACAATTTTTTGTTCATTATTTTCTGTGGAATAACAAAAGCCATATTGAGGATGATTTTTTAATTCATCTTTAGAGATTTTCTCGTTGAACGGGACAACCTCTTTTAATTCAATCTTTAAATTTGCAATCTGCTGAAAAATGTTTTTACCGGAATTTTCATCGACCAAGCTTGCAATCATTTCTTTTACTTCTTGGTTTTGAATTTTATTGAGGTCCATTCGAAGTTGTAGCCATTTATAAAACAATTGAGCTTTGGTGGTGTGTAGTGTATAGGCATAGCTGTCAACTTCATATTCATTGTCTTGGTTAGCTGCTACATTTTTTGTTCTATAAGCCGTTTCACTCAACTGTAATTTATCACGAAAGAGTTCTTGTCTAGCAAGGCGTATGCTTCCACCATGAGTTTCAATGCCTTCCACAGTAGTTCCATAAGTTTGACTATTACTAGTTTCTGGCTGAGAGCCAGTGTCTTGCATTTGAATGATTTTTTCTGTTTTTCCACAACCGATACTTGCTAGAACAATGGCCGCAGCTGTAATTTTTAATCCTAATTTTTTCATTTTATCTCTCCTCATTTTTTATTTTCGTTAGGGGGTAAAGAGAAAGGCTTAAGTTATAGACTTGGTCCTTGCTTTTATGAGCTTCGCAAAAGTCATTTAAGCTTCGTCTAAATTGGTTAATCTTCTCTTTGATTTGAGGCAGCTGATCCCGGGCTACGGCTACCGTTAATGTACTTTGGTGACGATCATCAAACTCCACTTCTTCTTGGGCTGTGATCGCTTTTTCTAAAAAGCATTTTTGTAATTTTCTAAGCGCCGCCGTTGTGTAATCTTGTGACAGGGTGCTTAGGTGAATGTCTTTTAAGATTAATTTTCCATTTTTATCTTCTTCAATAAAGTCTACGTTTTTTAATCGTTCAATGGCGTCTCTAGCTTCGATGTTTTGTAGGCCAAGTCGAGAGGCAATCCAGTTGGTGTCGTTGATAAAATCATCGGTTTTAATTAACTCTAAAATGGCAAAGTGTTGCCAATCACTGATGATTTTAAATATTTCAAGACTTAAATCTTTTGGAGTAGACCTACGAATTCCTTGCTCATCAATTTCTTGAAAGTTGATTCCTAAACGTAAAGAAAGCTTTTCCATGGTTTGTGAATTGGCTTTTCTTTGACCGTTTAAAAGTCTTGATAAACTTCCAGAATCAATCCCTAAAAAGTTGGCGTAGGCTCGCATGGAATACTTAGGGTTTTTCCTAAGTCTTTCAATGTATTCTTGCTGTAAGATTTCTCGAAATTCCATATGTGTTCTCCTGTAGACTTAATTTAAGGGCTAATTGCTTAAATTCATAATTTTTGAGCAGCAAAGCGCTGCGTTTACGCGCATCAGGTAAGAAAGATAAGGATGTCGAAAATTTTGACAGCTTCTTCCTGATTCAATTTCTGTAATTATTGTGATAGGTAGTCTGCTCTTCTGTGGAGATGTTCGCTTTGTTTGGCATAGACTTTTCATATGAAACTAATGATAGCTCTCTATGACCATTGTGTGTTTTTTGAGCCTAAGTGAAGGTAACTTTAATTGTCACCGACTGAATTTAATGCCAAAAGGAATTCTATGAAGACTAAGTATATTTTAATGATTTTTATTTTTAGTGGGAGTCTTTTTGCGGACCAAATTGAATGTAAACTATCTGCCAGTACGTCTCAAAATACTAAACATGCTAGGTTAAACTATAAATTTAAGAAAGTCCATGAAGACGGATTATTTGCAAAATTGGCTGGGTCTTCGAAATTAGCT
Source organism: Bdellovibrionaceae bacterium UBA6502 (assembly GCA_002436415.1). Classification (GTDB taxonomy): domain Bacteria; phylum Bdellovibrionota; class Bdellovibrionia; order Bdellovibrionales; family UBA840; genus UBA6502. The sequence continues at coordinate 70,040 of DJMA01000018.1, read as the reverse complement.
CTTTTTGCAGAAACAGACAGTATTAAAGAGCTAATGAAGGCTTTGGCTGACGCAGTTGAAAAAAATGAACTACAAACAGAGTATGTTTTAACCCCTGGAAAATGGGATGATATGGGTGTTTCCCAGATCATTCGAGGAGTAAGTTCAAGGATTTACAAAACGGCTTCGGGAAATGAGCTTATCCTTTTGAAGAATGAGAAGGGACAGTATGTCTTGTATTTTCAGATGTTCAATTCTCTAACTATGGCCTCCGAGATTAACTTGGTAAAGGGGCCTGGAATAAGAAAAGCACTTTCTGATTGGATGAAAAAAAATAATTATGATATCCGCTCTGTGCAACTACCTGTTCGATCAAAAAGGCTTCTAGAAGTTGAGGAAACAAAAATTAATAGCCTTCAAGATTTAGCGAAAGAGTTATTGGAGAACCCCGAAAAACACTACCTAATCTATAGAAGAACTGCTGAACTGGGTACAGATTTTATAAAATTGGTCCAGAGTGGTGAGTCCAATCAGGTTATGCAAGATGGACCATTTCGTTTTTATCTCAGTCCTAGTAAGACCACAGGTTTTGATATTTACTTTACCTATCACAGAGGGGACTCAAAACATGATTTATTTCAGGTAAACTCTGTCGCTAGTATTGCAAGTCTGCAAAGAGCTTTGAGGGATCGTTTTCCTAATAATGAATTTATAAGGGACAATCTAATGTCGGAGAAAAGTAATATCATAAATATGGAAGAGTACTCTACTCCAGCAGTGTTAGATATTGTAAATGACTATGTTAGAGCTCGCCAACAAATGAAGGGGGCTACTGCTGCACAAAGGATGGAGGTTGTAAAATCTGCGAATAGATACTTATCCTATTTGAAAAATCAGGGAAAAGAGGATCTCTCCAAATCCGAAGAAAATCACATTGATTTAATGGCGAAAACAGCAACAAAACTTTATAAAGAGAGTTGGACAATTGATGGTGATAATGCGACTGAATTTGCATATGAGATGCTGGTATTAAATATTAATTCCAAAGTGATGGCTGAATTCTTAAAAAAAGCTAGTTGGGACACATCGGATACAGTTGATTTTAAACTTTTTTTGAATGGAATTTTCTCAGACATTCGACTTAGAAACCTAGAAGGTGAAAATATCCAAATTAATGAAAGTAATTGGAAAGAGATCTATAATGAATACTATTCTTATTTTAAACAGGCTCGAGACGTCGCTGGTTTTTGGAGTTCGAGTTTTACCCCTCATATTTATATGTACTCGCTTCTTAAAAAGGGAAGCTTTACGGATAATTTAGCAAAGGCCAAAGGCTTGCTTCAGGAAATCTACGATGTAGTTTCAGATTCAGATATTGCTGGAGTAATATTACTGGTTGCTAAGTTAACGGATAGTGATACCAGTTCAGAAAGTGTTCGAAAGTTAGCTGAAAATATCAAAACAATCTATAAGAAGTCAGACAATGACAGAGGGGGATCTATCCTTTTAGGAGAAGTTATGCAGAAGAACCAATTGGAAATGGATTTGGTTCTTGAGCAATCTTCTTATATTTATCATAATGCAAAAAGTGCTAATTACACGACTGTCGGTGAAGCGATTCACGCGGGGGCTAAGTTAAAAATGACCTTGAGTGAAATACGTCAGGCATTTGATGAGATTTACGACAGATCATATCAAGGAACTAGTTTAACTAAACAAGAGCTAGTGGATATGTTGGAAACAGTAGTCATTCGCCAAAAGTATCAGAAGGTTGGAGATGCTAGAAAGGAAATCGAGGAAATTGCTGCCGAAGAAAGCCTTGAGGCTCTGGAGGAAATGATGGAAGAGGCTTCTGATGCCGCTATCAATGCGGCAATCATTGCAACTATAATTATCAACTCAAATTAGAAGACTTAAATTTAGAATGGTGCTATGTTTTCTTTATGGGAACAAAGATTAAATACGAAAACACCAGAGCTAATTTCAAAATGAAAACCGATTTCGCTCCTTCCGGGGATCAACCTGCTGCGATTAAACAGTTGGTTGAAAACTTTGAGCAAGGTGCCGATAAGCAGGTCCTTCTCGGGGTTACCGGAAGTGGTAAAACCTTTACCATGGCTAATACCATTCAAAAGCTAGGAGTACCTAGTTTAATCATCGCTCCCAATAAAACTCTCGCCGCGCAAATGTATGTAGAGTTTCGTAATTTGTTTCCTGAAAATGCGGTGGAGTATTTCGTTAGTTATTATGACTACTATCAACCAGAGGCCTACGTTCCACAAAGAGATACCTATATCGAAAAAGACTCATCCATAAATGAGCAGCTAGATAGAATGCGCCACTCGGCTACCAGAAGTTTGCTAGAGCGAAATGATGTGATCATTATCTCTAGTGTTTCTTGTATTTATGGTTTAGGGAGCCCTGACTCCTATGAAGATCTTGTTATGCAAATTAAAGTAAATCAAGAAGTGGCTAGAGATCAGTTTTTAAGAGATTTAGTTTTTATTCAATATGAAAGAAATGACATAAACTTCCATCGTGCAAGCTTTCGGGTGAGGGGAGATACGGTAGATGTTTTTCCACCTTATGAAGACAGTCATGTATTAAGGATTGAATTCTTTGGCGATTATATTGATCGAATCTCACGAATTGATCCAATCTCTGGCGAGCGAATTGGGGAGTTTGAGGAAGTAAATATTTATCCAGCCTCTCACTATGTAAATACAAAAGATCGTATGGATAAAGCCATTGAAGGAATCAAGGACGAGCTTCGTGAAAGGCTTCAAGAGTTAAACGCGCAAATGAAGCAACTAGAGGCACAACGTTTAGAGCAACGAACCTATTATGATATTGAGATGATAGAGCAACTAGGCTATTGCCAAGGAGTTGAAAACTATTCGAGGCACTTGACGGGAAGATCTCCAGGGGATGCTCCTCCGACTTTATTAGAATATTTTCCAAAAGGTTTTTTAACAATCATAGATGAGAGTCATATTACTGTGCCTCAAGTTGGTGGAATGTATCGAGGAGATAGATCTCGTAAAAGCACTCTGGTGGATCATGGTTTTCGACTTCCTTCCGCTTTAGATAACCGTCCTTTGGCTTTTGATGAATTTGAAAAATTAACCAATCGCACACTTTATGTAAGTGCCACACCTGGCGATTTTGAATTTGAAAACAGTGATGGTTTGATCGTCGAGCAATTGATTCGACCTACCGGTTTATTGGATCCTATCGTTGAAGTTCGAGGGGCAAAGTTTCAGGTAGACGATCTACTCAAAGAAATTAAAGAACGCATCAAAAGAAAAGAGCGTGTTCTGATTACTACTTTAACTAAGCGCTCCGCAGAGGATTTGACCGATTATTATTCCAATTTGGGTATTAAAGTTAAGTACCTCCACTCTGATATTAAAACTTTTGAAAGAACCACCATCATTAGAGACTTACGACTTGGTACTTTTGATGTATTGGTAGGAATTAACCTTTTAAGAGAGGGATTAGATATTCCAGAAGTTAGCTTAGTGGCGATTACTGATGCGGATAAAGAAGGCTTTTTAAGATCCACTCGATCTTTAGTGCAAACCATTGGTAGGGCCGCTCGAAACTCTGGTGGACGCGTGATTTTATATGCAGACAGTGTAACTAAATCTATGGAAGAGGCTTTGGATGAAACAGCAAGACGTCGTCAAATTCAAATGGCCTACAACAAAGAACATGGAATCACTCCTGCAACCATTAAAAAGAATATCCAAGATGGCTTACACGAGATTTTTGAGGCAGATTATTCTACGGTACCATTAGAAGATGAAAATAAAGATTTGCTAAAATACCAAAATTTGATTGGCAAGCCACAAAAGCTCAATTCAGAAATTGAAAAACTAAGAAAGAAAATGCGAGAAGCAGCAGAAGAGCTCGAGTTTGAAGCGGCAGCAAAGTATCGTGACGAAATTAAGCGTTTAGAGATGCTCGACTTACAGTTTCGCGAAGGTGCAAATTCTTAGGTTAGGGTTTGCTTCCCCTAAAAATTTTTATCTATCAAGGGCTGTGATCTATCTTTTAATGTCTGTTTTGTATGGGAGGCGAGTGTTTTTTATCGATAGGAAATAAAAAACAAAAAGAAGATTGTCTAGCATCTATTTTTTGATCCCATCATGAAAGTACTAACAATTCTCAACTGAAAACTTACTGAGCTATTTTCTCAGCAATTTCTAGGGCTTTTAAAAGTTGTGGGTCGCGCTTTGGATAAGGGGCTGTAGAATAATCTACATAAACATCAGGTAACACACCTTTGTTTTCAATGCGCTTGCCGTCCAATTCTAGATGAGCGATACCTAGATATAATAGGAAATCAGTTTCTTCTAAAAAGTTAATTTCACCAATTGTAAAATAGCCACCAGTAGGTTCGCCGACTATGACGGCTCTTTTGTCTTTTTTGAGTTGATAGGCTATTGCCTCTTTTCCAGAGCGGGAACCCGAATTAGTAATTAATACTAGTGGTTTATTAGTGTAGTTATGGTTCGTTTGCTGAGGGGCTGTGTTTGTCGACCTATCGCCATTTTTTTGAACTATAGTAAAGGCGTAAAATGACTCTCTATCTTTGTAGAAAGGATCTAAATACGAGTACCATGCTCCTCCATAGCCATCTCTAATGTCCAATATGATCGAATCACAATCCTTAAAGTCCTCGAGCATGCTTTGCTTTAATTCTTTTTCAAAAAGGGCATTGGTGCCTGACCATAGATGAAAATAACCTATCCTGTGCCCATTTTGCTTAATGATTTTCTTACTAGCCTTGCTGGCATTTAACATTGAATAATGAATGTTTTCAAAAACAGGGCTTACATTTACAGAAAAGTTATCTTGCCCACGTTTTACAAATAAAGTGTGAGGCTTGGTACTTTTAAAAGACATGGGACTAAAAACTTCATTGTTGTTTTTTATTATTAGGTCACCTTTTTTTAAACCGGCAAGCTCAGCGGGGTAAGAGTCCAGAACCGAGCGAATACGATACCCCTCTAGAGACTTTTGGTACTGAAGACCTATGTGATAATGTTTTGGGTTAGAAACTTCGTTTGCTTTGAATAGGGATTGAAAAAAGTAGTAATCTTGATCTTCAGTAGTTATGAATTGTGTATGTGAAACATTCAGACTTCCTAGAAAAGCATTTATTAGACTCTTTAATTCTTCAAGATTCTCTAATGTGTCCACTTTACTTTTTAGATGCTGATAGTTTTTCTGGGAAAAAACTTCATCCGAAGATTTTACCGCAAGTTTCTCCTTTGCTCTAAGCCAAGTTTTATCAAAAATACTCAATAGCTTCTTAGAGTGCTCGGTCTGTTTTTGAGACTGAAGATTAAGCTCCTGTGTCGCTGAGCAGCTCGTTGTAGCAAGCATCAAATATATTAAAAAACTAATTCGGTAAAGCATCGGTATTATTCTCATGATTTCACATTGGTGCTTTCAAATATTTTATCAGCATTGGCTGCGACAAATCCTTGGTATAGATTTCCATCTTGCATAGGATGGCGAAGTGCGAACTCATAAAAGCACGAAGGAATCAATTCAGTTTTGTCGGTAAAATTTAGCTCAACTTTGTCGGCCATAGTGGAGCTTTGTTCTAATAAAACTTCTTTTGAACCTTTAATTTCTCCGCCCGATTGGTTTAGTTTATAGCCAGCATCTTTTAGTTTCTGGTTTAATTCCTGCAAAGAATGGCTATTTTCAAGATGGTTCACAGAAACTGTAAAGTGATTGGGATGGTAGCCCCAGGCAGCCATCCAGGCGGCATACTCACTTTCATCTAAAAGTTGTTGGTAATCAGAGTAACTTACTTGCCACGGACTACCCATATAAATGAAGTCATCTCTAGAGGCGATGTCTTTATCAACATCTGTTAAAAGATTACTTATGATTTTGTTTAGACTATCACTGCACTTTTCTAGCAAGAGGTGGGAGATAAATACTTTCGGAGCCTCCGGATCAGGGTGCTGAAAATGTTTAGCTTCCAACTTTTTTTCTACAAACTCATATTGACCAGCTTCTTTGTATCCAAGTTTTTTGAAATGTTCAGCGAGTTTCTCAAGGTTTAATTCAGGAGTGTTAAATGTTCTCAGCGCAATATGGTCATTGATGATCTGCTTTTCTTCTTTTAATAGAAGCTCATGAATTTTCTCAGCACTTGGGGTAATTTGAACGTAGTCAGTCCATAGTTTGGCAAAAAAATCTTTGTAGTCCATGAGGCTCTCCTTGATCGAATTATAGGGATTATTCTAGGGCTCCCATTGATAAATTCAAATCTTTTCTTGTTTGGAGCTTAACTTATTCATTGCGTGAATCAAAGTTTGGTATTTAGCTTCAGATGGCGATTTAAGGCAATTTAACTCAATGCAAGTACGCTAGTTTTTGACAAGGAGCAGGTGAGTTTAAGGGATAATTAGCTGTAGAAATGAACAAAAAATCAAAAAAATCTTAATCCCTGTTATCTCGAGAACAATCTCTGGAGCGATTGGCCAAAATGAACTATAGTAAGGCGTGGCCATAAGCGAGAAAAAGCGAGAAGAGTTAAAAAAACTGGTGTCTGAATTTGCTACGACTCCCGGTGTGTATTTGATGAAGTCAAAGACAGACAAAGTCATATATGTTGGGAAAGCTAAAAACTTAAAATCGAGGGTTCGTTCTTATTTAACAGATTCAAAAGACCATAGCTCCAAAACTCGACTTCTTGTACAAAACATCGACCACATAGAGACGATTTTAACCAACTCGGAAGCCGAAGCTTTTTTGCTCGAAGCTACTTTAATTAAAAAGTATCGTCCTAAATATAATATCCGACTAAAAGATGATAAAAACTATCCCTACATCCGAGTATCAACCAAAGATGATTTTCCACGTCTATATTTATCTCGCCGAGTGATTCCCGATGGAAGCAGTTATTATGGGCCCTACACAAGTGGTCTCGCTGTAAGGCAAACGATTAAATTTTTAAACAAACAATTTAAAATTAGAGACTGTAAAGATAGTTATATGAAGTCTCGTAAGCGTCCATGCATGACTCATCAAATTGGTAGATGTACAGCCCCTTGTGTGGATTTAATTTCGGAAAAAGATTATGCCCTGGATGTATTGGCTGCCGAGAAATTTTTAAAAGGAAAAAACGAACAACTTTTAAACGAGCTAAATGATCGGATGTTTAAAGCTAGTAAAGATGAGATGTTCGAACAAGCTGCACACTTTAGAGATAGTATAAAAGCCTTAACACATATCATTGAAAGACAATCTGTGGTTAATGCGGGGAGTGATTTAGATCAAGACGTAATTGCCCTTTATGGAGACGATAGAGGAACTCTTCTCGAGTGTCTTCATATTCGACAAGGCCGACTCATTGGTAACCAAAATCACTTTTTTAAAATGTTCAATGCAGCCGATCCAAGCGAGGATGCGAGGGAGCTAATCACTAGTTTTGTTATACAATATTACCAAGACAATATTATTCCAGACGAGCTTATCGTGCCGATGGAGTTAGGCCTCGATCTTACGCGCTTAATGGTAACTGTGTTGGAAGAGAAAAAATCCAAAAAGGTTTTGGTGCGTGGTGTTCACGACGAAGATTCAAGAAAACTAATGGAACTTGCTAATGCCAATGCCAATGAACACTTTCAGCAGCATATGCAAAAGGCATCACAAAAAGAGAAAGGTCTACTTGAGATTCAAAGAAAGTTAAAACTTCCTCAAAAGCCAGAGCGCATTGAGTGTTTTGATATTTCACATTTTCAAGGAAAAGAGGTGGTTGCAAGTGGAGTTGTTTTTATAGATGGTTCACCCGCAAAAGATCACTACCGCCGATTTAAAATAAAAAGCTTTGAGGGAAACAACGACTTCTTGGCAATGAAAGAGGTCGTTGGACGCCGTTTAAAGCACGAGGAGTGGGGAGAGCCAGATTTAATTGTTATTGATGGTGGTAAAGGGCAATTAGGAATGGCACGAAAGATTTTGGAAGAATTGGACAAAGAGTATATTCCAGTAGTTGGCCTTGCAAAAGCGCGAGTAAAAAGACTAGGTTTTGATAAAAGAGAAATCGAAGAGACCGAAGAACGTTTTTATCTACCAGGACGAGAAAACCCAGTAACTTTTTCTACTAGCTCAGGCGCTTTCCAAATTTTAGTAGGCGTACGAGATGAGGCGCACCGATTTGCAATCACATACCACCGAAAGTTAAGGGATAAAAAAGGATTAGAGAGTGAGTTAGACTATGTGGTTGGTTTGGGAGAGAAAAGAAAACGAATGTTGTTAAAAAGATTCCCAAGTCTTGATGATATCCGTAGTTTGAGCATTGAAGAAATGGCAAAACTTCCAGGCTTTAACGAGGTTCTTGCTGAAAGAATTTTATTGCATTTAAAAGAGTCTGACGAAAATTAGCATTTATTCCTAGTAAGTTATAGCCAAGTTTGTTAATTAGTTGTCCTTGAAAGTAGAGGACTTATGGCGTTTACAAAGCACTTTGAAAATAAAAAGCACATTATCTGGGATTGGAATGGTACGATTCTAAATGATTTAGAGCATACCGTTGCCACTTTAAACCATACATTGAAAGACCAAAATATTGCGGCTTTGAGCCTCGACGATTATAAAAGGCAGTTTGGTTTTCCTGTTAAAGATTTTTATGATGAACTTGGTGTAGATTACACACAACGAAGTTTTTCTGAACTTTGTGATGATTTTGTATCTTTCTGGATGAAAGGTGCGAGTAGCTGTAAGCCTTTTCCATTTATTTTTGAACAATTAAAGCTGAACCAAAGCGATCAAAAAACGCAATCCATTCTATCAGCAACGGATCAAGAAAATTTAGACATTTTGATTGATCAGTTTGAGTTGAGGCATTTCTTTACCAATGTATACGGTATTGCCGATAAATTTGCCGCTTCTAAGATTGATAGAGGTAGAGAGTTGATCGCTGCATCTGGTTTTTCTAAAGAAGATAGTGTCTTGGTTGGTGATACACTTCACGATTTAGAAGTGGGTGAAGAGCTGGGAATAGACGTGGTTCTAGTAAGCCATGGGCACCAATGCGTTACCAGGCTCAAGGCAAAACATCCTCATGTATTGAGTTTGGATCTTCTCTAATAAGCTTTGTTTATAGTGGCTTATAAAAATGTAATAAAAGAAAGCGCAAAAACTTCAAAATTGAATAGATTTAGAAGTTTTTTGCCATCCTCTGGCCATGAAGTGTTAGAGTCGCTTCATTATGAGGATATTTGCAAATCTAGCAGAACAAGCTCTTCTTTTTGATTGGACGGTCAGTTTATTAACTGTAATTTCATCAGTACTTCTAGCCTGGGGTGTTTACAAAAAGTCTCGCCTAGAAAAAGTCCATAAAATCTTTATTGGAACTTTAGCCTCTTTAGCGGTAGCTCACTTTTTTAGGAGTTTGGTATGGATGTATGATGATAGCATCTTTTATACCTTTAGTTATTTAGGCTTCGTTTTGGTCCCACTTTTTCTAACCCTATTTATAGAAGAGGCCACTCATAAAGCCACGGCACTTTGGTTTAAGGTGTATTTACTATTACAGGGCTTAGTGATTTTGTATGGAATATTTAATCCAGAAAATTTCGAAAGTGCTTATTGGAAATCTAGTTTTGCCTTTTATCATTCTATCACTTTCATCTATTTAGCAACCAAAAGTTATTACGCAAGTTTTAGCGCGAAGAATCGCAGAGAAGCAGGTATTTTTCGTGCCATTGGTTTTTGCATTGTTATGGGCTTAGTTTTTGGAGCTATGGATTGGAGTAGTCGATTTGGATGGGTAAATGTAAAATTGAGCTCAATTCCAACTCTAATGTTGATCTACTTTTTGACAGCAATTTTCTTTTCGCAAGGTGCTTTCCGAATGAGGCGCCATTTAGCAAAACTAGCGGTGTATTTAATTTTTCCAATCACTAGTTTTATTTGCATGAAGCTATTTATTAAAGATCTCGATTCCAGTGTGGCACTACAAATAGCAAGTATTGGGTATCTGTTTTTTGTTCCCGTAAATATTTTATGTCAGGTATCCGGTGTTAGCTCTGATGGGGATAACAATGGTTTCATAAAGAGAATTAATGCCTTACCACAGCGTGATTTGCTTTCTTATTTAGAAGCTATTGGTAATTGGGGCGAGGTAACAAAAGTACATTTAGTTTCCGCTGAGTTTTTAAGAAAAAATGAACTTTTGGACATGGCTTATTCGGAGTCTCACAGGGAATTGGTTTTAAGTAAAAAAAGAATAGCCGAAGACCTGATGGATCCTCAAATTCGTTTTGAAGACCGAAAAAAATTAGAAGCAGCAGATTTTATTTTACGATATACCGATTGTGATTTTTTGTGTGTCCTAGGCGATACCGGTAATGTGTTTGTAGCAAAGTTTTCGAATCTCATGGATGTGAGTTATTATCACTCGATAATGTCCCTCGTGGCGCGACAGCTTACCCAGTTAATCCTAGAGCTTCAAATAGCACAAATGAAAAAGACTCCTGAAATCAAAGACATTCGAAGAGAGGAGAATATGCTATGCTAGATAGTTTAAAAAGTTTCGTACATAGTTTTTACGTTCTTCTTTTTGAATCAGATCGATTCAAAGTTCGCCTAAGTATTAGTTGTGATCTGGATTTTTTAATTTACGAATGTCCCGGTTTATGGGCTAGCGATGCCGAGTTGAAAGAGCTTACAGATATGCTTTTAGAGGTAGCGAAGGCGGGGCAAGACGGTAAAGAAATGCCAGAATACGGTTGTTTATTGGGAGATCGAGAGGATTTAAAAACTCGGGTTATTTCCATTGCTATTGATAAAAATGAAAAACGTGCCGTGGGATTTTCAGCGCAAAGTTATGTTGATATTGTGTCTGGAAATTTTAAAGAGCGACTTCTACATTTAGGACTTATTTTTGTTGATCCTAGTTATCAAGGAAAAAGCGTTAGTTATTTACTAGCAATGTTCCCCAATATTTTAATTTCTATTAAAAGTGGTTTCAGGGATTGTTGGGTGTCAAATGTAACGCAGGTTCCAGCAGTCTATGGTTTGGTGGCATCAAACTACTTTTATACCTACCCAGGAACTTCCAGAAAGTTTGAACAAGGCTTTTACCATCGTTATCTTGCTACCCAGCTTTATAAAAACCATAAAAGCGTGTTTGGAGTCGGTGAAGAAGCAGAATGGAATTCGGAGATGCAAATCATTGAAAATTCCTATACAGGTGGGGCAGATCATTTAAAGAAAAGTTTTGCGGCTGCCCCTAAGCATAGAAATCCTGTCGTGAATGAAATTTGCGAAGAGCACCTAGATTATGAACGAGGCGATGATTTCGTACAAATTGGAAAACTATCTCCAAGCACCTTTATTCAATTGTTTAAAAGTAAAAAATCCAGACAAACTCGACTGCAAATGTCGATCAATATATTAATTTTTAGTTTGGCGGCTATGATCTTGCCTGTACTTCGTTGGTTTATTCCTAATCAACAGGTGAGTCTTGATGAAAGTTGTGATTTACCACTAGTAATTTGAGGTGAAGATGTTTGACTATAGTCAATTTATTCAAAGAAACATTGGATTTGTGAATCTTGAAGAGCAGGCAAAGCTTAAGGAAGCAAGAATATTTGTTGCTGGTGTCGGCGGAATGGGGGGAGCAGCAGTTGCTTGTCTCGCTCGGGCTGGAGTAGAGAATTTTATCATTGCCGATCTTGATGAGTTTGAGCTGTCCAACCTTAATCGTCAAATTTTTGCAAACAGAAATACAATTGGAGTACCAAAAGCAGAAGCTACAAAGCAAAGCCTTCTAGATATTAATCCAAACATAAACATTAAGCTGTTTGGCAAAGAGTGGTCAGAGAAGCTAGATGAAATATTACCCAATGTGGATTTAGTAATTAATGGTTGTGATGATGCAAAAGCAAGTGTGCATCTTTTGCGCTCTGCTCCTCGCTATAAAAAAACTGTGATTGATGCTTTTGCTTCAACGCTACCGAATGTCTATGTGGTTGGACCTAATGATCCAAGACCAGAAAAAACATTAGGCTATGCGACTTATGGCAAAAACTTAAATGAAGTCACAGAAGATGAGTGGGGCTTGTGCATTCAAAAAGAGATTGAGTATGTTCTCGTTCACTCCAGTAGCGCTAAACATGTTGTTTTGGACGTAGCGGCTGAAATGGTTTCAGGTGCTAGATCGAGAATTTCTTTTGCGCCTATGGTTTGGACTACAGGTTGTTTTATGGCCTATGAAGCTACAAAAATCATATTAGGAGAGAAAACCAAGGCGGATTATAAAGGGGTGTTTTTTAACCCTTATCGTTTTGAGGTTGAAAGGCCTTATGGATTTATCATTGGGTCGATTCGCCGATTTTTAGTACGTCGTTTTTTAAAATCTCTTTTACCAGAGGAACAAAAAGATTTCGATATGAGGAAGTTAAATGCTTGAGATAAAATCAAACTCTCCAAAACGTTTTTTTGAAGTAACCGAAAACTCCTATGGGCGTAAGACTCCATTTGTTTCCGTTTTAAAATCAGATTTAGAAAGATTTTTATCGACCAAAAATCCCTTGTTCTCCAAATACGGACGAGGAGAATTTTTTGTGGCCATGAGAGACGGTAAGGCCGTTGGTAGAATCGTTGCTCATATTCACGAAAAGTCCAATCGTTTGCATAATCTCTCTACTGGCTATTTTGGATATTTTGATTGTGAAGACAATCCTGAAACGGCCGAGATGCTTTTGGCTGCTGCGGAACAGTGGTGTAAGAACCAAGGCGTTCGAGAAATTTCAGGTAACTTTAATTTAACAGCGATGCAACAGATCGGTGTAATGACAGAAGGTTTTGAAAATACGGTTTATACAGATCAAGTATACAGCCCTCCACACATTGCAAAGTTCCTAAAAGAAAATGGCTACACGGCTTATTTTCCTATGACTACCTATGAATTGGATTTAAAAACATTTGATCCAGAAATTTTAAAAACGGAAAAAGTCAATAAGTTGCTAGATGACGATAATATGCAATTTAGAGCATTAAAGAAAAAGAACTTTGAAACTCAGATGAATGACGTGAGAAATGTCCTGAATGACGGCTTCAAAAATAACCCAATGTTTGTACCCGTTACTGAAGAAGAATTCATGTTTCAGGCAAAAGACATGATGTGGGTTATCGATGAGCATATTTCTTTTATGGCTTATGAAAACTCTCGTCCAGTAGGTACAAATATTGTGATACCTGATTTAAATCCATTTCTAAAGGCCACCGATTCAAAGTTGAAGCTGAGCACGCCTTTTCATTTTTTGAAACATAAGATGAATTGCAAAAGAGCCATTATGATATTTAGTTCTATTGTACGTGATAAACATGGTATCGGTTTGAATCCAGCCATTATGTACAAAACTACGAGTGCACTAAAGGAGCGTGGTTACGAAAAATTGGGGATCACTTGGATCGCCGATGTAAACCCAGCAAGTCTTCGTCAAATGGAAAAGCTTGGTGCTAAAAAACTTCACGGACTAAATTTATTCAAAAAGGAACTTTAAATGCTTAAACCAGTTGATTTGGAGAAAGTAAAAGATCTGGCAAGTAGATACGTTTCTGCCCATAATACTCAGCCTGCAAAATGGTTTATAAAAGGTAAGGAATTTTTACTTACAGATGATGAGAGTAGAAAACTTCCTTTTGCAGATCCTAATTCTCATGATCATCTGGTTAGTATTGGTGCTGCTCTTGAGACCATGAAAATTGCCTTGAGTGGCTTTGGTTTTGGTTTAAAAGTTTTGTCTCAAAGCTTACGACCTTGTGTTGAAATTCGCTGCGAATTGGTGGAAGTATCTGAGACCGATCCTTTGTTTCCATTTTTAGAAAATAGGCGTAGTGTTAGAAACAAATTTAGAAAAGCCAATTTTTCTGAAAAATCAGCCTTAAAGAGTCAATTTTTGAACAAAGCAAATATAAAGTTAGTCGAAGATAAAAAGACAATCACTGAAGTTGCCAACGACTTTAATAGAGCCAATTATCATTTTCTTGGCCAAAAAGATTATTTGGCCGAATTAAATGAATGGCTAAGGTTTGATAGAAGTGATAGTAGTTTTACTGAAGATGGATTGAACCCAGAGGCGATGTATTTATCTCAGGTGGAAGCATTTGGTGCAAAGTATGTTTTAAAGCCATCTATATTTTCTATTTTGAAAAAAATGGGTCTAGCTAAAACCATGATTGATGAAAAATCCAAAGTCCTTTCGGCCACAGCCATCGCTTTTTTAGTGGTTAAGGAAGAAACAGATGAAATAAGTAGAGGTAGCTTTTTTATGCGTACTTGGTTGGAGTTTACGCAAATTGGTTTTTCTTTAAACCCATTGAGTTGTTTGACCGATTTTACATTTTATAATGAGAAATGGTCGAAACGTTTACATCTAAATTCAGACGAATACCTTTTGAATGCTTTTCGAGTTGGACCAACACCAGAAAAGCTAGCTAGTAACTTTAGACTTCCCAAAGAAAAAGTATTCTTGGAGAAAGAAATATGAAGAATCTTTTTTTAATGACCTGTATCCTTTTTTTGAATGCCTGTGGGGCTTTCAAAGGAAGTATCGCGCTTTGGGAAGAAACTTATAAAGATGCCGATAGTTTGGAAGAGCGTGGTGCAACAAATTTTTTATATTATGATTTTAAAGCATTGAATGCTCATTCTATGGAGACTAGTGTTTTACCTTGGAAATTAGTTGTTGCCTCTCTGTTATGGGAAGATCGTAAAAACGAAGATTGGGACTCACTCAAGGACTCACAAATTATCAGTCTAAGAGATAAGAAATTGCGCAAAAAGATGGAGTCCTTTGGATTAATGTATCCAGACAGAATTTTAAATGTGCCTAAAAAACTACAACAGCCCAAGCAAGTCCCGATGGGGATTTTTCGAGGAAAGCTCAAGAATAAAATTATTGGGGCAGAAATGGAAGGCTCTGGAATTGGTTGTATCGCTTGCCATGGGGCGCGAGCTTATGACAAAGATGGGTTTCCAACAAATGATATGTATATTGGCTTAGGAAGTACATCCTTTAACCCTGAAATGTATGTTGGTGAAATTTGGAAGGGCCTAAGTGAGGTTCCTGATAATCCTTTGGCTATGTACAACTACATTTTGAAACTCTTTCCCGAAATCAACAAAAAGGAACGAGATACCTTTAGGCGCGCCTTGGGAACGAAAGGTCGCCATCGTTTTTTAGGTATGGATGAGATTTACAGTCAGATTAAAAAAATTAAAAAAACAATGAATTCGGCAGTTCCTTTCTCAAATGGGGGACAGGGAATTACCAATGGCGTAGCTAATTTGAAGTTTCAATTTGGTTTATTGAAACGGGACCAATTTCATTCCTCGGAAGCTGGTTTTACCTCTATACCAGTAATTTTTGATCGAGGCTTTCGATCAAGTCTTTTGTACGATGGAGTATATTACCCTAAGCAAACAGAGCAGTTTGTAGCTATGGGCAAAGATGACATTACTGAAGATCATGTTTATAATCTAGCGTCTTTGGTTAGTTATTTTAGTATACCTACTGCTGGAAATTCTCCAGATTTTGCCCATAAAGCAATTCCCAAAGCATATGAAGCTTTAATGTTTTTAGAGTCTGCTGAGCGCCCTAAATTTCCTGGAACAATAAATATGGAACTGGCTGAAAAGGGTAGTAAGGTTTATGAAAATCAATGTGCGAGATGCCATGGTCTTTATGACAACACGGATTTAGAAAATCCTAGGCTCACTTGGTTCCCTAACAAAGCCATAGATGTTAAGGAAATTGGCACAGATCCTTATAGAGAAAAGGGCATTACCCAAGAATTGTTAGATGCGGCACTAGATACAAAAATGAAAGATGACTTGCGTTTAAAAAAGTCAGGAAAGTATGTAGCTCCAATTTTGACTTTGCTTTGGACGTCAGCTCCGTACTTGCATAACGGTTCTGTTCCTAGTGTATGGGCCTTGATGAATCCAGTAGAACGACCAAAACGTTTTATGGTAGGAGGTCATCGAATGGATTTTGAAAAGATGGGGATACATTTTTCAGATCGAACAGAAGAAATGGCTGCTTATGATGTTAATTTTATTCCAAGCTCCACTCCTGGAATTTACGATACGGAAGAAAAAGGAAAATCCAATCATGGACATGAGTTTCCTTTTCTGGACATGACACAGGACCAAAAGCTAGCTCTACTTGAGTATTTGAAGTTAATTTAAGCAAGCCTAACCTCGTTCTAAGCTTTCTCTTATCTGGATTAATAAAAAGCAGATTTAAGATTAACTAGATGAAATTCTGTGATTTCCACATTCATACGAATTACAGCGATGGTGAGCTCAGCTTAAGAGAGGTCGTAGACCTTTACGGAAGAGCTGGTTTTGGAGCCATCGCTATTACCGATCACCTCTGTGATCGAAAAAGTCTTCTTGGTTTATCGGCTAAATTTTTAGATTGGACTTTAACGGAAGAAAATTTTTATCAGTATCTAAAAGAGATCGAGAAAGAAGCGATTCGCGCTCGCTTGAAATACAATATGCTGGTAATTCCGGGGGTGGAAATTACCTACAATTCGTTTAAGTATGCTCGCTCGGCACATATTTTGGCTCTTGGGATCAAGGACTTTATTGATCCTGATCAAGAGATCAAAAACATTTTCAAAGGCATTCGTCAACAAGGTGCTTTGAGTGTAGCCGCTCATCCAGTTTCTACAAAAGTTAATGAGCCACAAACCTACTATTTGTGGAACCATCGCGAAAGCCTGCGGGATCTTTGTGATTTGTGGGAAGTGGCAAGTGGAAGCTATTTGTTTGAAGAAGTTATGAACTCAGATTTGCCAAAGATTGCCAACTCTGATTTTCATATTCGTAAACACTTTTCGTCATGGAAGACTGTTTTGCCTAGTGGGGGATCTTGGGCAGAAGTGAAAAAGCATTTATTGAATGGAAACTTACAGTTTAAGTTTTTTCATGAACAGGAGGGGGAGAAATGCTTAAGACAAGTTTTGAAAGTGCGAGAGGGAAGTATCACGGTTTTAGAAGAGCTTTGGTAGCTTTAAAGTTAAAGTCTTTCCAAACAAAAGTTTTGATCAATGAAAGTCTTGGAGCTTACCAGATTAAAACAGCAGAAACTGAAGCTGAGCTTTTAGAGGTTTTAAGCTTAAGAGCAGAAGTTTTTTTTGAGGAAAAAGCTTATGGAAGTGGTAAATCCTTCGGACTCGATTTTGATAAATACGACCTTCTTGGTGATCATTTAGTCTTAAAAGACTTAAAGACTGGAAAGTGCATTGGAACTTACCGTATTTTAACCAACTTGTTCAGTGATGAGTTTTACTCTGAATCTGAATTTGAAATGTCAGACTTTACAAAAACACCTGGAATCAAATTGGAGCTGGGACGAGCTTGTATTGCCAAAGACTTTCGTAATGGAACCAGTCTTAATTTGATATGGAAAGGAATTGGTGCCTACGCACAGTCCATCGGTGCGAGCTATATCTTTGGTTGCACATCTATAGCAAGTTTAAATCGAATGATTGCTGAGTCTATGAGTGTGCATTTTTTTAACCAAGGAATTGTTACCAATGCTTTTGATATAAAGCCGAGGAAAAAGTATCAGTTTAAAAGAAAAGACTATCACCCAATATCGGTGGATACTGATGTAACTCAATTGATTCCACCATTGATGAACTCTTATATCAAAGCAGGAGCAAAGGTAATAGTCAGCCCGGCTTTAGATAGGAAATTTGGTTGTTTTGATTTTCTAACGATTTTAGATCTTCGTAAAATAAATGATAAATACCAACGTAGGTACTTTCCAGAGGTGAATCATGCGTAGTTCTTCAAGCATCGGCATTGTTGGCTCCAGTTTTCACCTTGGTCAAACCAAAGAAGGGGTAGAGCTGGGACCATCCTGTATCAGAAATAATGGTTTACGAGATTTATTGAATCAGAAATTTTTTAATATTTTTGATTATGGTGATCTACACCAAGATTTTAGTAAAGAAGTTCTCTGGCAAAGAGGAGGAGCTTTTCGTTATCTGAAAAATCTTTCGCGAAAAATTCAAGTTTCTCTCAAAGAAAATGATTTTAATATTCACCTGGGTGGTGATCATTCAGTGGGGATGGCAAGCATTCACGCAGTAAAAAAAGTTTATCCTGATGCAATTATTTTGTGGATTGATGCTCATGGAGATGTGAACACCGCAAAGCAATCTGCAACAAAAAGTCTGCATGGTATGCCATTGGCGGCTTGCCTTGGTGTGAATGATGCCAAGGCAGGCGATATTTGGGATGATTTCTGTAAGCATTTTCAGTGTCTTGATCCTGATGATTTAATTTACCTCGGCTTAAGGGATCTGGACGCATCTGAGTTAGTGACTTTGCGTGAGAAAAACATAAAACACTTTAGTTCTAGAGCTTGGCAGTCAGAGCAATTTGCCAGTGAGTTTTTAGCGCATTGGGACAGGATCAATCCGAGGGGAGAGCGCCCTGTGTATATTAGTTTTGACATTGATGCCATAGATCCTCAATTAGCAAGTGCGACTGGAGTGCCTGTTGACTTCGGTGTTGGGCTAAATGAGATCCATCGACTTTTTGAGTGTTTGGACCAATCATGCAAGCTAATTGGTATAGACTTAGTTGAACTAAATCCCAAATTGGCAAAAGATCCAAAAGAGCTAAGCCAAAGCCTTTCCATTTTATTTTACTTTGTTCAGCAAGCCTTGAAAATTACAGAGACGAAAGTCTTTTTCCCCCCTTTTGCTAAGGAGCAAAAATTGAGCTTTTCTAAGGTGTTTGCGTAGTCTTGGGAGTCCCTTCTGTAGAGGAAGGGACTCATTTTTATTTCTTTTTCATTTATTTTTTCATCTTCAGTAATTATTCATAGTACATTTGCATAAGTCTGATTATACTGTCCCAATCAGGAGCTTCAGATGACTCAATCAAAATTAGGTCAGAGAGAATTTGTAAGTTTAATGGCTCTAATTATGTCACTTGTCGCACTTGCGATCGATGCCATGTTGCCAGCTTTACAATTTATCGGAAAAGACTTAGGTTTAAGCAATATCAATGACACTCAATACATTATTTCAAGTATCTTTGCTGGTATGGCATTAGGTTTAATTTTCTTTGGACCTTTTTCGGATTCTTTTGGTAGAAAACCAGCCATTTTGTCAGGTGGTGCCATTTATATCATTGGCTGTTTGATCTCTTACTTTTCAGGAGATTTTCAATGGATGTTAATAGGGCGTTTTTTGCAAGGCCTGGGTGGAGCCTCTGCTCGAGTCATTACCATTGCAATGATTCGTGATGAATATTCAGGAAATAAAATGGCAAAAATCATGTCCTTGATCATGATTATTTTTATTATCGTTCCAGCCTTTGCACCAAGCCTTGGTTTGTTGGTAATGAAGTTTTCTCATTGGAGAAGTATATTTTCGGTGATGGCTTCTATTGCTTTTGTTGCCATGCTTTGGTTTTATTTGCGTCAACCGGAGTCTTTATCAAAGGAAAAACGCGCTCCTTTTCGATTGAATCGGATTTTAAGTGGTGTCAAAGAGACAATTACCCATAGGCAGTCATTGCCGTATTTATTATCTGCCGGTTTTAGTTTTGGAGCTTTTGTTGGTTATTTAAGTTTAGCGCAACAAATTTTTCAAATGAAGTACAAGTTAGGGGATCAGTTTGCCATTGCTTTTGGAGGCTTGGCATTATGTATTGGTAGCGCCTCTTTCATGAATAGTCGTCTTGTGGAACGCTTTGGAATGCTTGCTTTGTGTAAATACGCTTTGCGAGTTTTATTTGTTTTAAGTAGTTTGGGATTGTTGGCTAACTCCTTAATCCCAGGTGGTTTAAGTTTAGTAATGTTTTTGATTTATATGGCACTTAGTTTTTTCTGTGTGGGAATTTTATTTGGAAATTTTAATGCCTTAGCTTTGCAGCCACTTGGACATATCGCAGGAGTGGCAAACTCAGTGATCAGCGCTGTACAAACCGGTGTATCCGTTATTGTTGGTACATTGATTGGTAGTTTTTACGATGGCGATGTGTTGCCTTTGGTCTTTGGATATTTGTGTTGTAGCTTTATTTCTATTCTCTTAGTAGAGTGGGGAAGTCGCAGAAAAGTCCTTGAATCCCAGGCTTGAATTTGATTTAAAGCTTTTAAGTAAGAAGCTGTTCTCATACCTACTAGGCCTTGGGCAGAAGAATATCAAACTTTGTATTTGCTGATTCGTGATCAATGATTAATTCACCCTGCTGAGACTCTAGTAAATTTTTAGAGATGGAAAGACCTAGGCCAGTACCTTTTCCAATAGGTTTGGTCGTAAAAAACGGTTGCATAATCTCGGCTGCTATTTCTTGAGAGATTCCGTTACCTGAGTCTATTACTGATATACAAACCTTATCATTTTTAATGGATGTCACTACTTGGATCCATTTGTCTTCAAGTTCTTCTACGGCGTCATAAGAATTGTTCAAGAGGTTTAACAAAACTTGAGAAACTTCATTTGGCCGGCACAATACTTTAGGGTTTGTGTTTTCTTTTACATTGAAAAAGATTTGGTGGTTTTTAAACTTTTCCTCACAAACAGATAAGGTGTTCTCAATGATATCATGAATATTAGATTCAATTGGCGGGTCGGCGGTTGCTTGGCGCGACAAACTTTTTAAAGACTGAATGGTTTTATTAATTCGTACCACAGTATCATCAATTGTTTTTGTCGATTTCAAAACCTTTTCTTTGTTAGGAGTTTCTGAGTCGATCTCTCGAACTAAGTTTCGTGAGGCCATTTTTAAGATGGCTAAAGGATTATTTACCTCGTGTGCAATACCGCCGGCCATTTTACCTAAAGATGCTAGACGAGCGTTGTTTACGAGTCGAGCTTTGTTTTCAGAGATGGTTTGGTATTGAGCCTCAATGGTTTCCATTTTGTACTTTAAATGTTTGTTTTGGCGAAAAAGAACCATTTGTGACATAACCTGATCGGCTAATACTTTGAAGGTCTGTTTTTGCTCATCAGTTAAAGAATTTGGCTTTTGATCAATCATACAAAGAGTACCAACCTTATATCCAGATGGTGTTTTTAAAGGGCAGCCAATGTAGTAAATCACTCTTGGATCACCAGTAACCAAAGGATTGTCTGCAAAGCGTTCGTCTTCCATGGAGTTTTTTATTTCAAATATTTCATCACTAAGAATTGCGTGCCCACAGAAAGAAACATCCCTTCCTGTTTCGCAGGCCTCCAGGCCTTGTTTGCTTTTGAACCATTGTCTTTCAGAATCGATCAAGCTGACCAATACGATTGGCATATTAAAAAGTTTCTGCGCCAATTCGGTCAGTTGATCAAATTCAAACTGAGCTTCTGTGTCTAGAATCTCGAAGGATTCTAACTCGTCCAATCGCTCTAGTTCATCATGGGGAAATACTGGTGCTTTCATGCCTTAGATATCGGTACTTGGAAATGTTTTTTTTATATAAATACGTAAAATGTTAGGGGGCTTTTATAATTTTGTATTGGAATTAGGCCTAACTTGAAAACATTAAACGAGATACACACAAATCTGTATCGAATTAAGACTTAGGCTTCAGGCTTTAAGTCGAGAGTCTTTAGGTTTTATTAGGAGTTTTGTTTATGGCCAATCAGAAAAAGGAGAGAATCCTTTTTCTGATTGTATTCATTTAGCGAGTTGAGTTCATTGATTGTAAGTGTAAGAAATGGCAATGCTTCTCATATTGAGTTACCGCATCGGCGACAATTTGCTCTTTGGTGTAACCAAATACATCATAATCCTGTCCTCCAGATTTTAAGAAAACTTCTGCGCGAAAAAACTCTTTATGGTTTTGCTCAGCGTAGTCTGGAGTTTCGAAAGTTCTTAATAAAATTTCATATACGAAATCATCATTTACTTCACCTTTACTTACAAGGAGGCGAGTGGAGTTTTCTTTATCAACTAGCTCTGCTTGAAGGCCATTTTTTAAGAGCTCATCTTTTACCTCTGCCAAGGCGGGATATACCGTATCTTTTAAAAATAACCTAGCAGAGTTTTGCGTAGGATATTTTATGATGGCAGACAAACGTTCTTTCCAGCTGGCATTTGCTTGAGTGTATTGAACACTTGTTGTGTGGTTTTGTACCGAGTCTAAAAGCAAGTGGTCTTCTTTTAATGCTTTCAAAAGACCAATGGTTCCCAGTCCTATCATGATAATCATTGGAAATGCAGAAGCAATGGTCATGGTCTGTAAGGCTTCAAGTCCACCAGCAAGTAGTAAGACCGCGGCTACTACTCCTTCAGTGACTGCCCAAAAAATTCTTTGCCAAACCGGAGGCTCTTCTGCTCCTCCAGAAGTTAGGGTGTCTATAACTAGAGAGCCTGAGTCTGAGGAACTAACAAAGAAAGTGATTACCAATGCTACCGCTAACAAAGATAAAGCTGACGAAAATGGAAAATGCTCCAAGAATTTAAAAAGTGCCACTGGAACGTTGGTGTTTACTGCGGTTAAAAGCTCTTGGGCTTTGCCTTCTAGAGCGAGTTTTATTGCGGAATTTCCAAATACAGTCATCCATAAAAATGTGAAACCGGTTGGAACAAATAAAACTCCCACCATGAATTCACGAATGCTTCGTCCTTTAGAAATTCTTGCGATAAACATTCCTACAAAAGGCGACCAAGAAACCCACCATCCCCAATACAGTAATGTCCATCCACCGATCCAAGAATCTTTTTTGTCATAGGCATACATATTAAAGGTTTTGTAGATGATGTCAGAAAGATAGGCGCCTGTGTTTTGTACATAGGCTTGCATGATATCAACAGTACTGCCCAAGAATAAAATGGCTCCCATTAGGAAGACGGCTAAAATCACATTTATTTGAGATAGTTTTTTAATTCCACCATCTAGGCCTAAAACTACTGAAGCAGTGGCGAAGGCGGTGATAATGGCAATAAGGATAACTTGAACTATAGAATTTTGTGGAACTTCAAATAGGTAGTTTAGTCCTGCATTGACCTGGGCCACGCCAAAACCAAGAGATGTGGCAACTCCAAACATTGTACCTATCACTGCAAAGGTATCAATTACATCACCAATTCTGCCATGGATTTTTTCACCAATAAAAGGGTATAGTGCCGATCTAGGAAGGAGTGGAAGGTTTTTACGATAACTAAAGTAAGCTAAGATAACTGCAAGTAGGGCATAGATTCCCCAGGCATGTAGACCCCAATGAAAGAAGCTAATTTTCATGGCTTCTCTAGCGCTATCAATACTGGATGCTTCACCGATGGGAGGTGAGCTAAAGTGCATCATCGGCTCTGCCACTCCAAAGAATAAAAGGCCAATTCCCATTCCAGCTGAAAAAAGCATGGCAAACCACGAGGTATATGAATAATCAGGTTCGGAATGATCTGGTCCAAGTTTAATATCACCGAGTCGACTCATCATTAAATAAATACAGAAGAACAAAATCGAGCCTACGGCAAGGATGTAGATCCAGCTTAGTTTTTGAATCAGCCACGATTGCACAGTATTGAAGAAGCTCGATAAACTTTCAGGAAAGAATGCTCCTGTGATGGTAATTAAAAAAATGAAAATGGCAGAAGAAAAGAAAACGTTTTTATTAATATTATTTTGCAAAGAAATCGTTTGCCTCCGGGTGATGGTCTTTAATTTTTATTTAACTATAGAAGATTAACAAAAGCTGAGATAGCCGGCTAGGCTGGATTTCGATATAAAGGAGGGTTTTTAATAATTACAATTTCAAACGAAAATTAGTCATAAAATAAGTCTGTTCTGAGTAAGATTGGCTTTATTCTTTTTAAAGTCTTTGACATGCTTGCTGCCAATAGAAGCTTTATGGGCAAAATTAAACCCAAGTTCTTTGGAAAATCTTGTTTTCAAAACTAAGAATTGGTAACTTGAGTAGTTTACGGAATAAGAGGACTAATATGAAAAAAATCAAAACAGCCATTCTTGGCTTCGGTTTATCAGGTAAAATTTTAAATGGACAACTTATTGCTGCTTTAGAGGACTTTCAAGTAGCTAAAGTTTTTACGAGTAGAGCTGATGAAGTGGCCGCTCTTTTTCCAGAGGCAGAGTGTATTAGTGATGCCTTTGATGCGATCAATGATTCAAGCATCGATTTGATTGTTAACTGTGCTCCCAATGAGTTTCACTATTCCTATAGTTTGGCGGCTCTAGAATCTGGAAAACATGTGCTTGTTGAAAAACCATTTGTTAACAATCTTGAGGATGGAGAGAAACTAATTGCAGCAGCGAAAAAAGCAGGGCGATTTATTAGCGTTTTTCACAATCGTCGTTGGGACTCAGATTTTTTAACGATTAAAAAATTATTAGAAGAAAATGAACTTGGTAAGATCAAGCAGTTTGAATCTTATTTTGATCGTTTTCGTCCCCACCTAACAGAGGGACAGTGGCGAGAAAAGTCAGGACCAGGGGCAGGAGTTTTGTTTGACCTCGGTCCTCATTTAATTGACCAGGCCTTAGAATTATTTGGACGTCCAGAAAGTTTGTTCGCTGATTTAGAGTCTCAAAAAGGCCATGGCGTTGATGATTATTTTCATATTGTTTTGAGCTATAGCGAAATGCGAGTGATTTTACACGCATGCACTTTCTCGGGGGTAAGCCCTAGGTTTAAAGTTTTAGGCAGTGAAGGAAATTTCATTAAATATGGAATGGATCCACAGGAAGCCTGGTTGCGAGCAGGGAAATCACCATTAGAGAATGGATTTGGTTTGGAGAAAGAAGAAATCTATGCAGATCTATATCGTTTTAATGACAAAGAGGCTTTGGTCGAAAAGCGTAAAAGTGAGAAGGGTAACTACCTTGAGTTTTATAAGTCTCTAGCCAAAGCGATTCTAGAAAACGATGAAAGCCTCCTTCCAGTCACGGCGAGTAGTTCTTTGCAATCCATAGAATTGATTGAAAAAGCTTTCTTAAGCAGTAAAGAGGGAAGAAGAATTGAACTTTAGTATATTGCTGGGTTTGATTAAAATAACATCTTGGAAAGAATATGCTTTCTTGAAGAGATAAAAGCTAAAATAGCTTAGCAGGGAGCTATAAGTAAAAATAAGTTCCTTGAACGAATTGGAGTAGATCATGACTGAACTTGAGGCCGCTAGATATTCAATGGCATTTTCCTTGGGCTTTCATATAATCTTTGCCGCCATAGGCATGACAATGCCCTTTTTCATGTCCATAGCTCATTACAAATTTTTAAAAACCAAAAACTCTCAGTACCTTGATTTGACGAAAATGTGGATGAAAGGCGTTGCCGTTTTGTTTGCGGTCGGGGCCGTTTCAGGAACGGTTCTGTCTTTTGAATTGGGCTTATTGTGGCCAGGCTTCATGAAGTACGCAGGACCAATAATTGGCATGCCATTTTCCTGGGAAGGAACGGCCTTTTTTTTAGAGGCCGTAGCGATTGGTTTATTCTTATATGGCTGGGATCGAATGCATCCATGGGTGCACTGGGGAGCTGGGCTTGTAGTAGGGCTATCTGGTTTTGCCTCAGGAATTTTTGTCGTTGCCGCAAATTCATGGATGAATACGCCACAAGGATTTGAAATTGTTGATGGTGTTATAAAAAGCGTAGACCCAATAAAAGCGATGTTCAATCCCGCATGGTTGCACCAAAGCATGCATATGCAAGTGGCTGCTTTACAAGCGGTTGGCTTTGGCGTGGCTGGGATACATGCTTATTTTTTATTAAAGAGAAGAAAAGTAGAAATTAATAAAAAGGCCTTTATGATAGCTATGTTCATTGCGGCTGGGAGCTCACTTCTTCAGCCTTTGATAGGACATTTCGCTGCGCAAAGAGTTGCTGTCTTACAGCCAGCAAAGTTGGCAGCCTTTGAGGGACACTACAAGACTTCAACTCGAGCTCCGCTATACATTGCTGGTATTCCCAATGATGAAAAAGAAATTATGGAATACGGCATTCCTATTCCTGGAGCATTAAGCTTTTTGGCTTTTAATGATATAGATGCTGAGGTGATTGGTCTAGATCAGTTTCCTAAGGATGAAAGGCCACCAACTGCTGTGGTTCATATTTCATTTCAGATTATGGTAATGATTGGCAGTTTTTTAGCTTTAATTGGAACTATGTTCTTTTACTTTTTCTTTATTAAAAAGACAGTGCCTACCGTATTTTATAAAATTGCAGTTCTCTGCAGTCCTCTTGGCTTTATTGCCATTGAAGCTGGTTGGATAACTACAGAGGTGGGTAGACAGCCATGGATCATCTATGAATTTATGAAGGTTAGTGAAGCGCTGACTCCAGTGGCTGGAATGCAGTATCACTTTTTTCTATTTTTATTTCTTTATTTGGGCCTAGGACTTTTGACGTTTAAACTTTTGAAGAGAATGGTGAATCATTATGTATGAAATCTCTGTGTTGATTTTATTGTTTTTTATCGCAGCTTCCATTGTTTTGTACGTAGTTTTAGGTGGCGCTGACTATGGAGCTGGAATCATTGAACTTTTACCTATAGGTAATTCAGAAATTCGAAAGAAACAAAGAGAAATTGTTAATCGTGCTAT
Source organism: Bdellovibrionaceae bacterium UBA6502 (assembly GCA_002436415.1). GTDB lineage: Bacteria > Bdellovibrionota > Bdellovibrionia > Bdellovibrionales > UBA840 > UBA6502. The sequence goes on along the minus strand of DJMA01000018.1, from coordinate 43,494 downwards.
GGGGCCGGTTTGGGAAGCCAACCATATGTGGCTGGTCATCATAGTGGTTATTTTCTTTATGGGTTTTCCGGTGGTTTTTCAAAATATTATGGTTTCTCTGCACATTCCAATGGTCGCCGTTTTAATTGGGATTGTTGCGCGGGGAAGTGTTTTTACTTTTAGGCATTATGAAGTAGAGCTAACACCTGCTCGAGAAAAAAACTACACAATTACTTTTGGACTATCAAGTTTGTGGACAAGTTTTTGGTTGGGAGTTTCTGCAGCGAGCTTGTTTCGAGGTCTGATTAGCAATCAATCTTTAGATTTTTATTCCTTGTATGTGGCTCCTTGGTGGGGGCTTTTTCCAATTAGTTTGGGCCTTTTTATTACTAGTATCTTTAGCTTCTTGGCGTCTATTTTTTTAGTAGGTGAGACCGACGAAGTAGCAATGAAAAAGTACTTTGTAAACAGGGCCTGGAAGACTAACTTATTTGTAATTGGAACTGGGGCACTTGTTTTTTTAGCGGCAAGTTTTGAAGGTTATGAGCTGGTGAATAGGTTTTTTAAGAATCCAATGGCGATTATTGCTTTTCTTTTTGCTAACTTAAGTTTCTTTTTATTGTGGTTCAAACTTAAAAAAAGAAAAGCCTTTTACACTCGCTTAATTGCTGCGGCTCAAGTTAGTTTCATTTTAGTTGGGTGGTTCGCAATTCATTGGCCGAATGCACTTAAAATCGATGGAATTTACGTAAGTTTTTTTAATAGTGCCGCTCCACAGCCAGTCTTAAACCAATTGATAATAGCTCTTTTGGTGGGCTCTTGTTTTATTTTTCCGAGTCTGTATTTTTTAATTAAAACTTTTAAAATGAAAGTGAAGGAGAGCTAAGCTCTCCTTTAATTTTTATTTATAGTCACACTGTCCATAAACAATTTGAGTGAAATAAATCGGGTCAGCATTTTTGGGCTCGTCAATTAAGACACTTTGTTTCAGCTCATAAAGTAAAACATTAATATCTTGATAGCCGTATTTAAAGCTGGCGGTTTGTAGTTTTGTTTTTGATTTACTTTTGTAAATTAGGGCTGAACTAGTTTCTTGTTTGTCAAAAAAGTATTCATTGATCTTAAACTCTAAAGAAGAAAAAGGTTTTGATATAGTTAGAGTTGGATATTCTGGGTTTCCTAGAACTGGTCCTAGATTTAACTTTTCAATTTTGTAAGAGTATTTAAAATGTTTTACAAAGATTGGAGCCTCTTCTTCGACAACGAAACATTCATTTATGTTTTCGAAGTCTTCAACGGAAGCGCTACGATTTGCGTTTTCGAAGATGGTTTTAAACTGTGCAAAGGTATTTGCACTTAGTGACAAACTTGTCGTTAAAAAAAGAAATAGTAATATTGAATACTTCATAGTTCCCCCTCTATTGATATTAATAAAAATTGTTCTATTCTCTAGTTTGATTGTCACGTTATTTTTCCAGCTAATGCTTGGCTTTCATTTAGCTAGGCCTGTTTTACTCTAAAATATCTGTCAATCTTACCAATGGGGGAATATTGTTTAATTTTCTTTTGTGTTTTTACTGTTTTTCATTTGGCTTTATAGTAATAGAAGTTCTCCTATAAGTTTTTATTGGCTGGCAGAAACCAAAATGAGAGGAAAATGAATAGTGAAGTTAATTGGTAAGACTTTCCTTAGTACATTATTTATCGCATTTCTAATATTTGCTTTAAGTGTTTTTAATAGTGGCTGCACGCACAGTACGGATTGGCGTAAGGCCGATCGTTCTAGTATAGGTGTAGCTCCCTTGATTGCTGAGACGGAAGAGGCGGTTGTACAACTTTATGCCGCGAGGGCATTTAATTGGCGTCAATATGTGGCTGTTCACTCTTGGATTTCATTTAAGGAAAAAGGAGCAAAACAATGGACGACCTACCAAGTAGTTGGTTGGCGAGTTCGAAATGCTCAGAGTGCTATATCCAAAACCCACGATTTACCGGATAAAAAATGGTATGGTAATGATCCAGAATTACTCATGGATTTACGCGGTGTTGAGGCAAGCAAAGCGATTCCCAAAATCATTACTGCAGTAGAATCTTATCCTTATAAAAATTCCTATCGCGCTTATCCTGGTCCCAATAGTAATACATTTATTTCTTATATCATCAGAAATGTAGATGAGCTAAGCGTCGAACTGCCGCCTCATGCTATTGGCAGGGACTGGTTAGTTGATTCTTATGTGTTTTCTAAAACTGAATCCGGTACGGGAGTTCAAATGTCTGTATTGGGCCTGTTAGGGTTTAGCTTGGGGGCAGCCGAGGGGGTGGAGCTCAATTTGTTGGGAATGTGCTTTGGCTTGGACCTTTTAAGACCAGCCATTAAGCTTCCCTTTTTAGGGAGAATTGGAATGGATGATAAGCCTCTTTGATTTTTTTGCGATCAAGCTTTGCTGAGTCATCAGCTTTAATTTGCTCTGTTTGCAAAGTTTGTGAAACACTCTTCTTTCCTGAAAATGTAAACTCCTGTTGTTTTTGAACATTAAGAAATACTTAAGATTCTCATATGAAAACAATAAAATTGACATAAAAGTTTATAAATCGATTCGTATTACCGATTAAAAACTAGCAGTACGTTAGTTGAAAAAGGTAATTGATTTATGCGTAAACTTTTGAAAATTCTCAGTCTAATCATTTTGTCGGCCTGTATTGGAACTCCAAGCGACGAACAGAGCTCTATTGCAAAATTCAAAAAAATCGAAATACAGTTTGAAGAAATTAGCCTTAGTGAAGGTGAAAACAAACTATTCAATATTGAGCTAAGTCAAAACACAGTTGAAGATTTGGTGCTGGAGTGGAAAATTTTAGGGCCGAACGTCAATAGCCGTTTTCAATTTACAGAAGGAACTGTTTCTATTCAAAAAAACACCAAGTCTGTTCCTGTTCAGTTAAAAAGTCTAGATGACGGAGTTTTTAATCCAAACTTAGAGTACGAAATTGTTTTAGAGAATCTGTCGGAAGTGCGTCAACAAATTGAGACTTCAGGCAGAAGTTTTGTTTTAATTGATAATGATCCAAAACCAGAAATTTCTTTTTCTAGCACAAGCAATGATGGGTTGGAGCATATCGGATCTGTACCCGTTTATATAAGCCTAGATAAAGCTTCAGCTAAAACGCTACAAGTACGCTACACGGTAAAAGATAGTTCAACCGCTTCTGCCTCAGATTATGTGATCAGTGGTAGTTTTGAAGTTCCGGCTTTTAGTACTAGTAGTTTTTTTAATTTTTCAATTGTAGATGACGTGATTTTAGAGGCACCAGAAACTGTTTTGCTTGAGATTGAAGAAGTTCTCTATGATGATATCCAACTTTTTATAAGTCCTACTGATAATGTTCATAGCTTCACTATCTATGACAATGAATCCACTGTGATTGATCCACCTAGTTCGATTCAGTTATCAGATGTTTCGGCAAACCCAGGCTACGCAAGGGGACAAAATGTTCAAGTCGCAATCGATGAAGATGTGACTACTGTGAAGTGGTGTTTGAGTGAGCTACAGACTTCAATGCCCGCAGATGGAAATGCAATTTGTCTCGGTGGCACGGGGCCTGATAATGGCTGGTATCTGACGGAACCTACAAGTTTCACTCTGTCACCAGGTGATGGAATTAAAAACGTTTATATTTGGACAGCAAACTATGTTGATGATGTAAATGACACGGCAGTAAGTGCAAGTATTAGTCTCGATGAAACTGCACCGAGTGTAATAGTAACTCAAGATTCGGGACAAGCCGATCCAGCTAGTTCTTTAAATATCGAATTCGATGCCACTTTTAGTGAGGAGATTAGTTTTTCAGATCTTTCTAACTCAGACATTCAATTCAGTGGTTCCGTTTTTGCGCCTACTGCAGTGATTAGTAGCGCAGATAATACCTTGGTGAATGTGAGTATTGATAGTCTACATGGAAATGGAACCTTATCTGTTGCGATTCCCGAGGGAGTGGTAAGGGATTTAGCGGGGAACCCCAATTTAGCTAGTGTCAGCGGCGCTGATAACCAGGTCACTGTAAATATCGCTCAAGGAAAATCGATTTATCGTAGTGTTGGGCACAATCAAACTACAGCCATTGCTCTTGGAGCCGATTCTGGCGGTATAGATATGAGTATCTCTTCTTCGATAGCGAGTTTTTCAGAAGGACTAGCTTCTAAGGTCGGTATAGGGGATGCCATAGTTTATGATTCCGATGATGATTCTGTCCTTGATAGTATAGCTTTTGTTGCACAGAGAACGACAGATAGACATTTTTTATTACAAACTGAGTCTGGTGCAAGTGTTCCTAGTTTTAGTCTTGCTGATCAAGATTGGCAGGTATTTCGTTCCTATACATCCTTGCAAAACGCAGAAAACGCAGTTGTAAATTCAAACATACCTATAGCTTTTGACACTTGGAGTGGTGGTAGAGACTTAATTGCTAACTCTGAAACTTGGCACTTGGTATTGTACGCAGATAATGTTTTTAGTCTAAATTCAGCGGTTGAATTTGATTCTTGGGTTACGGGTGGCTTCAATTATTTGAAAATTTATTCAGTGGAAGATCTTAGACAAGTTGGTGAGAGTCAAAGGTCTATAGGCTTGTGGGATGAAAATAAGGTTGTACTTCGTTCGAGTAAAGGAGTTTTTAATCTCAAAGAGGATTTCGTCGAGATTACCGGGCTCCAATTAGAGGGTGACTTAAGCTCAGGAGATAAATCTCTAGTACAACTAGAGCCATCCAGTCTTTCTAAAATCATTTTACAGAAAAATTTATTTAAAATATCAAATGACTCTATCGGTGTGGATCACGCAGCGATTCTTGTGGAAACGGGAGGCGAAACCAACCGATTGGTGATTGCGAACAATCTTTTTTATGATTTTTCAATATCCTCCGCTGTGGGAGTGATTGGTGGTAGTGGAAAAACCTATGTCTATAACAATAGCTTTGCTAATGTTGTGACAGCAATAAAGCTTAGTACTGATAGTGCTGATGTAACTGCAATTAATAATCTAGTTTACAACACTAGTGGACCGGCCTTTGATACAAGTAACGGTGCAAATTTCAATATTTTAAGTGACTACAATATTTCAGATGATGCTAGCGGAACAGGAGGGGCTAACGATTTATTAAATACTAGCCTCAACCTGATGAATCCTCCTAGTGATGATTTTAGAATTTCCTTGGCAGATGCTAGTTTAGTGAATCATGCAAAAGACTTACAGGCGGACGAGGTTTTTCCAATTAGCTCAGCCTTAAACACTTTAAATCGTACTAGCTTGGAAGCGGGGGCTTTGGCGGCCAATTTGACGGATTTCACTTGGACCGGAGCCTCGGGGGATGCTTTGTATTCAACAGATGGTAACTGGTATGGTGGAAGTGCTCCAAGTGCAACGGATGACGTATACTTTAATTATATTTGTGGAGCCAATTGCAGTGTGACTCTTGATCAAGTGAGTTTAGGGGAGTCACTCGAAATGGATTTAGACTTTTCTGGTACCTTGACTCAGCAAGATTCCTCTTCTGTTGTACTTGGTAAAACAGGATTGATTTTAAGAAACGGAAACTTTGTGGGTGGTAGTTCCAGCGCGAGTCTTAGTCTTGGTAGTTTTAAGCAATTTGGTGGAGTATTTTCTGCGCCTGATTCGAGCCTAAGCTTAGTAGGTTCTTTTGCTAATGATAATATTGATTCTTATTTTATGCGTCGTGCAGGTAGTTTCACACATAGCTCAGGTTACTTTAAATTTGGAGCTCAGGCGGCAGGAGATTGTGACGAATCGGTTGTGCAGAGGCTGGTTACAAGTGTTCCAACTGAATTCAATGATATGGTGATTGATATTTATGATAATGATTGTCATGGCAGTGATGATGCTGTTTTTGAATTTGATCAATATCATTCTAAGCTTTTGGTTCACGGTAATTTACAAATTGATGATGGAAAAATTTATTGGGGACTTATTGATTTAGAAGGTGACCTTAATTTAAGCTGCGCGGATGGAGCTGATGTTTATGGTGAGTGTTTAAGCTTAAACAACACCCTTAGGGTTCGAATGATGAATAGTTCCATTAAGCAGTACTATCATGGAAGCGGTCCATCTCCGAGTCTCATCATCGACAATCCGAATGGGGTTGCGCCAGGTGGTGGAGTTACTAATTACAGAGTGGCTTCGCTGTTTATTGAACAAGGTGAATTTCTTGCACCAACGGGTGTTTTAACTTTAGGTAGACAGTCCCTTGAAAGAGGAACTTGGAGTGCTGGTGTATCTAGAAGTGATTTTAGAATCTATGGCGGAAGTTTTAATCATAACAACGCTAAAGTTTTACTGCAACCATACCATAGTGATTGCGATGACTACCGTTCTAGTGGCTCAGGCTATTATTCCTCTTACACGGGAAGTATTGAATTTAATGACTTAGAAATTGACATCACCAATGGGCTAGAAAACGACATTTGTAATAATGAAGATGATATACGAGTGGAAATTTTGAGTGCTACTGAATTTAATGTGGCAGGTGATTTGGTAATGAAAGATGGTCGTCTTTTGGGGGGGCAAATTAACGTTGCCGGGGACTTGAGTTTTGAATGTGCAGACGGAAGTGATGCACAGGGCTCATGTGTCGGAGAAGGAACAACTATTTTTCAAATGAACGGAAGCTCCAAGCAAAACTTAAGTGTTCAAGCGGGGGCCATTGTTCCTGGAGCCAAGTTAATATTGAACAATCCTTCTAGTGTTGATCTTACTGGAGCGGTAAATCTATTAGGTTCAGGGCAAGATCTTGAAGTTTTACAAGGTACAGTAAATTTAGCCGGTGATTTAACGATTCCTGATGATCTACGTCTAGAGTCAGGTTCTGAGTTGGTAAGTTATTGTAACGCAATCACCTACAATAGTCTTTCGGGTGAAAGTGCAACAAGTGCGGCAGATGGATTAAATCCAATTCAACGAATTAACGGAGGAGAAGGAGCTCCTGTTATTTCTGTAGCTGATACCAGTGCTACTGAGGATTCAAACCTAGAATTTAGCATAACACTTAGTGAGTTCAGTTGTACGGGGGATATCGATATTGATCTTGATACTGCGAATGGAACCGCCTTAACTTATGATAAGGACTATACAAGAATATCCTCAGGGACACTTACGATTCCCGCTGGACAGAGATCTGCAACTGTAACGGTTACGGTGAATGATGATACTTTCTGGGAAGCGGATGAGACTATGATTTTAAATTTGTCTAATCCAAGTATTGGAAGTTTAGCTAGCTCCTCTGCTACTGGTACCATTTTAGATAATGATTCAGCCGCGGCCACTCATGTTTGGACTGGTGCCGTTGGTGATGGTTTATGGTCAAGCTCTGGAAATTGGTTGGCGGGGACTCTTCCTAGTGCTTCTGATATCGTTTATTTTGAGGGAAGTTCTTGCTCTAACTGTGATGCTAATATTGATATGAGTATAGACGTTAAAGGCATACGTAGTTTTTCAAATTACACTGGAAACCTAACTCAATTAAGTGGTAATACGATCTCTACAGGTGCTGCTAATTTTTATTGGCAAGGTGGAAACTTTGTTGGTGGCGATTCAAACATTAGTAATTCTGAATCGGTTGTTATTGAGGGTGGAAGCTTCACAAATTCATCGGGTATTTTTTATGTTCATGAAAACTTAAGAATGCTATCGGGTACAAGGGATTTTTCAAACGGAACAATTGTCGTTACAGTAAACGGGCATCATTCCTACATTGAAACCAATGGCACTGAGATAAATAATTTAGAGATCAATGCCACCTCTTATGACCTTTATCACGATGGAGACATTACGATTAAAGGTGCCTTAACTCTTAATATGGGACAAACGAATAGTAATTTTGCAACTTTAAATAATGAAAAGATTTATTTGCATGGAGATTTAGCTGCCAATGATATGGACGGTAACTGGGGCACTAATGCCACACAAAATCTTTATATCGCAGGTACTGGGACACAAAATTTAAACTTTTCCAGCAATGCCATTTTACAGCATATGTATATTGAATCTACTGGTACAGTGAATCTTTCTGGCGATTTCATGATCGAAGGAAATTTGAGCTATGTTTCAGGAACGGTAAATAATAGCCTAAGCAGTTTTAATCTTGTAGGTAATAGGACTAGTAATATTAGCACTGGAAATTTAGTTTGGCCAAATTTAACGGTCAATAAATCGAACCAACATGTGGACATTGATGGAGTTCTTTATATTGCCGGAGATTTTTTGAGCTCAAGTACTCCTGCCAAAGGAGGAATAGTAAATGGTGTTTTAGATGTAAAAGGGAATGTGACAAAAACTACTACGGGCTATCATGGAAAGGGCCTAATTCGTTTAACGGGTAGTGGTACACAAGAGGTAAGCACCCCAGCAGGAAAGTTTGGAAGTTTTGAAATCGCCTCTACGGGTACTGTAAATTTAAATAATGTGGTCCGTTTTGGTAGAGATTTAAAACACACCAGTGGAACAATCACCTATAACTCAACAACAATGGAATTTAATTCTTATGGCTCTCAACAGACATCTATAATTGACTATCAGTTACAAGCAGCCCCTGATGTTACTTTCGCAATTTTTAGTGCTGAAATCGCTAGTATAACAGGAATTCTTGATGTTGATGGAACTCTTAGTAATATTCAACCAGGAAAAATTCAAGGTGGAGGAACTATTCTCGCCTCAGGAGATGTTAATTGGAATTCAGGTTCCAAAGGAGAAAACTTCGAATTAGAACTCGATGGCTCAGGAACACAAGTGGTATCCGGTGTGAGTACAGCTTTCATGGGTTCTCTTAAAGTAAATTCCACGGGAAATGTTCGCTTTGAAGGTGATATTTTATTGAACCAACATTTTGAGTATGTTCAAGGGACGATAGAGAATAACGCCAATTTTATTTTCGACCCAGATACTGCTTACACTTTTGGAGTGAATACTATTAATATAACGGGCAATAATTTTCCATTTGGAAACCTGACCATTCACGGTAGAAGTGGTAATTACCAGATTCTTAGTCCTGTTGATGTAAGTTCCACTTTTGAATTAGCCAGTTTGGTTGGGTCCACCACTTTAGATGGTTCTCAAATAAACCTTGCTGGAGACCTAGTGATCACGAATGGTCAAGCTGGCGGAACTACGCAAATCATTTTAGACGGAACTGGGGATCAATCGATTTCCTACGTAACAGGTAGGGTTCCAGGAAGTTCTTTGGTAATCAATAAAGCAAGCGGTCAGGTGAATTTAGCTTCTGATCTGAACCTAACGGATTCTGGTCAGGGATTAGATATACAAGCCGGTACTCTAAGAATGGCTGGCTATGATCTAAACATTGCCAATGTCTTAAACCTAGAGGCTAGTACCAATCTTTATCAAGACTGTGGAAACATAAGTTACGGAAGCCTGACTGGCTCAGGAAATCTCTATGGCGAAGCAAGTTCTCCCAACATTAGTATCTCGGATCTAAGCATTGAAGAAGGGGAGTCGGGCGATGTGATTGTGAGTTTAGATCTGCCCAATTGTAGTAGTAGCCTTAGCCTTGATTACCAAGTGAATGAACAAACTGCGACAAGCATTGACCAAGACTATAGTGTTTCTAGTACACAAGCTACTTTGGTTTTTGCACCTGGTGAGTACCAGAAAAGTATAAATGTGGTATCGATTGAAGACGACATTATGGAAGATGATGAAACTCTAACAATCGATTTAAGCAATAATAGTTTGGGGAATATCGCAGACTCACAAGCCTTGGTAGTAATAACCAATGATGATGTTTCTAGTTTTATTTGGACTGGTTTAAATGGTGATGGTAACTGGTCCACTGCTGGTAATTGGCAGGGCTTAAGTGTTCCAGGTAGTTCTGATGTTGCCTATTTTGACAGTGCTTGTACCAATTGTGATGTAACAATAGACTCGAGCATTGATGTTTATGGAATTAGAACTAGTGCAGACTACTCTGGTACCATTACCCAAAATGCACTCATGAGCATAGGAAAAGGGGACTTTTTATTAAAGAGTGGTAACTTTGTTGGTGCAACTCAAAGCATAAGTGTTGCCGGTCATTTGAGTGTCGGATCTGGAAATTTTAGTTCAACCAGTGGAGAACTTATACTCGGTTCGATTAACACGACTGACATTCTCGACGGTCTTGAATTAGGTTCTGGAAACTTTATTCATAATAATGGAAAGGTTAGCTTTGTAGGAAGAAGAGATGCCGCTTGCGGCGGTTCGACTTTGGCAGGGAGAATTTTTAGTAGCAGTAAAAATATTGAGTTCTATGATTTAAAAGTCTCTGTAAAAGATGAAAGGTTCAGTGGTTGTGGGTCAAGTTCATATAATCAAGCCTATTTAGAGCTTCCAGCCAATTACGATATCATAGTTAATAATGCTTATATTCAAGAAGATGGTTTCATAGAAGGTGGAAACATATATCCTAAAGCCTCAGTAGAGTTTAGTTGTTCAGACTCTCACTATATATCTACGAAAGTTTGTTCCGGTGGTGGGACGAGTATTATGCATTTAGCTCATGGTGGGGCCTTAGATCTTCTAGTGGAACCGGGTGCTGCCTTGCCTAGGATTGTAATATCAAATGCTACGGATGTAGGTTTTAACGGTATCAGTACGGAGGATTTATACATTCGTGGAATCGATATTCAATCAGGAAGTTTTACTGGGCATGATGGTTCTTTAGAGATTGGTGGAGTGGCTAGTTCAACGGATAGATCCTACCTACGAGTTGCCAGTGCTTCTGTTTTTAATGCACCAAGCTCAACAACATTACACTCAAATGCAAGCATTGGATGTAGCGACTCAATAATTTTTGATTTAGACTTTGATACTAATATTCAGTTTAAGAATTTGGTCGTCAATGCCTTAGATTCTAGTGCCACTTGTGGAGGAGGTCGAAACCAAGCGATCCTAGAAATTACCAATGCTGGGGTCGTTGAGGTTCTTGGTGACTTTGAGTTATATGACGGAAAATTAAATTCAGGTGAAGTTCAAGTTCAGGGTAATTTAAAATTTACTTGTCCTGATGGTTCTCCTTATTCAGACGTAGTTTGTGCAGGTGGAGGAACTAGTGAGTTAAAATTAACTGGAAGCTCCTCGCAAAGTATTCAACAAGACTTAGGGGCAATCATACCAGGAGCTAATTTTTATCTTAGTAATTCTGCTGATCTGCAATTGGCATCTGATTTGAATTTTAATTCTGCTAATTTGTTTATGCAATCAGGTGATATGTATCTAAATGATTTCAATCTTAGTGGTGTAAATGACATTAGTGAGTACAGTTCAAATATTATAAGAAACTCTTCAGAAACTGTTGATTATGTAAGTTGTTTGGGAGGCCCTGTTGGTTTGCCATGCCCATAATTCTGAAATTTAGAGAAATAATCTTGATTAATTCTAGCCAGGTGTGATTGCAAATTATGCATTGCTCGCATTGGACTTAAACTAGGAAGCACTTTGTAAGTGTTTGTATTTCAACAGGAAATCGCAGTTTGTTGGTGGAAGAGCAAAAACTGAAATCTCCGCTTTAAGCTTGAAATTTGTTAAGTGAATGTTATTGTCTGGACTCTTTAAATACAAAAATAAGGATTTTAAATGATTATTGAAAAAGATTGCGTAGTTAGCATTGAATACACATTGACTGATTCAGCTGGTAAAGTTTTAGATAAATCTGACGCTTCAGGCCCGTTAAAATATCTTCATGGTCACCAAAATATCATTCCAGGTTTAGAGGATGAACTTACTGGAAAGACTAGTGGCGATGAGTTAGACGTAAGCATCGAAGCAGCAAAAGCTTATGGTCAAGTGGACAGCACTTTGATTCAAGAAGTTCCTAAGGAGCAGTTTGCTTCAATGCCTGACATTCAAGAGGGAATGCAAGTGCAAGCCCAAACGGATCAGGGTCCAATTGTTTTCATGGTTACAGAAGTAAAAGACGACTCTGTAGTTGTTGATGCGAATCATCCATTGGCTGGAATTGATTTAAACTTTTCTGTAAAGGTTCTTGAGGTTCGTAAAGCTGAAGCTGAAGAAATCGAGCACGGACACGTACACTAATAAGATATAAAATATCATTTTTAAAGGCTGCAAAGTTTCCTCTTTGTAGCCTTTTTTTGTAAAAGCCATTGCATCCTTGAATTACATGAATCCAACAACTCCTTTGCTAAAGTAAAACAAGCCAATTCCTATGGCGAAGCTCTTTCCATATTTTCGAAACTGTTGTTCAGAGAGTTTGTCTAAAAACATTTTTCCTAAACGTGTGCCCAGTAGAGCGGTGAAAATAGCAATGGGAAAAATGTACCATGAAAACTCAACGCTGATTTTTGTGCTGCTAAGTAATAGTGATCCATAGTAGGCAAGTTTTAATAAATGACTGAAGCTTTGGGTAAAGGATTTAGTTGCTATGACCTGTTGTTTATTTAAATCGCTATTTAGATAAAATACATCTAGTATTGGGCCGGAGGCACCTGCCATGATTTGCGTTGCCATTACTAAAACTCCGCATAAAAACGCATTTGATTTTTTTAAAATATCAAACTTAAGTTTCTCTCCAAAAGCGAAGCCTAGAAGAGGGCTAAGGCCTAAAGCAATTAAAACAAACTCTTTTGAGGGGAGAAAGTAAATGCTGGAGAATATGGCTAGACTGAAAAGGCTTCCTATTAGATGAGGGATGAAGACTTTGTACTGAATGTCTTTTCTAAAAAGATAGGCTCTTGAGGAGTTTGAAGCCATTTGTGTAACAGCATGAATGATCATGGCGCTGGTGATAGGAAATAGAATACTAAATATCCCCATTAAAATCAGTCCGCCGCCCATACAGAGGATTCCTGATAAAAAGCTGGTAAAAAGTACTGAAATAAAAACACTTAAAATCATATTCATTCCTTTTGTTGTCCTTACTATCGGATATTTCTATGTATGAAAAAAGAGAATAGACAGAATGCAATAGTTTCCTTATATTCATGTATATGTTAGAAAACTTGGAAACACTTCTGGAAATTCAAAAACAAGGTAGTATGGCGCGGGCAAGTACGCGTCTGCGAGTTAGTCAATCTGCAGTTTCAAAACGAATTCAAGCCTTAGAGACTTACTATGAAACTAAATTAATAGAAAAGTCAGGAAGGAATGTGATTTTAACAGAAGTTGGAGAGGCTTTGGTAGAGCGTATTTCTCCGCTTTTATCTGAGCTTCGAGAGGTTTTGTTTGAAAAGCGCAACCAAACTAAGAAAAAGAAAATAGTAATAGGGGTTGCTGAATCTATTTTGTCTTCCTGGGGAGCTCTCAGGCTAAAGAAGGTGTTTGATTCTTTAGACATAGAGGTAGAGTACCATAGTCATCGTAGCCCAGTTATTATCGACAAAGTTGAAATGGGTGTTTATGATCTTGGAATTTGTGGCGGAGACGCTAGTAAATCCAGAGCCTATTTGACTGAGTCTTTAGATAAAGAAGAACTGGTTTTAGTGGCCAATCAAAAAGAGGCACTGAAGAATGTATCTGAAGTGATCTCCATCGAAAAAAGTTCTGCCACTTGGAAGGCCATACGTAAAGAGGTAAACAAACAAGACCTTCATTTAAAAGTAGAACTAGAATCTTTTTTTTCAGCCGCCCAACTTGCAAAAGCGGCTTATGGTGTAGCCTTGGTTCCCCTTGGAGTGGCTGAGACTTTGGCATTTGAAAAAAATTGTATTAAAAGTTTAAGGCCTAAAATGTATAGGCCTATTCAGTTAATCTACAAAAAATCAAAGCTAGAAAGAGACTACTTCCAGGCTCTAATCAGAGCCTTAAAGAAAATTTAAAGCCTTTGGTCTAAGCTGCATAAGCTTTGTTGAGAATCGCTAATTGGCTATGCTAGCGTAATCTAGGAGGATCAAAAAATGAATCACAAGCTATCCATTCCATACATGATTGTTGTGTTTTTCTTTTTTCTGGTATTTCTCTATTTAGGGAAAGAAAAAATTGATCTTCTTTTACACAGCCAATTGGAAGAGGCTAGCATTGTTCGCTGTGAATCCAAATCAAACCAAAGAATGGAAGCGAATTTGCCACGCAATGAGTTTTTAAGCTATATGCATATTGCTGAGACAGAAGCTGGAGAAATTGCTGAAGGATTTCCTTTTATTGTTAGTAAAAAGCAATGTGAAGAGGCGATTGGTAAGAAGGTAAGTGTTTTTGTCAGTGATTATATCGATGTACCTAGTCGAATTAATACTTTTTTTAACTTTTGGTTGCTTCCATATCTTTCTTTTTACTTATTGGTTGTAATGTTTGTTGCTGGCTTAAAAGGCCGTGTTCCTGTGAGTGTTAATCTTTTATTGCTAATTGGAGTAGTACTTTATTTACTGGAGTTTCAGTAAAAGTCTTTGTACTAGGTCAAATAGGAAGATCTTTATTTTTAGCTAAGCTTGATTTGATAATAATGCAGATAAGGACTCATTGAAAGCCTCGATAAGAAAGCTTGACTCTTTTTCCTAATCAATGGATTTTTACAAAGGAAATTGGGGAGGGACTTTTGGTAAAGCGGTTCACGGTCTTTATTCTTACTTTGTTTGTATCTAGTGCATTAAATGCTAGCGTTTGTGAAAGAAGTAATGCTATGCGAGTTGTATTAGAGGACCAACTTTCCAAGGACTGTAAAGACATTAGTCTTAATGATCTTTCGACTATCACAGAGCTACATTTCTATGAAAGTGTTTTATCTGAAACCTCTAGTTACTTTGCTGATTTAAAGTCTTCCGATTTTAAAGATTTGCCTAATTTAAGATTTTTGGATTTGAATTGGATTTATCTAGAAAACTTTCCAGGAGATTTATTTATTGAAATTCCATTTCTTGAAATGTTACATTGGGGTTTTGGAAATTTAGAGGCTTTTGATTTTAAAGTAGATAATCCATTTCGATACTTAGAGAAATTAAAGTATCTCACCCTGACTAATTTAAAGTTAAAATATATTGTACCAGAAATCTTTTCTGATTTGCACAACTTAGAAATACTATCAATCAATCACACCGATGAGCTCCCTACAAAAATACACCCAAAGGCTTTTTCTCAATTGAAGAAATTGAGAGTTCTAAGAATGCTAAGGCCTATTAAATATTCTTCAAAACACATTAACTTATTTGCGGAAAATAGGAATCTAGAAGCCATAGGTTTAAAATTTGATCCCAGCTCTAAGTTTTTGCCAGGCGGTCTATTTAAAGAGTTATCAAGCTTGAAGTTGTTGTATTTAGATAGTTATGGAGAGCCTAAGATAAGCAAATACTTTTTTTACGGTCTAAAAAATTTAGAGCTACTTTTTTTGCAGGAAGCTTCTTTTTTGCAGCAAGTGGTTCCAGCTCATTTTAGCAAGATGAAAAAAATTAAAATTAATTTCTCTGGCATTAGCTTTCGCTACGGCGCGAGCAGGGAAGTGGAGAGCTTGGCTTTAAAAGATAAATTTCCGAGGCACGATATTTGTTTGGAAATAAACTCAGAGGGCTGTGGTCTTGAGGAAGTTGTGAAAGATGTGAACGACTAAAGGGGAGGCTGCCTAGACAGCCTCATGCGTTTTATGAGTAGTGTACTTCAAAAAACAGAATAGCAATGAACATTAGTAGCATAATGACAGCGCCAATTTTGGCGGCCTTATTACTACCAGTTAGTTCATGGCTAGCCTTGTGAGAATTGTTCTCAGTCGCCATAACAAACTCCTGTTAGGATTTAATAAACAATACTTGAAAAGAAAAATGGAGTTTATACCGGTGGACTTAAACCAGAGGCTCTTTTGCCTGTGGTTTTATTTTTTAGGCTTTCGAATGCCTCATTTAAGTTTTTGGAGCAGATTAGCTTTAATGTGAAACTCGTTTCTTGAAAAGAATCGAGTTTTGAATCTGCTTCTTCGGGGCTTTGTCTATGTATTTCAGAATTGCTTTTTTGAAAACTAGCTACTACAAGTTGTTGGGCTTTTATGTACTTCGATTCACTGTTAAATGAAAAGTCTCCAAGTTGCAAACCTACAATTTGCAAACTAATTAAAAAGACAAGGCTTAAGTGAAGCATAGATTTCATTGTTAAAGTATAGCACAGATTTTTTTCTAAAGATAAAGAGCATTTACTCTTTTTATTCAGCTATGAAATGCTGCGCTGAAACTAGTCTTTTCAAGGAAGCTTATTTTGTTTAGCATCAAATCCTATGTTGAAGCGAATTAGCACTTATCTATTTAGAATATCTATGTTTTCTGCTCTAGTCTCGATGCTTTGGTTGGTTCCGATGTATCCTAAGTTAATATTGAAATCTAAAATTTTAGAGAATAAAAGTTCTTATCAAATGGCGGAGTTTATTGTTGAGGGTTTCAATGAAGTAGGAATTACAAGGGGAAACCCTTATCCTGGTTCTACTTATTTCAATGGAAGAGTAGAGACTTATGATCCCAAAGCAATTCATTTTAACGAAAAATTTGCTGATAACAGACTTTATAAAATTGGAGGCTTGGAAAAAGCATACTCTTTGAATCAGAGTATTCCAGTCTTATTTAATCCAAATTTGCCTGCTTTTGAGCAAGGAGAGAGCCCGAGGCTATTGGCATTGGATTATTTTATAAAACATCACGAGGCTGAGCTTTTATTGTTTAAGCTAAAAGTCTTTGGGCCACTTGTGGCTTCTCTTTTTTTATCTAGATTGGTCCTTGTTTTTAAAAAGACTTCATCTAAAAATTAATTTTGGTGTTTTAGACTGAACTTTGATCTTTAAAATTTGTGTCATTTTGAGACGTAATTTTTAAGGTGCTTCTCTTTTTTTTTGTGGTTAGTTTAAGCCTATGTTCTTCTTTGCTACAATTGCTATGTTCTATTTATCAAAGTGATACACTTAGCTGCCTATGTTTTAGATTTCAGTAATTATTAAGGGAAACTAAGTTTTTTTAAAAAACAATTTATATTTCGTTCAGATTTTACGAAAAGAATAAAAGTCATCGGGGGTAGATATGCTGATGAATGCGTTTGAAAAAGATTGGATCCAGCTTTGTGATGGCTATATTCACTACACGGAAAAGAAAGATCCAAGTCATGAAGAAATTGAAAGTTCTTTTAATTATTTGCAAGCTCTCATTCATGAGTTTGGAATTACAAAGATATTGGTAGATATTAGTGATTCCAATAAGCCAAATGCGGAGTTGAGAGACTTATTGAAAAGAAAATGGTTGGAGTTACAAGACCAACTAGAGCAAGTTGCTGTTGTTACTGGTGAAAATGTTCTATTAAATACAACCGCAAAATTTATCATTCGTGGAATTGGCTTAAAAGGCTTTAGTCTTCATCGAGATAGTATTGAGGCCTGTGTGGCTTTAGGTGTTTGGAGAAGGATTTGAAAGATTTAGAGCGTATCATAGATCATTTGATTTTATTAGGACAAGGTAGATGTGATATCACCGAAGGCCAAGTAATTTCAGAAGAAGACGATACGATGAGGCAGATCCTTGCTGGGATTCTGCATTTTCATGAAGATTTAGAATACAAAGAAAAGCTCATTGTTGAGCAAGAAAAAATGAGTTACGTAAAAGAATGGATTACTCAACTTGGACATGAAATCAATAATCCACTTACCGTGGTAAATATGATTGTACAAAAAGATGAAGACCTTAAAGATCGAGATAAGGCCCTGATTGCTCTAGAGCGAATCGCGGATATAGTCAGGAAAATGGAAGAGATTTTTCGTATGACGAATTCTCAAGAAGCTATCGAAGAGTTTTACATCACAGGGAATCGAATCAAAGGACGAGCTAGTTCTTAGTAAAATCACCAATTGCTATATTCAAAGGGAGCCATTTTAATTGCATCCAATTTAAAGGCGGAGCCTCCATATTCGCTTTCTGAGCTTTCGATTTTAAAAATCCCTATAACCCAGGCAGGGTTGGTGGTTTCCTCACTAGGGATTGGTTCTCTAAGCTTTGTGGATACGATTAGATTTGGAGGAGGCGATGGTACGTGAATACAGGATTGTGCGTCGGGTACGATTAGAAATTCATTGAGAGCAACGTAACTATCAGAAAGAGGAACTATATAGCCTGATCTAAACAAAGAGGTCTTAAATTAAAAGATGCTCTGAATCTTGTAGCAAAAGAAAATAATCACGAAAATTGGAAGTTGTTTAAAAATTCTTTGGATGTTTTTTGGTACGACCAGGCAAGTCCTTTTTTAACCCAATGGTTTACAAACTACAAAGATGCCAAGAAGTTTCGCGATGAGAAGGATGCTTATCTGCTCACCTATAAAGGACAATATTTTGTTGTAGATTCAAACTACATTGAGTTTTTGGGTTTAGATCCTGAGGCTGATCTATGGAAGAAAATAAATAAAGATGTGAGTAGCGCAGAGGCTTTAGAGAAGGTATTTGCTTATTTGAAAACCATAAAGCCAGAAGATTGAGAAAAAATGAAGGCAAGCCTGTATTTAATGGGCTTGTCAGTTTCTCTAGATATTACTTTTTAAGTAACCATTGGGTCCTAGAGTCTTTTCAAAGCTAGAATCTTGATTTCTAATCTGCTATATTCTTTTTATGATTAAACTGGACAATAGTTATTTAAATTTACCAGATGATTTTTATGAAAAGATCCAACCCGAGGCGGTGGATTCTCCAAGTCTCATTGCATTTAATTTTTCCTTGGCAGAAGAGATCGGTTTAAATATCGACTCTTATTCTCAAGAAGATTTGGCAGAGATTTTTTCTGGAAATAAAATCATTGAAAACTCTCAGCCTCTTGCTTTGGTTTATGCGGCTTACCAGTTTGGTCATCCTGTGGCGCAGTTGGGGGATGGTAGGGCTCATTTATTAGGGCAAAGCAATGGGTTTGACATTCAGTTAAAAGGATCTGGAAGAACTTCTTTTTCAAGAAACGGGGATGGAAAAAGTGCCTTGGGTCCTGTTTTGCGCGAGTATATTGTTAGCGAAGCAATGAATCGTCTTGGAGTTCCAACAACGAGAGCTCTTTGTGCAGTTAAAACAGGGGAAGAGGTGTATCGTCAAGATGGACCCGAGCCAGGGGGAGTATTTACCCGTGTGGCAGAAAGTCATATTCGCGTGGGCAGTTTTCAGTATTTTGCTTTCAGGGAAGAGTTTGAGTCTTTAGAGCTGCTCTTGGATTTTACCATTGATAGGCATTATCCTTCTCTGCGTTCTTTGCCTTTACACGAAAAGGCCATTGAAATTCTTAAGGCCATCACAGTGAAACAATCAGATCTAATAGCTAAGTGGAGCTCATTTGGTTTTGTTCATGGGGTTATGAATACAGATAATTTTTCAATGGCGGGCATTACGATTGATTATGGCCCATGTGCTTTTTTGGAAGAGTTTCAGTTTAATAAAGTTTTTAGCTCAATTGATCAACGAGGTCGGTACTCATTTTTTAATCAATCTCCTATAGCCAAGTGGAACATTCTTAGACTTGCTGATTGTTTGCTAAATTTTATCGATGAAGATCAAGAAAAAGCCATTGCCCGAGTTGAGCAAGAAATTATACCTATGTTTGCAATGTTTGAGGAAAAAAGGTTTAAGGCTTTCGCCAGCAAATTGGGCCTTACTGATTACAGTGAAGCAGACAACGAGCTGGTAATGGATTTTTTAAATTATCTTGAAGAGAATTCGATGGACTTTAGCTTGGGTTTTTATCATCTTAAGGATCTTTTTGTAGGTGATTTTAAAAATTATAAAAAAACAAAATCCTTAGAAGACTTTGTCATTAAGTGGAAGCAGCGAACGCCAGATTTAGAATCTTCCAAAGAAATCAATCCATTGTATATTCCAAGAAATCATTTGGTGCAAAAAGCCATTGATGGAGTTTACGCTGGTGACCATAGCTTTTTTCACCAGTTGAATGAAGTTTTATCCTCACCATTTAAAGAGCAAGAAGCTAAGGAAGAATTCAGCAGGCCCGCTCAGGGAACTGAAGTTGTAGAAAAAACTTTTTGTGGAACCTAGTTTTAGGTCGTCTAAAGGGTGTTTTGATTTTAAATGTTTAAAAAAAAGCTTTGTAGGCTCAGCAGAAAACAAAAAGCCGTGATTGAATCTCACGGCTTTTTTATTGATTTTAATTGTGAATTAACATTTATTTGCTTTGGCAGTGAGAAGGATTTTTACGTCAGACCATGTTTTTGCTTTGCCGTCTTTTCCGGTGTGAAGCGGTCCACATTTTTCTGCTAATGCGTTAAAGGCTTTATTAAAACCTAATTTTAGTAGATCGATGCTACCTTCGATTTGTAGAATTGAGTCTTTGTAAGAGTAGTTTAGTGCAACTTCCTGGGTTTTTCCTCCCATAGTTAGATCGACATAAACTAATTTCTTTTTCGTATCTACTTTTGTGGCTTTGGCACTAATGCTTTTACCATTAACAAGGCTTTTAAATAAACTGTCAGAGATGTTAGTGTTTCTCGCCTCATTACCTGCATCAATGCTAGTTGTATCTATAGCTAGGGATGCCTTTGATAAAATATCTTTTAGTTCGCCTTTTGTTGGAGTTTGGTACTCGATCTTTTTAAAGCTTCCAGTAACACCGGCTTTTTCGGTAAATTTGTATCCTGTAAATTTAAAGTCAAAAGAGTCTTTGTCTAAGACCAGACACTGGCCCCAAGAGCTAATTGAAAATAAGCATAACAGTAAAAGGTATTTCATGATGTCTCCTTTAATGATTTAACAATAGGTCTATATTTTAGAGTAGCAATGTTTAAAAGCAACTACAGAGTTTTTTTAAATTTCATCACTTTTAGTGGCATCATAGCTCTAATCATAAATTTAGCCTTTATTCCCTGAAACAAAAGGGAATGCTTGTAAAATGATGGAATTAGCTTTCTAAAATAACAGATAAAAAACGCAGGTTTTTGTTTGAAGTTTTTTGAGGCAGGCTGGTTTACTTGTTTGTGCTCTTTTGCTTCTGCCTCTTATATTTTGATTTTCTATTGGAACGAATTACCAACTAACTTCGCCATTTAAGCGAAGGATTTCAGAGCTATCCGTGTTTTCAACATCTACATTTACAAAGCTTACTTTCTTTTCCGCAATGTTCACATTGATTCCACTGCCACAGTCTATGTAGGAGGCGCCTGGGTTATAACAGATGTAGGAATAGTCCACACCATTCGCTCTTATTGTCATGGATATGGCAGAATTAATAGATCCTGTTGGAAAATTTTGATTTACCACGATTAAAAACATATTATTGGGATCAGGAATATTAATTGGATCGATTTCCTCATCTGTAGTGCCTTCGCTACCAATTACAACATAATCTGGAAGACTGGCACTTTGAGCTACGGCTCTAACTTCAGCCACTACCAGGCTATCTCCGATTGAATTAGCATCAGTACCATTTAAACTTATTATTCCACTAGCTCCAAAGGGAGAGTTTCCATCCGCGCCACCACCACTGCCGCCTCCTGGACAAGCTGTGAGGCTTAACATTAATGTGATTCCTGCTAATATTTTGAATAATTTCATACGATGTCCTTTATTGAGATTTTTATAAGTATACAAGTCTAATGCTTCAGAGCTTTATTAAAGCAAAATGAATACCAGCCAAAGCAAAGCTATTGTGTGTATAGGTCGACTGCTTGTTCATATGTTTTGGGCTTGTATGAAGAATAAACGATTTATGTATGAATAGAAGTTTCTAGTTAAGGATCTGCATCTGTGATGCTGTTTCACTCTGATACAAGAATTTAGATGCGAAAAGACAAGTGGCTTAGATTTTTTTTAAGAACAGGGAAGGGAAATAAGTCTTTATACTAAGATAAATCTATGAAACATAATAGTTCTTAGTTCTTAGTTCTTAGTTCTTAGTTCTTAGTTCTTAGTTCTTAGTTCTTAGTTCTTACGATGTTTTGGCTTGGAAGTTTTAAAAAACTCCCAGGCCATGGAAAACAAGAAAAAAATTAGTTAGAGGAATTCAGGTACTCAGCCAGATCAAAGAAGAATGCATCTTTGGATACAAAAACAACGCGACTCGAACTATAATCGCCAGTCATAAATTGAACGCCATAAAATTTATCGTTCGATTGATCAACGATCTTTACTAGTACAGCTTCTTTGGTTTCAGTGATTCGAGATTTGTAAGACTCCTCTGGTTTGGAGCGAATGTTCCAGCCAGGTTTTACGAAGCTAAGTCCTTCTGGCGCAGAAATAAACTGTGAATAAATGCTGCCATAAGGGTTTCTCAAATCACCAACCTTAGCGTAGTAGTCAATGGCTTCGGTCAATTTGTATTGAGTCATATAAAATAGGTCTTTTATCGCAGATTCGCTCAAGGAGTTTTGAAGTTCGCTAAGGTGCTTGATGTATTTTTGGATGTTTTCTTTTGGCTTTAAGTAAGCGTCTACGTCTTTTTGAATGTAAGAGAAATAGTCTGATATGATCTCTGCATCATCAGAGTATTTTTCTGTAAGTTGTGATTTTAGGATATCTAAAGTCCTTGTTGGATAACCCCAAGTTACAGTTTGATCCACAGCATATTGGAAGGCAACTGCCTCACCGCGAGACTCTCTTTCTTTTAGAAGGGTGTTGATGATCTCTCGAACTTCCGCTTGGTATTTTGGATCATTGATAAAAACATTATCTTCATCTCTTCTGAAATTATCGGTGTAAATTTGTGTACCATCTTTTACGGCAGCAGGAGCGGCATCATTTTCTAAGACCCAAGTTCTTGCAGCTTTTTTTACAAAATCAAAAACGATGGATTCAAGCCCTAGGTTTTCTTTGCGCATATCCCATACAACATTGGATGCTTTGGTGGAGTAATAAGAAACCTCTGGATTATCTAAAAGCCTTGCCTTCATTCCTTCGTAGTTTGTTGTAACGGTTCCAATTAGAACCCCTGTCACTAGAACTGTTGGCGCCCATTCTTTAATTTTCTTTTTCGCTGTTGCTAGAAAACGACTCTGTACAGATTGAACCCTTTTGACATCTTTAGGGATATTATAAATAGGGAGGTCGCTGTTTTCGTTAGCGTCCACCAGAGCATCCACTTTGTGACCAAAGAGAATGGCTCGCTCAGCTTTATACTCATAGTCTAGCTGTTGTCTTAGCGCATCGATTGGTGGCATTAAGCTTGGGTCATTTAGAGATACTTCAATTCCATAGACCAATTCTCTTTCTATGTCATTTAGGACTTCGTTTTTAGAGATAGAGCGAGTTTTTAAAGTTTGTAAAATGATCTCTAAGCGACGTCGTTCGAAAGCTTGTTCTAGAGCGCGTAAGTAAAAACCATTTGATGGTCTTATGAATGTGCTTATTAGCCATTTGGCAGAATCTTGTGTGTAGTCTAGGCTACCTTTTATTTTCTGAACGATTCCAATACTTAGGTAAAATGGTGATAGTAATAGGTAACTCGGACTTTTTAACTGGCTCCAGTCATAAGGTAGTTTTTTAAACTTTCTGTCACTAAGTAATTTTAACGGGTTGGATTTCATTCCTAAAATGGACTGGTATGCCTCCACGGCAGCTTTGTAGTCTAAAACCAACGTGTCGTATCGAAACACTTGGCCCTGAACGTACTTCTTTTCAATTTGCTCTGTTTTCGTGTTTACGTAATAGACTGGCTTTTCGTAGGTAATAGGATTGTTTTGTAATTCTAAAAAACTAAAGTCTTTTGATGAGTGATTGTCTAAAAGCTTTTTCAAAACATCGGCTAACTCGATGGCTTCAAAGGCTTGGGCTGTGATTTGCTTTAGCTCCAGATTTAGTTCGTTGTAGTGTTTCACATAGCTATGAGCTTGGTTGATGGCTTTTTGCCATGATTCAGTTGGCTTTGCCCAACGTTTTCTATCCCACAGCTCCTTTACCACTTTGAAGGTTTCTTTTTTGGGGTCATCAAAATATTTAAAGTAGGATGTGACTCTTCCACTACCTGTAAGGGTAACCGTCTCTTGTAGTTTGGCATTTCGTCGATTGTAAATGCTTCTAGAGATATTGTCAGCATCGCTAAGGTCTTTAAATTGATCTTCACGCATGGCTTCTACGTAGCCGTTTGGATCGTCTTCTGTGATGTAGTGTCCGCGCTTGGCGGACAAGCGAATCACAGTATCTTTTGTGGACTGTTTTAATCTTGCCCATAAAGAGCGATTGAATTTTTCGTTTTCAATTACACTTTTTGAGCAACTAACATCCGTTGCATGGACTGAATTTGAAATGCTTGAAAGAAACAAAATAAATAGAGCTGATTTTAAGATCATTTTACTTCCTAAGAATGGGGGATAGTGAAGGAGGAACTTAACGGATGATTGTTTAAGCATCAAGCAAAGCTTGAGAAAAGCGAATTTAAAAATGAGTTACAATTGATTTTGTATAGTTTCTCGCTGAGATCTCATGGAAAGCATAGGCGCTTTAAAATAAGTATACTCGACCATGAAATAAAGTCTTAACAAATTTATTTTAAGGATTGAAGAAAAATTGCTTAATGATTTAGTAAATGAGTTACTTAGAGAAGGTGTTTGGGTAGGATCATATGCAAAAAGATTTATCGATTCTAGCTAAGCTTATTTTTACAAACTGACAGAATAAATTTTGCTACCAATCTCTAGTACAAGATAGTCATTAACATAAGTTTCTAGGCTAGGTAGAACGCCAGGTTCGTCAAGAGCCATTACTTTGGTCAACGAAGAACCATCCGAGCAGTCTAGATTATAGTAGTTTAGTATTGAGTCTTCAGTTCTTTTTAAAAGAAATTTACCTGAACCTCTTTTTGCAACAAGGCTAAACGTTTCTCCCGCAACATTGATTATCGATGAACTAGAGTTTTGCAAGCATACTAGCTGATCACTATCGTTGTAAACAGCAGCAAAGAGCCCGTCATAGCCCAAAAAGGTTTTTGGGCCTCCAGGCACCGTACCCCAATCAGCGGTCGGTACTAGTTTAAAATCTGCAACGATAAAGTTGGTTGAGGTAAAATAAGTACAAAGCTCATAATCTTCATAGCACTCAATTGAGTTGTAGGGAATTGTTGATGCGGTAGAGTTTGCTGCTGTCCCGTCGGGACTAAAGTAGCTACCTAAAGCACCTTGAATCCAACTACCCATATAGGATCGATATAGTGAAAAATCTAATTGGCTAAATATGGTAAAATAAGTTGGTCCATAATCATTACCTAAACCGGTAGTCTCGTCGAAGACTTTTTCTACATTAGTTCCATCAAAGGAATAATACTCACCTTTAAGGGAAACACCATCGAGTATTTGAAAGTAAACTACGTCTTGAGCAATACGTACGCTGTTTGGCATTATCCTAGGATTAGTATAGCCGCCTACCAAAGACTTTATAGACGTGGGGTTCTCTGTATCGGCTGGGTCTAAAAGATAGAAATCATCATCAAAAAGGTCAAAAATGACATATTTACCATTTAATATTTTCGCTGAAGCTATACTGCTATCAATAACCAATGATCCATCAGATGGACCAATGCTATTGGTTCCCACGAGTGTTCCGTCGGTTAGGTACGGGTTTCTATTCGGGCCAGAAAATAGAAGTTCATTTGTGTTAAAGTCAAAGTCGTAAGAGCGCCATGAGCTGTTGCCGATTCCGAGAGAAACTGCTTCAGAAATTAAAGTGCTTAAATAATCTGATTTTCTTATTGAGTAAACTTTATCTTTTACAGGGGATCCTTCTCTTGATTCTACATAATAGTAGTCCTTGGTCTCACCCATAAATCGAAATCCCGATGGTGGATTGGATGAGTCAAATCCGGTAATTTCAGTTTTAGTATTGCCATCTGTTATATAGAGTTTATAGCTGTTGTCTGTTTGTATAACCGAATAAAACCATCTTTGTGTAATCTTAGATAAATAAATCATACTAGATACTGAATCACCAGTTGTTGATCCAGGATCTGTGAAGTTGTCCAAGTTGTTAGTAGCTGAATTAAATCGCCATAGATCTTTACCGACATTTGCAGATGAAAGTACAAACATGGAAAAGTTGGTCCCGCTTTTGGTATGATAGGAGGAGGAAATATTAGTGTTATTTAGGTTAGTATTCATGAGAAGTTCTAAGCTGTTCGTAGGAAGTAGGCGAAAAAGTTCATGAGAATGTTTCGCATTTGAAGCAGTAAAGAAGACCTCATTTCCATTTCCCCAGAAAGCAGGGCTCGGGATGTTTGATGTATTGATTGATATTTCTCCATCAATAGGGATTGAAGTCACATTATTGTTTTCATCAACTTTTGCAATGTTCCATTTTTCTGATGCATCTATATAGTAAAAATAAAGATAATCTCCAACCACATTACCAATAAATGTGGATGGGAATGCGTCTTCAGCTCCTGTATTTAAATCAGCAACAGTGGAATGGCTGCCGTCTAAGTAAAATGAACGTAGTTCAACTCCGGTGCCGCCACCGTCATCTGCTGGGATGTATATTTTATTTTTAAAGTGAAATGCATCACCGAATCGAGCTTCCGTTGGGTAGACAGAATCATAATCAATCACTTCCGTAAAATTCCCAGAGGCTTTATCGAAGGAATATATTTTACCTTGGCCCACTCCAATAAATGTGCCGTTCTCCAAGGTAAAAAAATGTTCGATGGGCTCTGTTGTTGAGTTTTCATTAATTAAGTTAGTTCCATCGAAGGAGAAAAAGCTATAGGGTGAAGTAGTCCAAAAAACTTTGTTGTCCCCATAAATGATTGGGGTACCAGTTTTATGGCCACATGTAGTTCCACTCAGTACAGCTATTACTCTATTTTTTAAGGTGTAGCAGGAAATGACAGAGCCATTAGAGCCAGAATAAAGAAATGTGTTTCCCAGTACTACATTTATACTATTTGTCATTACATGGTCACCGGTCCCTGGAACAAAGTCACCAAGGTAAGCGCTGCCAGCGGCCGTACCGTCTGTTACATACCAATTGTTTCCCTCCTCTGAGGTATCGACGCTAAAATATAAGTCCACTCCATCATCAAACACAAAGCTGTAGTTAATATAGGTATTGCTGGTTACAAGTTCTGGAAGTTGAAAAATTCTATTTGTTCCAGCAGTTGTACCATCAGTGGTCCATAGGTAAAGGTATCCGTCGGTGTGGAGGGCGATAAATAAGGTTATTCCCTTGAAGGAATAGAAAAAGTTAGTAAAAGAACTTGAATAGGAGAGGCTGTGTCTTCCTTTTCTGTGAGCTTTAACAACATTAAAATTGTAGACCAGCTCTCGATCTTCTGAGTATTCATCTGATGCTTTATATATTTTTGTGATTCCACCATCATTTATATCGTTTTCGGCGAAGTAATATACGCCATTGTACTCTTGGTTCACTTTGGTTTTTATATTTTTTAAATATGAGGTGGTCTTTGGAGTACCTTTCGTTCGTATGTATTGGATGTTCTTATTCCTAAGAATTGTGTAGCCGTCTTGAACTCCAACATAGGATAGTCTTGAGATTTCCTGTTGTGGCTTGATAGAACTATGATATTTACTACCTTTGTTGATAAAAGGTTGTTTTAGCTCAATATTTTGCGATTGCTGAGGAGTGTTTGAAAAAACCTTTCCTGTTTCAGCGGACTCTAGATTAGTGGCATTGATGTTTAAGCTTAAAGTAGTAAATGGGGCTTCGTAGGCTGTGACTAAGAAAGTCTTTCTGTCTTCCGTTTCTTCTATGACAAATTCAACTCCTGAAGTGTTAAAGCTGATGATGTCTGCTATGTCTACCTCAGTAGAAATTCTTTCGTCAAACTCTAGTTTCCATTGAATGGGTAGTATGTTGGCAATGGGGTTTTGATTTTCACCTAAACTTATTTTAAAAGAACTTTTTTCGCCTTCAGGCCTTAGAAGAGCGGCAGAGTCAATAGACCCAAAGCACCCAGTTAGGGTAGAAAAGGTGAAAAGTATAATAATGTTAAAAAAAGTTCGCTCTTTCATAACAGTAATTTATCGGTCTTAAATAAAAGTACCTAAAGCTTGGTGGCTTAAAAATTTTAATCAAACGTATTAAATTGAGAATTTTATGATTGGATTTATTTATATTTTCACAGAAGGAAAAAGGATTCGCTTACGGTCATTTTAAGTTAAAAATTTCAACTTTTTTAGAAAGCTTTGGAGAGGCAAAGGGATGGATTGAACGCAAAAAAACTTTATGAAATTTGTTTCAATCCATCCTTGTGAAAAATGTGAGTTAAAAGTGAAAACGGCAGCCTAAAGCGATACCGGGTCTTGCTTTGTCAGTTAAGGTAAATGAGGTATTGGCAAAAGCAGTAAAAGGGGAGTTGTCAATTTGGTATTCTATGCTCGCTAATACTCTACCACCAATTTCTTCTTTATAAGCTACACCGGCTCCATAAAACCAAGTTAGGTTTGGAACCGAAAATTTGTACCTATGCCTCCACATATAATCAGCGGCAAAGTAATTGGTACCAATGTCCGCTTGAACATGATTGAGGCTATTAAGCTGGTATTTTGCGGATAGACCTGTTGGTGTTCCTAAAACTAAACCTGCTGATAAATCACTTTGTTGAAAAGCAAAAGAGTTAAGAGGTGCGAATAGGAAAAGAAAAATGGCAACGCTAAAGTGTTTCAACAACAATCTCCTTTAATTAAATGTTTAGTAATTCCTACCTATTCTGCAAGGAGAAGCCAAGTTTTGCAGCTACTTTTCGAGGATCAAATGATATTTTTTTATTTCATCCTAGCAAATGGGCAAGAGATTAAGAGCTTTTGTCTTTTTCAAAATTCTTTGTCCAAAGTTTTTGGCTTCTCTTCCCTCAATTAAAAAATATGTTTATTTGAAAAAGACTTTTTAACTCATAGAATTGTGATGCTTTTAAATCTTCTTAGAGACAGCCTTTTTATACTGTTTTGGCACCATACTACGTATTTGTTTTTGATCTAATGTCTTCTTCCTATAAAGCTTACACTGCTGTTAGAAGTACACTGTATTGAGATGTATTTAGGCTCTTTTTGAGCCCTATAAAATAGATGCAGTTTGCAGATTTATCACTGCACTTAGTTTTTTGAAGAAAATCAACACTCAGGTTTTTGTCCTCGTCTAGACCTTAGATTCAGTGTAAGTTGGGTGAGTTTCTACTTATAACTGCTAGTTGGGCCATTTTCAGGGCTAATCTTTTTTTGTTAGGATAAATGAGTGATAAATTCCAAGTTTTTAGATTTTCAACTTTGTGATGAGATTCAAAGGTCTTTAAAGAAGTTAAAATATACGACTCCCACGGCGATTCAGCAAAAAGCAATACCAGAAATATTAAATGCAAAAGATGTTCTGGGAATCGCTCAGACAGGGACCGGTAAAACGGCTGCATTTTGTTTACCTCTTTTGGAGCTTTTAATTCGCAGTAAATCTAAACCAGTAAAAAGAAGTTGTAGACTTTTGATTTTAGCGCCAACCAGAGAGCTTGCCATTCAGTTGTTTAAAAAAGTAAAGTCCTATGCTTATTTAACCAATTTGAATTTTGCTTTGGTTTATGGCGGAGTCGGTAAAGCTGAGCAAATCGAAAGCTTGCGTGAGGGAGTGGATGTATTGGTTGCAACTCCAGGGCGACTGTTAGATCTTTGGGAGTACGAGAAAGTTGAATTTGATTCTGTCGAGTATTTAGTATTGGACGAAGCAGATAGAATGTTGGATATGGGTTTTATTGAAGAACTGGAAGACCTTCTAAGAATGCTTCCTGAAAAAAGACAAAACCTGTTTTTCTCGGCGACGATGTCCCAAGAAGTAAAGACTTTATCAGAAAGTATATTGAAAAATCCAAGTCTCATTGAAGTTGCGCCACCGGCGACCGTGTCAGCCGACGTAGATCAGAAAGTGATGTATGTGGATAAAGAACATAAGCTTAAACTATTGTTTCATGTGATCGAAGAAAACCCTGATGGAAAGTTTTTGGTATTTGTCGACATGAAACGAACCACTCGTAAATTGGGTCAAGAGTTAGCGAAGAAGGGATTTAGGGTTTCTGTTATTAACGGAGATAAGTTACAGGCGGCTCGTCAACAAGCTATAAATGAGTTTGCTAAAGGAAGCACGGATATTTTAGTTGCAACAGATGTTGCCGCTAGGGGCTTGGATATAAAAGGTGTCACTCATGTAATAAACTATGAGTTAACCCATATTGCAGAAAGCTACGTCCACAGAATCGGCCGTGTCGGTAGGGCTGGAGAAAAAGGTTATGCCATTAGTTTTACAACAGGAGATGAAAAATCCTACTTAGCTCACGCAGAAAAACTCACTAAAGAGTCAGTAGAATTAGTAACAAAGCAACCCTTTCATTCTCAGAAAGCCTTTGATACACCGCTAATGAAAGTGGGAAAAGCAAAAGCTAAAATTGAAAGAGAAAAGGGTAAGGTAGAGCGTTTAAAAAAGCCTAGGTAGTAGGGGCTTTTGTGTTTTCAGTGGCGCATACCTAGTCTGCACAGTCTAGGCGTTGAAAGCGTGTAATTTTTTAAAAAATACTCTAAGTTTCCAAGGCGATATCAATTGATGTTGTTGTTATTGTTGTTTTATCGGTACTTGAGATAAATTTAAAACTTGAAGTTAATTGGGGGACTCTTTTTTTACAATTTCTAAATGTAAAGCAATTATTTGTTATCATTTTTTTTCTGGTTGATTAACAAAGTCGACTAAAAGCTCTTTTAGAAAAGCCACTGAAATATTGTATTGCTTCAAATAGTCTAACTGTTTTAATTGTATTTTAGCTAAATTGTTTTCACGAATATTGACTGTTACAAGATCACTGGCTCCTGAGCGGTAGCGCTGATTTTCTGTTCGAGCTTTATTGTACTCAAGAGGGATTTCGAGTTTGGCAACCCAACGTTGCTCGGTTGGCTTAAGAGACTTGCTCCCTGAACCAGCTGGAGAAGCGAAGATTGAGAAGACTGAAGGGGGGTATGAATATTTCTAAGCTAAGTAAATATTAAATATATCACCCCAAAATAGTTTGTTACAAAATTAAAAGTGTAATCAGTTTATTAAATAAATAATTTTTCCATTGTGCATAGAAAGTTTAAGTTTCGTCTCATTATAGAGCACTTTCTTGGGCCTCAGATTAAACTAAAATTCAGTTTTTGCCGAAAAGCAAAGTGGAGTAAGAGCGGATGAGTTCAACAACTAAAGCGTTAGTAGTATTAGTATGCACGATGATTTCTTTACCAGGAAATACGGTGACGTATGTAGTAAGAAAAGGTGATACTTTAGGTGAAGTGCTTTATCGAAATGTACCGGGAAGGATTTATGGGCCCGGCAATAACCTAGAAAAGGTCAAACGCTTAAATCCTAAGCTTCAATCTGTTCATATGCTAGATCCAGGAATTACTTTAGAGCTTCCGAAGGGGGATGGTGAATACACGCAATTAGAACTTTCTTCTCAATCTAAAAATATGAGACAAGCGATTGGTGAAAATGGTGTTGTGAAAACTCCTCTAGTGAAAAAAGTTACGAAATCAGATGAAGTATCTTTGCACCAATCTATTATTTTTGGGATTAAACTTTCCTCTGAGAGCCTTAAAGCCCTAGAAAAGTTGAGTAATGCGAGTGAAATTTCAAACTCTGATTTAGGCTATGGATATTTTCTTCGTTGGGAACATAAATGGAATGAAGATGTGCATTATTTTCTAGAAGGTTCTATGAGGAAGTTCAAGTTTAAAGTTGCTAGCAATAAAACTTTGTCTGGTGATACTATTCTGAAAATGGATGCTTTTACTGGAATAAAGTGGAATTTTCAAGAGAGCCATTTGTTTGAAGGCAGTATGGGCCTTGTCGAAAATCTTATATTGAACTCTGACAGTGGTTCCATTCTTAATATTGATAAAGTTGTAACACCAGTTCTAAAAATTGCTGGTAAGCACACCGTAATTCGATTTAAAAGACCTTATACTGTTTATGCTTTTTGGAATGCGGGGGGGATTTTCCCTACTAAGCAATCAGCTTATGAAACGGAATGGGGAAGTTTTTGGGAAGTCGGGTCAGAGTCAACTTATGAATTAGAAGGAAGAAGCTTTACGATTTCTGTTTCTTACGGGCAAGACAGTTTAACTACGGATTCTTTGGAGCAAACAAATAAAAGCATTGAAATAGGTGCGAGTATCGGGGTTGAGTTTTGAAAAAAATTACGAATCAACTGAGTTTTATATTGCTTTCTCTAAACCTTGTATCTTGTCTAGATAAGATACCATTGATAGGGAACGATGACTTTTGTCCTTATACTAGATTGGAGGATGGTAACTGTCCTGGTGTTTCGAACACTAATACAATAAAGGTTTCATGGGACTTTACAGATAGCTTGGCTTATAGTTTTGATTCCAATGTAGTAGACTTGTCTTCGGGGCGAGCTGCTCTGAAAGAGTTAGATACAACATACAAAGGTAGTGACTTTCTAGAGGGCAGTTATCTAGCGACAAAGTACTCAAATGAATTGATACAAATGCGGGTTGACACGGATGCCACTCATGTAAATACAATATTACCTGGTAAATCTGAAGACCTACGGGCATATTGGCGATTTGAAGGAGACCTTAAAGATGAAAAAGGTATACGTAATGGTACATCTGGGGCGCCCCCATCTTATGCTCAAGGAAAAGTCGGGCAAGCTGCTAGTTTAAACTCTTCTTCCTATGTAGAATTGGAGTCGAGTGCGTCCCGTCTCTTAAACTATACGATCTCTTTTTGGTATTATCCCGGGGAGTCTGGAACACTATTGCATAGAGGGCGGTCCAACGGGGGTTGTCATTACAATCCCAAGCTTACTTATAATGATGCTTCGGGAAAGCTAAGCTTCTCATCTTCAGGCTGTTCCGGTTCTGGAAATCATGGGGAGGTAAACCTTACTAGAGACCGGTGGAATCATATAGTGGTAACGAGAACAGACTCGCCAGCGACCAAGCAAACTTTATACTTGAATGGTGTTGAAGTTCTTAGCGGATCTGTAGAAACAAATAATTACGGTAGTCTTAAATTTTTGTTAGGGAGCAATTATGCTTCATCTAAGTATCCTGATGAAATGCCAGGCGGATTCATTGATGAATTGGCTGTGTGGAACTTAGCCTTAACGGAAGAGGAAACGCTTGAAATTTATGAAGCTCAATCAGTATTTTATGCAGAGGAGACAGGGCTATCTCACGCTTGGACACCACATTGGAATGATATTGAAGGATATTGGAAGTTAGATGGTAATTATGGGGATTCTTCGGGGAAAAGAAAACACGCTTCTTCATCGGGTGGTGTTTCTTTTACAAGTACTTCTAAGGTAGGTGGGCAAGCGGCTATCTTTAATGGAGTAGATGGTAAAATTGAGCCTGAAGCTTTAGATATAACTGCTTGGACACAGCTAAGCACTTGTGCGTGGTATAACTCCTCAGCAAGTTTAATAAACTATAATCGTCTGTTAAGTTTATCACATAGTGGAGGCGATGACCTTAGAATCTATTTTCAAAATGGTATTCTTCACTTTTCTGTTGATGATGGAACAGCCTATACGATTAATGATTCAGTAATTAGTAATGATGGTAATTGGCATCATGTCTGTGGAACCTTTGATGGTAGTAAACTTAGCTTATACCGTAATTCTCTTTTGATTGACACAATTCCGGCTAGTTTTAATTTTTCTTCAGCAAATGGTGATGTTGTTATCGGGAAAAAATTCGGGGGAAGTAACTTTTTTGATGGGTATGCTGATGATGTTTCAATCTTTAAAGTTAGCTTAACGAATGCCGATATCACCAGAATCTACAATAATCAAAAACAAAAATACGGAGCGAATTACGAATCACCTGTTATTGATTTGAAATCAACGAGGAATCTTTTATCTTTTTCAGGAGTGACTGATTTAGCATATATGAAGGAGCTGACTGAAAGAAGTGAGGATATAACCAGCTACTCTGCTATGAGTGGGGATCTAACTACTGACCTTATCGCTTATTGGCCTAT
Organism: Bdellovibrionaceae bacterium UBA6502; assembly: GCA_002436415.1. Classification (GTDB taxonomy): domain Bacteria; phylum Bdellovibrionota; class Bdellovibrionia; order Bdellovibrionales; family UBA840; genus UBA6502. Next base: position 9,609 of record DJMA01000018.1, on the reverse strand, counting down.
GAACGAAGCCTCTTGGAGTGGTATTAAGGATGAGATTCGAGACCAATCCGGAAATGCTAATCATGCCTATAGAACGGGGAGCGTTAGTACACAAAGTAATGGTATTTTAAATCGATCTTCAGGTAATTTTGGTTCTGCCGCAAATGACTCTATAATCACCGTCTCTTCTGATGTATTTGTGCCGAGTGACAATCATCCAATCTCTGCTTCAGTTTGGATTCAACCAACGAAGATAGTTAGTACGACCAACACGAATATAAGTAATAGAATAATAACAATTCACAAAGCTAGTAGTGCTGCAAGTTCTTTTGTACTAGGGCTAGGCAATACTGACAAGTTGATGGTTTATAATGATAAAACATCTTCTTTCTTTGAATCGACGAATTCAATAGCTTTACATGAGTGGACTCATGTCGCAATGGTTTACAATGGAAGTTGTTTTCAGTTATTTATTAATGGTAATCCAGATGGGAGTTGCCACGGTGGCGGCCTAGGCGTGGGGGGGAGTTTTCCCATGAGAATTGGAAGTTATGACAGTATCTCGTACGCGTTTAAGGGTTCAATCGATGAGGTGGCTGTGTGGGGACGTGCGATTTCCAATAACGAAGTTAAAGATCTTTACCGTCGAGCTGCTAATAGGATTAGGTATCAGCTTAGGGTTTGTTCCGATGAAACTTGCTCTCTTTCTCCTGAATGGAAAGGGCCAGGGGGAGATGGTACGACTTATTTTTCTGAGCTATACAACCGGTCTAGTGCTAATCTTTCTAGTATGTTTACGAGTTGTGGATCGGGTGGTGATAAAATATGTAGTTCCCAAGAGATTTATCTCGAAGGCCAAGTTATGGAGGGTGGGAATAAATTTAAGTTTACCGACAGCCTACTCAATAACTACACTCCTGTTCAAGCAAGGTATTTTCAATACCGTGTTTTATTGGAAGCTGAGGAAAATACTTCCTGTAGCAGTGAAGCTTGCCTCCCTAGTCTTTCAACGGTCATTTTTGAGGCCTCCAATAAATACTACGATGTCTCTCCTAGTGTGACGGCAAACTCTTCTGTAACTGTTACTGATGAAATAGTTAAAGTGGAAGAAACTGTAGTAGGTAGTTGTAGTGTTAAATATCAGTTCTCTAAAGATGGAGTTTCTTTTTACTACTATTCTGCTGGTACTTGGGTGGCTGCTTCAGATGATGCATCTCAAGCAAACACAGTGAGTCAAATAAGCTCCAATTTAAAAGACTTTATTAGTCAAGGCCCTCTGTACATGAGAGCCTATCTAACAGGAAACAATGGTCAGTCTTGTGAGCTACATGAATTCTCTATTACCCAAGAAGGTGAAGAATCCTAAGATAGAGGGATATGTCTTTGCTTCGTATCACTTCTTCTATTCGTTTCCTTAAGAAAAAGTTTCTTAAATTTAATCCGAGTAGATCGCTTCATTTTTCCACTAGTTGTGTGATTATGAAGCCACTGTCGATATTTATTGGTCGTCGCGTTAAAGCTCTTAATAATAGGAAATCGATTCCATACGAACTTTGCATTTTAACAGAACTCCTTAGCACTTTTTCGGAGGATGATAGGGGGGGCTTAGATGCGTAGCCGCATGTTACATTTTTTATATACACACACTAGATTTATTTAAAGTTTCCTGCTACGAAAGGTGGGGGGCAATTATGAAATTACTATTCTTTCTATTATTCATATTTCCAGAATTTTCTTTAGCAAAGCTATCAGTTTGTGAAATATCTGAAACTCAGTTAGAAAGTTATTTGAGCATGAACTTTTATGATTTCGACCAAGGCTCTACGGGCTGGAGAGCTTTAGGGGTTAAATCTTGCTATAAAGAGGCAGCAGAACTTCAGGTTAAATTTCGAGAAAACAACTTTACTAATATGTTGGACTGGGAAAAAAGGACTTCTAGTTGGCATATAGGGCAAATGTACGCTTTTGCAAATTTATCCTCAAATGCGATTAAGTACTTTGAACTAAGCAAAAGCGATCAAGACCAAGATAAATCAGGTTTTAAGTGGAACGATTATGTTAATGCTAGCATAGCATTTTTAAAAAAAGACAGAGACTCACTGTTAAACTTTAGAGAGCGCCTTTACTCGGGAGACTCGCCCTATAATAGAATGAATTTGCGAATAGTAGACTCGTTTTTGCGTTGCCCTGACAGTTTCTATAAGGAAGCTTACTCGAAAACTTGTACACCGCGAGAAACGGAAATTGATAGACTTAATGCAACTGCAATTGAAATACAAAATATACATAAAATTAGTAGCCCGCTAAATGCCTATTTCGAAAACCATGATGTAATTGCAATCGGTGAGGTTCATGGAAACAATGAGTCGATAGACTTATTCCATAGCATAGTAAAAAGCCTGAGTTTAGGGGCTAGTAAATTGTTGGTTGGTTTAGAAATTCCTAGAACTGAACAGCATAGGGTCGATCAGTTTCTAAAAAATTTAGATATAAGTGTTTTGAAAGAATCAGAATTTTTTAATTCTCAGTTTCAAGATGGAAGAGCTAGCAAAGCAATGTTAGAGCTTTTGCAGGGCCTTGCTAAATTACAGAACGTCAAAGTGCTTTGTTTTGATCATGCAGAAGGGCTTAGCGCACAGATGCGTGATAATAAAATGTCTGAATTGATTTTCGAAAAGTTAAGTAATGAAGATTTTGATCGTGCAGTAATTCTAACAGGTGATATACATGCCTCATTGAAAGTGGGGACAGATTCGAATTCTAGCTTTGTTCCAATGCTCAAGTCTTTAGATAATAGATTGTCACAAGCGTCAGAGTCTAAGAAGATATTAAACATTCAGTTAAGGTATAAGGAGTTGAATACTTGGGCTTGTTTTTCCCCTGGGTGCAAGAAGTATGAAATCAGTCATTCACATTCTCCTTACAGTGTTGCAGTGCCTTTTTCTTTTTATTTTACCCTTGAAGATGAGCTAGAAGAGCAAGGCTATAAGTCCTCCATTTTTATTAGGAAGTCGACAGCTTCTTTACCGATGTTTTGATGCAGTAACTTTTAGTAACAGGTGAATCTTATCTCACTTAATAGAAGATTCTATTGTCGTATAATCTGTCTCCTTTTTGGCCACTGTTTTTTTTGCTTTAAAATATTTAAAAATTGTCTAGGAGAAGGATTCAAGATGACTTGATTCTTATTTGATGGATACCCTGGGAAACGTTTTTTAGCGAGTCATTGTACAAGGTTTAAAAAAGAGTTAGTAAAAGAAATTTTTAATTATCTAGGTCGGGAATGGGACTTAAAAAGTCGACCTAAGAATAGTTCCAATGGAATTAGTTCAAAAAGTAAGAGAACAAGTAATTGAAACTCCTTAGGTATGGTGTTTAGTAAGAAGAATGCTTGATAAGTATCAAACCGATTTTTCTGAAATACTCAAGCTTAGTAATAAACTAATCAATGAATTGGAAATTGGGAAAATATTCCATCTATTAAGATTTTAGCTGAAACACTCTCTTGCGCAGGGCTAAAAATAGAATTTTTTTAAAATTAGTCGTTAGCTTATGGTTATTCGAGCTTTGAAAATTACCGATTAAGAGTGCTTAACTCTGCGATAACATGAGGTTTTTAGGCGCACTACCTCTCGAATCGAGTAGAGCCGTAGAGCCATCGAGTAGAGCCGTTGTTAGGATGGTGACAGGTGGGCTTAGGCCCCAAACAAAAAAAGCCAGCGATTCCGCTAGCTTTCATTTAAAATGGTCGGGGAGAACCATACTCCCCAAACCGTTAAAATCACTCGATTAATTATTTTCCATGTTACCAAAAGTTACCTTGAAGTCACGAATCGTTTCCAAATAAGGAAATTACGTTGCCTTCGGTGTGCTTTGGTAGTCCGTAACCCAGTTTCTCTGTTGTCCCGATTTTTATATCTACGCCAGATAATCTTAAATATTCATCTGTAGTAGACATTTTGCGGTGTCCCACAATTGACATCACTTTTACTAGCGGAACCCCTTGCGACAGTAGGTTCGTAATAAAGGTTGCCCGTAGATCGTGAAACTTAACAGGTGTAACTCCTATAGAGCGACAAAATTCAGCCAGTACCATCGCTTGATCGCCGTTTCGCCACTCTCTTAGCCTTGGTAATACCAAATCATCAAAAGTCACAATACGCGCTCTAGGGTGATTAACTACAGAGGGTTTAAGCGTGGCCTTAAATGGGCCAATCTTTTTAAGCTCTGTTAATAGCTGTTTTAGTTCCGCACTAATAGGAACCACTCGGTTACGATTGCTTTTGGTGTGATGTAAACCATCTTTTGAAGTCCATTGTTTTGAAACAGAAATTAAACCTGTTTCAAGGTCAACGTCTTTCCAAGTAAGAGCGTACATCTCTCCGCTTCTCATGCCTGTTAAAAGTGCAAAGGCAAAATGATGATAAAAGCGGTGATGACATTCTTTAGCTTGTTTTAAAAGAAGTTCTGCTTCATTGGAATTAAGAACCTTTTTAACAGCCACAGGTACTTTGACGGTAATCCCTTTTGCTGGGTTTCTGTCAATAAGTCCTTCTTCAAGTGCCAATTCAAAAAGTCTTAAAACTTTTTTATACGTTTTTTGTCTAACATGAGCCGAAGCCCTGTCGCCAATGAAGTTAAAAATAAGATCATAAACATCATTTTTAGAAAATGAACTCATCTCTTTCTCACACCAATCTTGAGGAAGCCATTTTTTCAGATCACCATCATATCCCATGATAGTTCCCATCTTTAAGGTCATCCTCATTCGTCTGATACATTCTAAGTGCCATTCTTGCCATGTATAAGTTTTTGTCTCACTTGCTTTTGAACGAAGTTCATTAATCAAATCAACTTCAATCTCTTTTGCTTTTCGAGCGGAAGTGATTCCACGGCGGCGTTTTCCAACTTGTTTGCCGTTTTTATCTCTTCCTTTTACAAAAACTTCGTACAAGAATTTGTTACCTGCTTGATATTTATTAATCATCTTTAGTCTCCTTTGTTTAAAAGGAGATTGCGCAGGTCACTTATCTTGAATCTTAGTCTTCTACCTAGTTTTGACGCTTTTATTTTTCCCCGACAAACCATAATGCGAACAGCATTTGGAGTCGTACTTAAAAACTTAGCGGCTTCACTGGTAGAAAGCCATTCATCCCATATTCTATTGTCAAAGAACAATGCCGAGTTATCAGCATTCATCGAATAATTCATAACACTTCCTTAGATAAAATTCTATTACGTTCACAAAAATTTCAGGCAAAAAATTAGAAATCAAGGTCAAGTCCTCGTTTTTTGGATTTGGCCTTGCGTCTTTTTTTATCTTTTAATTTTTCTTTCCTGCCTCGATCATCTGCCTTATTGCGGTTTGATCGTTCTCGCTGAATGTCGGAAGAACCTTTTCCTCGAAGCTCTTCCAGTTCGTCGCTTTCTTCTCTAGGGAATAAACTCGATCCTTTACTTGGTAGTAACTCTTTGGAATTCCGAAATAGGTCTTCAGTGAAACTATTGGCCCTAAAAGAACGATCAAGATTGTGATTATTAGAAAGTTTTTTTGATTCTTTTTTACCTCTTCTAAATGTGAACTCACTTCCTCTTTCATCGTGACCGTTTGGAAAAATTCTATCTTCTCCATCGTTTTTGAAAAGTTCTGAAATAAATTTGAAATTTGTCGCCCCATAGTTGAGGTTTGTTGATTTATCTCCCTCACTTCTTTGGTTAAATCTTTTTCCATCATAATGACGACTTTCTTTGCCTCTTGCTTTAAAACCACTAGAGCTTCTTGCATTAGCTCGTTCATTTTGATGATGTGATTGTTGCAAGCTTGCCTCACGAGCTCTTCTTCCATATTCAATAACGTGTTTGCTTTCTTTGATATTGTCATAAACAATTCCTTTCTTTTTAAGTTTGCCCCATGTGAAACTCTTGCCCAGATCACTGCCTTTCATTAGCTCTCCATCGAGGACAAAACTAATTCCTGAAATATGACCTGTTTTATCTGAAATATTAGCGATAACTCCAACACCTTCTGACTCAAGTTTATTCATAAAACTGGTCATTGATTGTTTTTCATTTGTCGCATCACCAATAATCTTTTGTAGTCTCAACTTTATACTGGGGTTACGTTCGTTTAATATTTTTCTCATTTCTCCACGAGTAGGTGCTGAAATTCCCACATCTCTGCTTGATTTAACTTTTTCAAGTCCGTATTCAATTTCAAAACCTCGAATGACCTTTTCACTTCGCTTATAGTCATTGCTATCACTAACGACAGTGCCATCAAGTCGAATCCGAGATGCGACAATATGAATATGTTGATGTTCCGTATCCTTATGCATTACGGCCATATACTGAGAACCGCTAAAGCCCATTTCCTTCATGTATTTTTGACTAACTTCGCCCCATTGATCTTTATTTAGGGATTCACCCTCTGGCAGCGAAAGACTAGCGTGATAAACACATTTTTGAAGGTTAGGTTTTAACTTTCTGGCTTGGGCAAACTCACGGGATAATTCATCAACCGTTTCACCAAGCATATTAGAATGTATCATTTCAGCTCCCTCTTTTGAGAGAACATAAGAAACACAACCTCTAAAACTTTTGCCTTTGATTTGTTTGGCTATCAAGCTTTAGAGCCTACCATCTCAAATCCAATCTTTTTAATTAAGGCCTTAAGCTCTATGAACATTTCTTTTTCCAATCCTAGAAATATTCCAGAGTTTAAATGCTTCAAAACTTGATTGAGATTGTTACCAATTCGACATAGCTCTTGATACGTTTTGCGATTGATCTCGGCGACACCTTGAGCTGGCATTCGTCTCTGAAGAGCAGATCGTCTGATAAACTCACTTAAGCTAATGTTGAATTTGTTTGATACTAATTCGACAAAGTTTTTTTCTTTTTCTGTGAATCTCACAGGGATGACTTTGTCTCGAATGTCTTTTTTTACTTTGTTAGAAAAATGGCGCATTAATGCACTCCTTTTTAAAGAGCACATACTCGTTTGTGGTCGTCGTATGTGGCTTCGTTCATAAAAACTATTGAAAACCAGCAAACTAGAAACTTAGGGCCATTTTAATCGCTGAGGATATTCGCCACCCCGGTCGTTGTTACTTTCATTTCAAAAAAACTATGAGCTTTTATTTTTCATTTTACCTCCTCATCTGCTCCGCAAGGGCGCAGGAGGTAAGAATGAATAAACAATCACTCAAAAAATACTTTAAACAAACTATCCGCATACTCTGTCAGCTTCTTCTCAGGCTTCTCTTAAAAGAGATTCTTGGGGCTTGCCTCCAAGAATAAACTAGCAAACGAAGTGAGCTAAGTTTCGTAAATCGGCGTAGTCGGTTTACATGGCTCGCTCCCCAAAAGAAAATGCAAACCACATAATCAATATAAGCAAACCCAATGCCAAAAAATTAAACGAACTACCTAACTGAAATCATTAACAAAATTAAATTTGACTAAAACTCGTCACAAAAAATAGAAGTGAAAAACGACGAGACTTCGTCGTAAAATTAAAGGAGTCAAATAATTCTAATGAGTTAATAACTGACGATAGTTCGTCGGTTCTAACAGCAAGAATACGAAGTTTCGTGTACCTTATCGAGTCATCCCTGAGAAACCTATTTAAATAGTTAAAATTATTCAGGTTCTATAGTAATACGAAAGTTCGTATTACCTCTTGCGTTAAAACCTCTTATTTCATCTTAACCAGATGAAACTATTAAGAAAATTGGAATATTACGAAAACACGTAACTTCGTGCCATAAAACTCTTGAGTCTAGACTGTACTCCATGGTTTATAATGGTGCTAAGGAGAAATGAAATGGACTCGTTATACAAGATCGGAGAGCTTTCAAAGGAAACAGGAGCAACTATAGATACAATTCGCTTCTATGAAGACAAAGGGCTTCTGACTCCTGAAAAACGATCGTCTAGTGGATATCGTTACTATAATAGCTCGGCTCCTCATATTTTAAACTTTATTCAATCTGCCAAAGACTTAGGTTTTACTTTAATAGAGATTAAAGAACTCTTAGAAATTCAAATTTCCAAAAAGGGAAAGTGTTCTTTGGCCTTAGGTAAGATTAAAGAAAAGGAAGCTAACATTGATAAAAAAATTCTTGAACTCAAAAAAATTAAAAAAGCATTAGCTAGAGTATCTGAGAAGTGTGAATCCACATCAGGAGAATCTCAATGCCATTTCCTTGAGTTATTAACCGGAGAATCAAATGGATAACAAGGCACAAAGAGCGACACTTTTGGGAGGTGTCATAGCTTCAATTGTTGCAGCTTCATGCTGTATTGGCCCTTTAATATTTGCTGTTTTGGGTGTCTCAAGTGCTGGACTATTGTCGAAAATGGAACCTTATAGACCTTATTTAACAGTCCTAACATTAGTTCTCTTAGGGTTAGCATTTTTTTATACTTATAAGAAAAAACCTGCTGATGAATGTGAAGATGGTTCATATTGTGCCAACCCCAAATCTGATAAGTGGAATAAGCGTATCCTTTGGATTGCGACAGTATTGATACTTGGTTTTTTAACATTTCCATATTGGAGTATTTACTTAGTTTAGGAGAATTTATGAAAAATATATTTGCACTTATATTATTAATCTCGCTGTTGCCTGCAAGTGGATACTCTGAAGAGGTAGTATCAAAAAAATATTTTGTGAAAGGGATGACCTGTGGAGGATGTATTTTAGGAGTAAAGGTTGCACTCAAAAAATCTGATAACCTAAAAATAGAAGACAAAGAAATCTCTGTTGGTGTGGCTGATCTAAAATTTGAAAAAAAGAATTACGTAGCAGAAAAAACTGATTGTGAAGTTAGTAAAGCGATTGAGAAATTTACAGAGTTTAAAGTATTTATGGATGAAAAACATAGCATTAAGGTATGTAAGTCGTAGGTGATATTATGGGATGTTGCGACTCAAGCAAAAAAGTAAATAACACAGACAAAAACTTTAGCTGTCCTTTTTGTGACAGTAAGGGTGCCAATGTGGGAATTGAAACATTAAAATCATTACTCTTAAATGATTCTAAGAACACACTTAGAGAAAGTGAAATTTATAAATACTGCAAGACGCCAGACTGTGAAGTTACCTACTTCTGCGCAGACAAAAATCATTTTTTTAAGACTAATAACTTGAAAGTTAAAGCAACAGTTAAAGATAATGGACTTGATGTACATGTTTGCTATTGCTTTGATTACACCAGACAATCAATCTTAGATGAAATAAATAAAACAGGTGATACTAGGGCCTTAGAAGATATAAAAGCTAAAATGAAGAGCCCCGGCTGTTTTTGCGAGACTTCAAATCCTCAAGGAGGGTGTTGTCTTGGAAATGTTACAGCTTGGATAAAGGAAGCGAAGCTTTTTAAAGAGTAGCTTCTGGTCTTCTTGAAGGTTGCTTAGTTTTTTCAGGAGAAAGAGATTTAGCAAACATTCCTCTTTCTGTTTCAATCATTTCTTAGCAAATCTTTTAGCCAATTTAGGAACTTTTTTAATACCATATTTAATCCTGTCATTTAATATTGTGATTATTTCAGATGTCTGCATTGATTCTTTTGATGAGACTGAGGCAGGTACCGTTAAGTGGGATTCGGGTCAACCCCCTAAATCCGG
>DJMA01000031.1 GCA_002436415.1 Bdellovibrionaceae bacterium UBA6502 | reverse complement strand
TACCCCTTAGACCGGGAAGAACCCTAATAATATAGTGATGAGCAATGTGTTGATAGAATAGGCTCATGTTCTTGGATATTAAGAAGAGTGGTACGAATTGAAAACTTCTTTATGCAGGACGAAATTAGCTTCAATCGGTCAAACCCAGTGCTACTCCTACAGAAACATTCCGGCCTGGATTAGCTCGTATGCTTGCAATTAATAGGTATGAAATTACTATAGAACGAAGCCTGTACAAAGCACTGAATGAAGTAACAAGATTAAAAAATCTAAATGAAGACTTCAAAACCTTAGACTTCTGAGAGTATCAAAGTTTTTCCAAACAAAGCCAATTATCCTATGACTCAGCTTCAATCTCTATAGCTAAAAAACCATATTTCCTGATATCATTCTCTGAATAGTAATTAACTGCATCAATTCCTTCGTTGATACTTTTCCAAACCCTCCCAAAGTTTGCAATAGGATAAGCACTCAAAAGATCTAATAAAGTAACAAATTTTTGAACATTTTTTACCTTCACCGAAACAAAATTTTGAGGATTCTCTCTATTGTAGAAAGTGATTTGGTCCCCAACTCTAATATTTTCTCTCTTTCTGTCATTTAAGCGAATCTCTATAACTTTACTCCCTATGGCAACCTCTTCAAAATATAGTTTATCTAGCTTCATACTATGAATTTTCATTATGTTCTTCCTAGTTACCCGGATTAATTTTAAGACTAAGGTAGGCATCATGCGAAATGGAAGTAATTGAAAAAGGAGCAGACTTTAAGACCTTCAATGAAATTAATTCGGAAAGAGTGAATTGTTTGGGAAGGTGCTTTATTAACCTGAACTTAATAACCATTGTTTCTTTTTTCACTATGTCTCTAATTTCAGCTGAAGAATAAACCGACCTCTTGCCAATCTCTTTCATCACCTTAAAGTAGTCGTCTGATCGAAATGTTTCTTCAACAATAGCCAATGTAGTTAAATTTTTCTCTGATGAGGATCTATAAAATAAAATTAAACTGCCTGTCTCAATACTTTTTGTAGGCGAATGACATAAGTATACTTTTTTGATGGTATTGCCCGGTGGAATTTTATTTGAATCTTCAAACAAAGGGGTAATGGACCGAATTTCTGGAAACAAAATGTCGTGGTACTGAGGCTGAATGGGGATAATATATTTCTCGATTTTCCTGTCGTCATAATAATAAGGTGACCATGCTATGTGAAATTTTAAAGGATCCACCCTGGGATGAGTTACCGGAGGCGGTGTAAATGTTTTGAATAACTCTAGCTCCCCATTGTTTCTTGGCTTTGGACCAAGACTAAAGCCAAAATCGCGTAGGACATAAATTAAAGGGGCTTGTTTAGGGAATGTAGTTAGATATACCAAGTCATAGTTCTCATGAATGCAATATGAAAACAAGCTTTTGAGTAGCAATTCACCATATTTCTGGCCTGTATGCTCTAGGCCTACTTTGAAAGTACAGACTTTTAGAGTTTTGTGATCAGGTCTATACGACAACTTGCCATAGCCCTTGTCTTCTATAATACATATAGCTGCTATTTTATCATTTTCTCTGATAACCCAAGCTTCTTCCCCTTTGTCTTGCATGCCTTTAAACCAAGTGAGAAACGAGCCATAGTCCGCCTTAAGCGAATCGAAAAATGGCTCATTAAAATCTATTTTCTTTAAATTTACCTTTTCTGTGTTTGGGAAATTAGAATGCTCACTAGAAAAATTTCTTTGTAAAAAGTTGATTGCTTCATCAACCGTAAAAACTCTTTCATTTAATCCAGCATAGCTTGCACGTTTATGTAGACCTATATCCTCTGATACCAAATATTCGATACAATCTCTTTTGATAGAGTATAAAATTTGGCAATCAACTAAGTCATTAGAGCTGTCAATAGGCTTGAATAGTTCTTCTAATTCACTAACTTCGCCATGAGGAAAGTTAGTTAGTGCAGGGTATTTTCTAAAACGAGACTTTGTCGCTCTTTGCCTAGTTTCGTCCTTATCATTACTGATGTCTATTTGACTATCTGGGTGGTAGAAAAGTTTTATACCATATCTATGACAAAGCTCAGAAAACGTTCTAAAACTCTGCCTAATTTGGCCACTTTTCTTCTCCACCTCTTCTAGCTGTATACCTACATTTGTATCTAATAGAAACCGGACTTCATTTTCACTACCCATACTGAATTAGTTCCTTTTCACAGATTTAGATATTGATATGATTGAGGCGGGGTCTTTACTTGTTTATCGGAATATTCCACAAGACTTTGCGCTTCAACATATCTCCTCGGCTTTATTAGTTCGATAGCAACTCCAGAGTCTTTCCCTTCAAAATATGCTTCAAATTCTTCCCATGAAATCATAGCCTTGTTAATGCAAAAATCCCAAAGCTGTGCTAGGGGCATCTTGTGTACCTCTTTAATCACACATTCACCTATAACTTTTTGTTCTGGAGAAGAACTGTAAATTATCAACTTCTGATCTTTTGGTAAGTCTAAAGGAAAGGACTTTCTTAATTCTATAGTTTTTACTCCCTCAACAATAGAGTTCGCATATTGGGGTTTTACACTAATTAGTACCCCACGATGACTAGTATTAGCTACCTTCATTGACCTTCTCCATCACAATAGTCTCTATGATATCAGAATAGCTCCGACCAGTTCGGCGCCTCTCACTATCTAATACCTTCATAATGCTCGGTTTAATACGAGCAGTTAACATCTTTGTTCTCTTTTCTTTCTTATCAAGTTCAGTAATTTTCTGTTTCGCCATAATGTAATACAAATATAATATAAATGTATTCGAAATGTAACACAATTTTATACAACACAGTGATTAAAAATGAAAAACTCTTAATACTTTCTTTACTTGAATATTTAAAAACGTCAGTAGAAAATGTATTTTTAAATGAAGGAGAGGTTGTGAAAAAAGAGGATATTAAAGCCTTATGGAATGTTAGTAATAAGCCAATTGTTACAATTAATGAACGTTTTGACGTCTATTCCAAAAACAAAGAAGATGAGGATCAGATTCACGTATTAATAGAAGAGGGAGAACAAACGAAATTTCGATATGTTACCAATAAGGATTGGGGAGATACATCTTCAAAACCAGTAATGACTGATTGGGAACCATTTGAAGATTAAACAAAATCAAGATTTATTCTCTAACAATCTTACCTCTTTTTAGGGACTTAATGCCACACATGGAAACCGGAAAAGACATACCGGCCTGCGGTCAGATCTAAAAAAACGAATTGAAGAAGGCAATTCCGAACAAGTTTACACCCTATAAAAAGAACTTGGACCATTTAATTGAGCAACTTTACAAAATGTCCAAATGAATAAGTTATGCAATCTATGAAAGACAGATTAGACGAACTATACGATGGTACTGACTCTGGAGCGATCAAATGGAAGCGCTACAGACGAGAACACTTTTTTTGTTTTTTAAACGGCAACCTTATCGAACTGATAATGTGGCATCAGCCCAATTGTCTGTTATTTCATCTATTTGAATACGAAAAGGGAGCTCGTATGATTGCCAGCTGCAATTCTGAATCTAAGGGAGCATATCTACTTAGGGACCTATTTACTCTTGTTTCAAATCAAGTGGGAATGAAAATAGCTTCTGTGTTTGATTTGAAGCAAGCAAGGATTTCAGGAGCCGGCTCCCGAACTGAAACTGTGATATCTCATCAAGAACGGAATTACTTGCCGGAGATCGTGAATTCAACAGCTAGAATTCCTTTAGTTGAAGATATTAGGGCTATAGTAGAAAATTTATTTGAGAGCAGGCAAACAAAAGGTCGTGAGGATACTTTATCCGCGATTCTAGTTTCACTCTTAAAATCTTCTGATTTTTTTCTAAAGCATACTTTTTTTGATTTTCTGAAATATTCTGGTTTTTGTCCTGATCAATTAACCTATTCCTCTGGAAATTCTGTAGCAGGCACCCCCATCTCAGTCGAGGTTAGGCCTGACATATGGATATCTGATAAAAAAGAAGATACCTGGGATAGAGCCAAAGATCCAATTCCAGGTGACACGAAATTCAATATTATTATTGAGTGTAAGTTTGGGGCTAAATTTACTGATAATCAACTGCGAGGGTTGGGGCCACTGAAGACTGCACTCAAATCGGGAGGTGGGCATTGCCTATTACTACACCTGGGAATTAAGCCAATAGATCCCAATGATGCCCCCTTTCAAAAATTTGGCGGAAACCCCTTTGATCGAGAAATCACTTGGAAAAATCTGATTGATTTTTCCAAGTCAGATTTACAGAAGTACGGAGATAGGGACGCCCTTCTCAGTATCGCCATGATTCAAGCGCTGGATCGAGCATTGGGAAATGTCTTAAAAGCTGAATCAAGAGCAAAGTATTTAGTCGAATTCTTAATTCAGAGAATAAAAATAGAGTGGAAGGTAGCGGCAAGACGTCAAAATAACGAGCCATTTTGTATTAGGATAGATTCAAAAATGCTCATTGAAGTGAGGTCAGACAATTCTCTCTTCGTTAGTGAAATACCAGCAAATTCTAAACACCAAATGGCTTTAGGTGCCTTTTTTCACTCAGATCTTAGAGGAGACTCAAAAAATCTAGTCGACCTTATGAGTCGTTTAAAGCGATTTTATGTGGAAATTTAGATACCACTAGAGTTGGTAAAATACTATTTCCTTACCTCTCACATCAATTTGGATAATTTTATGATGCTGCAGAAAAAGTCATTTTGTGCTAGAATCAATTTTTCCTGATCTGAAGCCTGAAAATACTAACATGAGGACTCTCCTCTGCTAGATACCCCTTCGAATCTAACCAAGTATTGAAAAAGGTCCTAACTTTTTCACATGCCGTAGGTAGAGGATTGAGATCGATACTAAGTGTTCCAGCAACAAATAAAGTCTGATTTACAATTTCATCTTTTGAACGATCATAAACAGCACTATAGAGGTTAGTGTCCGAGGGAACAGTACCGATCGCTACTGTAAGCCCCAGTTTCGGATCATCTGTTCTCCAGGTAACATAACCCAGGATTGGACCACTGTCCTCAGATAACTTTGGAATATCCGTATTGAGATGCTGATAAAGATGTCGAAAATCTTCAATCTTAGAGATCGTTCTATAAAAAATTTGGAGCTCAGGAGATTTCTGAGATAAGCCCCTAACCTGTCCTAACAAGCCCTTTAGACGATATATGGTGTCAAGTGTTCGCCAACAAGCACTAATAACAGGAAGAGTTTCGTCTTCTGACAAGGTGTCTCCACCATTCAGCTTTTTCTCGATATCCGTGAGGCCATGCTGAATTTGCGCAAACGTGTGGGTTAGCTCGACAAAGAAAAATCTAACGGCATCTATGATAAATATCTGCTTCCTATCTTCAATATTGATTAACCGCCTCATTGCGCCCCCCTATCATCTTTCAATAATATAGTTCGAAACTATTTTCTTGTCTCTCAGTCCCATTGCGAATGATTTCATTTTAAGCAGAAAAAAGGAGGCATTCAGTTATAAATTCATCTACTCGTGCCCGCCATTTTGTATAATAGAAGATCACTTTAAACTTTTTTTAGTGGCTTATTTCTTTCATAAAAATATAATCTCATACAAAGAATAGTTTTCTAAAGTTGGCAGGCCACTTCAGTATGAACCAAGAACTTTTACAAATCGTATTTCAAAAAACAGGAGCCACCAAGCTCTTAAACACAGAACTTATCCAGCAACTTTGGAGTGGCTATGGGGATTTACTTAGACTTAGCCTGGACAATGGCTCGGTGATTGTAAAGTTCATCCAAACGAACCAGCAACAAGATCATCCTCGATCATGGAATACTAAAATTGGCCACACTAGAAAAATAAAGTCCTACCAGGTTGAAAATCAATGGTACAAAAACTTTGGGGAAGAAATTCCTGGCGCTCGTTTTCCACACTGCATTGGCTCCGGAGAAATACAAGCCGGTCAGTACCTAGTTTTAGAGGATTTAAAGGAACAAGGATTTCGACCAGCTAGCTCCATTGGCTGGAAGCAAGTAGAACGATGCCTTCAATGGTTAGCTCAATTTCATAAACATTATTTGCGTCAGTCTCCAAAAGACTTGTGGCCAATCGGTACCTATTGGCATTTAGAAACTCGTCCCGAAGAACTTGAGGCAATGGAGGATTTAGAGTTAAAACAGGCTGCTGCACAAATTGACGAAAAATTAAATGCAGCAAAATTCAAAACCATCATTCATGGCGACGCTAAATTAGCTAACTTCTTATTTTCAAAAGACGACTGTGCCGCAGTAGACTTTCAATACGTTGGTGGCGGAATAGGAATGAAAGATCTAGCTTACTTTATGAGTAGCATTTACGAAGAATCCGAATTACAGGCCAATGAGCAAAAATGCTTGGATACTTACTTTGAAGCTCTCGCTTTACCCGATGTAGAAAAAGAGTGGCGAGACTTATACGTTTTTGCCTGGGCTGACTTTTATCGCTTTTTACAAGGTTGGGCGCCAGGACATAGAAAGTTAAACCTTTACTCAGAAAAAATGCGCAGTCTAGCACTGACGAAGCTTTAGTTTTTTAAAGTTCTAAATAAAAAAACGGCTTAGCCGTGAAGCTAAACCGTTTAAAAACCTATGTCTTTTTAATTATGGATAAAATCTTCCGCCAGTGACTTTACAGCCTACGATACGACACGCTCTTGATCGGCGAAAATCATTTCTGCAGAGTCTTAAAGCTTTGGCCTCTGCTCTAAATGGTCTAAAAGCATATGCTCTATATCGAAAGCCACGATCGTTCTCTGCCACACACATCACTTCTTTGTATTTTGGTGGACGAGGTCTAGGACGAGGACGATAGTTCGGTGGATTGTACCTTCGTGGTTGTTTATACGGAGGACGCCTTGCCTCACTCTCTAAACCTACTTCTACTTCACTCATTTGCAAAGATTCTGCGTCCAACTCTTCGTCCACATTAAAGTCTTCTAAATCGAGTTGATAACTTAACTCAGCAGCACTTATCAAGTTATCTTCTTCTTGCTGGTCCATTTCAGCCGTAGCAGTCACAGCCATCAGTGTTAATGAACATAATAAAATTAAACTCTTTCGAATCATTGATTCCCCCTTAAAGAATTGATTGGTCTCTCTGTAATAGAAAGAGCAGAAAACGTACCAAGCAAAAAGGTGTCAAAATGCTTCTCTCAAACATCGACCATTGCCAGCTAGGCTTTTTTAAACAATTTTTTAATTGAGAGCTGTAAAGTCTAGTTTCAAATTGCCACTGGATAAACCCGTGCATACTGTTAATAACTTTTTTGGGGAAAGCCAGCTGCGAAACTAAAGACTTGAGTATTCATGCTCGTATTGACTTTCGTGTTAAATGAACTTGAAATGAGATATGTCCAAAATAAAAGCATTACCAGTCATCACCATAATAACTTTAATTTTGGTTTTATCAGGAATCGCTTTGTATTTTTATTACCGGAATCATCCTAGGTCACTTGATAGGCGTCTACATTTTGCCAAAAGAGATATCCAAAAACTAAAAAGCACTGAAGCAAAGTGCTTTTCTGTGGGAGACTGCAGAATGGAAATCTTAAAAACCCAAGAGTGCGTGCCGGTGGACTGGATTGTTGGCTACAGCAGACGGGACGAAAATGCAGAAGAAATAGAAAAACTAATTCGTTTATACGATAGTCTATATGATCGCAGGTATGGTAAAGACTATAACAAAGAGTGTGCTCGAGCCAACGCTCCAAAACTACGCTGCTTAAAAGGAAAATGCGTGGTTCGAATCTACCAAGGTCAAATCTTAAGTAACTAAAGGATGTGGATATGGAAAATCATGCGGTTTCTGGTTTAGGTGCTGGGATTCTCATTTTTCATGAGAAAAAAATTTTGCTGGTTCAAATGAATTATGGTCGATACCAAGGGCATTGGATCTTACCAGGCGGTTCTGTAGATGAAGGAGAACATCCTAGTGAAACCGCTGTTCGAGAACTCAAAGAAGAAACAGGATTAGATGGCTCGGTAACTGGAATGTTAGCCGTCCGTCATCGAATTCATTCCAATAAAAAGGCCAATGTTTATTACGTTTTTAAAGGTGAACTTTGTGATGAGGATAAAAAATCACCCGAAAACCGCTTAAAATGGCCCGCCGAAGAGCTTATTGAAGCAAAATTTTGGGACATAAATGAGGCTTTAAATGATGAGATGGTTCGTCCTGTGACTCGACTCTTTATTAAAAAAGCTCAAGAAAAACAATCACTTAACAAAGGATACTCCCTGCCTGAAGACCACTATCACAACGATGAAATCTTTGGTCTATAAAATCACTATATCAAACTTTTATTTGATATATTTAAAATAATTATTTGAAATATTCGAACGTTCATATTAAACCTATTCCTGCCTTCTACGGGGGCATAAGAACCAAACGTAAAAAATCGCTGGGGGGCGAGTGTTGGTTCTTTAAATTGGGGGGAAAGGAACAGGCCCCTATTCGGGGGCTTGTTTCGTTTTTTATTTAAGCATCTTAGTACGGCACCTCTGATTTACTTTAATTATAATGAGGTGAAAAATGGCACGAAATAGGAGTAAAAATCCTAACAATGACAAAACAAGAGACTTGTTAATCAAAGCAGCAAGAAGCTTGTTTGCTCTACAAGGATACAAAGCAACCACAGTAAAAGAAATTGCTGACAAAGCGGGAGTAAACATAAGTCTTATTTCTTACCATTTTGACGGAAAGGAAAACCTTTATCGCGAATGTGTTTCCAAACATGGAAAACAGCTTTCCGAAATGGCTCAAAAAATTCTAAAGACATGTGCAAATGTAGAGGAGTTTCGCCTTCGATTAAAAATGTTTATCGAAGAATGCCTTCTCGACTTTGTAAAAGACCCTGAGCTTTGCTTGATGGCTTATAGAGAGGCTGAGACTTACAATCCTAATCACCAATCAGCACTTAACCGTGACTATATGAAGTTTTACGAACAAATCATTGTGTTTATTGAAGAGGGTAAAAAGAGTGGCTTTCTTAAAAAAGAAATAAACTCCCATATGTGCGCAGGGATTTTGTTTGGAGGAATATCTCACTTCATTAAAATGGATAAGATCCGAGAGCAAGAGTTTGGAAAATCGATTACGGAAATTGAATTTAGAATGAATACAACAGATCAACTTACTAGTGTTTTTCTAAATGGCGTGTTAGATAGTCAGTATGGAATTCAAGATAAAACTAGCTAACACAAATGAAGTATTAGATTTACGACACAAAATTTTAAGAGCTCATCTACCCAAAGAGGATTCTTTGTATCCTACTGATGATTTAGAGAGCTCCTTTCATCTTGCCGCTTTTACCAATGAAAATGTAGTGATTGGCGTGGCTAGTTTTTTTCCAGAAAAATATCAAAATGCCGATCATGCCTATCGCCTGCGTGGCATGGCTAGTGCCGAAAATGCTCGAGGATTGGGAGTTGGAAAAGCCCTATTGCTTGAGGCCTTCAAAGAATTAAAAGATCGAGGCTGCGACATTCTTTGGTGTAATGCTAGAGAGATTGCTTTTCCATTTTATGAAAAGCTAGGTTTTAATTTTGATTCAGAGATGTTTGAAATTGCCAATATCGGACCACATAAAATTATGAGCAGAAAAATATAATCAGTAAGACAATCCCTAAGCTGCTTGCAATGCCAATGGCCACATAATTTAAGGACGCCTTTTGAATCACTTCTTGGCTGGGTGCTTGCAAATCTTCTTGGGATTGAATGATTCTCCTTGCGAGATTAATTGCCACTTGAAATTGGAATTCATTTTTTGTTTCAATACTTTCCTCAAAAGACTCTAAAAACTGTAGAAATAATTTTTTCTCAATTCTAGGTTCTAAAGAATTCAAAACCTTTTCAATGCTTTCCGATTTTTCTGGCCATTGCTCGGAAAGCCTTTTTACTTCTAGATTTAGGTCAAAATTTAGCTCTTTCATTATTTTTCAATACAATAGCTAAATACATCAGAACTTCTTATTCCGCGAAGCAACCATTCTTTTCTCAGGCGAATTGCATCCTCTAAGTAAGGCATAAGCTGCTGTAGCTCCTCTGAGTAATCCTCAATTCTCGCTAAACTTTCTTCTAATTTCTCTGAATACTCTTTTAACAAATCTGCATTTGCGTTCTCATTTTCAACCAAAACTTTTTGCTTGTTTAGGAATTCAAAATATTTCATTTCGGAATATTCTAAAAGGTTCACCACCAAATAGCTCCGATACATTTTATAATAGTTAATATCTTCTTTTCCCTTATAAAAATCTTGGTAGTCTTTTTCATATTCTAAAAAGCTCTTCTCTCTTTGCTCGCAGGTAATTGCGTTCGCCTTCTCTTCCTGACCAGCAAGCTTCTTAAGAGCCGAGAAAATAGGAATCTGAATTTCTTGCTCCTTTTTATCTAACTCGTGCGTCCATTTAATCACAAAAACATCACTTACCGCATTTATTGGAAGTACTTCCCTGGCAGTCTCTTTAGCAGGTGTTTTTACTTCGCTTTTTTCGTTTGAAATTGCTGTTTCGGCAATCTTTGTATTGCCAGTAGCTTCCGTTTCTTTCAGTTTTTCTTTCTTTTCAATTTTTAAAAATTTAAAACCTTCAAAATACTTTGCCTCTTCTTCCGAAAGCTCAATTTGAGGAAGCAATTGAAAGATTTGAAAATAAGTATCCTTCAAAGCGATATTGTTTTTTCCATCATAATAAAAAACTAAAGCTTTAATTAAAGCTAAGTACTTCGATTTCTGTAGAAGTTTAGGGTCTTTTAGCTCGCTTTCTTCCACTGCAACCGGTAGGTTATCCTTTTTCTCCTTAGGAGCCAAAAGCTCACGAACTGCAGCAAGATGCTTTGTTTGTAACTCCCCTGAATCTTCTGAAAACAGATAAGGTCCAAAATCATTCCATGCAGCTTTAGCAAAAGACATTCTTGCCCTTTGCCAGCTTTCTTTTGCTTGATTGATTTGGGCTTGATTCATCATATAACTGAGAAAGCTTAACTGTAAAACCTGTTCATCTACAAAAGTATTTTTCTCTAAATCAAAGTTTTGCCTTTGGATAACTTGAAAGTCTTTATCTTTAGTGGCTGCGGAATCGAGATTCGTAACCGAGGTCCATTGAACATTGTATTTTTTTGCTAAGCTTTTTTTAAACTGAATCTTTGCCTTGTCGAAATCATCAGACTTTCTTGAAATGCGCTGTACTCTAGATAGATCACATAACTCTCCCCCTACCGCATTTTTTGAGAATTCAAAGATCCATTGGTAACTCTCATTTTCAATTCCACAAGTAAAACAGGTTAAATTTAAGGGAGACGCAAAACTACTTTTACATTGGAGACTCTCAAACTTTTTTAATAGCGCGACCAATGGAATGGGACGATCCATCTTATTAAATAATTCTAGATCCAACTTAAGAAAATCTTTTACAGCTGGTGCACTTACAATGACTTCAGAATTCTGTACCTTATTTTCATCCAATCGCTCTGTAGACTCTTGAGTTTCTTCAGAATTAGAATCAGGTGCCTCTATATCTACAGCTTGCTTTTGTGCTATTAGTAAATTTGGATTTAGAACTAAAAAACCTAGTAATAAAAAACGAATCATTTTTCTTCCTTTAAGCAGAATTTTTATTGCCCATATTTTACAAGTTCGTCAGAGAAATACAATGGATTAGATGCAAACAATTTTTGGTTCTTCGCCAAGGGTAAATAGCGTGAAATCTACAATCCATTGAATCAAAAATGTCTGTTGGGTGATCAAGGATCTCGACCTTTTGTTGAGCAGATTTTTTCATAGTAGTATGCTCACAAAAGTCTTTAATTTTTAAGCCCATTTTTTCAGATAAATTGAGACTTTTGAAATTTTCCTCAAATGAGTCCAGATAATCCTTAGATGCTAAAATCGACCAACGATCATGATACGAGTAAACATCTAGCTGGAGTTTTTTTAAAAACTTGCTCAAAAAGTTTTTCCAAAATTGCTCTGAATGGCCTGGGTACTGATAAGCCAATTGCCCCAACATATTGCAAAATACAATTCGTTCTACACCAAGTCCTTTAAACTCCCCTGCAGTAAAACTTGCAGACTCCTCTGGCTCATCGCCAATTTGAAAAAGATCATGCTTAATCCAATTTGGGTTATGTTTTAACTTCGATTTTAGAATTAATCGAGCCACTGGATCTAGCTCTGCAATTATATCTTTGTTCGTAATTTGCGAAAAATGGGATTTAGATAGTGAATAACCACCACTTGGTCCCACCAAAAGTTTTTTGTCACAGCTAAGGGCCTCCGACAAGAATGTCTCAATTGAGCCTTGATAGTTTCGCCAATATCGCAGTGAATTACGAAGGGCTAAATAATGATAAAAAATACCGCCAGTTTGTTCCATAATTATTACTCACAATTATACCAGGAGATCCAAGCATGAAGAAAGTCCTGCTTTTACTTTTCGCACTAATTACTTCTTATTTTTCTGTAAGATATTTCTTTTTCACACGAAGTATCCCACAAAGAAGTGGCGAGATAGCATTTGAACAATTGCAAGATCTTGTCTCCGTAAAATATGATCAAAACGGTATCCCCCACATCAAAGCACAAAATGCAAGAGACGCTTATTTTTCAATGGGTTATATCATCGGGCAACACAGACTATTTCAATTGGATATCCAAAGAAGAATTGCCACAGGTAGACTTAGTGAAATATTAGGAAGTAAAACCATTGAAATCGACAAAATGAACCGCAGTCTTGGCTTTCGCTTTTATGGTCAGAAAATGGCTGATGCAAAAAACTGGTCACCAGAAACCGACGAACTATTAAATGCCTACTTAGCGGGACTCAATGAATTTGTGAGAAACGGCGTTCACAGCGTAGAGTTTAAAATTTTAAACTACAAGCCAGATCCGTTTAGCGTGGCTGACCTACATTCATTTATCGGCTATATGGGATTTACTTTTCAAGAGGCAATCAAGCAAGAGCCCTTGCTCTCTTTACTAAAAGAAAAACTACCTCCAGAAAAAATGCAGTTAATACTAAATTCCTACGAGCTAGATTCCCCAGCAATCGATAAATCAATGGCACAAGCAATCGGATGGAATAAAAAGTCTTCAAAATCATTCGTTTTAAAAGAAGCTTTTAAAAACGCTCTTCAACAAAATGAAGACTATGGTTTTTCTCTCGACGGTAGTAACTCCTGGGTTATTGGCGCTGAGAAATCTATGACTGGCTCACCAATGGTAGCGAACGATCCGCACATAAGCCACAGTAACCCTAATGTTTGGTTCGAGGCTAGCATTGAAACTCCTTCTGAAATTGTTCATGGTCATTTTTTATCCTTCATTCCTTTTCCTATTTTAGGTTGGACTCCTCGTCACGCGTGGACGCTCACCATGAGTGAAGTTGACGATATGGATTTCTTTGAACTACGTAGAGAGGCCGACGATTTTTACGTTGGAGAAGAGAGGATCGAATCTAAAAAAATAGAAGAAATCATTAAGGTGAAAGAGCAAGAAGAAAAACGCATTAACTTCTTTCACACTGAGTACGGATTTGTATTAGACAATATTATTCAATTTGGAAAAGAAACGGATAGCCTTGCTGCTTTTTGGACTTTTAATTCAGAAGAAAACCAAGTGCTTGAGGGAATCCGTGGAATGACGATCGCAAATTCTTTAGAAGACTTTGAAAAATCAGTAGCAAAACCAACAGCTCCTGGATTAAGTATTAGTTACGCAGATATTGGCAATAACATTGCCTGGTTTGTTTTAGGTCGAAGCATAGAACGCCCAGATGCTCATAATGGACTTGATATTAGAATTCCATTAATAGAAAACGCAAAACCAAAGCTATTAGATTTTTCGAACAACCCTAGATTGATTAATCCCCCAGATTTCTACATTGCAACGGCAAACCATTTAATTTCTCACGAAAAATGGGCCCAATTTCCTGGCTACTACCAACCAAGTGATCGTGGACGAAGAATCAATCAGATGCTGGAGGAAAAAGATAAAATTTCCATCGAAGAGTTTCAGGATATGATCCATGACAACAGAGATTGGTTCTTTCCCCAAGTAAAAGACCTTTTCATCAAATCTTTTGAAATTCAAAAAGACCAATTAGAGCCTGAAGTATTTGAAAAGATCAAAAATGCAACCGAAGCCATTGCAAGCCGAGACAATGTAGTCATGCCTTTTTATCGTGTTTGGATCAGACAGATGTCTCGCTTAGCATTTGTAGATGAAATTGGTGAAGAAAACTTTGCTGAGCTTTTTAAAACACCAATTCGACATAATGCTATCAAACAACTACTACTAGATAATAGAAATCCTTGGTGGGACGATGTAACAACAAAGAACTATACCGAAAGCTTAGACGACTTTCTTGGAAAAGCTGGTAGTTTAAGTTTGATCTTCTTAAAAAACAAATTGGGAAAAAATCAAAATCAATGGAACTGGGGAAAGCTGCACAGCCTTGAACTGATTCACCCTTTAGGACGAATGAAGCCGCTAAATCATTTATTCAACATCGGTCCAGAGCCAGTCAATGGGGCTTATATGATTGTAAATGCTCAGTCAGCTAGAAACTCTTGGGACTCCTTCAAAGTCGCATCAGGGCCTTCCACCCGAAGAATCATTGATTTCTCAACTCCTCTAGATTCTTGGGGAATTTTACCCTCTGGAAATTCAGGGCATTTGGCTGATCCATTTTACGATAATCAATGGCAAGACTATTTAAACCTTCGCCTCCAAGAGCGTAAATTGTCCTATTCTCAAATCGTAAATGCTCATAGCTTTTTACAGCTAAAACCTTCTAAATAGCGATTTAAGGGGCAAAATAATGTGTTTATGCATTTTTCGCCCCTTCCTTTTTTTCAATCTAAGCCCATTTAGCTTAAAAATTGATGAATAATTTCTATACAAATATTGAATCCCTGTTATTTGATGTATACTCGCCTCGAACTCCCCCAAAGAATAAGAGGTTTCCGTGAATTTAAATTATTTAGAATGCTTTGCTTCCCTATCAGAAACATTGAGTTTTACTGAAACAGCTCGTAACTTTTCTGTGTCACAACCATCCATTTCTAGGCAAATCAAACTCCTTGAGGAGCAACTCAATACTAAATTATTTATTCGAGATAAACACAAAGTCTACCTGACAGAAGAGGGGCGATCATTTAAACATCGTGTGACTCCATTGATCTCCGAGCTTCAATCTGTAATGAGCAACACCCAAGAGAGAACCGATGAGGTAAAGGGCTCCGTACATTTTGGCTGCTTAGGAGAAGTTGGACAAAATAGTCTTATGCAAAGAATCTTAGAGTTCAACTCCTTAAACGCCAGCATCAATTTACAAATTTCCTACGCTTCACCTCAAGATATTATCGACAACGTCAAGGCCGGTATTTTCGATTTTGGCCTAGTGAACGAATTAGTGGACCAAGAAAACATCAGAACCTATGACATCATTAAAGAGCGCTCAGTATTAATCACTGGTGGTAAAAACAAAGAAAAACTGGCTGACATCAATGCTGCAAAATTTGTGTGTTATTCCGATGATGATAGCTTGCTACTTTCTTACATTCATAAATACCATAAGAAAGCTTCCTTCAGTAAATTACAAAGACATATCATCGTTAATTCCCACCGTTCTATGATCGATGCGGTTGAGGCAACAAATGGCTATGCGGTTTTACCTTATTTTAGCGTTGAAAAAGCCTTGAAAGAAAAACGCATCCGAATCGCTTCCGATAAAGAGCTAACAAGTAGTCTATACCTAATCCATATTGACAATAATTTAATGCCTAAGAAAAACAGCCTATTCAAACAGTTCCTAATCGAGACCTGTAAGAAAAAGGAAATCTAGGCCTGTAGTAAACAGCTAAGTTATCCTAGATACCGAGATCTATGAAATCTGTTATTTAGGTTCAATCATTTAAAGATAGACTGATTTTCTAAAAATTGGTCCGCCGCCTTGTAGATCCTTTTCTTCTTATCAGCATCTAATTTTTCTAACATTCCCAACATCATTTTCATTCTAGGGTTTTTCTTGAAGAAGTCCTTTTTATTCTCTATAAAACGCCAGTAAAGACCATCCATTATGTCACACCACTCGCCTTTGGAGTAATGGCTCATTTTTAAAATGTAATTTGATCCAGCGATATATGGTTTGGTTGCAAAAATACCACCGTCACTAAATTGCCCCATACCATATACATTGGGTCCCATCACCCAATCAGAACTATCGATAAACATCTCCATAAACCAACGATGTACTTCTCTGGGTTCCACTTCCGAAAGCAACATTAGGTTGGATAGAATCATTAAACGTTCTATGTGATGGCAGTATGCAAACTGATTGGCTTTTTTTATACTATCATCTACAGCTGGAATACCGGTTTGACCTGTGTACCAGGCCTCACCTAATTTTCGTTTGTGTTGAAAAAAGTTTTCTTCATCTTGTCTCTCACTATAGTTTTGATAAATACCTCGAACGAATTCACGCCAACCAATGACTTGTCTGATGAATCCTTCCACTGAAGAAAGTGGAATCTCTTGATCATTTTTTTTGTAGTGATCTAAAGTGTACTGCAGAACTTCTTCTGGAGTGATAAGCCCTAAATTAATTCCTGGGCTAAGTAGAGAGTGATATAAAAAGTTATGCTCTTCCGATAAGGCATCTTGGTATTTACCAAAATCCCTAAGTGCATCTTTCAAAAACTCTCTTAATAATTTTAAATATCCCCGTCTAGTTACCGGAAAACAAAAGTCATCAAGGCTGCCTGGATGTTCAGGAAAACTATTGTTAATTTGTTCCTTTAAGTCTAAAAACCAATCAGGATAAGACCACTCTGGCTGTTTGTATTCCAATTGAAAGTCTTTTGGCAGCTTCTTTCTATTTTCACTATCAAAACTCCACTTACCACCAACTGGCTTCCCATCATCAGTTAACAATATACCGTGCTCTTTTCTTTGCCTTTCATAAAAATTAGCCATGAAAGGACGCTTTACTGAGGAAAGGTAATCTTCAAAATACTTTCTGGAATTCAAAAACATAGGAGATTCTTCGATCTCTAGTTCGATTTTATTTTCTCTGCAAAAGGATTGGATTTTCCTTTCAAAAAATTTATCTTCGATCTCAAAGCATTTTATTTTCTTTGAACCAGAAATACTTCTAGCTAGAAGATCAGTAAAACCTTGCTCTTTTTCCCCTTCAATGTCTGCCTTAGAAGGTTTTTCAATGGAAGAATTTAAAAATACAAGTTGGTGATATTCCAACTCAAAACCAGCCTCTTCCAACTCCTTTGCATACTGTCTCATCGCTCCAATAAACAATAAAAGCTTTTGCTTATGATGTTTCACATAAGTACAAAGCTCATAACTCTCAATCATAACAAAATGATGAGTTTCTTTAAAATCATTGATAAACGACCGAGGAAACAATTGATTTCCCAATATCAAAAAACAAGGCTTTTCCATAGCAAACAGACTATCACAAAATAAACCCCAAAAGAAAAATCCCTAAATTCATATTTACCAAAAAAAAAACAAAAGCACCTTTGAGAGCAAAGCGACTCAAACAGCCATCGGCGCAAAGCCGCCCCCTACCCCCGCACCAGCAATAAAACAAAAAGGCGACGAGATTTATTCTAAAAGTAATGAGGAAGAGGCCGTATGAGAAATGTATTTTTTCAGAGTTTTGAATCCCATGGATGGGATTCAACAAGCCCCGAGGATGGCAGGGAGCAGCGAAGGCTGCGACCGGAATAGCGCCTCTGAAAAAATA
>DJMA01000049.1:2720-34555 GCA_002436415.1 Bdellovibrionaceae bacterium UBA6502 | reverse complement strand
TTTACACTTTTTTGAGAAAGGGACAAAGCCCTGTCTAATATATTTACAAAGCAGAATAAAATACAATGCCTTGTAAATACTGGTGAAAGCATTCAATAAACTGCTAAAATCGCAGGATATGGGCCCTAAATCGTTGAAAATAATCTGTAGCTTAATGTTCTTATCGACCATCTCTTGTTCGAGCAATAGTAGCAGCCAAAACTCCTTAATACCAATCACTGACATCAATCAAATTGAAGGTCTTTGGAAGACAGAATTTTTAAACGCAGAATACTATTATAAAATCAATGAAGACGGAAGTTTTCGTCAATTGATTCTTGTAAAAGAAGATATGCAGTTCCATGTAACCGAAGGAAATTTTCAACTACACCCAGAAAATTCTAATTACACAGAATTGCCCAAATACGATTCCTGTCACGGCTCCAATGGTCTACAGAACACAAAGGGAATCGGCTTAACTAGCAACGGTGAGTTAAGTTTTTATCTAGGACAGCAAAGCTCAAAATTTGAAAAATTAAAGAGCTTTCCAAAAATTGACAAAAGCCAACTCAAAGAAGTTTGTTTTAAGCCTGCTTTTCAAGATTACAAATTGGTTCCATTTGAGTCAGCAAAAAACAAAGACAAAAACTCTTAATTGGAATCAATCTAAAATTTGCTCAAGATAAGTTTCATGAATGCTTTCCAGGCCAGCTAAAAACTCGGCAGGCATAAGCATATCTTCCACGGCATAAAAACTTTGTTCTAAAATTTTCTCCTTGGACATTTCTGGACTCACAAAATCTAAGCCCTTGGAATAAAGACTCAATACTCTCTCCTTGCTAACATGAGAGGAAAAACCACCCTCAAGCAATTGTCCGTCAATGCTTTGAAACAAAAACTCTAGGGACTGCAAGTCATAGTGTTTGTTTAACGCGGTAAACACTCCCATTGCCATATCTCCAGGGAAAGCTCCAAGAGTTCTCAACAAAACTTTAAGGCCATGAGCTCCCTTTGCTTCAGCCTGCAAAAGGGCCGAATCAACTGTAGCGGAAGAAAAGATTTTTAGTAATAAATTTGTATTTTTAGCATCACGCTGAGCCTCCACTAAAAATAGAACTTTTAATATGTGCGCCTTTAAAGCTTCAGGCATTTTCTCTGAATCATTAAATGAAAACTTTTTTAACAAAGTAAAATACAAACTATGCATAAAGTCTTTGGTATCATGCCTTTCTACCAATACGTCTTCTGCATAAGCACGTAAGCCTGGCAGTAAAAATTCACTTAAAAAAGTAGGATCTATATCTAAGAAATTTATTATTAAAGACCTGTATCTGCCTGAAGCATTAGTTGCCCCTTCTCTGTTAAGCTTTAGGTAAAGTGAGTCAGATATTCTGCTTTGGTATTCAGAAAGTGCAGACAAATACTCGGACCGATCCATGATCTGTGCCACCGCCTGTTTCTCTTGATTAAAAGCATGGCGTTTACTTCTGTGACTTGAAAAATCCACCACTGCTGCTGGTGCAGAGATTTCCAAATCAATCTTTTCTCCAGATTTTTCTTTGCCGTATTTTTCCTGGCCAGCGGAAAACGAACATAGCTTCGAATCCTTATCGGCCAATGCCCATTGACTTAAAAAAATCCCCCACAAGATTAGGATATAATATTTTTTCATTTTCAGTATTTCCCTCAAGAACACTTTAAAAGGAAAGAGGCTGTTTTTCTGCAAAAACCCTCTAAGAATAAAAAACTTTCACGAATATTTGTCTCAATGAAAACCAAATAATAGTCTTTAATGTTTTGTATAAGATTTGGACTTTGAATAAGTCTACCAACTCGAGCATCATTTTTATACAAAGTAATTCAGCAATGCCTATGTTCAATTATTACTCTGCAATATTACAAATGTGTTGTTAAAATGAGCTATGACATTAAAAGACTTCTTAAAGCCAGACAAACAAGCAAATCTTGAGGTATTTAGTGTTTCTCCTCGATTGATTCCTGTGAACAAGAGCATAAACTTTAACCTATACATCAACTCCTCCGCACGAGAAGGTGTAGACCGATTTGTTTGTATCTGGAAGGCCGGAAAAGCAATACAAGAAAATGACGTTAGTGAAATCGCAAAAAAATTTGGTCACATCTACATCGCTGAAAATCAGCGAAATCACTTTTTCAAAGACCTTGGAGACAACAAAAATTTAGCCACAAAGGAAAAAGTCGAAATCCTCAAAAATGCCGCTCTCGACCACTTAGATCAACTATTTCACAACACAGACGACATGATACAATCAGAGAGCATCAAAAAGTGCCTTGTTGAATGTGAGGCAGCTGCCATTGGCTTGATGGAAAGCATAAGAAATTATGATCTTTTTGGCCTTCACGATTTAATTGCCGAGCTTGATTTCCATGACCACTACACTCTTGATCACTCGATCAATACAGGGCTTTACAATATGATGTTATTTCGAGAAATAAATCCTAACGCAACCAATGAGCAGTTAAAAATTGCTGGACTCAGTGGAATGTTTCACGATATCGGAAAGATTAAACTTCCCAATTCCATTATAAATGCCACGCAAGATCTCGAACCAGAAGAATACATAAAAATCAAACAACATCCAATTTGGGGTAGAGACTTACTACAACAAGAGGGAATCAAGTTTCAGAGAAACCACTTGAACATAATAAAAAATGTAGTCTATGAACACCATGAAAACTACGACGGAAGTGGCTACCCAAATGGATTAAAAGCAGAAGAGATCAACATCTTTGCCCGCATGACATCCATCTCTGATTTTTTTGACGCCATCACAACAAAGAGATCTTATCATACACCATTAGAACCTCTTGATGCTTTGGGCGTAATTGAAAATACTTGTGGCATAAAAGTAGATCCATATCTATTTGAAAGATTTAAGAGAAAGATTTTAAAAGATGAAAAATTAGACTCCGCTCTATACCTCCCCAAAGATTTTGATCCATGCTGCCCTCATACAGCCTTAGATCTTATGTATGAAGACGAAATACAAAAATCAGAGCTAAATGAAAATGATCAAGAAGATGTTATTCATTACCACTGGGCAAAAAAAACACAGCTCCCTAAAATCTCATAAAAAAAGGCTGAGTCTCCTCAGCCTGTAACTTATCTTTGTGGTTCAATGGATTTGGCAAAAATCACATCGGGGTTTTCTCTTTCGGCCCACTGCAAATCCCATTCTTTGTCCAATAACACAACCTTCTCTCCATGAGTATCCACTAAGGTCGTCATATTACCTTTGATATCACCTTCATAGGCCACATCCTCTTTCGTTCGAGGCCAACGAGCTACACTAAAAGAAGATCTTTGTAGCTCTAGCTCAAGATTGTATTCTTCTTTCAAGCGATGAAGAAGAACTTCAAACTGCAACTCACCCACAACTCCAATCACCGGGTCTTGGATACCAATAAAAGGATCATAAAAAAGCTGAATCGTTCCTTCTTCTGACATTTGACTCAAACCTTTTTCCAACTGCTTTCTCTTCGACATATCTCTTTTTCTGATCTTTGCAAAAAGCTCAGGAGAAAATCTTGGTAGCTGCGGATATTTTACCTTCTTTCCAGTACTCACTGAATCACCGACCAAAAAATTACCGGTATCATTAATTCCAACAATATCGCCGGCATATGCGATATCTACAGTTTCACGATCTTGTGCCATCAACTGGTTGGCATAGGCCAATCGAACCTCACGTCCAAGACGAGTGTTTTGCACTTTCATTCCACGTTCAAACTTACCGGAACAGATTCGAATGAAAGCAACTCGGTCACGATGTCTTTTATCCATATTGGCTTGCACCTTAAAAACAAAACCTGTGAAATCTTTGTCCTGAGGATCAACCGGTCCATTACCACCATCACGAGGCTGTGGAGCTGGAGCATAATCGGCAAAAAGATCCAAAAACAAATCCACACCAAACAAGTATTTTGCCGAACCCCAAGTTAATGGACTTACTTTTCCTGTTAAAAAGTCTTCTTCCGAAAACTCCCCTAAAGCAACTTCTAGCAGCTCTAAATCTTCACGAAACTGCTCAATCAATCCCTGATCATCAACAATCTCTTCTAGCTTTTTATCTTCCGGTCCAGAGAGCTGATAAACCTCCGACAATAGCTCACCATCTTTAATTTGATACCAATGAAACTCTTTAGTGTGTCTATGATACAAGCCCTTAAAAGTTCCACCAATTCCAAGAGGCCAAGTCACTGGATAGCAACTCATATTTAGTGTGCTCTCCACTTCATCTAAAAGCTCTAAGGGAACTTTACCATCTCGGTCTAATTTATTGATAAAACTAAAAATGGGTAATTTTCTATAACGACAAACTTCGTAAAGCTTTTTGGTCTGCGCCTCAACCCCTTTGGCAACATCTAGTAACATAACCGCTGAGTCAGCAGCTGTTAACGTTCTGTAAGTATCTTCGGAGAAATCTTTATGGCCAGGGGTATCTAGCAAATTGATATGTAAACCTTTGTGCTCAATCTGCATAACGGAGCTGGTAATGGAAATCCCTCTCTCTTGCTCCATGGACATCCAGTCACTCATGGCTGCTTTGGACCCAGCCTTACCTTTTACTTCACCCGCTTTATGTATTGCTCCTCCTAAAAACAGAAGCTTCTCGGTTAATGTAGTTTTACCGGCATCTGGGTGAGAAATAATCGCAAAGGTTCTTCTTCTAGCGATTTCCTGCTGAGTCGTATTTTCCATTTCAATTCTCCTAGGGCCTGTAATCTACCTAAAAGCCTAAAAAAAGGCAAACATATGAATAGTTTGAACAAGAATGCGTTCAATAAATTTGACTTCTGCAATGGCTTAAACTGGTCGTGATCAAATTATTCCTATTTGACCTGCTTGAATTTTTCACAACGAATCTAAAAGATTTAAGCAGAATTAAAGGAAAAACTACGTAGAAAGCATAAAATCTACAAATTTCAGGCACTTGTGTTAGCTTAGTATTTAGGTCAATTTTTTGCTTATTTATAGTGAAAACTTGCCCAATGAGAGATTTTAAGAGATAACAACACCCCTCTTAGATAAATTTTTAAACCTGAATTACCAAGGGAAACCCTATGAATAAATCCATGCCGGATGTGGTAAAAGCAGATAAACCCGACTACCAAGGAAAATTGCGTTGGGTTGGAATGGACGAGGTAGAAGTTCCAGTTTGTGTGGAATCCAGCACAGGCTTATCCAGAATTGCCGCCAAAGCAAATATCTATGTAAACCTTATTGATGAAAACGCCAAAGGCATTCATATGTCGCGACTTTTTGTTGCGATCAAAGAAGGCCTGCAAGACAAACAAATTAGTCCAATTATTATTGAAGATATCCTAGAAAAGTTTTTGGCATCTCATGAAGACATTAGTGACCAAGCGAAAATTGAAATTCAATTTGATTATTTAACTGAAAGAAGCTCACTACTAAGTGGAAATTCGGGCTGGAGAACTTACCCGATACACATTATCGCAAATAAAAACCGAGCTGAGAAAGCAAAAATAGAGATGGGAATAGGCATTCAATATTCTAGTACCTGCCCTTGCTCTGCAGCTCTTAGTCGTCAGCTAAACCAAGAAAACTTTTTAAGTAAATTTGGTGAAAAAGAACAAGTGAGTGTAGAGGAAATATCAAGCTGGCTTAGGCAAAAAGAAGCCATCGCTGCTACTCCACATGCTCAGAGAAGTTTGGCGAAGGTCTTTTTAGAGTTTAAGGACGAAGTTAAAGAATTTAATTTTACTCAAATCATAAACGAAATTGAAAAGGCCTTAGGAACACCAGTACAAACTGTTGTTAAAAGAGAGGACGAACAAGAGTTCGCTCGCCTGAATGCTGAGAATTTGATGTTTAGTGAAGATGCCGCTCGACGCATCCAGAAACACTTAAACACTCGATCTGACATTAAAGACTTCCACGGAAAAGTGTCTCACTTTGAAAGCCTGCATCCCCACGATGCTGTTTGCTATTTTCAAAAAAACTATTAATTCTGTAATAATCCAGAGCGAATAAACACTAACCTACGTAGGTCTTGCTTACGTAGGTTTTTATTTTTAAAATAAATCCATCAAGATTTTTGATGGAGTGTTTGGGAGGATTCGATGAAACAGCTAATCGTTTTATTTTTAACACTTAGCTACTTTGGAGGAATCATGGCAGATGAAGAAAAATACAAGATGGAACTCTCAGAAGAACAAATTCGTGCAAAGCTTGATGACCTTCAATACCGAGTAATGCGACAAGATGGCACTGAACCACCAAATAGCAATAAATATGTAAATAACAAAAAAGAAGGCATCTATGTTGACCCCTTAAGTGGAGAGCCACTTTTTTCTAGTACCCATAAATTTGACTCGGGTACAGGATGGCCCAGTTTCTACCGAGCCATTGACGATAAATACATCGTTAAAAAGAAGGACTATAAATTAATTTGGCCAAGAACAGAAATTCGCTCAAAAATCGGCGACAATCATTTAGGTCACCTTTTTAAAGACGCCCCTCAAACTCCAACAGGACTACGCTACTGCATGAACTCCGCCTCCTTACTTTTTATCCCCAAAGAGGATATGAAGGCCAAAGGCTATGAAAAATATTTGAGTTTGTTCGAAGGCCAAAAACAAAACAAAGACGACGAGATTTAGCAATCAAGAAGTGAGAAAGAGGCCGTATGAAACAAAAGTGTTTTTCTCAGACCTTTTTGGATCAGGAAGATCCAAAACGAGTAACAAGGATGTGAGGGAAGAAGCCGCAGGCGCCTGACCGGGAACGTGTCTGAGAAAAACACTTTTGTTTCAGGAGGCCGGTTCATTCGAAGACCTAAACCGAGAAGTAAGCCAAAAAACAAAAAAAGCCCTTCCGCAAAACACGAAAGGGCCTCAAAAAAATCAAAAATTTATTTAGAAACAATCGCCGTCGTCCCCATTCCACCTGCTGTACAAATAGAAATCAACACACGGCCACTAGTCTTTTCACTCAACAACTTTGCCGCCGTATGCAGGATACGAGTTCCAGTTGCTGCAAAGGGATGTCCAAGAGCAAGGCTTGACCCTTTTACATTTAATTTAGAGCGATCAATACTACCAAGTGCTTTATCCGAGCCAAGTCTTGTTTTACAGAAATCTTCAGACTCCCAAGACTTTAAAGTACACATAACCTGTCCAGCAAAAGCCTCATGAATCTCGTAAAAATCAAAATCTTGAAGGCTCAAGTTTGCACGTTTCAACATTTTAGAAACTGCGTAAGCAGGGGCCATCAACAAACCTTCTGCTTTTACAAAATCAACCGCTGCGTTTTGCACAAATTCAAGATAAGCGATTGGTTCAAAACCATTTTCTTTCGCCCAGTCTTCTGATGCTAGTAGGACACATGAAGAACCATCGGTTAAAGCGGTTGAGTTTCCAGCCGTCAATGTTCCATTTTCGGAGCGATCAAAAGCAGGACGAAGCTTAGCAAGCTTCTCCATACTGGTGTCTGGACGCAATAGACCATCACGGTCCTTTCCTTGAAATTCTACCACTTGGTCTTTGTAAAAACCTTCTTCATAAGCCTTTGCCGCATTCTGGTGTGAGCGATAAGCAAGTTCGTCTTGCTCTTCACGAGTGACTTTCCAATCTTTTACCATCACCTCACAAGACTGTCCCATAGACATACCAGTTGCTGGCTCAACAACAGCGGGAACATTTGGTTTTAAATCCGATAGGCCAATTTTTAACATTGCACCAATACGTTGCCCTGCCGTTTTTGCCGCTTGAATGCCAAGAAGCTTTTGAGCGAAAGAACTTTGAAATTCAATGGGAGGATCTGAATTTGTATCAGTACCACCAGCGATTCCAGCCTCAATTTGTCCCATAGAAATCTTATTAGCAATCTCAATGGCGGCATCTAGCGAAGTACCACAGGCACGAGATAAAGTTATACCTGGAGTATTATTATGTAGTGGTGAATTCACAACTACGTTTCTGGCAAGATTCCACTCAGCAGCTCTTTTAGTTACAGCACCGAGAGCAACCTCACCCAATTCTTTTCCTGTTAAGTTATTCTCTTTTACCAATGCATCCAAAGACAACTGCATCAATTCGGTAGCACTAATTCCACGATAGGCACCAAATGATCTTTGAAACGGAATTCTTTTTCCAGCCAATATGGCCACTCTTCTTTTATTTCCTTCAGAAATACTCATACAATCCCCTTATGTTTTAAAGCCCCCTTATTGTTCTCTACATAGAGATTTGTTTCAACTGAAATCTAGAAGATTAGGAATTTGGAATTTATTTTTTATACTTTTCGCAAAGATTTTGTTTTGATTCAAAGCAACTATTGCTATTAGGACGCAAGCTTCCTCTAAAAAGGAATTTTAACCTGCTTTTTGGTAGATAGATTTTAGAAACTCAATGATATCGCTCAAGGGCATAGGTCTAGCATAAAGGTAACCTTGAGCATAATGACAGCCCCACTTTTTAAGGACTTGAGAGTCTTTTTCCGTTTCGATTCCCTCTGCAATCAAAGGAATTCCAAGGCCTTTCGCTAATTCAATGATCGCTTTAACGATCACACGAGTCTTTTTGTCATCATGGATTTTACGAACAAAACTACGGTCGATTTTTAAATTGTCCACATGAAATTGACTTAGATAACTTAAGCTTGAATAACCAGTACCGAAATCATCTAAAGCAACTGTAAACCCACGTCTATGGCATTCTGTAATCCAGTTCTCTACCAATTGACCACCAACCAAAACTCTCTCTGTAATCTCAAGTTTAAAAGTAGATGGTATAATATGGTTTTCCAAACTGGCTTCTTCTAAAACTTCAAAAAATTCGGGATCATTCAACTGACGTCCTGAGACGTTTACACTTACGAAAAAGTTTTTCTTTATGTTCGACCAATCACGAATGCTTTCTCTAATTTTGTTAGAATCTCTACAGGCTTGCTGCATAACCCATTGCCCGATGGGGATGATCAAGGAGCTTTCTTCTGCGATTCCCATAAAAATATCAGGACGAACCATGCCCATTTCTGCATGTTCCCAGCGAATTAAAGCTTCAAATCCTGCGATCTTCTTCGTTCTAAAGTCAATAACAGGCTGATAGAACAATTGGAAATCATCATTTTCCAAAGCACTTTGCAGTTCTGACTCCATTTTTATTTTCTTTAAAGCATCTTCTCTAGCTTGTTCTTTACTCTCTCCCCCAAAACCAAATTCAGAAGGAGGATCAAAGTTTTCTGTTCCTACCAAGTGTAATTTAGAAGATTGTTTTTTCTCAGGCACAACGGAAGGGAGTGCTACTGCATTTTTTGATTTAATGTTTCTCGTGTGTAGAGCAAAGTTTTCTCTACTTCTTTGCAGTAACATCGAAATTAGAAGACGAACAATTGGATCTGCTAAATTAATTCTTTCCGCCAATTGATCTTGAGATACTACAGTGAGCTGAACATCTTCGATAGCTCTGGCGCTGGCCGCTCTTGTACTCGAGTCTATGATCGCCATTTCCCCAAAGATCTCTCCTACGCCAAGTACCGCTACAGGAGTATGCGCATCATCTTCACCTACAAAAATCTCAACACGCCCGCTTTCAATAATGAAAGCAGAATCACCGTCGTCACCTTGGCGAAATATGACTTCATCCTTTACGTACTTACGTTTGGAATAAAATTTTGAAATGTTCTTTTTCTCTGGGTTTTTTGCCACGAACTTTGATCGGTATCACATTGTGCCATCTTTAAAAAAAAACAGAGTTTTTTCGAATAATTAACCTTGCGCACGGCGTCAAAGATCATATTAGAACAAGCCTACTGATTTAACGCCAAGCGCCCAAACTAATTTACTAAGGATATACTCACTCTCAGGTACTAAAGTATAGGTGCACCACTTCTACTTAAATCTTTTGTGATATTTTTTTGGTGAGCCTCGATAGTTCCACCACCGATTTCTAAGAGCTTTGCATCACGCCATAATCGCTCAACAACATACTCAGCAACATAACCGTATCCACCTAAAACTTGGATGGCTCGATCAGCCACATTTTTTCCCATAGTGGTTGCAACTAACTTCACTCCATCAGAGTCGATTCGATTACCCTCTTTGTCTAGAGACATATTTTGTGCGGTGGCATAAACGTAAGTTTTAGAAGCCATATACTCCGCATAACTATCAGCAATGTACTTTTGAATTTGCCCAAAACTATCTAAACTTTTTCCAAAAGCTTCGCGTTCTTTTGCGTATTTAACCATTACATCTATACAACGGCGAGCGATTCCCACACTCTGTGCTGCTAAGGTTAATCTTTCTAACTCTAAATTTCGCATCATGTGAATCATGCTATGGCCTTCTTCGCCTACCAGATACTTTGCCGGCACCTTACAGTTTTCAAAAACCAGCTCTGCCGTGTTTGAGCCTCTCATACCCAGTTTACCTTGGATCTTTTGACCAACGCTAAAGCCTTCAAAATCTTTTTTAACTAGAAAAGTACTCAACTGTGGACGAGAGTTTTTTTCGCCAGTTACTGCGTATACCCAAACCACATCACAAGGAGTACGATTTTCATCGATGGTTCCATTGGTAATCCACATTTTTCGACCATTTAAAATGTAGTGGTCCCCTACTTTTTCAGCGGTGGTTTTCATTCCTAAAACATCAGTACCAACATGTGGCTCACTCATGGCCATAGCACCAACCCATTCACCAGAAGATAGTTTTGGAAGAAATTCGGCCTTTTGCTCTTCGCTGCCGTTCACGGAGATATTATTCACACACAACATGCTATGCGCTAAATAAGCCAAAGCAAAACCAGGGTCGCTATAGGATAACTCTTCATGGGCAATCACTGCAGCAGTGGCATCTAAGCCAGAGCCACCATGATTGTCGTCAGCGGTAATTCCCAATAAGCCTAGCTCTCCCAATTGACGAAACAAAGCTAAGTTAAATTCTTCTTTGTGATCATATTCTTCAGCCTGCTTTTCCACTTCGTTTTTTACAAACTCAGCAAGCATTTGGCGTAACATTTTGTGTTCTTCGCTTGGGTTAAAAAGTGCTTCCATAAATAAACTCCCCATTCACTGTTAATTCGTCCCACAATTTAGCCTGAGCAGGCTCGTAAATACAAGAAGTCTAAATAGAAAAGCTTAAAAAAATACCATAAATTTTATACTTTTTAGGCATTTTGCAAGCAAGCAAACCAAAAATTGAATACCAATTCCCCTGAGCACTGTTAGAATAGAAATTATGCTAGATAAGATCAAAATATGGTGCCAGAAAAACTTTGTTCGAATCATTGAACAAAAAAACATCCAGTACGGAACACAACTCAAGCTTGAAAAGCAAAATGAGAAAATTTCCGTAGGCGTATACAATACTGGAAAATTTCTCGTTCAAGGGAAAGACTCTCAGTTAAAACAAGAATTGCAAAGTTTTTTAGGTTTAAGTCCTGGCAAGTCTGCGGCAAGCAAAACTGAAAAAACCCAACAAAGCATTGAGCATAATCACGAAGTTTGGATAGGTGTCGACGAAAGCGGAAAAGGTGATTTTTTTGGTCCTTTGGTTGTTTCTGCGGTTGTGGTTCACAAAAAACTAGAAGAGCAATTAAAAAGCCTCGGAGTTGTTGATAGTAAAAAACTCAGCGACCAAAGAATCATGGAAATGGCACCACAACTAATGGGAAAACTAAAACATCACTCAGAAGCCTTGATGCCGATTGAATACAATCAGCGATACTCCAAAGTTCAAAACCTCAACATCTTATTAGGAAATTTACACGTTGATTGCATCGAACAACTTTTCGATGACAGAGTGGATATGTATCTTTCCGATCAATTTTCTAACGACAAATCTTTGCTTGAAAACATCGTTAAAAAACGCGGACTCGATGAAAAAAAATTAATGCAAGCGCCAAAGGCCGAGCAAGACCTTGCAGTTGCATGCGCCAGTATCATTGCTAGGTACCATTTCATTGAGCTTTTAAATGATCTGTCCTCAAAATTTGGCATGGTTTTTCCAAAAGGAGCCGGAGATTTGGTAAACCAAACTGCTCTGGATTTCAGAGATCAATTTGGCATAGAAAAAGTAAAAGAGGTGGCGAAAGTACACTTTAAAACCTTTGAGAGATTGTTGTAATGGCACAAAAAAACAAAAAGAACTTCTCCCCTTACAAATCCAAAGGCCAAGGAACTAAACAAACCAAAAGCCGTGGCCACTTGAAAGCAGAAAAAATATATAGCCTACATGAAGCAAATGATCGCCTTTATGATATTTTTAAAAATCATGAAATGGACTTCATTAGCCATGAACAAAGAATGAATCTTGCTAAATACTATCGCCTCTTGATGGAAGAGCAAAATCGACAAAATTTCACTCGAATTTTAAACTTTCGAGACATCGCCATTAAACAATTTATCGATTGTTTAATCATCACCAAGCACTACCAATTTCAATTTCCTTTAATGGATGTTGGAACAGGTCCCGGCTTACCAGGAATTCCTCTAAAAATCTTTTTTGAAAAAGAACAAATGTACCTTGCTGAGGGCGTTTGGAAGCGAGTCGAATTTTTAAAACGTGTTAGAGATGAAATTGGTTTAAAAAACTTGGGAATGTTTGGCAAAAATATCAATGATTCCTTTGTTTATCCAGTTCGCGGAATTATCACGAGGGCCGTAGAAGAAATTAATAACACTCTAGAAAACTGTTTTCACTGCTTACAAACGGGTGGAGAAATTTATTTCATGAAGGGACCTAGAGTGGATCAAGAATTAGAAAAACTAGATCCAAAATGGGAGGAGTTTTACAAAAAGGTGGCTGACATCCCTTATTCCCTCCCCCACACCTCACATGAAAGAAGACTTGTGGTTTACAAAAAAATAAAAGAAGCTCCTTTGAAAAGCATGATGTATTTTCAAGATCGAGATTGGGAGAATGACGATGGAAAAGATTGAAAGCGCTAAGAACAAAAAGTTTCAATACTGGAATTCGTTAAGGGAAGCAAAGTCTTTAAAAAAAGCCGATCATTTTATAGTTTCAGGCCTTTCATGGGTAAACGAGAATCTTAGCAAACACAAAGACTTGGTGGATTGTTTAATCTGCGTGTCTGAAAGCCAAGCCATTCAATACCCTGAACAGAAGGTTTTCATCCTAGAGAAGTCTTTGTTTCACGAACTTGATGAGTTTGGCACAAAGTCTCCACTCTTAATCATGAAAAAAAAGAACATCCCTGAGTTTAAGGAAGACATCTTAAAGCAGGACGGAATTCATTTGTTTTTGCCCTTAGGAGACCCGAGCAATTTAGGTGCTGTATTGAGATCTGCAGCCGCTTTTGATGTGAAAAATATAATCTTACTAAAAGAAGCTTGTTCAGTGTTTCATCCCAAATGCGTACGTAGCAGTGCCGGAAACCTTTTGGACTTAAAGCTTTATCAAGGTCCAAGCATTGAAGATTTATCCGCAGAGGATTTTTACATTTTAGATGCTGGGGGAAAAAATTTAAGCGATCTAAAACTGGAAAACAAAAGCATTAAATTGCTACTTGGAGAAGAAGGTCCCGGTGTACCTCAAAAATTTCGCTCCTCGAAAAATTGCGTCCGCATTCCAATCTCTGATTCTGTAGAAAGTCTCAATGCTGGCGTTGCCGCATCAATCGCAATCTACGAGATCAACAAGAAACTTTAATTTTATTCCGATTTAATTAGGACAATGAAAGTCCACTTACTTATTCTTTTGTTTTTTCTTGATGTAAACAATCTTGTCGACTTCCGCCACCACTTCATCTTGCTCATCTAGAACTTCAACTTTCTTTTCCCACAAACAAGTAGCTCGTTCTTCAGATTCAATTCTCGCTAAGATAGATTTAATGTCATCATCTGTTAATCTATAGTGCGCCCTAACCTTAGACTTACCAGGCTTTTTGAACTTTATATTGGCTGACTTATCCCAAACAATAAATTCATTTCCTAAGATTTTCATCAACATCACCATATAAAATGGATCGGTCATTGCGTAGAGTGATCCTCCAAAATGAGTACCTACAATATTTCTGTTTTTAATTCCCAACTTCATGGAAACATCTACTTGCTTATAATCCTCGGAAATATAGTCCACAGAAATTTTCGCCCCACGAAAAGGTGCCCATAAACTCCATGCTCGCGCCAATGCTCCTGCCGAAATTGAACTACTTAATTTTCCCATAAACTTTGCAAACATAAAACACCCTTAAATTTAAACTCTGTGTAGGATCACTTTTTAAAACATTGTATTCAACAAATTAATTATAACAAAACAATGGCGCAAATCACAACCTAAGCTGCTACCGAGCCAAAAAACTACTCAGTCCGAAAACGCTATCGTTTTTTCATTAACATTAAAACCAAGGGAAATAGATACAAATTTCTTCACTATCAAGCATTTTATTGATAACAAAAAAACGATCTCTGCCTGCTAGAAAAAATCACGCTCACTAAAGACCACACAGAATCACTCAGTAAAGCCGAGAAAATCGATAAAAACTTTAAAAGTAACCAACCAAAGGAAAAGCCAATGAAGAAAACACTAACTATAATTAGCCTCCTACTAACTTGCCTTGCTCTTGTAAGCTGTAGCCAAGACTCAGAAAGCAGGGACTTTAGCGATTCCTACCAATACAAAGTGAACGGCTGCGATACTGGTAAAATGGTTTTTCAGGGAAGCTCTGCAGAGGAAGTAAAGCAAATGTTATGCGATGCACTACGAGATGATGAGCTAAATAACTACTGCGCCTATGAAATGCGCCTTTCTCGCTACAAAGTATCTTGTATGTAAATCAATTCGCCAATTAGAGCTGTTTTAAAGGCCTTATTGGCGCTTTTAACAAAAGAAATAAAATATGTTGAACATAAGAAATTGTTCTATTTTAGTTCTAAAATAAACAGTAAATTGACGATTTCTTTATCTTAGAAATAGATACTATAAAAGATTCTTATTACGATTTCGTTAAAATTGATTTTTTCCTTGTAAATCATTTTGCCTTAGGTATAATCGTATCAGAACCTCGGAAGTCCTTCTTTCGAGGATCTCGTAAAGCCTCTCTTTATGTTCACTCTCAAGAGGCCTAAGTTTATTTTCTGTAATGGGTTGAATTACGAAAAATTAAATTAATTTACTAAATGTTTCAGTTTTAAACACTGCGTATCGTAGTGCGTTTTTAGGGGGAAAGATGTTGGATGATAAAATAATTTTGACTGGGGTTGAGCCTCAAAGTGGACAACATAAAAGTATCCACCATGAGTTAAGCCAATTGCTAGATGAGGCACCAAGTGATTCTTGCATCAAATTTAAATTCATGAACGAAGCAGAAGGTCCTGTTAGTATAATTAAAATCTACTCTCAGCAAGGTCAGTTTGTTGCGAGCATCAGTAAGGCTTTAGAGCCTGATGTAAGCTGCCTTGA
The DNA here is from genome assembly GCA_002436415.1 of Bdellovibrionaceae bacterium UBA6502. Lineage (GTDB taxonomy): Bacteria > Bdellovibrionota > Bdellovibrionia > Bdellovibrionales > UBA840 > UBA6502. The sequence goes on along the minus strand of DJMA01000049.1, from coordinate 19,145 downwards.
ACTATGCCAAGAGCTTCGTAAACAACTTGGAAAATGGCGCGCCAATCGCTTTAAAAGCGCAAGCTAAGCAGCAGTTTTTCATAGAATCTCTTTTTTAAAAGAAGCCATAAGCCATGGCTTCTTTTTTTTATTTATAAATAGATTTTAAAAGACAAAAATAAAAAGCTAGAAATTTGTTGATGCTTCCCTGTGTGACTTTAATATCATTCAAAGCTCTCTATCTAAAACTAGCCAAAAAAGCCATTCGTTATAATACAGAGATATAATTAACGCCTTCAATTTTTGGAGGTTCTTGGTTCCAAAGGGACAATAGATAGCCCCCGTTTCCTGAACCCGTAGGCTTCGTGGCAATGGCGCCATTTTGATTTAGAGTTTCTTGTAGCTCTTTTAAGCCCCCACCAAGCAAACCCCAGTCTTTAAAACAATCTCCCGCCTGGTTCATCGCCTCTGCAAACTCAGACCTCGCTAGATCCGACTCTTCTTTTGCAAGGGCTGCTTCCATTTTTAAAACAGCGGCCTCCATTTTGTCATCAATGTCTTTGGCTTGTTCAAAATGATGTTCAAACATTTCTTTTACTTGGCTAACGCATTCGCTAGTGATTCCCTTGCCACCGGTATAGCTCAAATACAGTTTTGGACGCCATTTCATATCAATGGTTTTTCGCGCCTGATTACGGGTAAAACGAATCCCCTTAGCCTCTAAAGCAACCGCAATATCTACACCACTGCTTTCACCATGAAAAAGATCTTCTAAACTACGGGCAAAATCATAAACATGAGTTTCTTTTAAATGCCCCCAATAAACAAACAACTTCGCCACAGCAACACACAAACTAGCACTTGCACCCATTCCAGCGCCAAGGCTTAAGTTTGTTTTAAGTAATATATGTCCCTTTAAATCTGATTTCTCTAAAGATAATTTAGTAAGAGCTTTTTCAATCACTCCCCAAAACAACACATCCCAAATGGCTTGTTGTTTCCCCTCGCACTCAAGTTCCAAATCACTTTCAACATTTGTAAAGTCCAAACTTAAAAATTTAGAATTTACAGGCAACACCAAAGCAGGCACTCCTCTTAAAACAGAATGCTCCCCAGCTAGAATGCATTTGCCTGGAATACGAATGCTAAAATTTTGGCTCACGACTCACTTCCCCAAATCTTAAATTTGTTTTCAAAGATCTTAATAAAGTCCTCATAACAAGATTTCTGATCCTCTCTAAAAAGCAAATGAACATTTGGTCCTGCGTCCATCGTTACCAATGGGCCATCTTGATTGGCCTTCCAATAGCTACGACATTCATTTAAGACCATCAAACTATCCGCCGTCATATACCCAAAACTTGGTTCACTCGTTTCAAATAAAGCATGCATATCCCAGAACTCCGCCCAGCAAATTTCAAACGCTGCTTCCCAGGATTTTTCATTTAAGGCATTTTTTAAGTCAGCCAACCTTTTGTTAGCGCGAGCCGTGCGCCCTTCCATCAAAAGGGACGATTTCACTTTAATATGAGCATCGCTACTACTAACCTCTTTTTTGTCTTCTTCAGCAATAATCGCCAAGTGAAGAAGTTTACTGTATGAAAAGCTCTCTTCCACGGCAAAATCAGTCTGCCACTCAGACCATGTATCAAACAAACTCCTACAACTTGAACCAGAACCAGTTCGACTAAGAGCACTCAACTTTTCACGATCAGTAATAAATTCTCCAGTAAAACCCAAAGCCTGAAAGGCCTCTGTGTCTAACTCAGATTTCGCTAAACTATAAGTCGCCTTTGTTAAGGCAGCAAAAGAAGAAGCAGAACTAGCCAAGCCCGCATCAGAAGGAAAGTTATTTGCAGATTGGATTAAATAATTAGAACTCAGTCCAAAGTGATCTTTCAATTTTTTAAAAAACTTTAAATACCTAGCTTTCCCTTTCTCACTTAACTCGATTGCGTACTCTGATTCCAGGGCCGCCCATTGATCCTCGGACGCATCCGTCTTTGAAATTTCAACCGTGGTCAAAAGATGTGGAAGACTATAAGAAAGAGAAGGATTTGAAGGAATATTGTTCGCTTCTTTTCCCATATATTTAATCAATGCAATATTGCTTGGCGCGGTTTCTTTAATCATGATTCTAGATCCTTAGTCTCTTCGACAATCTTTGAAAAACTCAAACCTTCTGTGATGGTTTCACTAGTACCAACTACTAAAAACTCTTCTTCTTCAATAAACTCTAGAAAGTCCTCTAATAATTCGGTAACCACTACCACCAACAACACGTCTGCACCCAATGCACCACAGCCTTTGATGGCCAGGACTTCAGGGCGCTGCATAAGTTCTTGTTGTGTATTCCACGAAGCTGGGTCCACTAAATCCTGTTCGCGTAAATCGTTTTTGTATTGGTTGATTGTACGAATAAACTCTTCTTCATCTTTATCCAACAAAGACTTACCCGACTCCTCGGCCAACTTCCCTAAACTAGAAGTTCGAATGCCTTGAAGATTCGACAAGTGAGAATGAGTGGCAACTTTTTTACCAGTACGCAAAAGAACAAACTGTATGTCTTCAAAAGGCCAGTCTTTAATTTGGTAGTATTCTGAAAATTCAATGGGAGCAACTTTACCATCGATGATTTTTCTTGGGCTTTGCAGGAATAAAATCTTCCCTTCTAATTGTGACAAAACATCAAGACCACTAGGGGCCCAGCCATCACCATCCCAAGAATAAGCAAGGAACTCCTCCAAAAGAGCAGCTCGATCAATTTTAGGTAAGATGTCTGGCTTATCCTGGCGTACCCACTCCTTGATCATATAAAGAAATAAAAACTGAGCACTAGACCAACCAAAACCGCCTTTATGCTCATGAGGGTCGTGCATATCCATCGCAAAGTGCGAAAAAATATCTAGGTTGTCTTTTAAAAAATCCATCGGTGGCCCCTGTGGAGACAAACCTTTTACATAAGATTCTTCTTCCTTTGCCACCTCTTTGAAATCAACACGAAAACGAGGGCCAGTGCTAACTACAACACCATGTCCCCCATCTAGTACGGCATATTCACCAATTAAAAAAGTCTTACTGGGACAACTGAGTTGATACATTATTACCTGCTTTTCCCTTACGATAAAAATCTAGTGCGTCTTTAGCATTTTGCAGAGTGATTCGAGACTGAGAGTTTAATACATTTTCTAACTCACGCTTTACATGAGCAATTTCCCCTTCAGAATCAGCTCCTGCAGCGATGGCCAAATTTGCTGCATGAAGTTTCATATGGCCGTTTACAATCCCTACGGTACTCAAGGCACGCACAGCACCCAAGTTTTGAACCAAACCAACTGCCGCAGCAACCTGAGATAATTCACTACTAGATTCAACATTCAAAATCTTAAGACCTAGTTGAGCCGTAGGATGAATCTTGGTAACACCTCCAACCGTTCCAACAATGATCGGCGCTACAAGTTCACCAACAAGATCAGCACCATCAAGATACCATTTGGTAATTGATTTGTACTGGCCACTACTAGCTGCATAAGCATGGATACCGGCCTCTACCGCTCGCCAATCATTTCCAGTGGCAACCAAAATTGGATCAATCCCGTTTAATACACCTTTGTTGTTCGTACAGGCTCTATAAGGATCAGAGTTTGCAAAAACACTAGCCTCTACGATACCCTTTGCTAAATCACGATCAATATTTCTAATTCTAACGCTAGCTTTGGTTAACTTGGTATCTACCAAATTAGAAAGAATACACATATTCACAACTTCACCAGTTAGTTCTTCGATATGTGGCTTTAAAGCTTCACAAGCTTGATTAATGAGGTTGGCGCCCATGGCCTCACAAGGATTACACAAAACATGGATCACTAACATATTGCCAAGTCCATCTTCTCTTTTTACTTCACGAATTTGAATGGCATCTACTCCACCACCACGTCGAACTAGACTTTCTAAAACCGCATTTGCTAAACTAATGAAGCGAGTTTTGTTTTCGTTTAAAATTGCTTTTGTTTTTTCAATATCATTTGGTTTGGCAATTTGAATTTGACCAATGATTTGATCCCCAATTACTTCGGCTGTGATTTCTCCACTGCTACGAATCCATTTTGCATTTTTTGAGGCCGCGGCAATGATGGAAGTTTCTTCCACTGCCATGGGAATCACATAGTCTTTGCCATTAATTTGGAAATTCGTCGCCACTCCCATTGGTAATTGAAAGTACCCAATCACATTCTCAATGCAATGCTCAGCCAAATCCATATCAGCGATTCCACCGGAGCGAAGGTAGTTTACGTCGTCTTTATTTAAAGCACCAATTTCGATTAACTTTTCGAAACGCTCACTGCGACTTAATTTTGAAAAACCGCCTAGTAGACTATTTAGTTTTTTATCCATTGATATTTCCCTTTTAAATCTGACACATTTTTTGATTCAGTACAAAACAGTGCCACACGTAGTTGATACTCATATGTTTTCATTACTTGAATAACTTCTTCAAAACTTGAATTTGCAGCCTTCAATACACCACCAGCAGTTCCAACCCTCGTAGCGCCTAAACTAATGCATTTTGCGGCCTGAAGACCATTTCGGATGCCACCACTGGCCCAAATATTTGCCTTCACTTTAGAGTCCACTGCGTTTTGAATGCTACGCAAAGTGGGTACACCAAAATTCGCAAAGGCTTTGGCCGTTAAATTTGCTATGCTTCCCTCGGAGGCTCTCATTCCTTCGATGCGACCCCAGTGGGTACCACCCAAACCACTTATATCTATCGCCGCGAGATTTAAATCTTTTACCTTCTCTAGAGTTTTACTAGAAAAGCCACTTCCCGTTTCTTTTAAAATTATGGGCGTAGAAAAACTATTGGTGATTTCTGTTAATCGTGACAGAGCATTTTTAAAGTTTCTAGTTCCTTCTTCTTGCACGGCCTCTTGTAGTGGGTTGCAATGAATGGCCAATGCATAGGCTCCAGTGCTTTCAATCAAAGTTTCAATTTTCTCATCTGAAAGTTCATTGATTTGCGAAATGCCAATATTTCCAATGAGACGTACGCCAGGAAACTCGGAACGTATGCTTTGCCATTCTTCGAAAGCCCTATCATCAAACAGTTCACGTCTTTGGGAGCCGATCATCATATCCCAGTTCATTTCGCTACAGGCTTGCGCAAGACGATGATTTATTCCACCAGCTTCTTTATGGCCCGCTGTCATAGCCGCTACATAAAAACTAGAAACCATTTCTCCATTAAAGTTAGGAACTCTTAAATCTATTTCGTCGAAATCTAAATCTGGCATAGAATCGGAAATAAGTTCTAGCTGATCAAAATCACTATTTGCTGTCGCCTGTGATGCCGAATCCAAAGAATGATCAATGTGATCCTTCTTTCGTTTTGCAAACTGCTCAATATCTTCAATGTACGAGATTTTCATCGCTTCCTAAACTTCGTTCCAAGTCCTGTAATTTCAAGGATTTATAAGTCTCGCCACCATACACGAAAAAGGCCGATTTAGCAATATAGATAGGCTTAGTTTTGTTTAGATTTTACAGGCTTGGTAGATTAGTTTTAAACAATAAAAACAGACACTTACAATGCATTAGCTAGATAAAAATTAGAGCTGCAAAAAATTAATACTAATCTCATTTAAAATCTTTGCTTATCAGTCTACTCGCTCGCTTGAAGGACCTACTGGATTAAGAACGCCAATAAAGAAGCTTTGCTAAAGGCAAAAACTCTTCCATTAGGTGAGATTCGTCCTTGCTCAAAAACTGCGACAAGGAGCTTAAATCCTTTTGGTATTGTTCGATCATTTTTTCACTTTCGGAATCAAATTGCGCAAGCTTTTCATTGAAATAGCCTTCGCCAAAAAGATCTTTGATTTCCGTCATTGAACGACATTTAAAAAAGGCATCCACTTTTTCTGATTCGATTTCTTTTACCAAGAAAGCCGCAAAGCTATTTAGGTAGCCTCCGGTTAAATCACCAAGTATTTTTTTGTTTTCAGCATTGCGAATGTCAAAATCAAGAAGATCATCCCCTCTTTGAAAAAGACTTCCCAAGTTTCTTCCAATTTTACTCAGTAATTGGTGGAGTTCCTCAGAATATTCCTCAATCGCGATGAATGGGGCTCGAATACACCACTCAAAAAGAGATGCCGTTTTTAGCTCATGTACTCGATGCAATTTTTCTTGAGACAGTGATCTTTCATGCAATAAACTATCTTGCAGCCACTCTCCCTCTAAAAGATCACAAATCACTTTTGAGGTAAATTGAATCAGCTGAATATTTCCAAAGCGAGAGAGATTCATCATCACTCGCGCTAACAAATAATCCCCAGCCAATACCGCATACTCAGGATTGTACTTTAACCATGCAGCTGTCTTACCTCTACGCATTGGCGCACGATCAATCAAATCATCATGTAAGAGAGAAGAGTTATGGATGAACTCGATGGTTTGACATAAAAGTTTTTCCGTTTCAGGAGCAACTTTTTTTGCACTACATACCATTGTTACCATTTTCGATCGAAAACCTTTTCCACCAGAAAATAAGTCTTGGTAAAGATCGTTCAATTTTACTAAATCTTTTGGAAAATCCTCAGATTGGTAGATTTGGATGTCTTGCAAAATTTTGGCTCCTAAAGGCCTAGACACTAATCGAAAGCCTTTCATAAGACAACGATTAAAGCAGAATAAAGCAGAATGATCGCTATTTATTTATTAAAAATTTCAAGCTTTTAGAGAAAATTCTGTTTTAAACACATGTTTGTATGAGTGAATATTAAGCACATCATCTCATGACATTCTTTACAGAAAGAAAAAAACTTTTTAAACTACAGTAATGAACGACAAACTATACACCCAAAAACATATGTTACATTTTAGTCACTGCGACCCTGCGGGGATCATTTTTTACTCCCGAGTGTATGAGCTCCATCATATTGCTTATGAAAACTGGGTTGGAAAAGTTTACTCCTGGGAAGATTGGTTTCGCCACAAAACCTACGCCTTCCCAATAGTTCATAGCGAAGCAGACTACTCTGCCCCAATGAGAGCAGGTCAAGAAATCGAAATTGTATTAAGAAAAAAGAAGCTTTCACAAAATAGTTATCAATTAGAGAGCAGCATTTATTTAGGAGATAAAATTTGCGCCAAAGCCTCTAGCATTCATGTTTGCGTAAGTAAGGCTGGTTTTCAAAAAGCGCCCATTCCAGATTTTGTCAAAGAATGCTTAGAAAAAACATTGTAGTTTAATTCAAAAACAGGCTTTGCGCCTGTTTAAGAAAAATTTCGCTATAATTGTTAAGATTAAAAAATTCTCTAGCAACGAAAGAGAAAGTTTGTCTGTTTTAGCTAAAAAATGCCCTGGGAATAAGTAGGGTTTCTTGTTCGCACCAAACAAAAAAGACTTCTATTCTAAAGAGCCTACAGAAAGTCTTGTGAATATCCGCTGGAAAAAATAACGAAAGGGAAATGGAGCCTTTAAGAGCTAGAAATCCTCTGTCCTATTTTCCAATTCCACAAAAAAAAGCCACGATATTATCGTGGCTTAAATCTATATTTTAAATTTTCTACTACTGCTCTAAAATTTCGCGCTCAGTATTTAGGTCTCTCTCTTGCGCTGCTTGTTCAGTGAACTTCTCACCATAACGAGCTTTTAACTTAGCAATGTTTGTATCCATTACTTTCGCAAAATCTAAACCCAATTCATCAGCAATGATTGCGCAGTACCAAAAAATATCACCCATCTCTTCGCCAAGATTCACAGTGTCTAATTCTTTTCCATAAAACACATGCTTTTTCAAAGCATCTAAAAACTCACCCGACTCTGTCGCAAGGCCTATACCTGCATGAAGAAGGCGTTGGTTTCTAACTTCGGCCATTCTACTACCGATGGCATCGAAATCTCTAGACTCAGTTTTTACAGCATTTTTTACGTATTCTTTGGTATCCATCATATCTCCTTAAAATCCGACTGATTAAACGACAAAATCATATAATTTTCAATTCTATTGCGGCCAATCTAGTTGAAAAAACTCTAAGTCCTTATCATGACTTAATCTTTCCTGCATCTTGGCATAAAGTATTTTTCCTGTATCTGCCTTCATAATTGGCATGTCGCTGAAATAAGCTGGTCTTTGCATCTTAGGAAGAGCACTTAACTTTTTACAAATCTGCGCCATAACATCTGTTTCATTAGATCTAGTGCTCTCAAATTTTTGGGAAGAAATTCCATCACTCGGCTGAGAATATAAAGACCTATCTTGTTTTTTTGTATCAAAAATCAAAACAGGAACTTCACCTTGACGAGGATGAGCTTTTTTTAAAACGAGAACTTCTGTTTCTAACAAATCTGAAATTTTATTTTCAAGTTCTTGGAGAAAAATATTTTCTCCATTACGAATTAAAAACCGGTTCCCACGCCCATGGACTTTAATGCTATCTCGATCAATCTCAACCAAATCTTCTGTTTGAAAAAATCCGTTTTCATCTTTTAAGTCAGATTTGATCTCAAAGTTTTCGTTCTGCAAATCAAAAAATAAATAGGATTGAAAAAGCGCCTGGCCTTTTACTTTCAAAAAAGAATCCTTAGATAACTCATATTCAAAATGAGGCAAAAGACTTTGTGAAAAATCATCTTTTAAAAAATCTGATTTTTTATTGATCGCACAAGCGGATCCAAACTCGCTCGCTCCGTAACTCCGAAGCAAACACCAGCCTAATTTTTTTGCCTTGTGCAAAAGTTGATCGGTAATGGCAGCTCCACCGACTAAAATTTGATGATTATCTATCCCTGGCCCCTTTATATTTTGTTCCACCAAATCAAAGACTTGCGTAGGCACCAAGGAACTAAAACTAAAGCTTTCTTTAATCATTTTTGCCGCAAACTTAGCAGCACTCCATTTACCAGTATAGTCTTCAAAATAAGCCCCCAGACGTTCAGCCCTGGCCTTTAAAGCAATATAAGCAATATGGCTAGCTGGCAAAGGACATAAAAAACGATCCCTCTTATCTAAATTAAAAAACTGAATTTGCGAATCTATGACCTTTAAGAAATTAGGGATTTCATGAACTATGTATTTAACTTTTGAAAGTTCGCTACTACTTGTGCCGGTACTTGCCACTAAAAAGTGATTCTCAAACAAAGATCGATCTCGCAAAATTCTTTCTAAAAGAGCAGGCTGTTTTTCTTCAGGTGCCCAACATTTCTTGTTTTTTAAAAACTCCAAGAGACCTCCATTCTTGATGATCTAAAAGGGCTTGAAAAGACTCGTTATCTTCTAAAGTCAAACAGGCACTTTTAAGTTTTAATAACTTACTAAAATCGTTTTCAGGGTATTCTAAATGCGTACTAAGCCCCAAATACAAATCATCCATTTCTAGAGAGTTAGCAAGTTTTTGACTCAATACCTGCTCTAAGGGGTGGCTTAAATATGAGGTTAACAAAACCTCCTCTAATTCAGAAAAATCAACTTTAGCATAGTCTCTCAGAGCTTTTATCACTCGTTTTTTTATTCTTCCGAACTCAGGCTGATACCAATCACTGAAAATGGCGATACCAAAAGTTTCTTCAAAATCCTGCCATTGCTCACAGCTACCAGCAAAAGCATCTTCAATCCAAGAAATTCTAGATCTTTCCTCCTGGCCAATTTTAGCAAATACCCTGTAAACTTCCTCTTTGGAAAATTTTAAATTAAAGTCCAAACAAAGTTTAAAACTTGGCGGATAATGATCCATCTCGTGAAGTAAATCTAAAAGTTCCAAGCCAAGGTCTTTTTGAATCTTTGCCTTCATCCTAGGAAAAGAATAGGTCATAAATTGCTCTAGATCGGCACTGGATTGGCCCGAAGACAAAAAATGACTGGGTAAATTGCTCTCTAGTCTCCATGAAGCTCTTTGACCGAATTTCTTCCCCAAAGAATAGACCGGTAAAAAGTCTTTCGTAATTATTTGATTTTCTAGATCGCTATATCTCAGATCTAAATCTCTATCACCCAAATCGGGCCAGGATGCAAGAACAGAGTAAAACTCCATATCCTCTTCCACAAACTTCAACAAATAGCCTCGACTCCCCGCCCATCTATCTTTTTTTAAATCAAAATAAGAAGAGAAGAGTTTAAAACTAGACACGGTCTGCACACATTCCTATGGCTAAAAAAATAGAAAAACTTAAATAGTACAAACTCCCCAAAGGTAAAAATTTATTGATCTTTGGACCTACTTCAGTACGAATTAGTGAGAAACAATATAGGATCCCTGGAAAAAACAAAATGTAATTTACCAAGGCGGTATAATACATTCCCTTTAGAAACCAAATGTAATTCAATAAAAACGGACCCAATACCAAAAACACAATTTGTGACTTTCCGAAGGCTTCACCAAAACGAGCCACCAAAGTATTTTTACCGACCAGTTTGTCTGTCTTAAAGTCTCGTAGATTATTGACCGCCAACATAATGTCGCAAAGTAAACCTACCTGTAGACCAAGAATTAAAAATTCAGGCGAAAAATAAGCTAGATGGAGATAACTCAAGCCTCCCACACTGATAATCCCAAAAAACAATATCACAAAAAAATCTGCAATCCCCAGGTAGGCCAAAGGAAAAGGGCCACCAGTGTATGCATAGGTAAAAAACAAGGAAAACAAGCCAAGACCTAGAATCGGTAAACCACCCTGAACAACCAGAGGAATACCAAACAAAACCGCAATTCCTAAAAAGACTTTGGCGACAAACATAACCTTTTCATAGCTAGCCTCTCCACTCTGCGTAATTCGCGTTGGGCCTTGTCGGTCTTTATCAGCACCTTTTTTGAAATCAATGGCATCGTTAAACAAATTACAGGCGATTTGAATCGCCAAGCAGGCAAGCAACGCACAAATACTGATCCATAATTGAAAACCACCTCTATTAAAAGAATAGGCACTAGCTACAATCACAGGGGCCAAAGCGGCGCTTAAAGTTTTCGGTCTGGTTGCTGAAATCCACGCTTTCCAATTCATACTAATTTCCTATCTGTAAAAGGTAGCCAGCAATTTCCTCTGGAGCATCTAATGGTAGACGATGCCCAGCTCCCTTTAACACCTGGTGGTCATAATTCTTATAAAGCCCACAATACTTTTTATCCAACTCACCCACCAACAAATGAACCCATGGACTTTTGACAAAGTCTTTTAAATGAGTTTGTTGGCTTTGGCGAAAATTTTGGAAAAATATTTCTAATTCTCCAGAGGTCCATGTGCTTTTAAAACGTCTCTTAACAGAATGTCTAAAAAGCGGCATTGACTCCCAATATACGGCAAAGCTTTCAAAGTTTAATTTTTTAATATTATTAAAAATCTTATCTTCCAATTCTATTCGAGCAGGTATTTCATCTTCATCACAACCCAGAGCGCTGGCTAACAATACTAATTGGTGTTGTTCATCGAGCATGACTTTAGTGTTTTGAAATTGATCCTGGGAATCTGATGAGATGCTTAGTTCTGTCTGAGAAGAATGTTTTTCAGCCTTAGTATTCTGTAGTAAAAAATATTGAGCAAGAATCCTCCCGCCAAGGGAGTAACCAACAAAAATTTGTTGTCGGTCTTTGTTGTAAAGCCCAGATAAGTCAAAGTTCTCAAAACTCGGCTTCCGATCTTTCCAATATTTTTCGTCTCTAATATCAATATAGATTATGTTGTAAGTATCTTTTGGCAAAAACTCTGATAACTTTGCGTAATCGGATTCTTCCCCCATAAAGCCTGATAGCAAAATCAAATCAATCATCACACGTCTTCCCAATCCTGCCAAAATTTATCCGATTGCATTTCATCGGGAAAAATTTCAATTATATGCTTTCCTTCAACAGGCAGTGTTTTGATTTCCGTCCATGCCTGGTACTTAAACTCAGGATAAAACTTCTCAAGGCCAGAGAAGTTTATTTGATGTCGACTCAGCATTTTTTCCGGGCTTTTCGTTCTTTTAAAAATCATTCCCCCTGAGTTATTCATGATCAACAAAATCAAACATTTTGCCGTGGCATAATTGTGTGCCCACAAACCACCCAAGTCATAGAAACTGGTTAAATCACCCAAAATTGCAATGCTTCGTTCTTTATGCAAAAACGAGCTTCCTAAAAAACTATTAATTTGCCCGTCAATGCCATTTGCACCACGGTTTGCATAAACAGCTTTGGCCTTAGGAAAACGGCAAAGATCATACATTCTAATTGGCATACTATTGCCGAGATACACACTGTCGTCAGAATTAATCTGCTCGACCAAAGCACTATACAAGCTAGCCTCAGAGCTTGGTTTGTCTTTGAGAATTTTCAAAAAATTATCTTGAAGCTCATCGTCCATTTTTTTTAAGCTGTGTAGCTTTTTGTTTTCTAAGGCTTCAATATTTAAACATTGGCGTAATAAATTTTTTCCGCAGACCCTGGCAACACCTGGAATCCCCGAAAATTCACCTCTTCCAAAACTCTCCACTTCCAATTTAAGCGTTTCTGCTAAATCTCGCCACAAACGCGTAGTAGGAACTCCACCAAAATGAACCACTTTTGAAAAATAGTCATTGATGTTAATGCTTTTCAAAAGCTTTTCTCCATGTTTCAGAATCATGGCCTTTCCAGAAAAATCTTTGTCTATTTGAGAACTAGCTTCGAGAAGAACGCAAACGGAATTGTTTTTTAAAAACTTCTCAACCGCTGGAACTTCGTTTTCTGTAAGTCGAGAAATTACATAAAGCTCGTCTCCAACTAAGTCTAACTCACTGCTTTCGGAGGCCAGTTTATTAAAGATTAATTTTTCTGATAAGTACTTTGTTTGTTCTTCAGCTTGCCAATTTAAAGGATTCTCAAAACAAAGATTGATATGCATTGGCTTTGAGTCATCCATGTATATTTCATTATTCGGAATCTCATCTATATCTAAACAATTAGAGCAATAAGAACCAAAGATACCATTTTGCTCTATGCTTTGTGGTGCACCAGAGGATCGATAGGATTTAGGACGATCCGCCGTTAAGAACAAAATAAATCGGTTGTCGTAAAAGGCTTCAATGGCTGGAGCAAGAAGCTGCGCTACGGCCGTTCCAGAACTTGTTATAACCACTGGCTTAAAATCATTTTGCGCTAAGCCTACGGCATAAAAACCAGCACTTTCTTCACTAACAAAGCTAATGCTAGAGAGTCCAAACTCTTCTAAGGCAATCACTAAAGGACTATTTCTAGCACCACTGCAAACGAGTATTGGACCTAATTGTAAACGTTTAATTTCAGAAATGGCCCAGCGGGCGAGATCTTTTGAACTCATAGAGCCCCTAAATTTCTAAGGACAGAAAGTTGTTTTGCTTTCATTTCCTCAAACTCTGTTTTCGCTTCACTTTCTGAAACAATCCCGGCGCCTGCGCGTAAAAACCAGGCTTGATTCGCCTCGCGATACAAGCAGCGAATCCCTACTACGCAAAAACTATAATCTGGGGTTTGCACCAAAATTGGAGCACCGAAAACACCTAAATCACGTTTTTGTAAATACTCACGATACCAGTTGGACTGATGTTTACGAGGATAAGTTCCAAGGGCTGCCGTTGGATGTAAAAACTCAACCAAGTCACGATCTGATATTTCTTCGTCTAAACTGAGCTCGATTTCAGTCTTTAAATGAGCAAGGTGCTTCAACTTTTTCACAAAAGTTTCTTTCAGCTCTACTCGGCCCAGTTGCGAAAGTCTTTCAGCAATATCCTTAACAACCAATTGATGTTCTTTTCTTTCTTTTTGATTTTCTAAAAACTCCGTCTCAGAAAAACTTTCATCTAAAGTTCTTGTTCCTGCTAAGGCAAAAGTTTTAATCTTGTTTCTTTCACGATAAAACAAGATTTCAGGGCTCAAACCCATATACTGAAAGTTTTCGTCTTCTACGAAAAGTCCATACAAAGAATCACTAGACTGAGACCACAGCTGAAAAAGATCTTGTTCGATAAAATCTAAATCTTTTAATTTAGAATCAACAAACATCACCGCTTTCTCAATCTTGTCTGATTTCATGTCAGCTTGTAAATTTTGAAAATCAGAAGAAAAATCTTCTAAACTAGTGGATTCTAAAATCTCCAAATTAGCTGCTGAAATTTTTTGAGAAGGATCGGAATTTTTAATCGCTAAACTTTTAGGTTCAGAAAAAAACAGAGACTTTTTTATCGATCCCATAAAATCAAAAAAATGAAGCGCGTAGCCTGAATCCAATTGAGCTTCTTGGCTCAATAACAACTCATTTGTCTTTGGATTACGAAAACTAACTTTCAAAAGAATGACCTTCCCTTTTTTGCAGAACGACATACTAATGGTCGAAGGAGCTAAGGTCCAGATATTATAAGGATTCTTTCGATTTTTCTCGGTTTCATTTTTATTTTTGAAAAGCCCAAAGAAAAGTAGATCCGTTTGCTCAAATAATCTAAAAAATTCAATTATTTCAAATAGAATAGATTAAATATAAGGGACTTAGGAGATTGTAATCATAACAATTTCTAATAGATCAAGAATTGCTTTCGATTTGGCTGTAATTGATTTTCGGTCCAAAGAAAGTACTTAGTTTTTATTTGGCACTAAAAACTAATCAAAACGAGCCTCTTATGCCCGTTTAAAAAAGAAAGAGCATTTTTTATAGTGTTTTTTATTTGTAGCTTAAAAAGACTATGACTTTTCACCGAGAAAACACTACAACCTATTGGCAAAAGGCTTTTTTTTCTATATATTTAGCCCCTTATATCCCTATCTCATTTTTAGAGTGTGTGGCTATGCGAATTTTAATTAGTATTGTTTTTGAGGTTTATTGTGGATTTAAACAAACTACTTTTTGATAAAACCAAGTTCAGCCTGATGGCTGGGCCTTGCTCCATCGAATCCGAAGAGCATTTTCAGAAAACTGCCACTTATGTTAAAGAGGCTGGTGCTCAAATTCTTCGCGGTGGAATCTACAAGTTAAGAACCTCAAAAGATAGTTTCCAAGGGCTCGGCCTTGAAGCTTACGAGCTAGCAAACAAAGTTCGCAAAAATATGGATATGCCTTTTGTTACTGAAATCACTGATCCTAGACAAACTAGTGCCCTTGCAGAAGTCACTGACATATTTCAGGTTGGTTCCAGAAATATGTATAACTACGACCTTCTCAAAGAACTGTCTCTAGGAGATAAGCCTGTATTATTAAAAAGAGGTTTTTCAGCTACAGTGGATGAGTGGGTAAAAGCGGCAGAATATGTGGAAGCCAATGGCACAGCCAAAGCTCTTTTATGCGAAAGAGGAATTCGTAGTTTTGACAATACAACTCGTAATGTATTAGATCTTGCTAGCGTTGCTTATTTAAAACAACACACTCACTACCCGGTTATTGTTGACCCAAGTCATGCAACAGGAAGAAGAGATTTGATAATCCCAATGTCACTAGCCGCAGTTGCTGCAGGAGCAGATGGCTTGATTGTTGAAACACATCCAACACCTGAAAACGCAATGAGTGATGGATTCCAGAGTCTAAACCCTGAAGAGTTCAGAGAACTAACCGAAAAGCTTAAAGGTATTTTAAAACTTTTTAATAGAGAACTATTCTAAATAAGGAAAACATGCAAAACACAGAGAATTTTAGAAACCCAGAAAAAATCCGTTCCATGTTTAGTAAAGTTGCAGGTAAATATGACCTAGCCAACTCGGTTTTATCCATGGGAATTCACCATATTTGGCGAAAACAAATCGTTTCTTGGAGTGAAGCAAACAATGGCATGTCTGTGTTGGATTGCGCCACTGGCACCGGAGACCTTGCCATTGAATTTAAAAAGGCTGTGGGAACAGGAAATGTTGTTGGTACTGATTTCTGCGCTGAGATGCTAGAACCAGCTCCAGCGAAAGCAGCGGCTAAAAAAATGGACATTAGCTTCCAACAAGCTGATGTAACCGAGCTTCCATTTGAGAATGAACAATTTGATATTTCTAGTATTAGCTTTGGAATCAGAAACGTTGGAAATCCCATTCAAGGTCTAAAAGAGCTAGCTCGTGTTGTAAAGCCTGGTGGAAAAGTTATGGTACTTGAATTTGGTCAACCAAAGAATAAAGCCTTCGCAGGGGTTTATAACTTCTACTCTCAAAATATATTACCGAAAATTGGTGGTTTAATCACCGGTGAACAAGGTGCTTATAAATACCTACAAGACTCTAGCGCTGAGTTTCCTTGTGCAGATGATTTCTTAACTTGGGCTGAATCTACGGATGAGTTTTCTCGCGTTGAGTATCGCAGCTTAAGTGGTGGGATCGCCTATATGTATAAGCTGGTAAAGAAGCAGGCTTAGTTTCTTTTTTTTATTTTGATTTTTTTGGAGATCTCTTTGAGGTCTCTTTTTTTTGCCTTCGGCTTTGGTTTGTTTTTGGTTTTTTGGGGTTTACTCGTCGGTTTTGATCTTCGAGTGAGCCGGCCTCCTGAAACAAAAG
>DJMA01000049.1:0-2351 GCA_002436415.1 Bdellovibrionaceae bacterium UBA6502 | reverse complement strand
TACTCGTTTTGGACCTTGTATGGCGGTGTATACCGAACACATGGGTTACACAATTTTCCGATCACATAGGTTACACTTTATTTCTAAACCTCGTCGTCTTTTTTTGTTTTTGCTGGCGCGGGTGGTTTGGGGCGGCTTTGCCGCCGATGGCTGTTTGAGCGCTTTGCGCTCAAAGGTGCTTTTGTTTCAATATTTTGATATAAAAATCTTGATTCGGTTAAATGTCTTCAGACCAGAAGTTGCAGTCTAGGTTTTTTGAGAGTTCTGTTGATGAGTTATTTATTTTTACTTCTAAAAGCTGTAAGCCGCTTAGGTTTTTGTCGTTATAAAACTGGATCAGTTCATTTAAAAAATTTAATGCATGTTTTTTTATAATGGGACTAGCACAAATGTCTTTATCATGAAGATCAAACAAACTAAGGTCATTGGAAAAACTGCTTTCCTCAGCTTCGTATACAAATTCATTGTTTCCGTAAAACTTACCTATAAAGGCCTTTCCACTTAATTGAATTTCGGCAGAATTACTTGCACCAAAAGGAAATGCAACAATGCCATACAATAAAACCATTAGGAAAGTAGAAATTAAACTCATTCATAAACCTTTGAATAACTGTTATTTGAAGGACTTGAGTACAAAAAGATTAAAAAACAAGCAAGGAATTCCCTGTTTTTTGTAGGTTTGGAAAAAATCTTCACTCGTAACTGCAAAATAAAGATTGTTTGAAATATTAACAACCAAACTTCAAATAGGCTTATCTCCCCAAAAGAAACACAAAACTCTATAAAATTTAGAAATAATGAGCTTTTTTAGTAAGGAAACAAATAAATAGAGTAGTTTGTTGTTCATGAATCCATTTCGTAAAGCTAATAAATATAGCCAGCTATTAATTTGTATTTTTATATTTGTGAGCCTAGGTGCCTATGCCGGCAAAGAAAATTGTGATTCTAGTGCTCAGAGCAGAAACTACCAATTAGCAGAAGCCAAAACCCCTGGTATGGATGAAATTTTTAAACTCTTATTTGAAGGTCAAAAAAATAAATTTCGAAGCCAATTAAAAGATCTTACAAATTCTTCGGTCTTCAACAATTTTTTACAAGAAAAGGATTTGGGCTTAGATCACTTCTTTGCTCTGGACATTAATCAAAGAACAGAGCTTATAGAAACATATATCAATGAGTATCTTTCAAAATATCGCTTTGAAGACCTAATTGAACCACAAAGAATTGTGGCTTTGGAAAATATGTATCAGCTTCATGGGGCGAAACAAAGATCTGGAAATATTAGGGACAACATTCAAAGTCTTAGTAAAGATAATCTGAGAAGGATTACTCAAAATAAAATTTACCAATCCAAGGCTGACATGAAAGAAGCCGAAGAGCTAATTGAACAACTGGAATTATCCATCTCTCATAATTCACACATTATGAATAAGAAGCCTCAGTTCCCATTGTTATCTCCTTCAGAAATAGAAAAAATGGGCCTTCCCCGCTTTGCCGCGAACTCAAATGAATTTAATCGCTTAATTGGATCTACCAACTTCGTGTATTTTTTTGTTAAACTTGGCCTAAAATCAAAGTCTAATTCAAACAATTCAGAGTATGGTGGAAATGGTGTTCTTGTTAATAGAGAATATGCAATCAAAAACGCGTGGATCTCCCCATTCATAATGTACCACCATAATATATACGCAGCCATAAAACAAACTACTCCCAACAAAGCAAAAATCTTTTTAGATCGCTTTGCGCAAAAAACCCCCGAGGGAAAACCACTATGGGTACTATCCTATGGAGAATTTAAAGGGCAACAAGAAATTCTTGAAGCATTAAGCTCTGTACATCTACTAGATTTTACTTTTTTAGATTTTGAATTTCTAATCAAAAACCAAATCCTATTGAGTCTACAAAAAATAAAAAAGAAAAATAAAAAGCTATACAAACAACACCTAAAAAACTTAAGAAACAGTCACGAACTGCAAGCGAATAACCACAGAAGCTTCAATAAAACAGTAATCCAATTGGCTTTCGAACCACTAAACATCAGCTCTCACTACGAAGCAAGAATTCCAATCGCCGTTCCTGAATCCGAACTAATTTCCTTCTAAAACAAAAAAACTAACTACTCATCTCCCCAAAAAAACAAAAGCACCTTTGAGCGCAAAACACTCAAACAGCCAACGGCGGCAAAGCCGCCTCATCCCCCCGCGCCAGCAGAAAAAGAAAAGAACGACGAGATTTAGTGAAGAAGAAATGAGAAAGAGGCCGTATGAAACAAAAGTGTTTTACTCAGACCTTTTTGGATCAGGAAGATGCAAAACGAGTAACATGGATGTGAGGGAAGAAGCCGCAGGCGA
>DJMA01000021.1 GCA_002436415.1 Bdellovibrionaceae bacterium UBA6502 | reverse complement strand
TGAGCCGGCCTTCTGAAACAAAAGTGTTTTTCTCATTTATTCTTGTCTAAATCTCGTCGTCTTTGTTTTTTTTACTGGCGCGGGGGTATTGGGCGGCTTTGCCGCCGATGGCTGTTTGAGTCGCTTCGCTCTCAAAGGCGCTTTTGTTTTTTGTGTTTAAAGGTGGTTGCTATTTTTTTTGAAAGGTTGAGGGGCTTGTTGGTCGAAGCTTTGGCGGAGGTGGATAAAAAAAAGGAGCCTACTCTGTGGCTCCGATTTTTTCTAATTTGTCTGTCATGCTAGATATGTTTTGGTCTCTGAGTAGGGAGCCGATGGAGATGATTTCAGCGGCTTTTTTTCGATCGGCCCTTTTAAAGGTTTCAGCGATAATTTTTAAGCCTGTTTCTTCTCTCTCTAGATAAAGAGTTTTTTCTCCGTAGTCATCCATAACGTCAGACTTATAGTGCTGCAACATTTTAACTTTGATCTGGTCATCCACTTCGACGAAAACGGGGTCTGAAAACTCTACGAAGATGTTTTTATAGTATTTGTTTAAGCGAGATTTGTGAGCACGCCATTGTTTTTTGTTTCTCTTAGAGCTGTAAAAACTGTCAGAGTAGGCGGCCATATATACATCAATGTTTTTCTCGCTCCAAGCTCTTCGCCAAGTCTTTAGGAAGTCTTCAATCTCTGAGCGTTTTTTTACAAGTTCATCTTCAGAAACATAAGTTAAACTATCGTCTACCACAAAAAAGCTATCATCTAGTTTGACCAATTTCGAGATCTCTTCGATGTCTTTGTTTCTTACTACAACACAACCCTCTGAGCCACGTACTAAGCTTTCAGTGTCGGGTATTGCGTGTAACCAAATTCCATAGCCTGTTTTTCCTTCTCTTTCGTCAAAAAGGTTAGGGTAGTTGGTGGTTAATGCTTTTACGCCATATTTTTCATAAGGAATTTGATTTCCTTGGAGAACACTTTGGAAAAAGTAAATTCCTTCAGGTGTTTTGTTGTCGCCTTCAACTTTTTTGTCGCCAGAGGCTTTGCCTAAATCATTTACGTACTCTTTGACCTTTTGCAGTTTGCCGTTGGCATTTTGCCAAACAGAGGTTAAGCGCTTATCTTTATCCACAACCACTGCGTATTCAGAATAGTAAGAACCATCACCGATGCGAAGTAGGTTACTTGGAATCTTCTCCTGTGCCATAAGGGCAGGAGAGATCAGGCTAGAAATGAGGCTAAGTTTTACTGCGGTCTTTTTCATATCTTCTCTTATCTTACATTAAAAAGAGCTAGATGTAGCTTGTCAATTGTCCTTGCGCAATAAGTCCCTTCTTATGTCTTAAAATAAGGCATTTTTTGCCCTTCCAATGTCTGGGACTGTGCAGCTGGACCTTTAGATATTTTCAAGACCTTCCGAAAAAACAGATATGGCGGAAGAAGAAGATAAAGCCCCAGAACAGAAAAAAGACAAAAGTGGTTTGTTTAAACTACTTTTTATGGTCGTTAATTTCGCCGTAGTTGGTGGAGGGGCGGCTTTGACGTATATGAGTACCATTGGCTATCAATCGCCAGTGATCAATGAGTTTACCGAAGAAGCAAAACTTCAAGAAATGCGCCTATATATGGAGCAAAACCCAATCGTATACACCATGGAACCTTTTACTGTAAATTTGAATGGCAGACCGAAAAGAACCATTCGTTTAGAAATGAGTATTGAAATGCTCAGCGAGGAAGGCTTTGAGGAACTAATCACCCAAGGTGGAAAAGCTAGAGATGAAATTGTGAACATCTTGAATAATAAACGCTTTGAAGACCTTGAAAGCATTCAAGGGAAACTGTTCTTAAAAGACCAGATTGCTAGGAGAGTAAATTCTTATTTAGAACGAGGGGTAGTGAAAGACATTTATTTTTCTGATTTTGTGGTCCAGTAAGTTTGGTAGGGAAAATCGCAGAATGTCGAAAAATGGTGTTGAAGCACATGGCTTTTGAAAAACCTGCTTCAGTTTGTAGTTCTAAAAAATTGGTTTAGAAGATGGAAGTCAAAGGACTTCCTTTTTTTATAAGAAAAACCAGCCTATTCTATACTCTTTCTGCAAAAGTCTTTACCTTGAAAGCATTTTTTTCCTATAATCATTGAATGATAAAAAAGGGGAAAACTGCAATGAAACTCTTGTTAGTCTTAATGTTCTCATTGATCCAATCCGTTCATCTCCAGGCAGATGACTCTCATTTAAACATTCGATTTCCAGTGGAAAAAATGAAGCTTGATAATGGCCTGACTGTTTTGCTTTATAAAGACGATAGTGCGCCATTGGTGGAATTTCAAACTTGGTTCAAAGTTGGTTCCAAGCATGAAAGGCCAGGGCAGACTGGTTTAGCCCATTTGTTTGAGCATATGATGTTCAAGGGATCAAAAAACTTTCAAGGAAATGCCTTTGAGCAAATTCTTTTGCAAAACGGAATAACAAACAATGCCTTTACAACTAGGGATTACACGGCCTACTACGAGAAGCTGCCTAGTACGAAACTTGAAATTGTTATGGCCATTGAAAGTGATCGAATGAGGAATCTCATTATCAATGAAGAGATGCTTCGTAAAGAAATTGAAGTGGTAAAAGAAGAAAGAAGAATGCGTGTAGACAACAATCCGGATGGACAGATCTACGAGAGAATGATTTCTACAACTTACAAAGTTAGTCCTTATCGTTGGCCTGTAATAGGTTATATGAAAGATCTGGATGCTCTGACGGTTGAAGACTGTCAAAAGTTTTATGACAAGTACTATGCACCTAACAATGCGATACTAGTGATTGGTGGAGACATCGATCTTGCAAAAACGAAAAAACTACTTAACAAATACTATGCTCCCATCAAGTCCTTTCCCTTAGAGAAAAAAGACTTGGCTTCTGAACCAGAGCAAACCAGACCTAGAACTTCAAATATAAGACTGGATATTTCCTCGGCCAAACTGGCATTATCCTATCGTGGTCCCAAGGTAGGCGAGGCTGACGCCTATGCCTTAGATGTCTTGGCTAGTGTTTTAGGAGAAGGCGCTTCTTCACGACTTTACAGTGATTTAGTCTACAAGAAACAAGCGGTAACTGAAGTCTATGCCTTTTTCAATTCGATGATGGACGATGGAATGTTTGCGATTTTTGCAAACATTAGACCGGGAAAGAGCATAGCAAGAGTAAGATCTAATCTTGAAAAGCATATCCTAGATATTCAAAAAAAGGGAATTACCCAAAAAGAATTGGAAAAAGCAGTCAATAGGATTCAGACAGATTATGTACGAGGTCTGCAAACCATCGGAGCAAAAACAAAGGCTCTAGTTTTGAACGAGATGGTATTAGGTGACTACGAATTTTTATTTAGTGACCTAACTAGGTACTCCAGTGTGACTAAAGAAGATGTGCAAAAGGTAGCGAATCGATATTTACAAAAAGAGAGTCAGGTAAAAGTTCAAGCTCTTCCTGTGAAAGGAAAAAAATAATGAAAAGGATTTTATTTTTAATCGTTAGTTGTAGCTTGTTTTTAACTTCTTGCGCAAGTACGCAAGATATAGTTCCGGCTGATTACAAATTGCCTGAGTTTAAAGAGATTCAATTGGACAATGGTTTAAGGATTTTGTTTCTAGAGGATCCAGAGATCCCATTTTTATCCTTGGGCTTAAGCATTCCCAAGGGCTACATTTACGACCCAGTTGGCAAGTCTGGCTTAAGTCAAATCGCCGTGGCAATGCTTCGTAAAGGAACGAAACAAAGAAATGCAACTCAGATCGCTGAGGATTTAGATTATTTGGGTTTGGACTTTAGCTCAGCCATTGACTTGGAGTTGAGTACTTTTAGTATCAATGGACTTAGTAAATTTGAAGGCGAGATTCTAAATAATTATAAAGAAATGATTTTTGAACCAGCTTTTGCAAAAGATGAAGTTACACGAATCAAAAAGCAAGTTGTTGCTGGCTTAAAGAAAATTGGTGACGACCCATCAAGCCTCGCCGATCTTTATTCCAAAGAATTTCTTTTCGGGAATCATCCAATGGCAAGAATCGGTGCTGGAAAAATCAGAGACGTACAAAGCATTGATCCGAAGGATGTGAAAGAGCAATATAAAAAGCTTTTAACGCCAAAAGATGCAGTGCTAACGGTGGTTGGTAGATACTCCAGTGATTTCCAACAAAAAATCATCAAAGAATTTTCTGCTTGGAAAGCGGAGGAGCCAACAGCACCAGTTTTGCCAAGCATTGAGCCGGCCAAACATCTGCAAATTCGCTTGCATACCAAAGAAAGTTTGAAACAAACTCAGGTTCGCTTTGTGGATTTAGGGCCTAAGAGAGATATAAAAGACTATCTTGCCATTCGAATCGCCAATACCATTCTTGGTGGTAACTTTGCAGCAAGGTTAATGCAAGAGGTGAGGGTTAAGCGTGGTTTGACCTACGGAATCTATTCAGGCTTTGACCACAATCTTGAGAATGGAAGTTTTCAGATTCGTAGTTTTACTCGCAATGATAAAGTGGGTGAGTTGGTTACTAGCACTTTAAATGTTTTTAAAGAATTTGTAGAAAATGGACTTACAGAAGAAGAACTTAGAAAAGGCAAAAACGTATTGCTTTCTAATTATCCTAATGCCATTGAAACAAAGGCAAAGCTTGCAGGTAATTTAGCAGGGCTTCGCTTTTATGGAATTAGTGATGATTACCTCTATGATTTTGTTGATAATGTAGAGTCTATCAGTCTTTCAGAAGTAAATAAGGCTATAAAAAAATATATGCACCCTGATCATTTGAAGATTTTGGTTTTGGGACCTAGTAAGGTTCGGGATCAGTTGAAGGATGTTGGGATTTTAGAGGTTCGAGCTTCGCGAATGTAGCTTGTTTTTTTATTTGTTTTTTTTGAAGAGGTCTCTTTGGGGATCTCTTTTTTTTTGGGGTTTGGCTTACTCCTCGGTTTTGATCTTTGAATGAGCCGGCCTTCTGAGAAATGTATTTTTTCAGAGGCGCTATTCCGGTCGCAGCCTTCGCTGCTCCCTGCCATCCTTGGGGCTTGTTGAATCCCATCCATGGGATTCAAAACTCTGAAAAAATACATTTCTCATACGGCCTCTTTCTCTTTTCTTCTTGTCCAAATCTCGTCGTCTATTTTTATTTTTGCTGTCGCGTGGGGGATGGGGCGGCTTTGCCGCCGATGGCTGTTTGAGCGCTTTGCGCTCAAAGGTGCTTTTGTTTTATCTAACTATTTAATATAGAAATAGTTTGTGTCTAAATGGCTATATCCGCTACTTGAAGTTTTAAAGACTTTAAAAATAAGCCTTGAATTAATTATAGATTTAGAGAATTTTGCTCAGGGGAGTAGCTTAGGTTCTCTTCTAAGCTGAAGCGATCTTTTTTGATCACTTCTTTTTTTACAGGAGCAGCAATACTCTCAGAATGTAGGGGCTTATCGAGAAGTTTAAGGATCTCTTTGTTTTGTGCCTCGATGATTTCAAGTTTGTCTCTTAAGCGGTTTAGCTTTAAAAACCAAAAGATTAATTCTCTGGCTCCTAGTGCTAATAAACAAAAGCCTAGAACGAAGAGTCCGTATTTAAGGCTGATAAACCAATCAGGTTGTTCGCTTAAAATTTGTTGAATCCATTGCATAAGAAATATCACTCCCTCATTCTGTTATCTAGAATGCCTGAGCTTTTTGCAAGTCCAGTCTTTAAAAAACCTTCTTTTGCCTATTTCTTCCTCTTATTTTTCTTCTGCTTTTTTGATATCTGTAGATAAGCATAACCGGCAAGGGCTAGCAAAACTAAACCAATGGCGATGGCGTTAGTATTACCACTATCTTGCATGGACTCATCTTCTTCGTACTCGTCTTCTTGGTACATGTCCTCAGGGAATGCTTCGACGATACCGGCACCAAATTGCTCATTCGCTCCATGGATGGGTGCCATATTAGGCTTCGCGAATAGTGCGTTTGTAGCAACAACCTTCAAGGATTGAATGGCTTTGAAGAAGTGATGAGTGTAATTGGTGTAAAATCTTTGGTGGGCTGAAAAGGTGACTAGGATGGCAATTTTTCCCTTTGTCGTGGCTAAATACCTTGTGTAGTAACCTGAAACCTCACTGCTTAGGTGTAGGCCATCAATCCAGATGTGATTGTTAACTTGATTCTCTTTTGTGTGCTTTACTTTGGAGGTAATCGGCTGGCCGGAGCGGTTCGCTGTAACCTTTGGAGTCTTTAAATGATTTTCATAAGATTTTAGGCTGTCAGCTGGGCCAACTTCCTTTGCAGTTAGAATGATAATGGCTTGCCTAGCTTCCTTTTTGTCCTGACTACGGCAAATCCATTCCGTGTCTTCCAGGTGACATTGCCAGTTGTCAGGCAAATCAAAGCTTACATAGGCGTTGCGGAAGTTTTTAGCCAGCAAGCTTTGAGGGGCTAGAAAAATTCCAATTAGGCTCAAAAGTAGTACTAAGAATGTTTTGGTGCTAAAAATTTTGCGCATATTTACCTCATTCATTAATATTCTAACTAGAACCAGGTAGGGAATCATCCTATCTTATTGAAATCTGGACTGATTCTTTCCATGTTTTGCATAAAAAACCTTCATAAAATTTACAATGACTCTCCTCTTTTTAAAGCAAAGAGGATATATTTCGGACTTATGCGAGTCCTTCTTATTTCTCTACTTTTTTGTATCCAATGTTTTTCACTTCCATGTGAATTTAGTTTGGTTACGAAAGAGACCAAAGGGATTAATCTACCTGTCTTTGAGAACTCTTTGGAAAACTTTCGAAGTTCTAGCTTTGAGGAGTTAATGATTTTTACTCTTCGAGATAAAGCGGGTAATGCAAAGGCCGATAAACTGCAAAAAGAAGAATTGGTGGCGTATTCTCAAGCCTTGTTGGAAAAAGTTGATAACAGCGAGAAAATTCCAACGAATTCCTACCTTTATCGAAAAAAAGCAGATCGATTTGTAAAAGTAGTTGTAGACGCTTTAGAGGAAAAGCAATTTTACCCAGAAATTTTAGCTTACGAACTATCGGAACTGCTCTATGAGGCTCAATATCAGTCAATCTTTCATCGTATAAAATCTTGGTTCACTCGATTTTCAAGTGATAAAGATTTTAAGAATCGAAACTTTACGATCAATCTTTGGACAAATAGTATTCGTGATGTTCTGCGTGTTTATGGGGTGCAGGAAAAAGAATTGAAGTGGTACCGCAAAATGTGGACCCATTTAATTCGAGCGAGTTTGTCTATTAGCTTGAACCAAATATCACTCTCGACCACCGGGGTTTTTGTGGATGGTTTTACTTACAAAAACTTAGACCTAAAAAAGTTCTATGAAACAGAAGACCTTTTTTCGCTCTCGGTGAAAGACCTGAGAGATATTTATTTCATCAAAGTAGCTGCCTTAGAGAAAAAACATCCTTGGAGTTTAAAAAGTCTGAGAATGGAGAGAATAGGGGAAAGCTTTACGAAGATAATCCACAGAACGGCAGTGGTTTTAATCTCGTTGACAGTTTTGTATCACGTAGCACCTTATGAATTGGTAACTAAAGACCGTGTTCAAGTTGAAGAAGAAATCATTCAAATCTATAAAGCCATCTATGGAAAGGAGTTCGATGAAGCTCTAGAGTTACAGAAAATGGATGAGCTGACGGAGAAAAATTTCTATAGCCTAATTCACCACCTCCGGCAAAAACAAAAAGAGCTAGAACAGGTTGAGAAAAAATCAATTTTTTAAAAAACAAAAGCCGCATTCCATTGGAAAAGCGGCTTTTTTATTTAAGATTTTACCAAACTTAAAAATTAAAGCTGTCCTTCGTAGTAACGAAAACCTTTAGATAGAATACTGTAGTTTTGAATTCCTTGTTCCGCAGGGATCTTTACTGCTCCAACATCATTTGTATAGCGAATGATGAACTTGTTTTTGTTGTTATGAAAAACAACACGTTGTTTTTTTAAGCTTCCTTCTTTGTGGTGGAAAACAAGGTAGCCGTCTTTTTTATAGATTTTCAGGCTTTTAGGTGGACCATGACGTAGTCTCATACTTGG
Organism: Bdellovibrionaceae bacterium UBA6502; assembly: GCA_002436415.1. Lineage (GTDB taxonomy): Bacteria > Bdellovibrionota > Bdellovibrionia > Bdellovibrionales > UBA840 > UBA6502. The sequence goes on along the minus strand of DJMA01000021.1, from coordinate 8,303 downwards.
GTCACCAAACAAATGGAACCAAGTGAAATTGTCTTTGATTTCACTAACATCTGAGAAGTTATTGGCTAAATACAACTGTCCGCCCAATAGAGCTTGTCCTAAAAAGTGTAGGCCATAGGCGTGACGGTACAACTCGATCCCAGTACTCATGATGGCTGGTGGATGCCAGGAAATGTTCACAGAACCACCGTAATAAGCAGTAGCACCACTTGGTTTGTTGTTAACATAAAGATTCATGAAGCTCTCACCAAATCGTCCGTCTTCAAAGCGACCGTTTTGACAAGCAACATCGATGATTACAGGCTTTACCATTGGTACGCCCATGTTTTTTAAGTCTTCTACACCGAAGTATTCATTTGTAGAACTCCAGTCATAGCCTGAGCCGTGACCAAAATAACTGATCCAGTAGTTACCAACAGAAAGGGCTCTTAAAATGTTTTTGTTTGTCGCACTTTGGTCACCTTGAAACAAATAAGCAAAGCGAGACTTATGGTTATGTTTTAGTTGAGTAGCGATGGTTTTGGCATAATCCTCATCAGATGGTTGATAACCTTCGTTGGAGGCGATGACCATACCATTTAATAGTGCCGCGGCGTTGTGGTAGTTCCCAGCTTCGTACTCAAGGATTTTGAAAATCTGTCCTCTCAAATCAGAATTACTTCTAACAACGAATCTTCCATAGAAAACATCTGGAATAAAATCTCCCTGACCACCAAATGTAAAGTAAGGAAGGTCAGAAGGAGTTTTGCTACTGCTTGAAGTAAATTTATAGAAAGTAGGAAAGATCTCTTCGTCACCCACTAAAATGGCGAAAGAATATTTTGTCTTAGGATTGTGATAAATTTTTGCTAAGGAGTCTTTGATTTGATTGGCCGTTTCACCAAGCTGGTCTTTTGCCAAAATTGTTACTCGGAAACCTAGTTTACGTTTCCAGTGCGCAAAGTATTTCAGATCTTTAATAAACACTCTTGGGCTAACAATTAGAATGTGGTTGTTTTGTGGAGTTAAGCTAATTGCATTTGAATCATTACTTAAAACCTTTACTTGGTTTGAGCTTTTACTTTTGATGTCAAACTGAGGCGCTAGTTTTACTTCCAACTGATTTTTTTCTTGGCTGTAGGCAAAAGCAGTGGTGGTAATTCTTGAAATTGGTTTTCCGTTTAAGTCACCTAGATATTCTACTGAGTAAAAATCTTTGTCTAAGTTATCATGAAAATCATCATTGTTGAGATTGATGTTTTGAACCGCGTTGCGAGGTGTACAACGAAATTTTCTACCACGTTGCAAACTTCTACTAACTCTAAAATCATTTACTTGTTCTGTTTGAAAAAGGTTTTTGCTCACTACCTCTAAATCTTCAGGCTTCGCTTCTACCAAAAAACTGTGTTTTGGCAGCATGTTTCTTCCAAAAGCTGAGGCTGAATAGTGCTCAGAAAAACGTAGATCAAATGCATCTATGTCTTCATCACTAGCTTTATACTCTAGCTCAGTCACATTGTATTTTACTTGTACGCTACCATCTGATTTTTCATTGATTTGAAAATCTGGTGCGAAAACATTGTTTAAGTAATCTGTTTGGAAAGTCATTTTTTGGTAACTTGCGAGACCTACGATAGGTAGGAGCAGTACCAGCATAGTTGCTATAAAATGTTTCACGATGAACCCCCCTTTGGCTATTTCGTGCAAAATTTAATAATGTTTGCAGGAGCATCAATATCAGTAATTCTTACATTAGTAAACAAACATTGTCCTAACATTGCTAGTGACTCAAGCAAGCTTTCTGTGTTGACTAAAATGGAGAAGGGTATAGACTCTAACTACCTGATTTTATGGATTATTTTTACTGCTAAGTTTTTGTATACAAAAAAATAATCTGTGAAGTTAAATAAACGAATAAAGAGGTTTGCTTATTTATTAGTAAAATTAGTTATGCCAGAGGCCTGGCCTGTTTTATAAGCAATTAACTTCTTAATCACTTCTTAAATATACTTGGAAGCTATAACACTAAAAAGAGACAGCTTAAATGTTCACAAACTTCATATCAACTTTAAACGAAATATTTAATAGTCATCCATTTTCAAAAACTCTTTTAATCTCTTTATTGCTTGTGATTTTTTTCTTCATTCTTAAGAAGATTCTAAGTCGTCAGGTAGATAGAAAAAAGATTCCAAGACAAGAAAAGATTCTTTTAAAGCGGAAGATTAGTCAGGTGATCAACTACATACTAATCACCTGTATATTCTTATCGTGGTTTGCCCAACTGCAAGTATTTTTCGTTTCTATTTTAGCGGTAGCGGCAGCAATAGTGATCGCCTTGAAAGAACTGATCATGTGTTTGACCGGTGGGATTTTACTAAATGTCTCTCATATTTTTAAGGTTGGACAGAGAATTGAAGTAGATGGTGCCCGGGGATTTGTCATTGAGAAGAATCTCTTAACCACAAAGATTCTAGAGATTGGTCCAGAGAGAAACTCTCAACAAACCACAGGAGAAGTAATATCTATTCCTAATAGTCTTCTGCTATCAAAATCACTGCGCAATGAATCTTTTTTTAGAGGTTATTGCATAAAATCCTTTATTTTTAAAATGGAGGATGAAGAGCATATTGAAGAATTCGAAAAACAAATATTAGATTTAGCACAAAAAAAGTGTGCAAAGTATATTGATGAGGCTAAAGCACAAATTAGTCGTTTTTGTGAAAAAGAAGCTTTGATTGTTCCGGCGGTTGATCCAAAGACAAAGCTTTTGGTCGAAGAGGGTAAAGATTTGTCGGTTCTAGTAAAGCTGCCGGTGAGAAATAACGAAATCGCAGAAGTAGAACAAGAGTTAAACCGATTCTACCTCCGTTGGAGAATTGAGCAAAAACGTAGACAAGAACAAGCCCTGGCTGATACCCAAAGCAACTCTTGAATCTCAAAGGCATAGACTGCGCTATACTCACGGCTGCTGAAAACTGAAAGCTTGGTTCTTCAATATTTAGACTCCAGACATTCATTTTTGGAAAGAGAACTTGCTTTTGGCTTGGCTAGGTATTCTGTGGTCAAAAGACTATCAGAGTCAAAGAGATGCCCCTTGGTAGTTTTTTGAGTGCTGTTTAACTTAAACATAATATTCGAGTCCAGCTTTATAGTTAAAAGCTCTCTAGGTGTCAACAGGTCTTGATCCATTTCATTTTCTGATTAAACTAATATAGTTCGAGTTTAGGAGATGTTTTGGATCAGTTTATGCCGCACGGTACGTGCTATATGTGGAATACACCTTTGCTTCTTCTTCATGTAGGAAGTAACGCATTTATCGGTTTAAGTTACTTTTGCTTATCTGCCTGTTTGTTTTATATTTTTAAAAAAAGAAAAGACTTTCCCTTTCCCAAATTATTCATTGTTTATGTTCTATTTATTTTGCTGTGCGGAGCCGGGCATTTTTTTGACATTTACACAATTTGGAAGCCTTACTATTTTATTGCCGGTTATTTACGCTTGGCAATAGCAATGGTTTCTATTTTGGCCGCCTTTATAATGTTGAAAAGCCTTTCCTCTATTTTATCCATGCCAAATTTAAAGATATTGCAAAGCAAGATCGAAGATGAAAAATTCGAAATTTTAGCAGAGCTTAAGACGGCGGTATTGGTTTTAGATCATCAGTTTAAAGTCATATATTTTAATAATGTTTGTGGTCAGCTATTTCCTGAAGGGAGTATGAGGCTAAACGAAAGCTTCTTTAGTTTTTTTACAGAAGAGGACTTAGTTGAACCTAAAAAAATTGCTGCTCTAACAAGTAAAAGTCCTTGGCAAAAAATATTAAAAGTAGAAAAAACCAAGGGCCAAATTTTAGATTTAGAAGTGAATATCACTCAAGTTGGAAAAAGCTCTGAAAAAAAACAATACATCGTTGGCTGTAATGATTTAAGTAATGTTTTAAGGCAGCAAAGAGAAAAAGGGAAGTTAGATAAACTCCTGGAGGTAACAAATCGGGAAGTCCCACATCTTTTGAGTTATGTAGATAAAGATCTAAGGTATCAGTTTGTAAATCGTAGGTATGAAACCTATTTTGACAAAAGAGCGGATCAATTGATTGGTGAAAAAGTTGAGAGCATTTTACCTGCAGAAACTTTTCGACAAAGTCTTGATGTTTTCCAAAGAGTTTTGCAAGGGGAGACAGTGAGAGCTGAGGTGAAGAATCGAATGTTAAATCGTCCCATGGATTATTTTGATGTTTATTACTCGCCTGATATAGATAGCAATGGAGAAGTACAAGGCTTTGTAGTTTTAGGGGTAGACATAACAGCCATTGTAAAAGTAAGGCATCAGCTGGCTAGAAAGAATGAATTTTTAGAGCAATACGCTTATTTGGTGTCACACGATTTACGAGCTCCATTGCGACACATTTCTAACTACACAGAGCTCTTAACTAAAGAACTATCCGATTTACCAAATGAAAATTCCAAAAAATATTTAAATTATATAGATAAAAACTCCAAGAGAGCACATAGCATGATTTCAGGGATGTTAAAGCTCAGTACAGTGGTAAAAGACTCCGCTAGTCGGAGTAAATTAGATCTAGGGGAGTATCTGCAAGAAAAACTTAATGGTATATTTTTAGAAGACCAAGTTAGTTTGAAGATTGATGACCCTCTGGAAACTACAGTGAGTATTGATGAGGATACCTTTTATTTGGTGTTTCAAAACCTAATTGAAAATAGTATTAAATATAAATCTAATGACAAGCCAGAGGTTTGTATTGATATTGAAAAGTCCTACAATAAAGTGCTAATAAACTATCGCGATAACTCCAGTGGTATTGATGAAGAGGATCATGAGTTGATTTTTAAAGCTTTCTGGAAAAAAGACAAGCAAACCGACGGGCCGGGTCTTGGTATGATGATAGTAAGAAAAGTCTTAGAAAATCACACAGGAGAAATACGATCTCTTACAAGTTCTGAGGGCTGTCATTTTCAAATTACTCTAGAGGTTTAGATGATAAAGAATTTTATTTTCCTAGAAGATGATGAAGAAGATTTTTGGCTATTTGAAAGATGTCTTAGAGAGTTGGGTCTAGCAGTTACGGCGGTTCAGTTGGCAAGCTTAGAGAAAATCGAAGAGAAAATTAACACATTTAATCCTGAAAATAGCATTGTATTCGTTGATTTGAATTTGGGTGGCCAAAATGGTCTAAAAATTTTTAAAGAGCTTTTGGAGCCACGAAATTTTTTATCTTGCGTACTTAGTTCTAGTGACAATCCTAAAGAGATCGAAGCTTGTCTCTCTGGGGGCTTTTGGTTTTACTCTTCGAAAGAGATTAATGTTGATCGGCAGAAGCTGTTTTTTGAGAGCGTTTACAATCTTTTTTCCCTTGGTAAAGTGAGCCCTGCTAGGCTGATGAAACTTAGGGCTCAGCAGTAATTTTGAGATCAGCTCCAATTATAAAAAAGTGTTTCATTTTAAAGTGATTCTTAACAATTTCTAGCCCTCTAGAGGGTTCCTGTCAAAAAGGCTTTTAAATTATTTTTGTTCACTATAAAATAGAGTGGTGGAAGCTGTCGTCTCGCTGTAGTTATGATTTCAATCTAAATCTTAAATAGAGGTTCTAATGAATACCAACATAGCGTATATCGAAGACGATATCGAAGACTTTGATTATTTAAAGAATCATTTTGATTCCAAGTCTGAAATGAAAATTGAATTAAAACATTTTCCAAGTCTCAAGCACTTTATTCGTTCTGCTGACAAGGGGAGATACAAATTTCTAGTTCTTGATCTTGGTTTACCGGATTCTAAAAATCCTTTAGAAGATTTGAATGAAATTTCCGAATTAAAAAATACCAGTATAGTTGTTCTTACTGGAAATAAAATGTCTGGCGAAGACTTATTGAAAAAATTTGGTTCTGTCGTGGGTTTTGTTACCAAAGAAAAGCGCTTCCCTTTAAGGGTAGAAGAAACAATTTTAGGTGTTGAAAATTTACAAACCAAAGTTGTGTCGATTCATAAATCAGAAAGGCACGAAATTCACCTCGAAAATTTTCGTAGATTTAAAAATTTAAATGTGAACTTATCCCATAGTATTGGCTCGTCTTTAAATGTACTAGCAAACTATATTGATCAAACGGCAGAGCGAGAAAATGATAAGTTGGTTAGAGCAGCGCAAGACTCTTTAGAAGAGTTGAATAGCATCTGCCAAGATTTACTAAGTTTTTCAGTGTCTAGTAAAAAACCTTCTGAAGTTCTTAATCTTGTCCAGGTGATTCTACGATTAAAGTTAGACTATCAGTTTTCTAAAATTGCTGTTCAAGATAGTCTTGAGCAAATACAAGCAAGCTTTGATTATACGCAAATCAAGGAGCTAATTTCTTATTCTTCAGAGTATTTGGAGAAGAGGTTTGAGGCTCCAAAGAGTTTGATGGAAGTCAGGATTCGTGAAATAGAAGGAAGAGCCAATGAGTTTTCATTTAAAGTTTTTTGCAAGAATGAAAACATTAAGCGTGGCTTAAGCTTTGATCATGCTGAATTTGAAAAAGGCTTTCTTAGTTTTTGTGCTTTAGAGCTTTTGGCAAGTTTAGAGGGGGTGGAATATAAGTATATGCAAACCAAAGAAGGGCAAGGCATTGTGTTTCATATTCCTCAAGCTACAGTAACTCCTCAAGCGCCTAAGATTAATTTAAATTTTAAACAGAAACAGCATTTCGATCCAAAATCAGAAGTGATCCTTTATATGGAGGACAATGAGGTTTTAAGAGATTTGTTTACTGATTTTTTACGAAAGAATTCATTTCAAGTAGACTCCTTTTGTAATGGCGAAGAGGGCTTACAGGCCTTTAAAGAAAACCCTGATAAGTATGGTCTAATTTTATCAGATCTAATCATGCCAGTTATGAACGGAATTACTGCAACCAAAGAAATGCAAAGCATCGCTTCAAAGCCAGTGATTTTCATCACAGCCACAGATCCAGAGGTGGTTATAAAAGACCAAAACCTTCCATTTGAATACTCTGTTTTGGCAAAGCCAGTACGCTATGCTCAATTGGCCAATCGATTAAGTCGATATATCGATGAAAGAGTCGAGCAAATTGATAAATAGATGTTATATGCTTCAGGCTTTTTCGCCAAAAAATGTTAATCCAGAAATCTTTGAAATAGGCTTTCTCGCCTAATACTGTCTATTATTGGCGGTCTTTATGAAAGTTTTTTCATGTTAAGTAAGGACGCTAAGCCCTTTATTTACAAAAAACAACTTATAGTATAAGGTTCGCTTATATCTTTTGGAGGAATAGTGAACCTACAACAATTAAATACCTTTTGTACTGTGTTGAAAGAGGGGAGCATGACTGCTGCCGCTCAAAAATTATTTCTAACTCAACCAGCTGTGAGCCAGCAGATTCGTCAGCTAGAAGATGATCTAGGGGTTGAGCTGTTGGTTCGAGGCTCTAGAAGAACAAAGCCCACGGCTCAAGGTGGTTTGTTGTTTGATTATGCTAGTCGAATCATCCATTTAGCAAAACAAGCAGAGCTTTCTATTCAATCTATGGGGGCTGAGGTTTCCGGTCCTTTGCGAGTAGGAACCTTAAACTCTCTGGGGCTACACTTAATATCTCCTGTGTTTTCAATCTTTTTGAAGAACAATCATAATGTAAGTTTAAAATTAAACTATGGTGAGGGTTTAAAAATGCTTCAAGCCCTAGATGCTGGTGAGGTTGATATTGCCATTTTACCAGACGCCGACTTGGAATACGGTGGAATGCTAGGGGACAAAGTGGCAGAGCCGATTGGCCAAGATGAAATGTGGTTGGTTGCAGCAGGAAATGACAATGATGTTCCTGGAGAAATTCAACTTAAAGACATCGGTGCATTTCCATTTGTTCAACTTGTAAAAGAATACCCGAATTTTAATAACCAATTTGCCAAAGACTTGAAGCGAGTGGGTGTGAATATTCGACCTGTTTTTGAGTCGCCAAATGTTGGTAGCTTAAAACGTATCGTTGAAAGTGGTTTGGGTTGGGGATTTTTACCGGCTCACTCCATTCGTAAACAGGTTAATACCGGTAGAATGAAACGTGTAATGATACGTGATTTTTCTTATACTATGAATTTGATTTGTTATTATCCTACTCATCATCGTAACTATCGTACTACAGAAGTATTTGTTGAGATTTTACGTCAGCAATCTTCTGGGCTTTTGATTAATGCGGATGGAGAGAGACAGTAGTATTTTTGATTTTGTATTGGGGAAAGAGGTCTCTTTTGGGATCTCTTTTTTTTTATCTTTTTGTCTTACTCCTCGGTTTTGATCTTCGAATGAGCCGGCCTTCTGA
>DJMA01000030.1 GCA_002436415.1 Bdellovibrionaceae bacterium UBA6502 | reverse complement strand
ATTCGAAGACCTAAACCGAGGAGTAATACAAAAAAATCGAAAATAAAAAGAACCCAAAGCCGAAGGCCAAAAACGTGTCTGAGAAAAACACTTTTGTTTCAGAAGGCCGGCTCATTCGAAGACCTAAACCGAGGAGTAATCCAAAAAATAAAAAATGAAAAGAAGCCTAAACCTAAGTAAAGCCAAGACCTGTCTAACAAAAATACTCTTGAACCAGATCCCCAGCTCATTTGAAAATCAAAACCAAGTAGTAAGACTAAATACCAATACAGTTTAAACAAATTCCCAATCTGAGACTTAATGTTAATGCTTCCCCTAGCCACTCCGCGTAAAGCCAGCCAATCTTTAAAATATGCTGTCATTATCCTAATTAGAACTTTTCACTAAAACCACAAATTTAAAAACCGATAAATATTAGACAATAGAAAGGATTTGGAAATGGCTGAAGAAGAAAAAGCACAGAAGGATACCATCTTAGTTGTAGAAGACTCTGCACCAAACCGTAGGATTTTAACTCACTTGATCGAGAAGCTTGGATTTGACACTGTTGCCTGTGCAGATGGTAAAGAGGCTTGGGAGGCTTTCCAAAAAGGAATTCCAAATCTAGTTACAGTGGTTTCAGATATCATGATGCCAAATATGGATGGGATTGAACTCCTCGAAGCCGTAAGAACTTCTGAAAGCGATAAAAAAGACATCCCGTTTTATCTGTGTACTGCAGTTATGGACAAAGAATACATTTTGAAATCAAAGCAACTTGGCGTTGACGCTTATATCGTTAAGCCAATCACTTTTGATAAATTAAAGAACAAATTAAAGTCCACTTTTCCTGATAGAAAATGGCCTAGAGTCGCCGCTTAATCGCGAAGGTGTCATACAAAAAGAGCAGCTGGAAGCTGCTCTTTTTTTATTTTTTTAAGGTATTTTTAAAATCAGCTAAAACCGCGAAAGCATTGTTCATCGGCTCACGAGGCGGTCTCTTATTCTGTGGCTTGCGAGCCCCAGCTTTGTTGCCACCTGGCTTTCTAGCTCCAGCGGATTTACCCGCAGGGCGATTATTATTTGATCTTGTACCGGAAACCTTTGTTTTTGGTTTTTCAGTTAAAAGCATCGTCAATGAAATTTGGTTTTTCGCTTCATCTACACCCAATACTTTTACTTTTACTTTATCACCAGGACTAACCACTTTACGCGGATCATCCACGAACTCATGTGATAAATGGCTAATATGTACTAAGCCATCTTGGTGTACACCGATATCAACAAAAGCTCCAAAATTCGTTACATTGGTAACAATACCTGGACACTGCATATCTTCTTTTAAGTCTTTTACTTCATGAATATCATCACGGAATTGAAACAATTCAAAGTCTCCACGAGGATCGCGACCTGGTTTTTCCAATTCAGCAACGATATCGTCAAAAGTATATTCACCGATAACCTCAACCCATTTTGTACGAGCATCTAAAATCTCTTTTGGTTTTTTACCGATTAAATCGGAGATTTTAAATCCAGTGTCTTTTGCCATATCCTTAACAGCCGAATAACTCTCTGGGTGAATTCCCGTATTATCAAGTGGGTTCTTAGAGTTTGGTACACGTAAGAAACCTGCAGCTTGTTCAAAAACTTTATCTGAAAAACGTTTTACCTTTAACAAGGAACCACGATCTTCAAATAGGCCATTTTCTGCACGGTGATCTACTAAGTTTTTAGCCAATGCCGGGCCAACACCTGAAATGAAAGAAAGTAATCTAGCCGATGCCGTGTTTACGTCAACACCAACAGCATTCACACAAGACTCAACTACGCTCTCTAGATTTTTCTTAAGATTAGTTTGGTTAACATCATGTTGGTACTGTCCAACACCAATACTCTTCGGATCAATTTTAACCAATTCAGCAAGAGGATCTTGTAGTCTTCTGGCAATCGAGATAGCACCACGAACCGTTAAATCAAGCTCAGGAAACTCCTCTCTAGCGATATCACTCGCCGAATAAACCGAAGCTCCAGCCTCATTGATTAAGATCACTGGAGTTTTTTTGCCAAGATCACTTACTTGTTTTTTCAGGAACGCTTCTGCTTCACGTCCACCAGTTCCGTTTCCAACAGCAATTGCTTCAACCTCAACCTGCTTAAAAAGGTCACCCAAAAGCTTCTTAGCTTTCGTTTCTGCATCATTGCCTTGAATATGTAATACTGTGTGCGATAAGAAGTTTCCAGCCTTGTCTACTAAAGCCACTTTACAACCAGTACGAATTCCAGGGTCAATTCCAAGAACACACTTCGCGCCATAAGGAGAGGACAATAATAAGGTCTTTACGTTAGTGGCAAAAACTTCGATGGCATGCTCATCCGCTGCTTCTTTTAATTTTCTATGTAGCTCATTTGTAACAGAAGGAAGAACGTAAATGTTCAATGCTGATTTTGCCGCTGTATTCAAAAAGCCAGCAACTTGAGTGTCTTGTTCACTACAAGCGAAATTCACATAAGTAGACTCTAAAAGATCTTGTGAACCAACTAAGCTAAGAGATAACTCCCCTTCTTGCCAACCACGTCGCATAGCCATATATCTGTGAGATGCCTTGGCTTTTTCTAAAGTTGCCACTGACTCTTCGTATTCTTCATAGTTTGAGTATTTAGAATTGGCTTTGAAGTTTTTAGTTCTTTTACTTACCAATTTACCGTTTTTCTCTAAATCATTTTTAACTTGCTCTCGAAGACTAGGTTCGTTGGCAATCTTCTCAACAATGATATCCGTCGCGCCTTTTAAAACCTCTTGGTAGGTTACAAATTTAGCCGCTGGATTTATAAAGTCTTTTGCCTTCACTTCAAGTGATGCAGAATCTTTCGCTTCACCGTGACCAATTGCCCAAATCCAATCCGCTAAAGGTTCAAGCCCAGCCTCTCTGGCGATGGTTGCTTTGGTTTTCTTTTTCTTCTTAAATGGTCTGTAGATCTCTTCCAAATCGCCAAGATCATAAGAAGCTAGAATACGCTTTTTGATTTCTTCCGTTAGGTTACCTTGGGATTCAATTTCCTTCAGGATAAATTCTTTTCGTTTTATCACTTCATCGTAAGTCGCTTTAGCATCAATCACATTACGAATGGCAACTTCGTCTAAATTACCTGTCTTTTCTTTTCGATAACGAGCAATAAATGGAACCGTACCACCATCAGCAACGAGTTCTAAAACAGCCTTCGCTGAAGTAATTTTTATTTCTGGAAAACGAGATTCAAAATATTTCTCAAAACTTAAATTCATAAATGGCTTCCTTTAAAGCTATAAGTAATAGATTTCAGTGGTTTAAGACTGTATTTATGTAGCGAATTTCCTGTAAAAAGGCAAAAACTATCCGCACTTCTTTTGCAGGCGCATTTTGTGTTTACATTACTCCATAATTGAATTAAAACCTTGTTCATGGCGAGAGATGATTTAGCCCAAATTGAGGGCACAGTTGTAGATGCAGGCGCGGGTGGCCTTTATAAGGTTGAACTCGAAAATAGTGTTGTTATTCAAGCGAAATTATGCGGAAAAATGCGTAGATTCAACATTCGTGTGGTTGTTGGCGATAAAGTTACCGTTGGAGTTTCTCCATACGACCCTTCACACGGCCTAATCATGTACAGACACAAATAAGAGATTCTTCGAAAAGAAGATGAATCAAGCCCCTATGAGAAACATTGGGGCTTTTTGTTTTTGATTCTTACAAATCCTATATTTGCTTAATAATAAGTCTATTTAGGCAAATATCCCCTTCTATCTTTTTTAGAAATATTTAGTCAATTCAGCAAAAATAAGCCTAATGATCTACCTTGCATAGACTGTAGAGATTTATACGTAGAGTTAATGAGCCACTAGAAAAACTGCGCTCAGAGCTTGCGATCGACTACAAGCTGTTATTTACCGTAATTCATTATCAAATTTCGGTATCCATCTTCGAAGTAAACCGTCATTCGATTATTATTTGCCGCCATTACGTAACCAAGTCCTAAACTAGAATGATCAATCACTGTCCTGGCTTCATATTCTTTTCTCATACTGTATGCTTGCGCAAAGTTTTCGATATTTTTTAAAATTTCTTCCCAGCTTTTGCCCTGGCGAATGTATTTTTCGACCAACCGAGCCTTTCTTAATGTTAATTCCTCAGAACTTTCGCCTTTCGTTTTTGTAGACTTTTGTTCTTTCACTAGGGCTTTCAATTTTTTATTTTTCAATGAGTCTTCTTTTTGCTGCTCTTTAATCTCAGCAACAATACCACCGGTTTTTACCGCTGCCTTTTTCTCTTTGATTGGTACAGATTTTTTACCTGAACTAGGACTAGAAGCCTTTAGTGCTTTCTTTTTCGTAAGACTAGTTTTACTGGCAGCTTTCTTAGTTACAGCACTTTTCTTCTTACTAGCTTTCTTTTCTGACTTTTTAATTGGGCTTTTTTGTTTGCTAGTTTTCTTCGGAAGACTCTTCTTTACAGCTTTTTTCTTAACAACTTTTTTCTTCGTGGCCTTTTTGCTTACAGCCTTTTTCTTAGTTTTTTTGGGTGCGGAAGTTTTTTTGGAAGCTGCTTTTTTCGCGACCTTCTTCTTCGTCACTTTCTTTTTAGCAATCTTCTTCGTAGCTTTTTTAAGCACTTTCTTTTTCGATGTCTTTTTCTTGGCAGACGCTTTTTTACTAGCAGTTTTCTTTTTAGCCATACCGCACTCCATAACGCAGAGCTTCTATGCTCTTAATTTTGGCTACCCTACCAATCAGTAAATACTAATGCTATACGCAGTTCGGCAAATTGATTTAATTTACATAAACTTAACCTAAGTCCGCAATTCCACTTAGTTTTTGGCTATATTTAGAGCTATATTTTAGCCCAAATCTTTTTAATAACGGCCAGATCAGAGCTTATAAACCACTAAAGAGAACTTTTCTCATGTCGACGATAAAGCATGGAAAGCTCAATAATTAATTTTTTCATCGCAATTCCTTCTGCCTTATACTTATTTCCTAAATCCCAAACACCATTTTGCTCAGGTAGATTTAGACTTGTTTTAAAGTTCTCTAAGTAGTTTTGCTTTTGCCCCTCTTCTAGTTGATCCCCACAAACTTTTTCCCTTTCGGCAAAAAGCTTCTTATTTTCCGCTAAATCTTCTTCCGTTAAAAGAGGGAACTCGTCGCCCGAAACTTGTAGATAAGCAAAAAACCTTCTGTGTCTTCTAATGTGAGAGCAAAACCAACGCGGGCTAGATTTTAAAAATTTATACTCTTCAAAATAATTGTTAGGAATCAGCGGTGCTATTTTTGATAAAAACTCTATTCCACTAAACTCCTGCATTACTTTATCATTCATCAGTAACTGAGACTTGGCGGCCATTTGCGATTGAATCAATTCGTCTTGTAAACGATTGGCATTGTAGACAAAAAGAATTGCGTAGTTCCGATGAGAATCTTCCATCTTCTTTAGAATACTCATTACTCCAAAAAAGCTTTGTTCAAACAGTTCTGCCCGATCCTGAGCTCCTTGAATGTGAACTAATTGCGAGTAGTAATAGCTTAAAAAGAGCTCCCATTTCCCCAAAAACTGATCTTTAATTTTTCCTTCTACAATGACATTAATTTCCTGAAGAAGCTCTTGAATAATAGAAGATGCAGAGTAGGAATCTGAAAATTTCTTTGGCTTTGCAAGCTGCAAATCATACCAGGATTTATTTTCCATACTTAGAAACAATTGCCATTCTTCATCATCAATGAAGTCTCTATAATCTGAAAAGTAGTCTTCAAGTTTTTGCTCTGTGATTTCTTTAGTCTCTTCCGTCTTTAAAACATTGGTATTAGGAAGTTTGAAAGAGTTTTTTTGTACTAAGTTGGCTTTTGAAAAGATGGTATTTAAGACATCAATTTCATCAGCCTTGCTTGCCAATTTGTGAGCAAAGTCTTTGATGACCAAGAGTTCCTCACCCGCTATCTGACCTTGTTTTTTTATTACAACCAATGAAAAAAGATAAATTGCGATAAGCAACAGTGAAATAGATATGAACCATTTGGATTGAAGAATTCTTAAAAACATACAATTAGGATAGGCTCACTTTAGCTACTGCTCAAGAGCTTTTTCGAAATTGCGCTTATATAATCGTAGGCTATTCTACCCAGCCATTTCCTTGAAATCCATAAGAGTCATTATCCCATTTTTCTGAAGCATTAGACATAATGTATGGATCAGGTTCCTCACTACAATCCTTTAAACTTTCCGATTGAAAAGCATTCAACTCATCATATCCAGGCCTAGAGCTAATGCTACCAGCACCTGCAATCCCTATATAAGCACTAAAACTTGCAATGGAGTCGTCAATATGACAGGCCCACTCTCTGGAGGTTCCATCTTTTGCCAAAGACTGTTTAAATAAAACACCGTCACTACTCGTCACTTGAAATATCGGGTCTGGAGAACCGGTTGATTCATCCTTTCGAATATAATGGTTACCGGCTAGTTCAATTTCTTTGTTGACTCCGCCGTCTACAATCAGAAACAACTCCTTATTATCAACTCTTTGGATGAATTCATTTTTACTCAAATAAAGCTTTCCCGATGCCATCTTTACAGCATGCCCCAAAGACATTATATCAAAAGAACTGTTGGTTAAACGAACATTGGCAGCTGCATCCAAATGAATTCCGTAGTAAGTGGTGCTAGCATCTCCAGAATACAATTGCATTTTCAAATTATTAATTTTGATTTCCTCATGCCCACCTTTAACAATGATTCCATGCTTAACAGCCCCTAACTTTAAATTTACGGAATCCACTACACTGTCGTAATTAGGCATCGCCGTTGTTTGAGACATATACAAAAAACTCTCGGGAGCATAACTAGCAGAGCCACGAGCATTAATGAAACTAAGCTGTACTGGCACAGTGGTTTCAAAATAAGTACTCATACCAGCTTTAGTCGATTCGAGTACCACACCATGCATCTCAAAACCCAGCTTATCTGATTTTATTAAATAATCAGAAGACAAATAAGCTTCTATTTTTGGTGGTTTCTCAGAAGAATTCGGAGCAGGTTCACGACCGTAGACTTTTATATTGTCTGCGCCAACAGTCACATTAGTAGCAACAGCCAGATCTAAACTACCCTCTTTGAGACAAACGCTTGAATTTGCCGAAGAGTTCGCTTTCAAATAGTTCACAAAAAGACTTGTGCTCGATGGTTCAAAGTCACAATTTACATAGTTTTTTATATGGGAAAACTCATCTTTAAGCTTAAAGCTTGCAATGGCGTCAGTCTTACCTGTTTCTAAATTCAAAGCCTCAACAACAAAAATATAATTTTCACGATAATTTGAATCCGAAATCTCGTCCCAATCGATCAAATGATACTTATCGTTAACATTAGAACACAATTCTTTGTTCGCATTATCATAACCAGATTCATTGGATTCCATAAAGTAGCAATAAAAGTTTTGCTGTGAAGAATCACCAGCCAAACCAGAGAAATCTACTTTTCTTTTCCAGTCCTCTTGCTCGGTAATATAGTGACGTTTTGATTGGCTCACTAAAAGCTTAACTGCTGAGGATTGACTATTTTGACTAATGTCACAAGAACCGTAAATGAAACTTTTCTCTCCACAATCAGTGCAGGCAGAAAGATTAAAAAGAAACGAAAACAAAACTATAATACGTACCAGATTCATATATAAAATATCGGACTTTAGTCGCAAGCACTTAAAAACTATTTTTCACGATAGCAGCCACAGAAAAAACTGCCTCAGATCGAAACAAACTCCAAGGCCCTTAAGCAATCTAGTAGCAATAGATCAATAAAACACGAACTAGTAATTAATTTTTAAAGCTTCTAAGCAAGCGCTTTGCGGCGTAATTTATTTATATCTTTTCTATTTAGAGAACCAGAGAGTAAGCTATCACCAACAAAAAATGGGAGTTTTTATGAAGTACTTTTTGTTTTTACTAATCTGTCTTAACTTTAAATCAAGCTTGGCTTTTGACATCATAGCCCATAGAGGATTACCAAGGCTTTATCCTGAACATAGTATCCTAGGACTGGAAGAAGCATTAAAATTAAAACCAGATTATGTCGAACCTGACATTGTTTTGTCAAAAGACAAAGTAGCGATCGTTCTTCACGATACTCACCTCGACACTACAAGCAATGTAGCGCAACTGTTTCCAGATAGAAAAAGGAAAGATGGTCGCTATTACGCAGCTGATTTTACCTTCGACGAGCTCAAAAAATTAAACATCAACCACCGCATAGATTTAAAGACTGGTAAGGCAGTTTTTCCAACAAGAGTCCCTATCGCAAACTCAAAACTGAAAATCCCTAGCTTGGAAGACTTCTTAATGATTGTGAGCAAATTTAATCAGACCAATCAAACTAAAATCGGAGTATATCCCGAGATCAAAGCTCCCGAATTTCACCAAAAACAAAAAATGGACATCGTAAAGATCGTTCATGACCAGCTACTTGCTTTTCACAAAAAAGACAAGCTTACTCCAATAATTTTACAGTGCTTTGACAGTAAAGCACTGAAGCGAATCAAAAAAGACCTAAACTCACCATTCTTTTTAGTACAGCTTGTCGCTGAAAATTCTTGGGGTGAGAGCAGTACAGATTACGACAAATTAAAAACAGAAAAAGGCCTTAAAGAAATGAAACAATTTGTCGATGGCCTTGGACCCTGGATTCCACAACTAATCAATAAAGATGGAAGCCCCAGTGAGTTTTTAGTTTTAGCAAAAAAATTAGACTTCAAAATTCATCCCTATACACTACGAAATGATGCATTACCGAAAGGGATTAAATCTGAAAAGCAGTTATTGATCCTATTAAAAGATAAACTAAAAGTGGATGGTGTTTTCTCAGATAACACCAATACTAGCATTCCACTGCTAAAAGAACTTTAGTCTTTACTGTCGATTTTCCAATACACACTTGCAAAAGAAAGTAGAAGGAAGTTCCAAATGAGGGACTTCCTTTTTTCTACAAAAAAATAGGCTTGGCTCTTGTTTCTGGCATATTTATTTTTAAATTTTTTTAAATTCTCAGCCTTATACCAAAAAGAGATGGTTTTTCTGAAGGCTTTCCAAAAGAAATGATTTTCCATAGAATAAAACGGACTCAAGCCGAAACTCAGTTTACTAATTCCCTGTTCTCGACAATGTTGCACAAGTCTTCCTAGTAACAAATCTAAGGACATTCGAGAAGAGGTTAATTTAACGAGGCGGTCCACATAAAGACTGTCTCCAAATTGGAAGGCCGTCACTAAGGCAGAGATTTTTCCAGAGTCAGTTTCTTTCATTAAAAATATTTTTTCACTCTTTGAAATTGGGTCACAAGGTTTTGCTAGAAGGTAGCCAATATATGGCTTGAGCTGTTTGCCAATGAAACTTCGATATACTTTTGCAATCAATAGCTTGTAGTCTTCTGGGCAGTCTTCATAATTTGAAAAAGAAATGTATTCTAAATAGTCTTGTCTTTCATCTAAATTTGCTAGGCGCCTTAACTCTTCCCCTTGTGCTCCCTTAGTCATATCCTTGCTTATTTTTCTGCGATGAACAAAGCCCAAAGGATAGCTTTTAAACTGATTGGACAAAATTGGTCTTTCGATATAATAGCCTAAAATTCTCTTGGAATTACTAATGCCTAACTGTAGAAGCTCTTGAAAAATGGCTTCCCTATGGATACTTTCTAATTTTTTAGGAATATCTGCAATAAAAAACACATCCCCCAAAACGAAGTAAGATCCCCACAGTTCATAAATACAAATCATGCCTAGATCATTATAAAAATAAGCGTTGGCTCTCCTTAAAGAAGCACCTAAGAGTTCGTTTTTAGAATTTAAAGACAAAGAATAAAGAAAGCTTTCATCTGGTAGAGACTTAGAAAAACTAGAAGTACGAAAGGAATTAGGATCCTTGGAATTCATTGACATGAATCAATGATATTAAAAATAGTTAAAATAAACAAAGTGAAAATCACTTTGGCAGCTCAGTTTTTCTAATATGCATCTCAAAGCATGTGTTTTCCAGCTCGTCTCTATAAATTAAATTGCCGCCCATTTTAGTCATAATGCCAAGAGATATAGACAAGCCCAGCCCTGTTCCCTTACCAACTTCTTTTGAGGTAAAAAACGGGTTAAAAATCTTAGGTTGTAAATCTATCGGAATCCCAGACCCACTATCGGTAACCGATAAAATGTAAAACTCCTCTTCTTCACGAAAAGATATTTCCACCCATTTTTCGTATTGATCTAAACCCAATACCGCATCAAAGGCATTATTTACCAAATTCAGTAAAACCTGGCTCAGTTGAACCTGGTCACCAAAAACTACTTTATTAAAACATGGATCACTCAAATCCAATTTTAGTTGTACTTGATTTTGCTTTAATCTTTCTGAGCTTAGCTCCTGTACATCAACTATAAACTCTCGAATCTCAAACCAATCTTTTTGCATACCATCAGACTGCCTCGATACCGTCCGCAAGCTATTAATGATTCTAGAAATTCTCATTACTGTGGATTTAATGCGATCAAAAGCCTTATCCACCATTTGATCATTTAAAACATTTTCTTCTTTTGCCTTTTCTAAGTTATTAACACTGGCGGTAATGATCATGAGAGGATTATTAATCTCATGAGCGATTCCTCCCGCCATTTCACCGACGCTAGCCATCTTGTCTGAATAAACCAATTTTGCGATCAAATTTGAGTTAATGATCGCCTGTTTCACCAAACTAGAGACTTGAGTCCCTAAACGCAAGTGCTCCTTGGTAAAAGAGCTTTTTTCTGAATTGTAAAATACGATATAATTTTCTTCGCCATCAATTTCAAAGGAAATTAAAAGAAGAGCACCATCAATGTTTAAATAGGAAAAGTCAGGTATTTTTTGAATTGAAAAGATATTACGAGATCTTCCCTTTACTTTATTGAGGTACTCAATTTTAGCAGTTCTTCCCATACGAAAAATATCTAAGTTACTACTATGGAGTACACGCATGAAATCAGGATTATTCGAGTCGTCACAGAAAAGAAAAACCTCATCAAAAGGGATTAATATCTTCATTTTTTCAAACAAAGGCTCAAAGGCATTTTCCCTACTAGTTTCAAAATCTGAGATTACTTCTAAACACGAAAGAATCGCCTCCGCCAGATCCTTTTCTTTCTGGACCTTTTGGCGGGATCGCTCTAATTCTAACAATGCTTCTCTTAAATCACCGTCTTCCATACTACCTTACTTTAAAAAAATATTCGCAGAAACCATTAGGTTTCCATGATGACTTTCGCCGTCTTCAAAAAATCGCCCCTGTTCACCAAATGTGTGAATTGCCATAAAAGGAATCTCTCCTATGATCTTTTTTAATTCCTCAGCGATTCCATCTATCTTGTCTGTACCTTGAAGCGCAAGCATACAGCCCGCACAATAAACTACAAGTATTCCAGCAATATCCTCAGTACTTATTTGTGCTCTTATCATTTGTTTTTTTACAACATCAGCAAGTCTTCGCTGTAGATCATATTGAGAACTTTCCATGAGGATTAACTTATCTCCCACGTGAACGTCTGTAAAAAGGCGAATTCCACCCTCTGCGGTTAAACTCTCTGGGTGGCTTAAAAGATAATAAGGAATGTCGTGTACTTTACCTTTCTCTCTACCAAATGGAAAATAGGTCGTCTCTGTGGTAATAGAAGGGTTTTCAGATAGGTCTAAATCACTAAATCTTCCATCCATCCATTCATTATAAACCTTCGCTGCAGACTCACCATTTAGAGCAAATAGCTCACGTCCATTCGCCGCAGTAACCACTGCTGATTTTGAAGTTGGATAATAGCCACTTTGAAAAGAAGAAAGTATTTTTTCATCTTGGGCAAAAAAACCAACTACGATGCAACCTTGTGAAAATACATCTTGGCCATTAAACATCTTCCAATTGCCGGCAATTTCGTTATCGGCACAACTGCCTCCACAAATATTAACATGGGAACCAAAATACTTGTTTATGTTCGCTAAGATCTCTTCCTCTTGGCCAGGGGAAGTGATGATCCACAAAAAGTCTGGAATCTCCCCTTCTCTTTGCGCATTATCAAGCATTCGATCACAAACTTCTTTAGCGACCATTTGCGGGTCCGCAGAACTAGAAAAACCAACTCCGATTTCTCCCGAATAATCTTCAATTGCGAATACACCTATACCATAGTTTTCATCAAAGAAGTTTCCATCGTTACTTAAAAAGCCCCTTGAACTACTGGCACCAATTATTTTTGATTCTGGAAAATGAGAACTTACTGACTGTGATAACTTAGACCAATCATGGTCCGAGTTTGCATACAACATGATTAAGTTAGAGGTTTCAGAAATGCTGTTTTTTGACTCCAACAAAGCTTCTGAAAAATTTGATTTTTTTGAACTAAATGTTTTTATTCTCATCTCTTCCACCACCAATCATCAATAGCAATTCAAATACGCACATTGGACGAGAGCCCTTGTCGTTAAAAAAGCAACGACAAGTTCACATAACTTATCGGAAAGATTAGAGATCTTTTGCATATTTTTGGTGATTTTGAAGAAATATACCAATTTGAGAAGAAACAAAATCCAAAGTCTGTAGATAGGGCAAATACGCGACTTTGAAAGGGAAATTTTAAAGCATTCTGCTTTTAGGATTAACCTATTCTTAAGAATGCTTTAGCTGGTAATTCAAAAAACTTTAGTTTATTTCGTATTTCAAGAAACGACAATCCAGTCCACCATTGTTTACTGGAAATTTACGAGAGGCTTTCAAACGTAAATGACCAGGTAAATCAGGATTCCCTGAAATCATCCACATTGTCCAACCTTTAAAGTTCTCTTTTAAAATATGACCAAAATCCTTATACAAATCTTGAAGGTCATATGGATCAGATAGTCTTTCCCCATAAGGAGGATTTGTAACGATTAATCCTTTTCCATAAATAGGATTCTCAAGATTAATCACATCTCCTTGCTTAAATTCAATCAGATGGTCAACACCTGCTTTTCTAGCATTCGACTTTGCAACTTTAATGGCTTTTGCGGAACGATCAAAGCCAAAAAAGATTGGCTCTTGATCTTCATCTTCCTCACGCTCTTCAGCCATGCACTCTTCTAGCACTTCACTAAACACGTCAGCCTGAAAGGTCTTAAGGTCTTGAAAAGCAAATTTTTTGCGACCAATTCCTGGTGCAACCTTTTGCCATTTTAAAGCCGCTTCGATCAAAAAAGTTCCTGAGCCACACATTGGATCAACGATAGTTTGCTCGCCATCCCAATCTGTCATTTGTAAAAGTCCTGCGGCCAAAGTCTCTTTCATAGGAGCTTCTAATTTTTCTTCGCGATAGCCTCTTTGAAATAAAGGATAACCACTAGTATCAATCGCAAGACTCACTTGAGATTTGAACATTTTTAAATGCAAACGCAGACTTGCTCTTGAATCAACATCTGGGCGTTCGCCATATTTTTCACGAAACTGATCTACGACAGCATCTTTCACAACCATGGCAACAAAACGCTGGTCTCTAAATTTTGGTGAGTTAGCTACATTGGCATCTACGTAAATCCCTTGATCCACATTGATATACTTCGTGTAGTCGTGCTTCATCACATTGTTATATAACTCTTCTCTGTTATAAGCTGGGAAGTCTAAAATCGGAAGAAGTACCCGTGAGGCAATTCTAGATTTTAAATTAACCATATAACAGTCACGCCAAGAACCTTCGAAATAGACTCCCATTTCAATGCCTTGACTCCAAACCCTTTGGATACCGATGTCTTTAATTTCTTGCTCGAGAGCGTCTCTTAAACCTTTGGAACAACTTGCGAAAAACTTTGCCATAGCGCTTAATTTAAGGCTTTTAACTCAGCACAACAAGAAGCAAGTGGATGCTTGGCATAATTACAATATCACTGTCTAGCAATTAGCAAATTCGCCAGCAGTCTTATTTATTTATCTATAAAAAGGGATCTTCACGAAACAGCCCAAACAAAAAGACCCCGGTTTTAACCGAGGTCTTATCCAATGACTAAAAAATTATTAATCTAATTTCTTAGTTCACTGTGTAAGTAGCTGTTGGAATTTTGTATTCCATCATAATCAAGGCGGCAACTTTTTCAATCAAGCCCAAGCGTCTTTGCTGCTCTGTCATTCTGCGAAGACCAAAGTTAAGATGGCCTTCTTCCTGGCTATAAGGATTCTCTTCAAAAAATTTAATACTACTAATTTGAAGTTTTCCATAAAGATCAACAACTGACTTCTTCATTCGTTGCAAAGTTTCTTTTTCTACTTTTGCGTGGGTGATTAAACCAGATGTTTCTTTCTTCAACATAAAAAGAGTTGCATTAAAAGTATCGTCACTTTGTGTGTTTAAACGGTCAAATTGAAGCTTTAAGATTCGATTTAACTCTGATTCATTCGTAACATCACAGAGGTAACTCTTTCCAGGGCCCCAACTATAGGTCATTACAAAACTAGTCTCACCGATGATCTCTACGATTAAAATATCTTTTGCATCTTCACGATTATAAAGACGATTTGAAAACTTTGTTTCAGTACACTGCACGGCTGACTGTGCTTGAGCTTGTAAGTCTATATCCAAGTATTCAAATTTCAACACCCCTAGACCCTCTTGTGCTTGAACTGCACCAGCGAATAGGAAAATCAATGCCATCAATAGTTTCAACGACTACTCCTTTTTTATTAAGTTGTGTGAGTATCTCCCAGTCCCTGCAATTTACACCACTTATTAGGAAATTGCTTAGTGACTGTATTTATTACAGCTGAATTTCGAAAAAAACTAACTAATCCAGCTATTATAATTTAGCTGCCTAGTGGAATTATTTACTTTTTCCAATTGGATTTGGTGAATTTTCCACTTTGGAGGATAGACACTAGGATCCATCCTATCTGCCCATTCTATGCAAACCACTGCCTTTTCTTGATTAAACAAATCCCAGAAACCTGTCGACTCAAGGTCTTCTTCATCCTCTACTCGATACAAATCTAGGTGATCGATATTAAAGTTCTTGGCAGTATATACATTATGAATTGCATAACTTGGGGAACAAGATTGTTCCTCACTCAATTCTTCTACTAGAAACTGAACCAGCTGAGACTTTCCAACTCCCATGGCTCCTTCAAGTAAAATGATGTCTCTTTGCCCTAGACTTTCTACAGTCCATTTTTGAACCCAGGCTTTTAAAGCGGCAAGACTTTCGATTTTAATGCTTTCCATAGGCCTTTGGTGTAGCAGGACTTGCCTAAGGCTGCCAGGACTTTTTACCAAATTGTATTTTCGAGCCTATGTCAGAGCCCAAAGGTTTGCGAAAATAAATGGATGAAGTGGAAACTGAAACTATTGTTCTTTTTAATGATTAGCGAAAGTGCTTTTTCGATGCGAGTTTTAATCGACCCTGGACATGGTGGGCACGACAATGGAGCCCAAAGCCAAGGCCTACGAGAAGCCGATGTAACTTTAAAAATTGCAAAGAGACTCTTTAAACTCTTAGATAAAGACAAAAACATTCAATATTCCACCACTCGAACCTATGACAAGAACCTAGAGCTTCAGGATAGAAGTGATAAAGCTCACCAAGAAGAAGCGGATCTCTTTATTAGCATCCACGCCAATGCTTCACTAAACCCTCGTGCTCGAGGAACTGAAATTTACATTCAAAACATTTTACCCTCGGATCAATATTCCTTCTTTTTAGCGAACCGTGAAAATAATGGTGAAGCCTCTCAACGAGGAACTCGCCCTAGCCTACTGGATAAATCTAAATACAAAGCCGATGTGGTTGGAATCGTCGATGACATTAATCGAAACCATTTCATTGAAAAGAGTTATGATTTAGCAAAGGTCTTTGAAAAGCGCTGGAAAAAAGACATGAAGGTGCGAAGAGTAAGGATGAGACAGGCGCCTTTCTTTGTTGTTTCATCCGTCAACATGCCCTCTATTCTTTTAGAGGTTGGTTACCTGACCAATCCAAAGGAAGCAAAGCATTTAAATACTTCTTGGTATCAACAAAAAGTTGCCAAAACCATCTACCAAGCTCTGCGCGACTATCAAGCAAAAGAATTTTAATGGAGATAATACAGCGCCTTTCAATGGACTCAATAGCCCCTGAGCTTTAGCTGCAAAACTGTGGCTCTAAGACTTTCATGACAAGATACATAATCGTCGACAAAGGCCCATTTTTTCAATATCCTGTTTTCCATGAGAATAGACAATAGAGAAATAGATCAAATGAGAGAAGTCTCCTTCGTGAACGAGTTTACCTTGCACGCTGAAGGAAGTGTTTTAGTGAGCTTTGGTAAAACAAAAGTCATCTGTACAGCAAGTGTAGAAAACAGTTTGCCTAAATGGATGATGGGAAGTGGTGCCGGTTGGGTAACCGCTGAGTACTCCATGCTACCTAGATCAACACACACCCGCATGAGAAGAGATAAAACATCTACAGGCGGTCGCAGTGTAGAAATCTCTCGACTGATTGGTCGTAGCCTTAGAGCAGTAGTAGATATGCAAAAGCTAGGAGAACGTCAAATCACTGTAGATTGCGATGTAATACAAGCAGATGGTGGAACTCGAACTGCGGCTATTACCGGTGGCTTTGTGGCCCTTGCCATTGCCTGTAACGACCTACTTAAAAAAGGGGAAATCAAAGAGATCCCATTAAAAGATTATTTAGCAGCTGTATCTGTGGGAATTGGCAAAGACGGACCTATGCTTGATCTTTGCTATGAAGAAGATTGTGCCATCGATACTGATATGAACTTTGTAATCAACGGCAAAGGCAATTTCGTTGAAATTCAAGGAACCGCCGAAGGTGAAGCTTTTAGTCGTGCCGAGATGGATAAGATGATTGATTTCGCCCTAAAAGGTTGTGACAACATTTTTACTCAACAAGAAAAATTGATTGGTGAGTTCTTCAAAAGGTAAATCATGGAAGTTTGGATCGCCACTGGCAATAATGGAAAATTAAAAGAATTTCGTTTTTTATTAAGGGAACTGGAATCTGATGTTCACTCCCCTAACGAATTGGATTACTACACCACTCCAAAAGAAACTGGAGATAGCTTTGAAGCCAACGCTAGAATCAAAGCCAAAGCTCTTGCCGCTGTGAAGCCTGGAGTTTGGGTCATCGCTGATGACTCAGGCCTTTGCTGCGAAGGCATCAATGGCCTTCCTGGTGTTCACTCCGCTAGATACGCTGGGGAAAAAGCGAGAGACACTGACAATGTAGCTAAGCTATTAAAAATGCTTCAAATGCGCACGCAAAACCGCAAAGCCCATTTTGAGTGCTGCCTAGTGGCCTACTCACCAGATGGGGAAGAAATAGTAGTTACCGGAAAGTTAGAAGGTGAAATCGCTAGAAAGCAATCTGGTACAAATGGTTTTGGCTATGACCCAGTCTTTGTTCCTAGCGGAATGGAAAAGACCTTGGCGGAACTAGAAAGCCAGGAGAAAAACAAGATTTCTCACAGAGCCCTTGCCATCGAAAAGCTACTTGAGAAAATGAAATAAAAAAAGCTGCTCTAATGATCTGTCCCCCTAAAAATGGA
>DJMA01000023.1 GCA_002436415.1 Bdellovibrionaceae bacterium UBA6502 | reverse complement strand
GTTTGTGTCTGCCACTTTTGATTTTATGCGTTACCCCTTAGACCGGGAAGAACCCGCTAAACTAGCTGGTCTTTTTTTTGAAAAAATAGGGAGTCGAATAGAGAGAGTGGCCGCGATGAGAGAGCCAGTGGCTCTCTTAGCGTGGTAAGTCAGCCCGGATGGCTGACTTAACGAACGGCCCCGGCTCTGGGGCAAATTGGCTGAGCCAATTTGTGGGAAGACCGACTCCCTCCTGGGGCACCAAAATAAGACTTTATAAAAGACCAGCGCTAAACTAGCTGGTCTTTTTTTTTGAAAAAATAGGGAGTCGAATAGAGAGAGTGGCCGCGATGAGAGAGCTAGTGGCACTAAAATAAAATCCCAAGTTTAGTTATTTTGCCCTTTGAATAAAAACAAAAGAATACTTTTTTCTCGGTATTGAAATTAGCTGAAAAATTTAAGGGAATTATATTTATGACTGAAAACTAGCTTTTCGTTTTCAATTTAGCTTCGTCAACTTTAGTTTAAACATTGAGTGCCATTGTGTTTATTACCTAAGCCCATTAAAACAAAAGGTTTATACTGCCACCTTTCCACTTTCTTTAATGGCACAACCAAAGCCGAATTTTTCTCACCCATTGGTGGCAATATTAAACTGCCTTTAGAAAAATTATGAACTTTTTCAAACTCTATATAATACACAGCTATTTTAGTTTTAGGCACAGTAACTAGTGGTGTTTTTAGATCTTGATACTTAGGCTTCCATGTACTTTCTTCGATTACTTCATAGAATGAATCAATCTTCCTAGTTTGATTCTGGTTTTGAAATAGTATTTTTGATAAATCTAATGATATTATTTTTTCTTCAGCTTTAATTCTGATCAGAAATCCAATTCCAAAATCATCAATGAAATTTCCCAAATGAGGAATAAAAGGTATACCTAAAACACCAACTAAGCCGGCGGGTGAGTAGGACCCAGAAACTATTTCAATGGATCCATTGCTATCATCAAGTGGTACAGCTATAATCTCTTTTGAGCCAAGCTCAGGCTTATCACAAACTGCTTCAGCAATTTTTTGATTTTCATTATCTTCATAACGATAAGAGCTTAGTTTTAAGTAACTAGCGCATCCAAGCATTAGTGGCATAAAAGCAAAAGCAAGGATTAAGGATTGAATTGAAGTTCTCATTTCTTTGTTCTCCTTTTATCAGGAAGTTGATTTAGCTAAATGTTATTATTCTTTCGAGCTACTTGTCACTTAACTTATAGAAATTCATTGGGCACTAATCTGTAGTGTAAATACTTGTGGAAAACAATAGGCTTTGTCGGCTCTAGAAATGATTTAATTCTTTCTTTCTTCAAAAGGGGGTTTATAATAAGTGTTAATTATGAAGGAGCTTGCACTAAAAAAAACAGTAAATTGAAGCCTGAATTTTCAAAATGGACTCATTTCAAAATGTTAGCAATTTGCTCATAGAGTCGCTTTTTAAAGCTTTCTTTTTTTAAAAGCTTTTGATTAAACTCCAAAAACAAGCCGTTTACTCTTTCATTGTCGACGTATTGATCTAGCAAATCGTTTAAAAAGCAGTCTGTATTGCCACGGTAAGGTCTGTTAAAGTGAATCTTATAATTTGTGTTACTCAAATTTGATTTTATATTTTGGGCTAATAGAACTTCTTTTTCGATTTGATTTCTATATAAAATTCCAATTTCAGTGCTTCTTGTTTTTCCTTTAAAAATAGGTGTAAAGCTATGGACGGAAATTACCAAAATCCTTTGATCTTTTGCTAGAGCTGTTTCGACTTCTTTACTGATTTTATGACGATATTTACTGTAATCGCTGATCAAACGATCCAGTTCCGTTTGACTGATAAGCTTTTGAGTAGAGGCTTTAATTGCTTTGTTTTTCAAATTACGATTGTAGTCAATGATCAAGCGAGTTATGTGGTTTGAAAAGACTTTTGCTTTGTATTGTTGTTGTAAGTGTTCACAAACTTCAAAGGCACCCGCATCCCATCCCTCGTGGGAAACCAGTTTCTCTTTGGAAATTGTTATTTTACCTTTTAGAAATGCCGGAATTTCATATCCGGCATGTTCACAAGTTAGAATGATTTTAGTTTTCAAAGAAATTTCCTTCGGCTAGAGCGGAACAAAGCTTTTGGTAAACACTTTGCATACTCTGTCCATGATCAATCGCTTTTTTGATTCTAGTGGATAGGCTTCCGATTTCAAGCAAATGATTCAAATTGTCTTTTGCATCCATTTCATCTTCCGAATAGTTTAATTTGTCCAAAATACCTTTTAGTAAATCTTTTGTGCTGGCAGTTTCGGAAAAACCAAAACATTTAAGATATTGCGCCTGCGATACTTTTGCTATTTCAGCATCTTTAACACTTAATTCCAAAACTTCACGTAAAGTATCGGTGCTAAGACTTTCTATTTCTTCAATGGTAATCCAATCCTCGTTTACCAATGTTTTAATTGCTTTCACCCAAAACAAAGCAATGGATAAATCAATTTGTGGACATTCTTGGACATCAGCTAAGCGAATTTCCAAACAACCTCGTTCAAATTTAGGGATGGCTCCTCTTGAATTCAACCATTCTTCTTGTAAGACCTCTAAGCTATCTAGCGGACGAATGTCTGCGTACATCGGTTCTAGAACCTTATTTTGGTATTCTTCATTAGACTTAATCACCTCTGGAATCGCCTTACCAATAATGCTTGGAATTCTCTTTTGGTTTTTTAGGTAAAAGCCTAAACGACTACTGCTTGTCTCTTGTAACTTACCTTCAACGATCGGCGAGCTAGAGGACAAAGCGGGGACTAGTGGCAGTAAAAAACGTACCGCTGAGTGAAGTTTTCTAAATTCTTCGTCGCTGTCAAAGGAAATATTAATGTGTAGGCTTTGTAGGTTTGACCAACCATGTCCTTTGCAGCCGAAAATGCGATCGTATGAGCTATAGATCTCATTGTTTTCATGTGGCCATAATCTTGTTTCTTTGTCTGGATTCATAAAAGGGTGCATGGCACTGGGCATAAGCTGGGCGTTGTAAATATCCAACTCTTGATTAATTCGTCGAACTTCTTTTTCAAAACTTTCAAGCAGTGGCCAAATTTTTGGTTCAGGTTTGTTATTTTTTATTTCAATGACATGAGCGACTAACTCATTAGACCAATCCACAACTGGGTTTTCGATTAGGTTGGTATAACCAGAATTGATTTCTTCGAAGACTTGATCGGCAATGGGTTTTACCATCAAGGAGTCTTTGTCCACGATCATGTATTCTAGCTCAATACCGAAAACTTCTAATAATTTGTAATTCATATTTTTATCTACTTTCAAGGCGTTGTAAAAACACCGACATAATTTTTGAGTACAATTGGTAGCCAATGATGCCATCTTCATAAGATTTTTCAATGGATGGATTATCATTAATTTCAATGATATAAAATTGGCCGTCTTTTTCTTTGATGTCTACACCGTAAAGACTGTTACCGATTTCTTTACAGGCTTTCTGTGCAAGCTTTAAAACTTCGCTAGGTACCTCTGAAAGGGGTAAGCAATCCACACTACCTTCTTTGGTTTTACCACCTTCACGATCGATAATCTGCCAATGCCCCTCGGCCATATGATAGCGACAAGCATAAAGTAGTTCGTTATCAACAACACCGATTCGCCAATCGAAGTCTGTTTGTAAAAACTCTTGTAAAATCAGGAGGTCTGACTTTTTAAAATACTCTGCAGCCTGCTTTTTTAAATCTTCCAAGCACTTTACCTTTTTGACGCCAGCTGAAAAAGCACTGTCGGGCTTTTTAATGATCAGAGGAAAGTCTTTAAACTCGTCAAGATCAGTGTCTTTATGGATAATCCAAGTTTTAGGTGTGGAGAGATTTTTCTTTGCCAGCATATCGTGTAGATAAACTTTGTTACAGCATCTTAGTATAGATTGCGGGTCGTCCATGACCACTAAGCCTTCGAGTTCCGCTCTCTTGGCAAATTTATAAGTATGATCGAAAACACTGGTAGTCTCACGGATAAAAAGCGCATCAAAACGACTAAGCAAACTGATGTCTTTGGGGCCAATCAGTTCAGCGTTCATTCTTAGGTCCTTAGCGGCCTTTAAAAATAATTTAATGGCCCCCGCATCAGAGGGGGGAAGCTCCTCTTCCTCATTAACCAAAATGGCAATGTCAAAACGAGCGCTTTTGGTTTTGAGCTTTTTAAAATTAGGGGAGCTGCCAAAAAACTCACGGATCGCTTCTTGTAAAAACGAGTAGTGAGCTTTAGGAACCTCGTTAAATGAAATGGCGTTTAATGTCTTAATTCGCCATTCATCATTTTTACGGTAACAGAAAACTCGAATCAATGGAGCGTGAACAAAGTTAAAAATCTGCTTTGCCAAACTATTGTATTTCGCAGCAATGTTTTTCCCAAAATAGATACTGATTTCAAACTCGTCTCCCTTAATGTCTTTTAAGGCTTTTTGTAAAGCGCTTGATATGGATTCAGAAAGGATTTTCAGACTATCTTTGTTTTGCAAATCAGAAATGCTCGAAACACTTGGAAGCGGACGCTGTTTTCTTGCCTCCGCCAGCAAGGAAACGTAATAGCCACGTTTGCAATAGGAGTAGTCGTTACAAAGGTTAAAAACTCGAATTTGGCCATTCTCCTCAGATTCATTTTTAAGGTATTCATCGGCGGTAATGGCTTTACAGTCATCCCCTAAATCTGCAAAAAAGGGAATTTGAGTTTTGTTACTTACTACAATTAAATTTTTCATGCTTTAAACTTTTTTAAAACTGAGAATATTGGCGTCATAGGTAATCACTCCAATTAAAATGGAGTTGATTAAATGCCTACTGCGAATCCAATACTTTTGTTGTCCTTTATCTAAAGGGTTGGTTTTTAGTGGGTCGGTAATTTCCACCATGTCTTTTTCAGCGGAGATTCCACTAAGAACCACAAAGTGGCCTTGAGGATATCCTTTAACATCATCTTCGAGACAGGTTTCATTAATTTCTCTTTTCGACATATAAAGATAACTGGCACTCAGTCCACAAATGACTGGGCCGTTATTTTCCATAACCTTATATAAAAACTTTTCGTCCAGTTCTGCAAATGAAATCTCACCACCTAGATCAATAAATTCGGCATACTTCAGGGAAGCTTCTGCCGTTTTAGTTCCTTTTTTAAATTTAGCTTGGGCACGAAGTTTTTCAGCCATTTGCTTTTGATCCAAATCAAACCAACTCGGATCAAAGACCTTTAAGTTGTGCGTAAAAATTTGTACCTCAAGGCCTTGTTCAATGGCATGGAGACCTAGGTTTACGCCAAGGGTTCCTCCGCCTTCGGTGTAGCTGATGGTGTCTATTAGGTCTTCATGACTTTTAGGAATTTCAAGGTAACGGTAAATGCCATGAAGGCAAGTGGGGCCACAACTGGTGTCGGTAGGTTGTGGGTTTAAAGCAATATCAAACTTTAAATCTTTCATTTTTTTCCTGAAGCATGGCTTCGTAAGTTATAGCCGATCGGGTAAATCATACCACCCATTCTCGGCGCTATGGGAAATAGCTTTAATTAAAAACCTTGGCAAGAAAAGAAATTAATATTTTGAGGTCTAGCCACCAGCTACACAGCAAGTGAAAAGAGAAAACTAAACGAAATCTAGGAATTATGAGTGTAAAAGCCCTAAAAAACACTATCCAATTTACAGTAAGACGCATAAATGCTCTTTGGTGTGCCTTTTTGTGATAGATTCCTCCTCCTGATGAAAAGACTAATTCCACTCTTGGCCATTGCCTATCTATTTAATTTACCTGATGTTTTTGCGAATCTCGCAAGGCAGGGCTGTAGTCTTACTGCAAGACAGGAATTGCAACTTAGAGATCAAGACCGGTGGCTAAAAGAGATTCCAGAGATTCGTCTGAGGATGGATGACTTTCTAGTATTTTATATCGGAGAGTTGGCTAGAGAACCTTGGATTAGTTCAGGAGAAATTCTTAAAAACTACATAGCGAGTTTTCCTATGAAGACGGTCTACCGAGCAATTTCTCTGGACCGAGTTCAGTTAGAGGACGTTAAGCGGGATGGTTTTTATTCAAGCCTAGAGAGAATGAGGACTAAGAAATTGCCAGCCAGTCTTTCAGGTCCAGAATTAGGTTTTAGTGAATTTCTACGGGATGTAGAAGACCAAATCATTGGGAACCAATCCAATGTGATTTCCGTGTCTATGTTTGAGCCGGTGGCAGTTGAAATCGCTAAGCTCTACCAAAAAAGTGGAAAAGACGTCTATTTGTTTCGCCTTGAACTATCAGAGTTTTATCTCATACGATTTTCACATCTACTTAAACATATCAGTCCTGAAAAAAATATTTTAAATCAAGAAGAGCTTCATTTTAACAATTTACTCATTACCAAAGATAAAATTGATGATACGGAGCTTTTCATTCGTAGGCATATTCCGGCCGATAAAATCACTAGCTATCGCAAGCTGTAAAATATCTAAGAGTGACATTTAAATTTACACCCATCACCTTGTTTTCAAAAGCCATAGTCCAAGCTAGTTTCCTAGTTATCACCGTCACTTTTTAACTTAGCTTTTGTAGTCTTTACCAGACAAATTTCACCCTAAATCTGCTAGGATACACCAAAATATTAAGAAGGATTTCATGCGCTATTTTATTTTGCTCTTTTTACTGTTCTCAAGTCGTCTCTACGCCCAGCAAAACCCCAATATTCCATCGCATCGCTCTGAATTAAGTCGCTTTTTAAAGTCGAAAAATGAGTCTGTCCAAAAGGCGATTCAGCAAGGAAACCCTAATGTCCAAGACTTGAGTTATGCAGAGATGGTTGAAGCAACAGACCGGCTTCTAGACAGTAGTGAGCTTATGTCCTTGATTGAGCATAGTCATACTTTGAAACAATATCGCAATTTGATGAAAAACCATTTGCTACACATTCAGTTAACAAATGAAATCGAGAGCTTTCAAAACCTTAGCTATATGTATCCTCATGAAATGCCTTTCAAACATGATGGTAGATTTCCTTCTTATCCAAGTTATCAGGCATTGGAAAAAGTGCATGAATTTCTTAGGATAGTAAGTTCTAAGCTTAAAAAATCAAAATATGACTTTGTAAAAGCACGTGTTGAGCGAGCCTCTATTTTTTTTGACAGTATCGCAGGGATGAATCTTGCCTCTCGTGAGTTTGTTTTTGAAGAGCTCCGTACAGCCTTAAAATTGAAAGAGACAACAAGCCTACGAGAAGTAGCTAGGGTTGCGAAAAGAGGCCTTCGCGCGGGGAATCAAGTTTGGCAAACTCTTTTAGAGCTTGAGGATCGACTCTATTCAAAAATGGAGAAGGACTTGGTCCGTAAAATATCTAATGGTCCTCATAAGGCTTATGATGATTACCGTGCTAGAATTTTAAAAGATGGTATCAATGCCAGTTTTAAAGCCGAGTTCGAAGCTATTGTCAGAAAATTAGATCTTGCCTTGCGAACGGCAAAAAATGTGGAAGATGCACTAAAGGCTGAACCAAAATTAGCTTTGATGCATCAAGGAGCGATTGAAAGAATTGATGCCATAATTAAAGAAGGGAAATACCCATATCGTAAGGTTTTAGATGAAGTGGCTAGGTTGACTGAGTTCTTTGATATGGTGGAGCGTTCTTACGGTCCACAAAAATCTAATCCTTTGCATTATGCGAAACGCTATGAGTATTACCTTCACTCCGTTTTTGGCTGGGCTCCTAATCATATTACAATTTTATCCTCATCTCATTTAAAGACCTATGATTTGCTCAGTATTAGTAGTGCCCCCATAGGATTTGCTGGTGTTGCTACTGAAAGTCTCTGGGTGGATTCTTATTTACAGTCACCAAACGAGTTCCTACTTCACGATGCTGCTAACCATGAAAGACGGCGTTTCCAATTTACTAGAAACTATTTCTTTCGATTAGGCTTAAAGGAAAAGGATTTCGCAAAAATGTATCACAATATCGATGCTTTTTTGCAAAAGGAAATGTTGCCACTAATTCGTCGTATCGATCGTTTTGCTTCGGCAGAGATTAATTTTACCAATCGCGAAAAGTTCTTAAATGATTTCTTGGCTTTGCTTCCTGGGCAAGAGTATTTTCAGGAAGAGATTGAGGAGTTAAAGACTAAGTTAGCTTCGGAGACTATACTTCAGCGGCTTAACGATGAAATGCGAATTAAAATCAATCGCAAAAAAACTCTCTATGACATGATTTTATTTGAAGTGGTTCATGAAGATGCTTTACCGCCAGCTAAGTTTGCTATTCTAGAAAGTTTAATGCGTCCTCCTAATTTGCCAATGCCGAGAGATTTTATTGATATAGACTCTAGAACAGCTCACCATACTATGGAGCCAGCTGGTACAAGCATGGCATATATCTTAGAAAAACTAAATGGTAGCTTCTATGACACTCCTAAAAAGAGAATGCTGGCTGTTTCATCCAGCGAATATCGAACGCCAAAGGCCATCATTCAAGCTAGTGCCGAAATTGTTAATTTTTTCGGAGGTTACGAAGGTTTAAGTCCTGAGCAGGTTCTTCAACAGTTGGTTTTTTTAACTTTAACGGAAGAAGGCTTTTTGACATATTTGACGGAAGAGTTTCAAAGGGATTTACATCCCATCCAAAGAAATTTACTTCGAAGTTTAAAATTTGCTGAGGGCCTTGAGGTGCTTTCACTGATTGGTGAGTTTAGGATGGATAAAGAGTTTCGTAATTATATGAAAGCCCTTCGCGAGCGAATAGTAATGGCACAAGACCTAGAATACACTTCTTCAGAAGAGGAAGTTGCAGAGGTTTTAAGGAAATTTACAAAGCAAGACAGAAGTCTTCGTTTTGGTTTTGAGCAAACTAAAGATTACTATTTCAAACTGGGGCAGGATTTGAATGAGAGAACCTACTATAGGATCAAAGCACAGCAAGCTAGCATGGATAGGTATTCGTCGATGACAATTGGCCAACTAGAAAAGGTCATAGCAAAGAAAGAAAATAGCAAAGAGAAAATTAGAAGAGCTCTTGAGACCGAGGTTTCCTCAGATAAATTTGAATCCCTTGAGAAACTCAGCTTTGAGACTGAGCATTTACGTAGATTAATCATCAAGCAGCGAAGGCTAAATTTGGCCGAAGATTTTGTTCGAGGCTCTAAGCAGCTTTGGAAAAATACTTCCGCAGAAAGCATTCCGCGAGAAGCCTTAATATCTAAGTTGGCAAAGAAATTTCATGATGAATCTTGGCGGCCTAATTTTCAATCCGTTTTTGGCTCTAAGGCTCAATATAGAGATGTGCCAATGGAAGCTTTTCAGAATAATGAGTCAGCTCTACAGGCTAGAGCTAGATTTGAAAAAGCGGGCTTTATTGGCTTGAGGATAAATGCTGATGGAATTTTTCAACAAAACATTAATTTAGCCTCTGAAAAATTGATTCCAGAATTGTTTTTTACTTTAAATGAAAGAGTTGCGGCAAAGTACGTTGATCTAGTCCTTGAAGCTCACAAGTCAGGTAAGGAACTAGATACGGCTTTGATTGAAGATATGTCTGAAAAGGTCCACGATATTTTCATGGAGAACAATGTTTCAAAGCTTAGCTCCGCATTAAAAAAGTTGGGTCATTCTGAGTTGTCTGATTTTCGTGAAATCTTGGCATTGGTAGAGAAGCTAAAATATAGCGATTGGGAAAAATTAAACATCGATGAGGTCAAAGCACTAAAACAGTTTCGACCTAAAGAAAAGTTAAGCCAACGAGAACTTAGTAACGACAAAGCGATGATTGTTGGCGTAATGGATAAGATGTTCGAAAGCTCTTATGGGATCGAACTTAGTAGAGCCACTAAACAGTTGTGGGCAGGCCTAGACTTTACAAAAATAGACAAAGACTTTGTACAGCAAAAAATTGCCGCAAGAATGCATTCTATTTGGAGGCAAAACTATAGACTTAAAAATGCAGATGAGCCACGATACCGATCTATTCCTATGAGTTATTTTTCTGATTTTTCAGAGAATGAAGTGTTTATTAAACTACAAAAAGAGGGTTTTAGAGGTATAAAGATTGATCCATTAAAAGGATTGTCTCAAGACATAAATCAAGAAGCTTCGGAAATTGTTCCAGAATTATTTTATGAATTGGCAATGAAAGCATCGAGAGCCTATTTTGAACTTATACAAAATTATCATTTAAGAGGCCTAGAGCTGTCAGAAACCATTGTTCGTGAACTGTCTGGTGAAATTCATGAGCTATGGATTGAAACAAATAAATGGCAAATTGGACCAACTATGCTGCGTTTCGGTTATGATGTAAAAAAGTTAGATTCATATGATATTAGAAATGTGATTTTGAACTTAGAGAAAAGCCAGTGGCTTCAGTTAAATTCTGGAGAGATCGAAAAATTATATCAATTTAAAAACTCAAATGATCTCAGCTGGGAGGAGCATAGAAAAAACTACGATATGCTCCGAGTAGCTATAGAAGTATTAGCAGAACAGAGTGGGCTAGTATCTTGCAGTGTATCAGCCAAAAAATAAAACGGTTTTCCTTCGAAAACCGTTTTAAGCTAATGCAGATACTGTGAGGCTTTGTTAAAGGAATCCCGAAGTTTTCCCCAGGCTTCACTTAGGCCTCTTTTCATTTCACCAGATGCCATATCTGCTTTTTGACCAAGCCTGTCTACTTTCTTCGAAACCAAATCAAACTGATCTTCTACAGCTCGCACCTGTGTTTCGAAAGATTCCTGGGCTTTTATTTTACTGATTTTTGCTCTCTCTTTTAAAGCCGAAATCTCTTGGTCCATTTTATTTAAATCTTTGGCACTCGGAGTGCTAAAATTTGATTGATTCATTAATTATACTCCTTTCGTGAGTGAGTGAATAAAATTAAAATTTAATGTGCTGTCGGTTGGGTCCCTTCCCCCGCGAGAAGGGTCCAAGCGAGGATCTTCTTCCTTGGAGATCCAAATCCTGTGATCGCTTTCATAGCGATTGAAGTTAGTTTGTACTTCAGTTTGATCAGACCTATCAAATTCATCAATAGCGTCTTCGGATCTCTCGTCTATCTCTTTCAACTTATCTTTGCGAAAGAGTTTGGTAAGAAGATTCCAGGCATTCTGATAATTCCAGTAGTACGGAAAAACCCAATACATAAAATCCCCCTTTGTTATTTATTAACTATCTAAATGTGACTTTAGCATCCACTTCATTTCTTCATGTTTCTTGGATAAGCCACCTAGTAAATCTTCTGTGGCTGGATCGTCGCCATTTTTCTCTAAGCTTTTTAAAATAAGCTTAATCTGTTCATCGATGGTTTCGTGGTCATTGACCAAATCCGAAATCATAGTTGAAGTTTGTGGTGACGAATCATTTAAATTATCCAATACACTTTTTTTATCAAAATTTTTAAGTGTACCATTTGGAAAGGCATCTAGTTGTCGGATTCGTTCAGCGACTTCATCGACGACTTCTAATAAACTGTGGTATTGTTCATCTAAGAACTCGTGCATACTGTGGAATCGTGGACCTGTGATGTTCCAATGGTAGTTTAATGTTTTTGTAAACAAGCTAAACTCGTTGGCTAGCAAAGAGTTTAAATAGTCCACTGTGGTTGCAGTGCTTTTGTCTACAGCCAATTTAGGACTTGCTTTGGTTTTCTTAATAAACGAAGTTTCAATATTTTCTTTAGTTGACGTTCTCATAATATTTTAAATGCGGATAAGTTTGTTTACATCCGCCTCCTTTCACTTGTAATAGTCTCAAAAATTTTCACATATTTAAAATTGATTTATTTTTGTGTTTTGATTAGTTATTATCTAATCGTAAGAGGTGATTTATGAATAAGATCAATCTGAATAAACTTTACTATTTTTACATAGTGGCTAAGGAAGGCTCTGTAAAATCCGCTAGTGAAAAACTTCATTTAACCCAACCAACGATTAGTTCGCAAATTAAAGAGCTAGAAGAAGACTTGGGTTTTGATGTTTTTATTCGTAAACACAGAAAGCTAGATTTAAATCGAAACGGAAGATTCGTTTTAAAAAAAGCAGAAAAACTCTTCGCCATTGCCGATGAGTTAGAAAATGCCTTGCCCATTCGAGGAAAGGCAGAGCGAGTAAAAATCAATATTGGAGCAATTCAGTCTTTGTCTAACTCATTTATATATAATTTCTCAATGAAGCTCTGGCAAGATGACAGCGTTTACATCCGAATTACCCAAGGCTCTCAAGAAGAGTTAATGAAAAAAATGGATCGAGGTGAAATTGATCTAATTTTATCCGATGGTAACTATGGTAAAAGTAAAAAGTTAAAGTCGATTCTATTGGGACAAGATAAAATAGTTGCAGTCGGTCCTAAGGATTTAGAGTTTAATAAACGTAAGTTTCCTAAAAACTTGGAAGACTATCATTATATCTCATTTTCCAATCAAGGGCGTTTGCAAGAGGATGTGGAATATTTTTTTGATCGGGAAAACATTCATCCAGAAAAAATTGGGGAAGTAGATGATATCACTTTGATGAAGGTAATCACGAAACATACGCAAAGTTTTTCTATTCTTCCTCATCGGGCCGTTAAGAACCAGTTACAAAGAGGGGATTTGAAATTACTAGGGGAACTGAAAGAACTAAAAACTGGTCTGTGGGCCATTTTTCCAAGCTTATCTGCCAATAAATTAGTGATTAGAAAAGTTTTAAATGATTATTTTCACCGGAAATCAAAGAAGTAGGTTTGACTAGGCCCAGGTTCTCTCGATAGCAAGAAAAACTTAATATTTTCTGGGACTTGTACAGTAGATCGATAAGTTCTTAGTGAAAAAAATAAAATTTCTTATTTTAGGGTATTGACATTTTTTTGAAAATTCCGATAATTTTTTTAGATTCTTAGTTCTTCAAAAGTGAGGAGGTGAGTATGTATCTAGACGAAGATTTTCCATAACCTATTGAATGCATTTTTTTATTTTGAATTTTTTTGTTTAGCAAGGAGGTTTGAATGTATAGAAATGTACAACTCAACTTTGCAGACATTCCTTTGGAAGAGTCTGACAAACACCATATTTTTAGAATCATTGATAATATTGATGAAGCGGCGCCGAGTGACTCAAGCCTAAGCTTTATCGTGGGCAAGACAAATGATTTTGTAAAAATTAATTGTGAACTTTTATCATCAAAGTATCTGTTTTCTTCGGAAGCCATTGAGGCTGATCCAGTTCTAGCTGCTCAATTGGTAGAAAAGGATATTCTTCAAAAGTTAGAGAATTGGAAGGCGATGCGTTTTTTACCGAAGCAGTCGGAGGGAGTAAGGGATTTTCAGACAGCGATTTAGAGGGAGGTTTTTATGGAATTAAGATCACTATCTAATTACCAGTTACGTTTGAAAAATATAGAAGAGGATAAGTATCTTCAGCGGAACATTGAGAAATTAATTTCGGATGTGCAATCTTTTTTAGGTAAAGATGCTTTCGTAGACTTGAAAATTGAAGCACAAAATTTGAAGAAAAAGTCCTACTCAGCGGTTCTCTGTCTTTTTGGAAAGAATGAGAAAATCGTCGTACAAAAAGAAGCAAATATTTTGGCTAGTTTAATTAAAAAACTTCGTAAATTGAGTTTGCAAAAAATAAGAGAAGATTTAAAAAGAAGACGACGCCAAAGGTATTTAAAGCCTGGTTGAGTGAAAGGGGTAATCTTCTTGCCCCTTTTTGATTTATAACAAACCAATAGAAGCCATTGGAATAAAATAGGCTGAATCATAGTTTTCTTTCATTGCATCCTTCCCTGAAAACTGAAAAAAGCTAGGATTGTTCTTTTTAATCACTCTAGGCAGATTCGATTTCTTCGAACTATAAGTTTTAACTTCAAATTGGATTTTAGGCTCAAGTGGGTCCGTTGCAATAAAGAGCTTTTTCTTAGGATCCCAATGTAGAATAAAGAAGCTGCTTAGTTCGAAAGTTCCATCCTGGCCAAAGCGATCGAAGCTAACAATATGTGGCTGGGAGTTTTTTAGTTGTTCCTCTGAAAATTCAGATCTCAAATTAAAAGTCTCAAAGAGCATTTTGCTATCGTGTTGCTGGGCCTCGATTTCAGGTCTCTGCTTAAGTCCTTGGTAACTTAGCTTGGCTATATCCTGTAGACCGGCGTCGATCAATTCTGCTTCTATGAGTTCACCCAAGCGAAAGAGACTGTGACCATGTTTTAGTAATGATTCGTTTGTCATTACATTTTGAATGTAGTTCGAATTGAGTTTAGCTTCTCCAAAATACTCTCTGATGTATTCTACAAAAAGGTAAGCACTGAGGGGAGCCCTTGCTGAATTTTTTAGTTGGTCATCTAGCTTGGCTTTTTTAGGAAGCCATTCCATTGAAATTTTACTGCGTAGGCTCAGACGGCATGACTTGATACGTTCGTCTTCCTCGGCAGCGGCCAGGTCACCAAATACAGCAAAAAATAAAAATACTAGGGTTTTGAATCTTTTCATCGCAATGATTCTCTTTCAATAAAAATGCCAGTCCTTCTAGATATCTAAAAAAAATTAAGAAATCACTGGAAACTCTAAATCTTCTAGCTCGGAAGGCGAATTGCGCAAAAATTACTGTTCGCTTGGGC
This sequence comes from Bdellovibrionaceae bacterium UBA6502, assembly GCA_002436415.1. Lineage (GTDB taxonomy): Bacteria > Bdellovibrionota > Bdellovibrionia > Bdellovibrionales > UBA840 > UBA6502. The sequence goes on along the minus strand of DJMA01000023.1, from coordinate 1,930 downwards.
TTTAACAGGCATTTGAGCCGTTATTTTTACTGCTTTGAAAGCTTTTTATTTAGACTAAAGATACAATCTTCCAGGGAAGGCTCAGAATTCATGGACAATCTCCTGTAAATGCTCAAAAATATTGAAAAAATAATTAGCAGTGGACCAAAATTGTGATATTCCAACGGACTCAGGAAAAGGAATAAGAATGGCTGAAAATTCAGAAAAAATGGAAAAACCGAAGCACTTTATCCAATTAAAAATTGATAAGGACCTAGAGACTAAAAAATATGATCAGGTCTATACACGTTTTCCGCCAGAGCCAAATGGTTATTTACACATTGGTCATGCTAAGTCCATTTGTCTAAACTTTGGTTTGAAATCACAATACAATGGTAAGACCAACCTTCGTTTTGACGACACAAATCCAGAAACAGAAAAACAAGAATACATCGATTCGATAAAAGAAGATGTAAAATGGCTTGGCTTTGAATGGGATCAGGAGTGTTATTCCTCTAGCTATTTTCAGAAGCTGTACGACATTGCTATTTCTATGATTGAAAGAGGAATGGCTTATGTTTGTCATATGACCCCTGAGCAAACCAAAGAATACCGTGGTACATTGACAGAACCAGGCAAAAATTCTCCGTTTCGAGATCGAAGTGTAGAAGAAAACCTGGTCGAATTTGAGAAAATGAAAAATGGTGAATACAACGAAGGAGTTTGTGTTTTACGTGCAAAGATCGATATGGCCGCGCCAAATATGAATATGCGTGATCCGATCATGTACCGAGTAAAAAAGACTGCTCACCCTAAAACGGGAACCGAGTGGTGTATTTATCCAATGTATGATTACACTCATGGACTTTCAGATTCTTTCGAAGGAATCACTCATTCCTTGTGTACTTTAGAGTTTGCTGACCACCGCCCTTTGTATGATTGGTATTTAAAGGCAGCAGAAGTAAGTCATTTCCCTGAACAAACCGAGTTCTCTCGTTTGAACCTAGATCATACCGTAATGAGTAAACGCCGACTGATCCAATTGGTTGAAGAGGGTCATGTTGATTCGTGGGATGACCCTCGAATGTTAACCATTTCCGGAATGCGTAGAAGAGGTTTTACGCCTAAAAGCATTCGCAATTTTTGTGATCGAATTGGAATTACAAAAAAAGATAATATCATTAGTATGAGTACTTTAGAGCACGCCATTCGCGAAGATTTAGATGAAATTGCGGAAAGAAGAATGGCAGTTACGAATCCATTGAAAGTTACTATCACCAATTTTCCTGAGGACGAAGAAGTTGATGTTTCAGCTCCAAAGCATCCTAAAAAAGATTTAGGGGAAAGAAATTTTAAATTCACTAAAGAATTATACATTGAACATGATGATTTTATGATGGACCCGCCGAAAAAGTTTTTTCGTCTAGGGCCAGGTAGAATGGTTCGCTTGCGAAATGCCTATGTGATCCAATGTGATGAAGTGATTCAAGATGAAAATGGAAAGCCCATTGAGTTGAAATGCTCTTACATTAAGGAAACCTTTGGTGGAGTAACTCCAGAGGGAATGAAGAAGGTAAAAGGAATCATTCACTGGGTTTCAGCAAAGTATGCTAAGCCCATAGAGGTTCGAATTTACGACCGTTTGTTTGCTCATCCAAACCCAGTTGCAGCAGAAGATGGCTTTTTGTCTACCTTGAATCCAGAATCCAAACAGCTGATGCGAACGGCCTTCATCGAACAGGGAGTGGATGGAGTAAAGCCAGGTGACTGTTATCAGTTTGAAAGACTTGGTTTTTTTACGGCGGACCCAGACACTACTCCAGAAAAAGCAGTTTTTAATCGAACGGTTACCCTAAAAGATACTTGGGCTAAGGTATCTTCTCGAAATTAAAAAATTAAGTTTTTAAAAGCTAAAGCCTAGGTCTATGACTGATCTGTACCCCAAAAACGG
>DJMA01000019.1 GCA_002436415.1 Bdellovibrionaceae bacterium UBA6502 | reverse complement strand
AACAGTGTCAGAAGCAGCCTGCATTCCTAACTCACGAAGACGAACGATGATATTACCGATTTCGTTCAATCCACCCTCAGCCGTTTGCACTAAGCTGATACCGTCGTTAGCATTTCTGTTTGCTTGTCTCATACCTCTGATTTGTCCACGCATAGTCTCTGAAATTGCAAGACCAGCAGCATCGTCGGCAGATTTGTTGATTCTTGATCCACTAGACAATTGAGCCATTGATTCACCCATTTTAGACTGACTGCTCATTAAGTTTCTTTGTCCATTGATCGACGCAACGTTAGTTGAAATTCTTAAACCCATTTTAATTCTCCTTCATAGCTTTTTTCCTTCCGTGAAGATTAATTATGAATTCCGTCTCATAAAAATTATTTCTTCTTGAACAAATTTTGGCCCATCCAAAACTGCTCATAAACTTTTACTTAGGAAGGGCAGAGCCCTTCCTTAAATTTATTATCCTAATAATTGCAATGCCAATTGAGATGATTGAGAGGCCTGCGCTAGTGTTGCAGTGGCAGCTTGTAACAATACATTGTTCTTCGCTAAATCTGCAGAAGCGGCGGCTACATCAGTATCTCTAATTCGAGAGTTTGCAGCACTCATGTTTTCTTCAGCTACACCCAAATTATTGATTGTAGATTGAAGTCTGTTTTGGATCGCACCCAAGTTAGAACGATTTGAGTTCACTCGAACTTGCGCTTCGTCTAACTGCTGTAGAGCTGTTTGCGCACCATCTTTAGAACTAAAATCAATTCCAGCAATTCCAAGGGCATCGATTGTTGCAGAGTTTTTGCCTGCTTCAAATGCGATACGATCTTGTTCTGGGTTGTTAAATAATCCAACTTGAAATTCGTAAGTAGGAGTCGATCCATCGAGTAGGGAAGTGTCACCCCATTTCGTTGTCTTGGCGATCCTTTGAATTTCGTCTTTTAACTGCATTACTTCTTTGTTGATAAAAGATCTTTCTCTATCTCCCACAGTGTCGGAAGCGGCTTGCATTCCTAACTCACGAAGACGGATGATCATATTTCCGATTTCATTTAGCCCACCTTCAGCGGTTTGCACTAAAGATAAACCATCGTTGGCATTTCTGTTTGCTTGTCTCATTCCACGAATGTGTCCACGCATGGTTTCAGAGATTGCTAGACCGGCGGCATCATCAGCTGCTTTGTTGATGCGGCTACCACTTGATAACTGTGCCAAACTTCTGTTCATAACCATTTGGCTTTTCGATAAATTTCTATGCCCATTAATAGCGGCAATGTTCGTCGAGATACGTAATCCCATAGTTCTATCCTCCGTTGATTTTCATAACACCCTCCTTAGGTTTCTAGCTTTCCTTTATAGCTAGATGGCATCCGAGCCTTTTAAAAATAGTTTTGCTCTCAATCCAAGAGCTCCTTGTGTAAACAGGAATTCATTTTCCCCTTTTCACATCAAGCTCTTCGACCTTTACAGAAACTTCTGAACAGCCTTTTGGTCTAGAAAATGGAAACTTTTGCCTAATTCTTTGATAGTCTCTAGACCAATGTAGGAGTAAAATTTCCTCCCTTAGCGAAAAGTCGAGGAAAAGCGTTTTAGCATGAAACAGTTTTTTCGCAGAGCAGTTCTGGCCAAAAAAACTTTTAAGGAATACAATGTTTTTTAAGTGAGGAGAAATCTCTTTGAACCAGGATTGGCAAACAATTTTATTCTATATAATAGTGCTTGGTTTCATGCTACTCACTTTTTTTGTTGTTCGTCGCTTACTCCAGACGAAGAAAAAGCTAGACCATGTAACTGCAAGCTTGGAAACCAGCGAAAAATACAAAGAGTCCTGTTTTTTTGAGTATGAAGGGCAAAATCTCTACTACGAATTCAGTAAAAATACTTTGGCCGAGGAGTGCATAGTTTTTATTCATGGAATTGGGGCTTCGAGCTATAGCTTTCGTTTTATGGACGACTACTTTAAAGACTCTTATTCAATATTAAAGCTAGACCTTTTAGGCTTTGGCAAAAGTAGCAAAGACCCAAAGATAGATCTAAGTGCCGCCTTTCACGCCAAAGTGATTAATGCATTGATTGAGGATTTAAAGATCAAAAAGCCAATTTTAGTTGGCAGCTCTATGGGTGGAGCGATTAGCTTATACTTAGCAAAATTCTACCCCAATAGTTTTTCAAAGGTGATCGCTATGACACCAGCCATTGCTTTAAAAAGATTGCGATTTTTTCATCTCGCTACCTTTCAAGGGCTGGCAAAAGGCATTGGTACTCGTTTAGTCAACCGAGAGTTTATCCGCAGACAATTAAATAATGTAATGAATGATAAATCCAAGATTACGGAAGAGGTCATTGATCGTTATTATGAACCATACCACCAAGACGTAGATGCTATGTTATGTCTTCTGCATTCAGCGCAATTGATGAGAGATCAAAACTCATGGAATGAATTGAAAGAAGTCTCAGCCAAAGTTCTGTTACTTTGGGGGGAGAATGACAAGGTTACACCGATCCGGCATAAGTTTCGATTTCATAAGCATTTTCCTGATTGGCAAATTAAGGTTCATCCAGAGGCAGGTCATCATATTCATGAAGATGACCCAGAATGGGTTGCCCAATCCATTTTGAAGTTTATAAAGAGCCAATAAAATTATCCAAGGCTGAGGCTTGACAGATTTCAGAATGACACCAGATTAATAAGGTAGAACTTAGGTAGTGAGCTATCCTAAGTATTTGAAATGAGGTGAGAAAATGAATATTGATAAATACACTCAAAAGAGTCGAGAACTACTGCAGGCAGCCGTGCAATTGGCAGAAAGTAAAGGCCATCCTCACGTAGAAATCGAACATTTTTACTATGAATTATTAAATCAAAAAGACAGCTTTTTGGGACAGACCATAATAGATGCTGGCGCAGATTTTCGCGCTATGAAAAACGACCTTCTTCGAAAGATAGAATCTCGTCCAGAAGTTAGCGGTTCCAATGCACAGGTGGGCTTGAGTCCTCATTTGGCAAAGCTACTCACTGAGGCTGAAAAAGAAGCGCATAGAATGAAAGACAGTTTCATCTCTGTAGAACATTTTATTCTAGCGGGATTTTCTGGCGTTAGTCAGGCTATGAAAGAATTGTTTGCAAAACACAAGCTAGATAAAACAAAGTTTGAAGCAGCGGTAGAGAAAATTCGAAACGGTCGAGGCGTTCACTCTGCAAATCCAGAAGAAGCTTATGAGGCATTGAGTAAATATGGTAGAGACCTAACCGAGTTGGCAGAGGCGGGAAAATTAGATCCTGTAATTGGGCGTGACGAAGAGATCCGTCGAGTGGTGCAGGTTTTATCTCGTCGTACCAAAAACAACCCGGTTTTAATCGGAGAACCTGGTGTAGGTAAAACAGCCATCGCTGAAGGTTTAGCATTAAGGATTGTCCAAGGCGATGTACCAGACACTTTAAAAGATAAAAAAATTATCACTCTTGATTTAGGCTCTTTGGTTGCCGGGGCAAAGTTCCATGGGCAATTTGAAGAACGATTAAAGGCAGTGATACATGAAGTGGTATCAGCTGATGGCGAAATCGTTTTGTTTATCGATGAGCTTCACACATTGGTTGGCGCAGGAAAAACCGAAGGTGCGATGGATGCGGGGCAATTGTTAAAACCAGCCTTAGCCCGTGGTGAGCTTCGTTGTATTGGCGCGACCACATTAGATGAATATCGCAAGTACATTGAAAAAGACAAAGCTTTAGAGAGACGGTTTCAAACGGTACAGGTAAATGAACCAAGTGTTGAAGATACGATTTCTATTCTAAGAGGAATTAAAGAAAAGTACGAAATTCATCACGGAGTTCGTATTACTGACGCTGCTTTAGTGGCGGCTGCTGAGTTATCAAATCGCTACATTACTTCACGTTTTCTACCTGATAAAGCCATTGATTTAGTGGATGAGGCCGCAAGTAAAGTAAAAATGGAAATTAGTTCTCGTCCTGTAGTGATTGATCAGTTAGAAAGAAAGATCACTCAGTTACAAATTGAAAAAGAGGCTCTTAAAAAGGAAAAAGATTCTCCATCAAAATCTAGATTAGAAAATGTAAATGAAGAGCTGTCTAGTTTAACCAGTGAAAGAGATGAATTAGTCAGTCGCTGGGAAACCGAACGTGGTGGAATTGATTTAGTAAACAGAACAAAGCAAGAACTTGAAGATCTACGTTACGAGATGGAAAAAGCAGAGCGCGAAGGTAAGTTGGAAGTAGCTGCTGAAATTAAATACTCTAAACTACCAGTGGTTGAGAAAAAGTTAAGTCAAGCCCAGGAGCAAGTCCAGCAACGAGAAGAAGGTGAGAGTATGCTTCGTGAAGAAGTGGACTCCGAAGAGATTGCAAGCATTGTATCTAAATGGACAGGAATACCTGTTAATAAAATGCTGCAATCTGAAGTGGATCGTTTATTAAATATGGAAAAATTCCTGGCCGAAAGAGTCGTAGGTCAAGATCACGCTTTGCAAGTTGTGGCGGATGCGGTTCGTAGAGGTCGTGCAGAAATTAGTGATCCTCAGCAACCCATTGGTAGTTTCTTGTTTTTAGGCCCAACAGGAGTTGGTAAAACGGAGACGGCAAAGGCCTTGGCAGAGTTTCTCTTTGATACGGAAGAGGCGGTGATTCGAATCGATATGTCAGAATATATGGAGAAGCACGCCGTAAGTCGTTTGGTTGGAGCCCCTCCAGGCTATGTGGGTTATGATGAAGGTGGTCAACTGACGGAGAGAGTTCGCAGGCGACCATATTCTGTTGTGCTTTTAGATGAAGTAGAAAAGGCGCATCCAGATGTTTTTAATATCTTGCTGCAAGTACTAGATGACGGTCGACTAACAGACGGTCAAGGACGAACGGTTGATTTTAAAAATACAGTTGTGATCATGACTTCAAATGTTGGATCTAGTGCTATTATCGATGAAACAAAATCGGCCGATGAGAAAAAGGCAGAGGTTCGTGAGGCTTTAAAGGCGCATTTTCGTCCTGAGTTTTTAAACCGCTTGGATGAAGTGGTGGACTTTAATCCACTTGATCAAGAAAACCTAAAAGGCATCGTGGATGTTCACCTTGAAGATTTACGAGTAAGATTAGAGAAGAAGCAGATTAAACTTGAACTGAGTGATGAAGTAAAAGCCTACTTGGCTAAAATTGGCTTTGATCCTGTTTATGGCGCTAGGCCTCTAAAACGAGTCATTCAAAAGAACATTCAAAATGAAGTGGCAAAAATGATAATTTCAAGGCAAATCCAAGAGCATTCCACCTTGAAAATTGAGATGAAAGACACGGCATTAAATTTTGAAGTAGTGTAATTAGATTAGAACGAAAAGGCTTTTAGAAATAAAAGCCTTTTTTTTTAGCTAGCTCTTCGATACAACTGATTTTTTGTAAGAGTAGCTAAGTGTATTTCTTATGCACATCAGGCTTTTTTCTATAATTTGCCCCTCATTTCCGCTATGAAATCTATATGAAAAAACAGATTGAAACGAGCTATCGCCCTGACATTGACGGCCTACGAACCATTTCCGTAATTGCTGTTTTTTTGTTCCATCTTTTTCCAGATGTATTTCCTTCGGGCTTTTTGGGTGTCGACTTCTTTTTTGTTATTTCTGGATATTTAATAACTAAAATTATTTTAAGGGAACTGATTGAGCATCAAGCTAAGTTTTCATTTTTAAACTTTTACGCGCGACGGTGCAGGCGCATTCTTCCTTTATTGTTTTTGGTACTATTTGTTACTAACATCTTTGCCTTTTTGTCTTTAGCTGCTACCGATTATTTATCGTTTTTAGAGTCTAGTCAGTATGCTTATTTACAAATATCAAATTTTTTATTTTTACGATCCACAGAGTATTTCTCCGAATCAAATTTAGAGCTGCTACTGCATACTTGGTCTTTAGCGGTAGAAGAACAGTTTTATTTATTTTGGCCGTTGATTTTATATGTTTGTTATCGCTTCCGAAGACGGATTAAGCCTATCATAGTTGTTAGCATCATCTTTCTTTTCAGTTTATTGGCCAGTCAGTGGGCCACTTCGAACGCTCCTCAAGAAGCCTTTTATATGTTTTTATTTCGGGCTTTCGAGTTTTGTGTGGGAGCCTTTCTTTCCTTTGGCTATCAAAAACCTTTTAAAAATCAATTGCACAATGAAATCGCTGCAAGCTTGGGGATCGGGTTTATTGTATTGTCGTTAAGTGGTATTTTTACTAACAGCGAGTATCCAGGGTTTAGAGCTTTATTGCCTTGTGTGGGAGTGGCTTTATTGATTTTTACCGGCGAAAAATCTCATAGATTTTCATTGGTAAATAGGTTTCTAGCAAATCCAGTTTTTGTTAAAATAGGTCTACTTAGCTACGCTATCTATCTCTGGCATTGGCCTGTGATCGAGCTTTATAAATACATTTTTGACAAAACAGAGCTTACACTTTTGTCGGCTTTCTGGATCTTCATAATTAGTGTTATTTTGTCTGTAGTCAGCCATGAATATTTTGAAAAACCAATGCGCTATAAAAAAGATTATGCTGCTTTTTTCCCATTTCTCCCTAAAAAGGTTTTAGGGCGCGAGTCAAACCAAAGAGTTATCCTGGTCAGTGTACTAGTGGCTCTTTTGTTTGTTGGCATAAATTCTTCATTGAAAGCTCTAGGCTCTAGTGACATTCGGATGGCAAAGATAGATATTGAAGGAGAGAAAAGATTAGAGATCAATGAAAGTAACTCTTGTCATTCAATTGACGAGATTGAGCCAAATTATTTTGCTTGTGACACAGGTGATCTGTAGGCTCCTCTAGAGTATCTAATCATAGGTGATTCTCATGTAAGGCATTATTTCTTAGCTCTGCAAGCATTACTTAAGAAAAAACACATTCGCATGAGGGTATTCAGTTACAACAATTGTCCTGCTCTTGCGGGGGATTTTGAGGTAACTGATGAAAATGCAAAAGTGATTAATAAAGACTGTAAAGATTTTCGCAATCGAGTTTTTAAATTCTTAAAAGAAACCCAAGGCATTAAAAAAGTTTTTCTTGCTAACCGTAACTCTCTGTATGTGTCAGAGTCTGAAAGTTCTAAGTTTCAGTACAAGCGCCGACTTGTTTCTGAAGGGAAAGCCATTGGCTGGGAATCCTCAATGGAAACCTTTAAAGAATCGATGCAAAAAACACTTAGGCTTTTAGAAACTAAAGTGGATGAAGTTTATATTTTAGGCGAAGTTCCTAATTTTTATGAGTCCCCGCATGAATGTCTACAGAAGAAGACTTCACTCATAGCACGTGCTCTGAGGCTTTGGACCAATGATGAATTGCAAGCATGTGTTGGCTATGACGAGAATTCATACCAAAGATCTACAGAGAGCTTAAATAGTTTCTTTGAAAGTCTTGGCAATGCATCTACGAAAATACATTTTTTTAATCCCAATGGAGTGTATCCACTAGCTATGCGAGAAACGGATCAAGTCTATTATTTTGATGAAAATCATATGAATTTTAGAGGGGCAAAGCTTTTGCAAAAAGCCTTAGTGAAGCGTTATTTCTCAGAGGTTGAATAACCTCTGAGATTAATTTTATTTAAAGTTTGATATTTAACTTCTTCACCATTTCACGAACAGGATCGTACTGTTTGCTGGTGGCTAGCTTTACTTTATCTACATCTAGCAGCTTTTTAAGAGGGTGATTAGAGTTTTTAGCAGACGAAATGTCTTTTAAGAAAAACATAAAATCATGGGCTACGTTAGGATGTTTTTCGTAAAAATCGTTTCTTACACAGAAAGGATCACTAGGAATAGGTTTAGACACCCAAATGGCTCGCATTTGTTTACCTTTATCAAAAAGGTGAGTCCAAGCTCCGGTCTTTCCTTCTTTGTCTGCGGCAAACATTGCTGCAACTTCAGCCTTTCCATCCTCTAAATCAAGTACTGACTTTTTATGATTTCCACTGAAAATCACTTTAGAGAAACTACTCTGTGGGTCAAGTCCTTGGTCTTTTAAAGCAAGGCTTGGATATAAAAAGCCAGATGTAGAATCTTTGTCTACATATGCAATGCTTTTTCCTTTTATGTCTTTCAATGATTTGATCTCACTGTTTTGTGGAACTACGAGAGATGAAAAGTAGTAGTCGCGGCCTTCCCAAACTTTGCGAAGAAGAACCTTTGCATTTGCTTCTTTTTCTGCGTGAACAAATGTCATGGCCGTAAAAAAGGCAAAATCAACTTTCTTATCCTTCATAGCTTGAACCAAAGATTCATAGTTTTTAGGGATAAAAACTTTTACTGGAATTCCCAGCTCTTTTTGTACCAATTCAGCAAATTCTAGGCCCTTGGCTTTGAACTCATTGCTTGGTCCAGCAGGAATAAAACCGATTGTGATTTGCTCTGGTTTTGCAGCCCAGATGTTCAGGCTAAAGATGGAGCTGATCAGAAGAATTAAAATATTTCTCAATTTAACCTCCGTTGGGAATTAGGAGCAGTTCTCCTAACTCCAGACATTATAGCTACTTGATGCAAAATGTCAAAAAAATGGAAAATACTCCAAGGTGGTGGAAAATAGGCATGAAGCTTTTTCAGGCATAGGCCTGAATAGGGCATGAAAAGGCCATGTTTAGCCGAAATGTATTCTATTCTAAAGCGATATTCTTTGCAGTGTAGTAGACTCTGCGGAAATCGGAGGGACATTTTATGAAAGCTATTTTCATGCTTTGTTTGATTGTATTATTCGCCAAGCTTTCGAAGGCCCAGGTGGAAATGGATAAATTTATTAGCCAGGCCGAAACAGGGCAAGTGATAGCCATTTCTCAAGCTAACTACGATGGTAGTACGTTTTTTTTCGAAGCAATCACCGGGAGTCGTTTTGGACATATTGGCGTAGTTGTTGTCGAACAGGCTAAAAAGCATGGGATGGCAGACAAAGTGTTTGTCTATCATGGCACTCCTCCTTACGCACAAAAGTGGAGCTTGAAGCATTTTTTGGAGAGCTCCATGGATGACAAAGGCCAAGTGAAAGCGAATCTCCTAGAAATGAGAAAGTCCTTAAGCAAGGAACAAAAAAATCAATTAACGAAGAATTTGAATCAAATGATCGAGCAAAAGATTCCCTATGATTTTTTTCATGATCCCGTGGATGACCGTATGATGGATTGTAGTGAATTTGTTCATAAAGCTTTTTTGAAAATAGGAATTCAACTAGGGAAAACAGAAACTTTAGCAGACTTAAACCATCGAAGCTTTCAAGGGCTTTTACTTCAAAATTTATCAGAACTACTTGGTGAAAAGATAGAGATGAATCACAAGCTAATTACGCCTTTTTCTATTGTCCTTGATTCTAAGTTAAAAAAGAAAGTTTCTAGCTTAGGAATGAAAGTTCTTTCAGATCAACAAATTTTAGATCAATGGTATAAATCTGGAGCCATGGCGAGTTTGATTCGAAATATAATTCCTGGCAAATATGATCAAAGCGTTTCGGAGATGGAGAAGAAAATGTATTATGATAGTTTTCGGGAGCTTGCTGGTACAGAGGCTTATAAGCTAGGGGCTTGTGGGCTTAGTGCTAAGTAGTTTTTTGGGGATTTGGTTTTGTCTTTTTGGTTTACTCCTCGGTTTTGATCTTTGAATGAGCCGGTCTTTTGAAGCAAGGGTATTATTCGCAGACGGTTTTTTGGCCTTCGGCTCTGGGTTCTTTTTTATTTATGATTTTTTGGTTTACTCCTCGGTTTTGCTCTTTGAATGAGCCGGCCTTCTGAGAAATGTATTTTTTCAGAGGCGCTATTCCGGTCGCAGCCTTCGCTGCTCCCTGCCTTCCTTGGGGCTTGTTGAATCCCATCCATGGGATTCAAAACTCTGAAAAAATACATTTCTCATACAGCCTCTTTCTCACTTCTTTATTTCTAAATCTCGTCGTCTCTATTTTGATTTTGCTGGCGCGGGTGGTGTTGGGCGGCTTTGCCGCCGATGGCTGTTTGAGAGCATTGCTCTCAAAGGTGCTTTTGTTTTTTTATGATGCTTTTTTTAGTTCTTGGGATTTTTCGTAATGAAGGACTCCTGGGCAAAAACCATGTCTACATAGATCGGCAATGCTTTGGATTTTTCCTAGGTCGATTAGGTTTTTAAGGCGATTTAGGCTTAGTTCATTTTCTAGATATTTAGCAGTAGAATGCACTCGCTTCATTAATACCCCCTCAGTAAAGCTATTTATAGAATAGCCTAGAATGGGGATTAATTTGGTCTAGAAATGATTTTGCTTATCAAATACAATTCAACTGAAAATATTTTCAGTTGGTATTCATTTTCCTGAGTAACTTTATTTCTGAGTCTGGCTTAGGTCGAGGAATGCTGATAGGTGAAAGGAATGGGATGGAGTTTCAGTGGGGGCGTTGAGGCAGTATAGTTTAATGTTTGGAAGTCTATGGCTAAGAATGTTTTTATAAATTTAAAACTGAGGTGTTAACTTCTAGTAATACTGTCATCTTTATATCTTTTTAACCTGTCCTAGGGCTAGCTAAATTTCCCACATTCAAAATCATACACTAATTCGAGAGTTCAAAATGAATGCTTTTCAAGTCATATTTATTTGCCCACTAAAGAATAGAAAATATGATTATAATCAACTAGATGACCATTTAGTTTGTGATTAATACTAATTCTTTTTATAATTTTTAAATGAATAAGCTAGGAAAGAATCCGGTCAATGCCTTTGAGGCGCCTAAGAGAACAAAAACTTCAAATTACCCCGAGCCATTTGCCAGTAAAATGTCAGGGAGAACAAAACGTCCCTTAGGAGATCTGTTTGGCATTAACAAATTTGGAGTAAATCTAGCTGAACTTTCCCCTCGATCTGAATCTTCTATTTTACATAAACATTCTAAGCAAGAAGAGTTTATTTTTGTCTTATCAGGTAATCCCACGTTGATTTTAGAAACTAGAAAGATACATTTAAATGCAGGGGACTGTTTCGGCTTTACGCCTGATGGACCAGCCCATAAGCTTATTAATGAAACAGATGAGGTCGTGACTTATATTGAAATAGGTGATCGACCAATTGATGATCTGGTAACTTATCCAAACGATGACCTCGTTGCCAAATTAAATAACCAAGGCAAATGGAGTTTTTTTAAAAAAAATGGCGATGAATATTAATTCACTAGTTTCTTTAGTTGTCATCTATACATAAAAGCCTGTTGTCTCATTTTTTACTATTCAATGTAAAAGGCAGATTTAAATTAAGTATGCCGCGCCATTTTATTCTCCCAAAAAAGCAATAGAAGTGTTTTACGATTTTTTGAGAAAGCTTCGGTATGGTCCTGTTTCAAAAAAAGACTTCGACACTTTGCTGTTGTTTTTTGTTTTTTTCTTTTAAAAAAAGTTTTTGGTTTCAAATGAAAATTTGTTAAAGCTTTTTTCAGTTTTGCGATAAATGCAGGGAATCATCGCAAAGCGGCTTAAACAGTGGGTTTTGCGTCACTTTACCAAAGTCTAGAATACAGATCTTATTGGAAATAGTCTTAAGCCTTTGTTCCAGATAACCCGACTAAAGTTTCGAGACCTTTGAAGGGTCTAAGTTGGGAGAGAATTTTGAAAACAATCTTGTTCACATCTTTAGTAGTACTTTTTGGTTTGCAAAGCTTTGCAGATCCATTAGTAAGTATACAAGTAGAGGCGACCGAGGATCGATGGATTCATTTTCCTGATGGATTTAAGTTGCGTCATGGAATGGAAATCACGCACTTATTAAACCAAAGTCTCTATGAAAATGGTTCTTTTCGAGTTGAGTTACCTCAATCAAATTATGTTGGAATAGGTCTTTCTAGTGTTGTGAATGATTCTGAAATGAAAGAATTGGCACAGAGACTTCCAAATCAAAAACTTACTTATATAGATTCGAAACAAGCGCAAAATGGAATTGCTGCTAATTCTGCTCAAATAATTGTGAGACCTAAAGTTCATACCCTCTTGTACGCTTCGGGAAAGAGAAGTAATCGAGTGGTTTATGGTTTTAGTCCAGATCGTTTGAATCCTTATAATATGGGGATTGATAACGTGTCCAAAGACAATGATTTTACAGCCGCCCAATTTTCGGAAGTTCGCCAATGTAGTAATTTAGACTTCTTCAACGGGCAATTAAAAACTAGAGGTTGGGCCCACAAAAGAGGAAACTTTGGCGCCGATGCAGATGAAGGTTTCAGTTTTGAGATTTTTGGTTTTGGTGTGAGTTTTCGTCAAAAGAAATACTCTGTAAAATTAGGCATAGAATTTGATGTACACATTCCATCCAAAGGCTTCCGTAAAACCTATGACTATGAATTTAAGGCTAGTGGTAAAGACTTGTCCATTGGGGCAAGTTATGCGGGGATTCACTTAGGTTTTGAGACGCAAAGACGTAAAACCATGAGAAACGCTATCGAAGAAAGTCTTCCTAAAATTTTAGAGCAATTGATCGCCGATTTACCAAGCTACATTTGGACGGCAAAATTAGATCAGCTTTGGGACGGGCGATGGATCATTCCAGCTGGCGTATTTGAAGGTATCGAAGAAGGTCAAGTTTTCGAAGCCGCAAATGGAAATCGCTATGTGGTTACGGATGCCATGGAGACAGTTTCAGTGGTTCACTACTTAATTAGTAATCCACAGGCTCCGAGCACAGGGGAAGAGCTTCGCTTTGTTGAAGACTTAAGACTAAGCCCTTGGGGCCAAGGCATTGGCATTCAAAAGGCATTGGCTAATGAAGCGGTAGGCTTTAATACAAAAATTATGTCAGCAAGCTCTACAGAATCGGGAATATTAAAAACAATGAGTGGTGAATTGGAACAAAGCACTGCACCTGAATATGTGGCTAGCAATATCGGAAATTGTGCAGAGAAAAAACACTCATGGTTTGAAAAATTAGTGATGGCAATTATGACTTTCTACGCCCAATGGCGTTTTGAAAATGTCTATGATCAAGAGTTTACAGCGCAGAACCAAATTAAAACTGCTGCTGTAGCTCCACGAGTTGCCTTAATTGGATCAGGAGTTTTTCCGCGAGAAAAAGGCATAGAGCAGTTTATTGATAATACGGGATTTGATTTTATTTCTTGGGACAACCGTCCTTCTGATGATCAAGGTTCTGGGACTGCTGCTGCAAAACTATTAGTAAATGAAACGAACAAAGATTTCTTAATCGTACCAGTAAAAGTCTTCGGACCTTATGGACAAACCCATTCCTCCGCTGTGTATAGCGCAATGGACTGGGTGTCTAAGCGTCAAGACATTGATTTGGTTGTTGTCCCATGGGTACCAGCAGTGGAAAGCTCTGCCTACAAAGAAGGGATTCAGAAAATCATCGACTCAGGAAAGCAAGTTGTGGTTCCTGAAAAAGCAAAAATTCAAGGAGCGGTACTGGCAAGTGCTTCCTCTAAGAAATATAAAACAAAGGGAATTCGTAGTGCGAAGATTCAGTTAGCCGAGGAAGGTGCTGGCGTAATTCAAACTGCGGCAAAAATAATTAATAAGGGACTTTAATAAACGGGACAAACAAGGGGAGAGAGTCATGAAAAAACTCTTAGTGACAATTTTAACATTAGGTTTAGCAACGCCAGCCTTGGCAGAGCGAAATCTAAAGCGACGTGTAGAGCTTAGAAATATCAATAGCCGAGTTTTCAACACTCCGGCGGGTGGAAGTTTTGACTTCGGATTTGCTTTGAATGCAATGATGGCTGTTGAATTAGGGAGTAGTGACTACTTTTTGAACCTTGTAAGTTTTGATATTGAGGACCTAGGCATGAGTGCTGATGGCATTTCATTAGTGATTCCTCCGATGGATGCTTTTGGTAATGAAGTTCCTCAATGTATTTTAGATAGAAAGCAAATTACCATGACTGGAAATGTTACTAGTTTTGAACTTTCAAATTCCACTTCTGTTTCGATCGGCTATAGCCCAAGTGGTGATAGTGGATTTGGAATTGGTGGAAGTTTTAAAATGGAAAAGGCAAAACTTTTTATGGATTTGGGAGCTTATCATAGCTCAGACTTCGTAACTTATGGACCAGTGGGGATTGCTACTGGTGCTCATGAAGCAAAAACTCAAACCACTAGAATTGATCTTAGCTTTTCAAATATCACTCTATCTCCAGAGTTTTTTAAAACCTCTGAGCTTTCAGAGGTCACTCAAAAAGCGGCGAGAAAAGCCTTAGCGACCATTAAAGAGCAAGTAGATGCGAATGAAAACCTTCCTTGGGAAAGTGTAGTGATTAAAGTGGCTGAGCCTAAAATTACAATCCAAGCAGGAAGTTTTGATGGTTTGAAAAAGGATGACCAGCTGGTAGTAGAAAACATTTACCACCAGTGGGAAGGGGAGCCTTGTAAATCAAAGTACCGTGGAACTTCAGCGGGAACAACTGCAGTAATTCAAATCACAGACGTTCGTGGTACAGAAGCGGATGCCATTGTGGTAGAAAGAGTTCGTGATGGTGTTTTTGTTGGAGATCGCGTTCGTGTACATCAACTTGTAAATTAAATTCTGATTTTAAAGTCCAAAAAAAACCAGACACTTTTTAGTGCCTGGTTTTTTTATTTTAAAGCGAAGATTAATCGTCAGTCTTTAATAACAAGCGTATCGGATAGTTCATTCACGTCATTGGGCTCGATAGGAAAAGATGCTTCAAGCTTAGGTAAAATACTTGCTAAGCAATGTTCAATTCCAGAAGCAAGGTTTTTGCTTTTTATTTTTTGTAAGGAATGAGCTAAAATTTCAGCCCATGATTCTTCTCCAAATGCCTTGTGCATTTTTTCGTCAGATAGAATTACCATTTGATGATCATCCAAGCTAAGCATCACTAAGACACCTGTTCCGGATCGAGTTTTCCACATGCATTGACGATGAAACTCAATCTCAGCACGTATCATTGCAAAGTAAGTTCTAAAACTCTTTGGAGTAAATAGACGCATAACAAAAGCATTTTTTACGATTAAAAAGTAAAACAACAAAGCTAAAACCGGAAATGTAAAAGCGATTAAGCTGTGTTCCGAGTCGGGCAAGAGCTCAAGCAAGGGAATGAAAACTTGCAATAGATAGCTAACAAGTCCTGCGACACCTAAAGCCACAAAAGGAAAGATATAAGAAGGAATAGAGCTTCTTACAATCATTGGTACCACTTCTGCGGAGCTCAGTTTTTCAATTTTAGCAATATGTGCTTCAATGCTTTGAATCTCTTCCTTAGAAATTTGATCTTCAATCCAATTTGGAATATTCATTACCAACCTCCAGATGCGCCACCGCCGGAAAAGCCTCCGCCGCCACCGCCAGAAAAACCGCCACCGCCGAAGCCACCACGGCCTCCGCGTCCACCGGATCCGCCCAGTAGCATGGCTAGCATAAGTGGACCGGAACCTCTACCTCTTGCAAATGCAAAAATAAAAAGGACCCAAAAAATCAAATTGAATAACATGCCAAATAAAGATTTTTCTTTTTGTTTTTTATTTCTGTAGCTAAGAACTTTGCCAACTTGAAAGTTAGGTTCGACGCCTTCAATGACATAACTCAAAGCTTGGTCGATTCCAGCGGCGTATTTTTTTTGTTTAAAGGCAGGTGTGATGATTCGATCGATGATACTTTTGGCAATGGCATCAGGAATTTCACCTTCTAAGCCTTGTCCAACTTCGATGCGAATTTTTCTGTCTTGTGCAGCAATCAATAATAATAAACCACGATCGCTATCGGCTTTACCAAGCTTCCAAGTTTCAGCAACAGCAAGGCTGTACTGTTCAAGCACTTCTCCTTCCAAGGATTGGGTGATGTAAACTGCCAATTGCAAGCCTGTTTCTTTATAAAGTCTGTCTAACTTTTGATTTAAGTGGTTTTGCTGTTTGTTAGACAGCCAACCAACCTGATCGGTAACAGGGGCCCGGTAGCTGGGGATGTTTTTCTTTACATCATAAGTAGTCTGAGCCAGGCCCAGACTACAAAAAAGGCTAATAATTAAGAGGCTAAGTAAATTTTTAGAAACCAACATTAGGAGTCTTTTCTATGTCAGCTGCGTTTTCTACTGTCCACTGTGGCATTTTCTCATAACCATAAAAAATTGAGTTAGTCCAACTGCTTGGTGGAACGCTTACTTCGTTGTTAAAAATCTTAATGGCTTCGATGTATCTTTGTCGAGCCACAGCGATTCGATTTTCAGTTCCTTCGAGTTGTGCTTGTAGCTGTAAAAAGTTTTGGTTTGACTTTAGGTCAGGGTATTTTTCAACCACCACCATTAATCTGCCTAAGGCTGAGCTTAAACCGCTTTGCGCCTTTTGGAACTGTTGAATTTGTTGGGCGTTCAAGTTTTCAGGATTGATATTCACTGAAGTGGCCTTTGCTCTTGCTTCAACAACACTGGTTAAGGTTTCTTTTTCTTGCTTGGCGTAGCCTTTTACTGTCTCCACAAGATTTGGAATTAAATCAGCGCGTCTTTTATATTGATTTGTGATTTCAGCAAGGCTGGCTTCTACCTGGTTTTTTGCTTTGGGGATGGATTGTACTCCACAGCCCGCTAGGAAAATTGTTGTCGTTAAAATTAAAATAAGTTTCATAATTTTCTCCTTGAGCGGCAATAGTACCTTAGACAAATGGGCTTGAAAAGCTTTTGTCGTAGCGAGTAAATCGAATTTTTTTAGTAGATTTAATCTAACTGGCTTGGCTCTAAATCAAATACCTCTAAACTTCTTTCACGCTTTCCTTCTTGGAATGACAGACTTAGCTTATGAGTATAAATGCACAAGACTTCAGAAATTAGATGAATGTATTTTTGTTCCTCGCTATGGATGGAAATTAAAATCCTGTCGGCATTTAATTTTTCTTCTTGAATGAGTTTTCCCAAAATATCGTGGGCCAGCTTTCCTCCTACACCAGCGATCAGTAAGTTGCCCGTAATTTGCGAAGAAAGCTTTCGAGCGTCTTGGGCGTGAAACTCATATTGATAGGAGTCTTTTAAGAAATTTCGCGATTGGTGGAAGCGCATTTTTAAATTTTCTATGATATGTTTTTGCTGATCGACAAAATGAATGCAGCGAAATTTTTCGCTTTGTAATGCGTGGATACCAATATAACCATGGTCACAGCAAAGGTCCCAAAAGTCTTTGTTTTTTAAAGCTTGGTCTACGAATAACTTCATTCTTGAAGTGATTTTGGGCGAACTAGTTACAGGTTTGTTGTGCATTTGGAGAATGTAGCTTGTATTTTTACATCTTACTAGTGCCTATAAGTTGAAAAAATTCCCCATTCTTAGATTTGCCATTAAATACTCAGAAAAGCAGATTAATTTGTTTTTTAAATTTGATTTGCCTTATAAAGCAAAAAGGCGCGGTTTTTTTGCTGTTATTCAATAAAGCTTAGCTCAGCTTAGGGTGAATGCTTAAAATAAATGCACATTAAAAACTAAGAACTTCGTTATTCTCCTCTAAGTAGTTGGGAATAAAGGGGGATTGTGCTATATTCGCCGCCATGTTTTCAGGAATTATAGAAGCTAAAGTTAAGGCTTTAAAAGCTACACAAGAATCTGCAGATTTGCTCCGTATTTGGTTGGAAAGACCTGATTTTTTTGATGACATTCGTACCGGCGATTCCATTGCTGTGAACGGTGTTTGTCTTACCGTAGAGCGTTTTGATGACGAGCAAATGCAGTTTGCCGTTGCGGCTGAAACTTTAAAAGTTACTGGCTGGGATGAAAATTTCTTTTTACAGAGAGAGCATAATTTAGAGCGCTCGCTTCGTTTTGGAGATCGCATTCATGGACATTTGGTTTCTGGACATGTTGAGTCCATGGCTGAAGTGTCAAAATCGGGCATGATCGATAGTGACTCTTACGAAGTAAAAATAAAGTTACCAGAAAACTTGAAAGCATTTGTTTGGAACAAAGTTAGTCTTTGCATTAACGGAATTAGTCTCACTGTAAATGAAGTGAAAGATGGTGAGATCCAAGTTTGCTTGGTTCCTGAAACCCAAGAAAGAACAAATCTGTCCTCTTACAAAGTAGGTGAGAAAGTTTGTGTTGAGCCAGACTATATGGCCAAAGCCCTTTTTCATTGGAAGGATATGGAACGTGCATAGTATTCCAGAATTAATAGATGATATTCGCAATGGCAAAATGGTAATCCTCATCGATGATGAAGATCGTGAAAATGAAGGAGACCTAGTCTTTGCAGCCCAACATGTTACTCCAGGGATGATTAATTTTTTATCGAAAGAGGCAAGGGGTTTAATTTGCTTGGCCATTAGCAAGGAAAATGCAGATCGCTTGGATCTACAATTAATGGTTCCAGAAGGCGATAACAAAACTTCTAATAAAACAGCTTTTACAATTAGCATAGAAGCCTCTGAGGGGATTCAAACTGGTATCTCAGCTTTTGATAGAGCGAGAACCATTTCTGTTGCGGCAAATCCTGAAGCAACAAGTGCAGATATCATTAGTCCTGGGCATATGTTTCCTATCATTGCTAAAGACGGTGGTGTGCTTGAGAGAAATGGACATACTGAGGCAAGTGTTGATTTAGCAAGATTGGCCGGTTTAAACGGAGCCGCTGTTATTTGTGAAATTATGAATGAGGATGGCAGTATGGCCAGGGTGCCTGACCTACAAGCTTTCTCAGCAAAGCATAATATAAAACTTGGTACAATTGCAGATTTAATTGAGTACAGAAAGACCAACTAAGGGGACATCATGTCTTTGATCGATTGCAAAGCAGAAAATAGTAATTTTAAAATTGGTGTAGTAACAAGTCGCTGGAATCCTTCAGTGACGCAAAAATTAGAAGAAGGCGCCGTACAATATCTTGAAAAGATGGGGATTTCTGGGGACAATATTGTTCAAGTAAGAGTTCCCGGAGCGATCGAAATTTCATTGGCTGCTAAAGAGTGTTTTGAGGCAGGTTGCGATGGAGTGGTTGCATTAGGTTTAGTAGTTAGAGGTGATACCACTCATTACGAATTTGTATGCAACTCGGTAGAACGTTCTTGTAGCCAATTGATGTTGGATTATTCTCGACCAATTGGTATGGGTGTTTTAACAACAGAAAATGGTGAACAAGCGCATGCCCGAGCCGGTGGAGAAAAAGGCCACAAAGGCGTTGAGGCCGCCGAAGTAGTACTTGAGATGCTACAGGTGTCAAAGAAGATTCGCCAAACAAAATAGGAGAGCCTTTGAGTTCAGGCAAGGAATTGATTCCACCAGGAGAGCGCAAGAAGCGCAAAAGAGAAGTGGCGGCGGTTGTTTTTGGAATAGTGCTGTTAATTCTCTTCACTTACCTCCAGATCACATTAAGTAGCATCAGTCATAAGTTACCAGCCATTCATTCTATTTTCTTTATTGGCTTAGTTAATTTAAATATCGTATTAATTTTATTCCTTTTCTTTTTGGTTTTTAGAAACTTGGTGAAAACCTTCGTGGAGAGAAAAGGGAAGTTGATTGGCAGTAGTCTGCGTTCTAAATTAATCGCGGCCTTTACCAGTTTTAGTTTGATTCCCACTTTACTTATGTTTTTAGTTTCTGTGGTCTACATTAACTCTAGTTTTGATAAGTGGTTTTCTGTCAAGATGACTGGAATTTTAAAAGACTCTCTCGATATTACAAACTCTTACTACGTAACTGCTAAGAAAAAGAATTACCACTTTGCTCACCAGATTGTGGATGAGTTGGTTCGATCCAAGCGCAAGATTCCTACAAAGCTTGACTATTTTGTAGAGCATTTTGGGCTTGATGCAGTTGAGTATTACCCAGATCTT
The DNA here is from genome assembly GCA_002436415.1 of Bdellovibrionaceae bacterium UBA6502. Classification (GTDB taxonomy): domain Bacteria; phylum Bdellovibrionota; class Bdellovibrionia; order Bdellovibrionales; family UBA840; genus UBA6502. The sequence goes on along the minus strand of DJMA01000019.1, from coordinate 42,116 downwards.
TTTGAGGATCGTGTAGTAAAACTCAGTAAAGACACTTCACTAAAGGCTTTGCCTGAAGTAGCTCTCGAGTTTTTAGAAAAAGGAATCACTCATAATTTAGAGGCCTCTACTGTCCATCTTTTTGGTGAGGGAAACTTGGTTCGAGTTATTGTTCCTTTACCTAATAAAAAAGGAGCTGTGGTAGTTTCCTCTTTTATACCTCTGTATTTAAAAAATAAAATTTCAGACATCGCTACGGCCTACGAATCTTTTCGAGATATTGATTCGCTAGAGTATCCCATTAAGTCCATCTATTTGATTGTTCTAACCTTGATGTCTTTGGTGATCATGCTATGTGCGACTTGGTTTGGTTTTACTTTGGCCAAGGGTTTATCTGTACCTCTGGTAAAGCTAAGTGAGGCATCCTCACGAGTTGCTAAAGGGGTATATAGTCCGGTTGAGGTTTTAAGTGGCTCTACTGAAATTAATCTGTTGGTAGACTCTTTTAATCGAATGATGCGAGAAGTGGAAGTCTCTGAAACAGAAGTAAAAGAGGCTAACCAAAGTTTAAGAGATACCCTTGACGTTTTGGATAAACACAATCAGTACATTGAAGTTATTTTATCGAATGTCTCAACAGGTGTAATCTCAGTAAATAATCAAGGGGAAGTAACTACATTAAATCGTGAAGCAGAAAAGCTTTTGCAGCTTGATTACAAAGAAGTTCGTCTCGAAAAGCTATCCAATGTTCTAGGCGATAATTATACAACTTTGGTTTCTGATTTATTGGATGACGCTAATAAGTATCGTGCTCCAAGTATCAAAAAAGATTTACAAATCGAAATGAACGGGGAAGAGCTTAGTCTTCAAGTGACGATTACTTTCCTTCGTGGCGACGGAAACGAGGACTTAGGCTTTGTTTTAGTGCTTGATGATTTGACTGTTTTGGCCAATGCCCAAAGAACCGCAGCTTGGCGAGAAGTAGCAAGGCGAATTGCTCATGAAATTAAAAACCCATTAACACCAATCAAATTGGCTGCTCAAAGATTACAAAGAAAGTTTGGTGATGATATTGAGGACCCAGCCTTCAAAGATTGTGTGGATACCATTGTTTCTCAGACAGATGGTTTGAAGCATTTGGTAAATGAATTTTCTAATTTTGCCAGACTGCCACAGATTCGTCCCAAAGTTGATGACATTAACCGTGTTTTGCGGGAAGTGGTTGTTTTGTATGAATCGGCTCACAAAAATGTGACAGTGAATTACGCACCCAGTGATGAGATCCCTGAATTGATGTTTGATGCAGAGCAATTAAAACGAGTTTTTGTGAACTTAATTGATAATGCCATAGCAGCTATGGAAAATACTTCAGATGCAACATTGAGGGTAGCGTCTAAATTTGATAAAGCCATAGATAGTGTTAGAATTGATATTGAAGACAACGGGCCTGGAATTACGGCCAAGAACATTCAGCAAGTGTTCGAACCATATTACAGTACAAAATCACAAGGTACTGGCTTGGGATTAGCCATCGTGAAAAAGATCATTGAAGATCATCATGGATACATTCGTGTGTATCGCTTAAGTCCCCAAGGAACAAAATTTGTGATCGAGTTACCTTTGAATAAATTGAAAGCTTAGAGGGTCCAGTGAACGGTATTAAAGTATTAATTATTGATGATGAAAAACCAATTCGCGATATATTATCAGCATCCTTACAAGATGAGGATTATGAAGTATATACTGCAGAAAATGGGCAAGAAGGATTAGAGGCTTTAAAAGAGCACAAACCTCATATTGCTCTTCTCGATATTTGGATGCCGGGTGATTTAGATGGTATTGATGTTTTAAGAGAAGCAAAGTCCAAAGACATTCAAACTGAGTTTATTGTTATGTCGGGACACGGAACCATTGAGACCGCCGTAAAGGCGACAAAACTTGGTGCTTGGGATTTTATCGAAAAACCCATTAGCTTAGATAAAATTCATATTTTGATGAACAACATCATGAGTTTTCAAAACGAAAAAAGCCAAAAACTGGCCTTGCTAAATAAGTTACGTAAGAACATTGCTGTCATCGGTGATAGCCCTAGAATGCGTGATATCAAAGAAAAGATCGCAAATTTAAATAATAAAAACCGATTGGTTTGTATCCAGGGAAGCATTGGTGTTGGTAAGTCTTTAGTGGCTGAAAACATTCATTATTTCAGTGATCGAGTCGGAGGCGCCTTCGTTAGTATGAGCTGTGCATTGACGCCAAAAGAGTTGATTGCCAGTGAGATATTTGGTTTTGAAAAAGAGGCTTTCACTGGGGCTCCTAGTGGTAAAATGGGTAAGATTGAGCTAGCCGCTGGTGGTAGCTTGTTCATCAAAGATGCGCAGCTTTTTGAGGAAGACATTATCGAAAAGCTTTTGGATTTTGTGAAAACTTCTAAGTTTCAAAGGCTTAAAGGAAACAAAGATATCTATTGTAACACTAGAATTCTTTTGTCTTTTAGTTGTAGTGAAGAAGATATTCGTAACTCTCATTGGGGAAGCTATTGGGAGCAAATTGATTCCTCTGTTTTCTTTCAGCTAGAGGACTTAAAAGATAGAAGGGAAGATATTCCAGCATTGTTCGACCACTTTGCAAACCAGGCTTGTAAAGAAAATGCAACGGCAAAGAAAAGTGTAAGCAATGAGGCTCTTGCGGCTTTAGTGGATTACTCTTGGCCAGTGAATATTCGCGAGTTAAAAAACTTTGTTGAGCGTTTGTATCTTTTGATCAATAGCAATGATGTTGATTTAGATTGTTTGGAGTTTGCTGGACTGCGTGTAAAAGGCGGAGAGATGCCACAGTTTGGTGAACAATCGAATTTAAAAGAAGCTCGTGCAAGTTTTGAAAAAGAATTTATATTAAGTAAGCTAGCCGAAAACGACGGAAATGTCTCTAAAACAGCAGAGATGATTGGTGTGGAACGCTCGCATTTGCACCGTAAAATCAAAGGTTACGGCATCGATTTGTAAGAAAACTGCCGTATTTTTAAAGTAAATTCATAGGAAAGCTCTGTTAATATTTTTGACAGAGCTTTTTAATTTTTAAGTTTGAAGCCCATATTTGCCGAGCATTTTTTCAGCCGAAAAAAACTTATACAGGTAAAAACACTAGTTTTTCTCACTTTGATACATAAATGAGAATTATCGACTTTCGACCCAAAATTCATTTCAAATTCTCATTCGTATACCGATACAATACATACTAGGGGTTGTGGTTTTAAATTGCGTATCTAATTAAACCATTTGAGGGGGATTCGAGTGAGTAAGTTTCAAATTCGAAATTTTTTGAGAAGCTTATCATTAATTGTTCTTTCGACACTTTTGATGCTTAGCTATCAAAACTGTCAAGGATTGAACAGTGTTCAATTAGAGTCTATCAATGATCTTGCAAATGGTTCAGGAGGCAATGGCGTTGGTGATGGTTCATCCACAGACCCATCCAATGGTTCCGGCGATGGTGGTGGTGAAGAAGTTGTTGAGCCAACGATTCCAGAACCAACTCCGGCAGTAATGCTTTGTCATGAGCAAAATGCAAGTGGTGTGGATTGGGCAAGTGGTTATGACTTTTATAACATTGCTCCACACAGCCCTTCCTTTTCAGTTACAGGAACTTTGAAAAATGGAAAGCCTTTCTACAAGTCTTCCGTTGATATGGATACAGGTTCTCGTCAACTTACAGCGAGTGTGAAGTTTTCTGCTGTTGCTGGTGAAAAAGGTTTAGATTACTACGGTCAAGATCAATCCAATGTAGAAAGTGATAATCTCGCAGATCCAAGATGTAGTGTTTCACGACTCTCTGGTTCGGGCGCAATGGAAGCAAGTACTTGTAATTTGAGTGGTGGGGTAGTGAATCTTCAACTTTCAGAAGACGATAACCAAGAATGTGTATACGGAAGCTTTAGAGTTACGGTATCAGTAACAGATAGTTGTACAGCAGCTCGAGTATCGAAGAGCATTGATTTTGAAGTTGAAAATATTTGTCCAAATATGGGCGCTATTGATTCTTTTTTAAGAGAGTCTGATCCTAAGCCTGTTGAAAATGACAAGTTTGGAGAAACTATTTTAAGAAATGGCAACACTCTAGTGGTTTCTGCGGAAAAAGATTCTGAGGCGGCGCTTTTATCTGGCGCGGTTTATGTGTATAACATTAATAACGACAACTCTTTAGACTTCTTACAAAAAATTATGCCTTCCAATGAATCGTCTAGCTTACATGCTTTGACCATGGATTTGAATAGTAAATGGCTAGTGATCCCAAGTACTAATGGTAAAATTCGAGTGTTTAAAAAACAAGGCGATGGAACATTTGTTAAGCAAAATTACAACGGTCTTGATCATTTAACGGTAGCTGATGGATCTGCTTTACGTATTGGTTTCTCAGTGGCTTTAATTGATGATTATGTAGTAGTGGGAACCAATAAACGTTCAGGGATTTTGTATGCTTTTAATCTGAATACAGGTGCTGTAGCATTGGATTATCACAAAACCGAATCAGCTCCTGTGTACAATGGCTACCGTATGACTGCTTTTGAAAGAAACTCAGTTTGGTATTTAGTGACTTCAGACAGAGAAGGTAAAGGTAGTGTCTATATCGAGGAAGTTTCCATTGCTAATTCAAAAATGACTTTGTCTCGTGTACATAAAATTGCTGGTGGTAGTGACCAATTATTTTTTGGAGACAGCTTTAAAGTTTCTGATAACTATTTAGCAATCGGTGAAGACATTACTAATTCTAAGCCTAGAGTTAAAATTTATTCCTTAGATGACTTGGCCAATGAAAACGCCAGTACTTCGCCAAAGTATAATTTGCAAGGCGAAAAGGGTTTTGGTTCTTCCATTGAGTTTTCTGAGAACGAAGAAAAATTATATGTTGGAAATAGCGCCGAACGAGATGCTGCGGGTGAGATTCAAGTTTGGACGATTCCTAATTCTGGGGATTTAAAATCAGAATACGCAATTGCGCCGATTAGAGCGTATAGAACTAATAATCAACAATTTGCTGCAAGCATGGCTATTAAAGAAAATCGTCTATTTGTAGGCGTACCTAATTACGGGGCATCAGGAAATCGTGAAGCTGGACGTGTAATGTTTGTCGATTTGAATGAAAACTTAGGGGAGTAGGGATGAGGAAATTAATCTGGCTAACATTATTAATTTCAGGACCATTATTTGCTGTTGAGCTTGATGATAGCGACAGAGGAGATACTGTTTTGTATTTTCCTTTTAACGACGCTACTCTGGACCAAGCAGTTGGTAAGGGACTAAATTCAAACGGGCAACAGGAAAATGTGGTTTTGGAACGTGACCAAGACTCGCAAAAAACTGGGGTTCGTGCAGATGATAATGGACACATTCACTTTGACACGGAAAACTCTTTCCGCAATTCAAATGTCGGTCCTTACCTTAAGCAGTGTGATAACTCTGATGGTGTGACTTTTGAAACTTGGGTAGCTCCTGAGCATACAAAAGACAGTACCACTAAAAACGATATCATTGTGAATTTCCCGGGTTACTTAACTTTGTACCAACACTATGACAATGGACCATTGTATAAAGTTACAATTGGTAATGAAACATTGGAGACAGATCCTAATGTTTTAAAAGGGAATGGAGAATATGGTTCTCGTCCACAAAAAGTTGTTGTTAGCATCCGTAAAGATGGATTGGCTAAGTTGTATGTTTCTTCAGGGGTAGAGCCCAACAAAGAGAACGTGATCATTTTACGTGATCAGGCAAATGTAAGCATGCCTAAAGCAGGTTCCAATTCCATTCGAATGACGGTGGGGAACATTTATGCTCCTAACTACAGACTTGAAGACACTAGTGAGAACAGTAGAACTTTTGCTGGTAAGATTTATAACGTGGCAGTATCTTGTGGTTACCAAGATGACGAAGAAGTTACCAAAGTTTATGGATTTAAAAATAAAATCGAAAAAGTATCCATTAATCCAAACGCGAGAACGGATGCTTATGCAGAAAAAGCCGCTACAATTTATCGTCGAATTGCTAGTGTAAAGGTTCCGGTGGATCATCCTGTAGTTCAGGAAATGGCAAATCGATTGGCGCAAGGAGAGGATGCGGCACAAGTTGCTAAGTTAGTTACTGAAGAGAAGGGTTTCTACAATGTGACTTTAAGAGATTTTGCGGCAGAACTTTCAAATCGTGAAGAAACAATCAATGTCCCTTTAAACGACTTTATTGCTACTTTGATTGGTATTGTAAAAGACGATCGCTCAGCAAAATTATTTTTAACAGGAACAGAGATCTATTACGGAGATTCTAAAAAGGTTCCTTTATCTGCAGAAGTATACGACGACATTATAAATTCAAATAAACACTACGAACAGTTAGACGAGTTGAATGCTGACCTGTCAGTTGTTCTAAGTCCAATGCCTCAACAAATTGGTAAAAAATCGGATGGTGTTGAAACAGTAAGTAGAAATACAGATGCAGCAGGTCTTTTGACTACAAGAGCATTTATTTCAGCACATCATATTGCAGGTACAGGAAGAAGACCGGTTGAGTTCGCTTTTAGAGAATTCTTATGTCTACCGATTGACCAAATTGCTGACTCTGGTAAAGGGGATGCTCATGTTCTAGATAATCGCATTGGTAGAGACATTGACCGTGCTCCAGGTGGAGAAGCTTCAAAGTTTGAGAATAACTGTAAGGCTTGTCATGTACCAATGGATGGATTTAGAGGAGCCTTTGCATACTATTCATGGGTAGACTCGCGAATTAACTATAGCCTTATGGAACCTGAAAACGAAGAGTTTGATAGCAATGGTGTTGCTACCAAGTTTAATGAAAACTCTGATATGTATCCAGGTGGTTATGTGACCATTGACAATAGCTTTAAAAACTATGCGATTGGTAAGAAAAACATGGCACAGATTGGTTGGGATAATCCTTCGAGCGGAGTTGGTGTAAAAGACTTTGGTCGACAGTTAGCAAATACAGAAGCATTTCCTAGATGCATGGCTAAGCGAGTGTACAAATCTGTTTGTAAACGAGAGCCAGTAGCAGCGGAAGATGATTTTATTGAAAAAATGGCAGATGTACTAAAGAACGAACAGTACAACTTAAAACGTCTTTTCGAAAACATCGCTGTATCTAAAGAGTGCATTGGGGGATAGGGATGAATAAACGTAACAGACAAATTAAAATTGGAATTAGTTTATTTTTAAGTGCTGCCTTTATGCTAGGTTTTGGCCATGCTTGTTCGCAATTCGCAGCGGATGGTTCTGGCTTGGTCAACTCTTCTGGCTTTGGCGAAGACAACATTATTCTAAATGAGAAGACCGTATCAACGGTATATGCAAAACAAGCTTTGCAGAGCATGTCTTCTTGTCTAGGAATTGCAAATCCATCTATGGCTACGCAAAAAACTTATGAGGATGTTCAGCAATCCATTTCTGAGAGAGGAAACGCCAAAGAGGTGACAGCACCGATGATGATGGGCTTAACAAGTCTTGCAGGAGATGTTTGTCGTGATCTTCTTGAAGAAGAGGCTGGTTTAGCAAGTGCGGACCGACAAATTTTTGAAAATATAGATTTATCTGCTGACGACATTTCAGAAGAGGAGCTTGCATTAAGTATTAATCGCATGGCTCGTAGTTGTTGGCAGAGAAATGAGACAGACCAAGAATTGGGGGCAATCCTTGACTCTGTTTATGATGCTTTAGGGAGTGATGCAGGTTTAAGGAAGAAAGTGATTTATTCCTGCACGGCAATATTAGCTTCGTTTGATTCGTTGAAATTATAAGCTCTTACTTTTGGGGGAATGATGAGTAAGAACATTAAGAAAAATAAAAAATTTGAAGATCATGTAGTTCAATTTGAGGATCTACATAATAAGAAGCCAGTCACTCGAAGGGACTTTCTTGCAACGGGTATCATCCCATTTGCTGCGAGTGTTCTGACACCTAACCTATTAAACTTATTAACACCTGGAAATGCTTTTGCAGACAGTTCTAGATGTGAATCAGGGGCTGCTTCTAGTCAATTCCCTGCATTTATTAATGTCAACTTAGCAGGTGGATCAGGACTGTCTAGTCATGCAATCGGCTTAGATGAAGGTGGTCAGTTATTAGAAAAGTATACTCGTATGGGCTTAGGCTTATCGAGTCGATTAAACACGGTAAATCGCTTTGGCGGAAGTGTTTGGTACGATAGCTCCACATTCTTAAGAGGTTTAGAAACAGAAATGAGTGCTGGCACAATGGCCAACACTGCTTTTGTAAATGTTTGTGTAGAGTCTAGAGATGATTCCTCTGAAAATCCAATTGATATCTCTGGATTGATCGATCGTGTGAGAAGTGGAAGTTTATTACCTACTTTAAACCCAAATCGTAATAAGCCAGCCTTGCTGGTTCCTAAACCATCGGTAGCGGTAGGTGGTTTAACGGATTTAAGATCTTCGATTCTTTTATCAGGAAATTTAAATACACTTTTAAAAGATAGTGAAAAAGGGAAGCTTTTAAATCTAGTTAATAATTTAAGTGCCTCTCAGATGCAAAAAGTAAGAAACCAAACCTATGGTGATCAAATTCAAAATCTATTGAGCTGTGCAGGAATTAAAAATGCAGAGTTGGTTAGTAAAGCTGATCTAGGAATCGATCCTTCATCGGATATGAATGTTTCTACACTTTGGGGTATTGATCAAATGGACAATCCTGGTGGGCAAAATTTTGTTTCAGCGGCGATTGCTTACAATACTTTAAAAGGAAATTCTACTTTGGGGAATATTACTCTTGGTGGATATGACTATCACAACGGTACTCGTACTCGTGGTGATGATATGGACGAAGCTGCAGGAGCTCGTGTGGGTCGTTTACTAGAAACGGCGGCATTAATGGGCCAAAAATTATTTATCACTGTAACTTCTGATGGTTCAGTGACATCGGGTGATTCCGAAAACCCAGGGGAAGCTCCTTGGAACAGTGATGGTGGGACTCGTGGTATGATGTATATGTTTGCCTATGATCCTGCTGGCCGTCCAGGCTTGAAGGGAACTCAATTAGGGAGTTTTACACAAGGTCAGGCGGTGAACGAAAAAACTCTAGTAGGTGGTAGTCCAGAAATGGCCGCTGCTGCTGTATTTGCTAACTATTTGTCTTTTGCAGGACAGTTATCCAAATTTGAAGAAGTAGTGGGACGTGGTACTTTAGATTCAGCTGAGCTGGACGAAGTCAGCTTAATCTTGGGGTAGTGGAATGTTAAAAAATGGCTTAGTGTCTTTATCGGTATTAATGTTATTTGCAGTGACTCCGGTTCTGTATACCAACTGTGGTCCTCAACACCAGGGTTCAGAATCTGTTTCTGCAACTTCTGTATTAAAACCGGTTTTTAAGCAAACTTTTCATCCGTTTTTAGTTTCAAACTGTTCTTCCTGTCACGTTAGAGGTGGTTCAGGAAATGGTAAGTTTGCTTCTAGCACTGTGGATGAGGCTTTTGATGATTTTTACTATATGGGTTATCAAAAGATTTCTCAATACGCTGTAGATGCAGGCCACAATTATCCATTTACAGGTCCAGAACATGAACAAGAAGTGAATGAATTAGTGAATCGCTACAAAGAAGCCATCGCGAATTCAGATGCTGTTGAAGAAGATTCAGATATCTATGCCATTGATGCACAGATTGTGACCTCTTCAAAGATTTTGGGTTTCAACTCAGAAGGTGAAAGAACTTTTTTATGGAATTTAAAATACAACACTCTTAGAAAGTCTGAAAGTAATGACATCGAAGACGAGTTGTTAGAAAAAATTGAAATCACTTCAGAAGCATCCATGGTGGTTAGTAATGACGTTCAAATTGGTTATTCTTTTGGAGCACCTAGGATTCATTTAGCTGAGGACGCAGACTCAGACATTTATGTTTTGGGAGCGGTTTATCAATTGAATGATGCTTTGGTTGAGAAAAATACCTTCTACTCTTTAGGGGCTTGTATTCGCAGAGGGGAGAGTGGGATTTTATCCACTTCCGGTTCAATTTACTACGATAGAAAATACATTGAGTCTGATCGACTGAGTGTTCATATTTTAAGTATTGAAAAAACCACTTGTTCAAAACCAGAAGAACAGCCAAAAGTGAGCTTTGCAGTCACTGAAACTAGAGTGCAAGAAGGATCTCCTCCAACGGATTATGCAGCGAGAAAGCAGTGGGCAAAACAATCTTATCCAACGGTAACTATCCAAGTGAGATTGGACAAAGCGCCTAAGGTAACGACTTATGTGAGTGTGGAGAGAGATGATAGTTCTGACACACAAATGATTCCACGTTGTTGCATTGAATTGGCAGAGGAAGAACTACGAGTTTACAATGGTCTTTGGGATTACGATTTCAATCGTGCGGATCTAGTGTTCTATCCACCAGCAGACGGTGAGGAAGCGGTTTTAGTTAAGGAGATCGTGATACCGATTAACGATGATGAAAGAATCACTGACTTTGTAAATGGCGATAATGTAAACGCAGATTTAGCAGAGGAAAAGTTGGTTTTAAAATTAACAGGACTCGTAAATACTCAAGCTGGTGATAATATGAAAACCAATTTGATTATTGTCAATGACGATACTCTAACGGCTAGAGAGCAAGATTTATACGATGGCTTGTATACCTACGAAGGGCTTTATCGAAGTATCTTTACTAGCAATGATGAGAACATTCGCTGCATTGGCTGTCATAACTCGGTGATTCGAGCGAAGGGTTATGACATAACAAATTACAAGCATCTAATTTCATCAGAGGTGGTTGTGCCTGGTGATCATAACAATAGTGACTTCTATCGAAGAATTGTGTTGTGGAAAGAGCTAGGTCTTCAGCAGATGCCGTTAAATGAAAACCCTGATGATGCTAACGATAGTATCGATACTGGATGGTATGAGGTTTTACAGACTTGGATTTCTAATGGAGCGAAGAACAACTAAGAGAAGATTTTTAAATTTGGTTTTAGCTTAGCCCTCTTATAGAGGGCTTTTTAATTTTGAATGCTTGCAGATAATTTAGTTTTAGTTTTTTCTTTAATGACTGCGATATACTTTTAAAAAATTATCAATATAAGTTTTTTTCAATGATTTTACTTTCTTGTCAGGGATCTTAGCTCCTAATATTACAGGCCAAAAAAATAGTCCACTTACGCCGGCATAAAAAAGTTCTGAAAGTTCATCGGACTTGGAAAATTTTAGTTTCTTGTCCTTCTTTGCGGCCTCGAACCATTTTGCTAGGTGGTCATCCATCTTGTGAATTCGATCCATCATTTCTTCGGCGACTTGTGGGTTTAAAATAAACACGCTCATTGCTACTCTCATTAAGCCCAGCCACTCTTGGTTTTTACTGACTATGATTTTAGCGTCTATAAATTTCTCTAGCTGTGATTCTAGACTTTGCTGCTTGTCATAGGGAATGTTTTTTAATTCAGAGGCCTCTTGAAAAAAACGTTCTAATACGGCTTCAAAAAGCTCGTCCTTGCTAGGGAAGTGATTGTAAACCGTCCTTTTCGAGGAATCGGCCAGTTCAGAAATTTGATCCATGCTGGTGTTTTCATAGCCAAACTCCATAAATGCCTTTTGGGCAGCATCCAAAATAGCAGTTCTTTTTTTTGAAGTGTCTCGCTTAATCTTTGTCATATCAATACCTTAGAGTAAAAGTAAACTGGTCAGTGTAATTTTGTTGCAATGCCGTTTTCTTTTAGTTACACTAGGTAGTGTAATTTAAAGTCTTTGAATTATCAAGACAATCTCATAAGGGGAGCCTTAATGAAACGTAGTTTACTAAGTATTTTTGTTGGATTGATATCAAGTGTTCTCGCGGTGGCTTGTAGCAGTTTTGGCTCAGACTCCTCAGAGGAAAAGAAATTGAGCTTTAAGAACTCTCTCAATTATGACTCTAGCAATGGCGTGTTTAAAAACCGAAGACCAAAACTAATTTCAGAGATGGAAAAAGAAGCCATGGATTTTAAAACCATGTGGGATTTCTTTTTTGGCAGCCAAGCGGATCGAGTTCCTGTAGCACAACTTCCTGAACTAAAACCTGATTTGGGTGAATTTATTAAAGAGTCTGAGGATTTAAAAAGTATATGGCTGGGACACTCAAGCTTTTTACTAAATATGAATGGTAAAATAATTCTCGTAGATCCTGTTTTTTCAGGGGCAGCATCTCCCATACCTTTTTCAGTAAAACGCTTTCAAAAGCCAGTGCTGAAATTAAATGAATTACCAGAAATAGATTTTATCCTTATTTCTCATGATCACTACGATCATTTAGATATGGAGAGCATTAAATTTTTTAAAGAAAAGAACACGCAGTTTATCGCGCCATTAGGTGTTGGCTCTCATATGCAGTCATGGGGAATTGAAGAGGAGAGAATTTTTGAAAAAGACTGGTGGCAATCCCATAAAATAGAGGGCCTAGAATTCATTGCAACACCGGCTCAACACTTTTCAGGAAGAAGCCTTTTTGATAGAAACCATAGCCTTTGGGCTTCTTGGGTGATTCGAAGTGATAAACATAGTGTCTACTTTAGTGGAGATTCAGGTTATGACGTTCACTTCAAGGAGATCGGTGATAAGTATGGACCATTTGATTTGGCTTTTGTTGAAAATGGTCAATACAATAAAAAGTGGCGTGCCGTTCATTTATTGCCAGAGGAGACAATTCAAGCAACGAAAGATTTAAAAGCCAAAAGAATGATCCCTGTACACTGGGGAATGTTTGAGTTGTCGATGCATGCTTGGTATGAGCCAATTGAGGAAAGCTTTCTTCGAGCGCAAGCGGAAAACTTTCAATTGATTGCTCCAAAGATTGGGCAAATGATCTACCTAAATGATTCAAATGAGATTGAAAAGTGGTGGGAAAGCGTTCCTAGAGAGGCAAAGGCCACAGAGTCAGAAGAAAAAAAATTATTGGTAGGGCATATTAAAAAAAGCTCATAACTTCAAAAAGACAAGCTTCGTGGCTTGTCTTTTTTTATATCACTTCACAAGACTCTATTTTGATTTTTCTTAAAGTGATTCTTTAAAACAGTGCAGCTGCCATAATCATAAGCTGTGGTCTAGATCGTTAAGTGTATGATTTTATTGTCTAAAATGTAAAATCTGAGATTTTTTAAGTATCAACTAAGTTTTTAGTTTGTAATCAACTAAAGCTTTAGTTAATCTTTTTCACATGAAGAAAAACGCAGAAGAAAAATCACTACTAACGAAAACGGAACTTGAGTTGATGAACCTCCTTTGGGATTTGGGGGAGGGCAGTGTTCGTGATGTTATGGCAGCTTTGCCACAGGATCGTGATTTGGCCTATACCAGTGTATCCACGATCTTAAGAATTCTTGAAAAGAAAGAATTTTTAAAGAGTCGTAAAGAATCAAAAACTCATATCTATACTCCCTTGGTGCAAAAAGAAAGTTACGAAGTTAAGGAAACAGGAAGCTTGTTAAACAATTTGTTTTCCGGTTCGGGTTTGTCTTTAGTTAAGTGTTTAATTGATAATGATCAACTTTCTGAAGATGAAATGGAAAGCTTGAAAAAAATGATTGAGGAGAAATTATGATTTCTTTCTGGATCGCTGCCAATGCTTTGTTGGTGTTTTTGTTTTTCTGTCTACAGCTATCAAAAAAATGGATAGTAAAAGAGCAGCACTCACTGCTGATTAAAAGCTTTTTATTAGCTCTAGTTGTTTCACTCAGTTTTCCAGCATTGTCAGATTTGTTTCCAAAGCAAAGGGCAGCTTTTACAGAGATTCAAAAGTTTTCAGAAGAACTTTTGCCAAGCCATCAGTTCAAGCCACAAATGCAAAGTAAAACTGAAAAGCGGCCCACACAGAATTTAAGCGATGTGTTTTTCTTAGACTTTGAGAAAGTTAAATTAGGATTTTTTATTTTCTGTAGCTTGTTTGGACTCTTTCAATTTTTAAAAAATATTTTTAGTATTTTAAGATTAGAACAACACAACCATTTGTTCCGCCGATCTAAAAAGACCAAAATTTTTGTAAACTCAAAAATACATAGTCCTATGAGTTATCGATTTTGGAAAAATCATATCCTGATTCCTACTGATTTTTTATCCAAAGAAACAGATCTAAAAATGGCTCTCAGACATGAAGCCACTCACATTAGACAAGGTGATTTGGTCTTAAGCTGGATCTGGCAGCTCTTAGGAGTCTTTTTTAGCTTTAATCCATTCTTTCATTTGTGGAAGAAAGAGTGGGATTTAATTACAGAAATTCGCTGTGATGAGTTGGTTTTGAAAAATCAATATTTACAGAGAAGTGCATATGCAAAACTACTTGTTCGTACGGCAAGGATGCAACAAAGGCATTATAAAGTTTCATTGGCCATGGCTTTAGATGCAAATTTAACAAGGAGAATCGAAGTGATTACAACAATGAAAAAACAGCGAGGAGGACTCCTGCGATTAGGAACTGTGTTGGCGCTCAGTCTAATCACATGTATGGGAGCCATCCACGCTACCAATGAAAATTTCCAAATTCGAAAATTAGAGATGAACGAACTGAAAAGCATGGTTAGTGAAATGAAAACAGACATTCCACTTCCTGTCAATCCACAGGTTTTAAAATGGGTTAACCATTATTTGGGAACTCAAGGTGGAAGGGATAGTTTGATCGCAGGAAAAGCGCGATACGCAAAAATTCAAGAGCGTCTAGATAATGTGATTCTTGGCAACGATATGCCAAAGGAACTAGTGGGTGTTGCATTTATTGAAAGTAATTTTCACAATGCCTTCACTTCTTCTCAAAAGGCAAAAGGAATTTGGCAGTTCATTCCAGCCACAGCGAGACGTTATGGTTTAAAGGTTGATAGTAGGGAAGACGAACGATTGGATCTTGAAAAGTCCACCCAAGCAGCCATGGATTATTACAAAAAACTTCTAAGTCTGAGAGACCTAGAGAAAGATTGGAGTCTGGCTCTTATTGCTTACAACTCTGGAGAAAGGCGTTTGATTGAATCATTAAATACTAAAAACTCCAGGGACCCATTTGATCATCAAGTGGGAGATAAGGAGTATTTAGCAAAAGTGATTGCTGGAATTATTTTAATGAAAATGCCTAAGCAGATGTTGGTTATGCATCCATTGCCAAAGGCCAAAGTGACTTCGGTTTTTGGACAAAGAAAGGGTCCTTTTCAAGGTCAACACTTTCATAAAGGCTTGGATTTAGCGAGTAAAGAAGGAACTTTGATTCGTAGCCCTTTGAGAGGGGTGGTAAAAGAGGTTACTGACATTTACAAAAACATTCCAGCCTATGGAAAAGCCTTGGTGATTGATCATGGAAATGATTTAGAAACTCGATACTTTCACCTAAAAGACCAACTGGTAAAAGTTGGAGATAGGGTAGAGGCTGGTCAGAACATTGCCCAAGTAGGAAGTACTGGTCGTTCAACAGGTCCTCATTTACACATTGAGTTTCACCATGAGGGAAACTTAATTAATCCACAAAGTTTTTTATAAGATTAAAGCCTTTAGCTAGATTAGCTAAAGGCTTTTTAGATACAATGCTCCCACCTATTCAAACTATGAATTACGAAAGCATTCCTCTTAAAGTTTCGCAAATTTGTCTGCATCCTTTGCATGGAAAATAGAATTTGGATTTACTCATTTTAATAAACCTTTACAGCAGCTACTAAAACCTAAGTGCAATTAAAAGGACCAATAAAAAGCTTAATTTAAAGGCTATCTCTAAAGCTACCAACTGACGCAATGCTTTGTGTAAACGCAGCAAAGTACTTTCGAACTTAAAATTAACTTAAAAAACAAGCATATAAAAATACTTTGTTAAATAGATTGCGTTTCTTTCTATATTTCCCTAATTTTTTTTAAAGTTTAAATTTCAACAATAGTTTTAGCGAATAGAGTTCGTTGCAAAGGATTAAATTATGAAAAAGTATTTGTTAATTTTAATGAGCCTGTCTTGTCTATCCATGGCCTGTCCTAATCTTTCAGGAAATTACATTTGTGAACAAGAAGATGATAATGGAAAGAAAGTTCTAGTTAAGACTAGTATTTCACAAAGACTAGTTGAGGGTAATACAGCTTACACAATCATTGGTGAAGGTGACGAGCCAGTTGAAATTGTAGCCGATGGAAAATCCTATATTGATGGTAGTTATGAAACGGTGAACTCGTGTATTAATGACAAGCTAGTTTTAAGTATAAAGGGCAGTGAGAATGGCCTTGATATTTTGGTAAACGTTGAGATCTATTTGCAAAGCAATCAACTATTGTCTCAGACGAGTATGAAGGTAACTCAAAACTCTATTGTTGTTTCAGAAGAAAGCATAATTTCTGCTTGCCAAAAACTTTAGAAGTAAGATTGAGGGGACTCTTTGCAGTTCCTTCTTTTTTAAAACATCTCATTGATGAACTTTTAAAAAAATCTCTGGTTTCAGCTAAAATTAAACTCTCTAATAATTAAATCCAATTCACTCTAGAAATTCTTCGTCTGGTTGAGGATCTGCCAGAAACACCGGGTACTATAGATTTCAAAGCTCCACATTTTCACTCTGCATTTCTCTTTTTCATCATGAATTCTTGTTTTTTTACTGTGTAGCCATTTACTTTAAGTGCCTAAAATCACCAAGTTTTTCGGTTTATTGGGGGAAATTACTTCAGCTTTTAGAGACTAAAAAGCCAAGAAAAATGCCTGTGTATGGCTAAAAAATGCAGTGAAAAAAGACCCTGAAAAATCTAAGATATCTTCATTCCATTGCTGACCGCTCCTGTAAAAACAGGTATAAGTTGTGACTTACAGGAGAAGTTATGAAGTGGTCACAAACTCATCTATTTACGTTTAAAGAAGCTCCCAACGATGCTGAAATTGCTAGCCATCAATTGATGGTTCGTGCTGGATTGATCAAAAAGCTCGGTCCAGGATTATATACCTTTGGTACTTTCGCATTGCGCAGCCTTAGAAAGTTCGAAGCAATCATTCGTGAAGAGCTAGAAAAAGCTCAATGCCAAGAGGTTTTGATGCCGATGGTTCATCCTCGTGAGCTTTGGGAAGAGACTGGGCGTTGGAGTGAAATGGGCGATGGTTTATTGAAATTTAAAAACCGTAATGACCAATGGTTTTGCCTGGGTGCGACTCACGAAGAGGTGATTACCGATTACGTTCGTAATGATATAAAAAGTTATCGTCATCTACCACATACTTTGTACCAAATCCAAACTAAGTATCGCGATGAGGTGCGACCTCGTTTTGGTTTGATGCGCTGTCGAGAGTTTATCATGAAAGATGCTTACTCTTTTGATCGTACAGAAGAAGATGCACATAAATCTTATGATCGTTTGTTTCAGGCTTATCAAAATATTTTTGATCGTTTGGGAGTTAAGTACCGTCATGTAATGGCGGATTCTGGAAACATTGGTGGAAATAAAAGCCAAGAATTTCAAGTAATCGCAGAGGCTGGTGAGGATGCTCTCATGATTTGTGATTCTTGTGAATACGCAGCAAATGTAGAGATTGCACCAAGCATTTCTAAAAAAGAAACTTATCAAGGTGAGTTTTCAGAACTAGAGAAATTCGACACTCCAGGCTTCCGTAGCATCGCTGATTTAGCAAAAGGTACTGGTGTTGCTGAAAAGTATTTAGTAAAGACTATGTTTTTAAAAGACGAAGAAGAAAAAGCTTACTGCATACTTTTGAGGGGCGATGACGAAGTAAATGATGTTAAAGTTAAAAGCCTTCTGGGTTTAAAAAATCCTCCAGAAATGTTGACCGAAGCTGAGGTAAAGGAACTGACATCTGCAAGTCCTGGTAGTTGCGGACCTATTGGTTTAGATATTCCAGTGATTATAGATGAAGCTTTAGAGAACTATTCGCAATTTATGGTAGGAGCTAACGAAGATGACAAACACTTTCGTGGAGTGAGTTTTCCTAGAGACTTTAAAGTGGACAAAATTGGTGATGTGAAACTGGCAAAGCAAGGAGACCAGTGTCCTAATTGTGCAGAGGGGAAATACCAAAACGTTCGAGGAATTGAAGTTGGGCATTGTTTTTATCTTGGAAAAAAGTACGCTGAAAAGCTAAATGCAAATTTCCTCGATGAAAATGGAAAGTCGCAAATCATTGAGATGGGATGTTACGGAATTGGTGTTTCCAGAACCATTCAAGCTGTTATTGAGCAGAGTCATGATGACAACGGAATTGTTTGGCCAAGAAACTTAGCTCCATTTGATGTACATATTTGTAACCTCGATCCTAAAAAAGAAGAGGTGTCCAGTGTTGTTGATAGTCTAGTTCGTGATCTACAAGCAAAGGGTTTTGAAGTTTTTGAAGATGACCGTAAGGAACGTCCTGGAGTGAAGTTTAAAGACGCTGATTTGATCGGTTTACCGGTAAGAATCGTTGTGGGAGGCAAAGGCGTTGCCAATGCTGAGCTTGAAGTGGTGGATAGAAAAACGCTTGAAAAGTCTGTGGTGAAAATTGCTGATATTCCTACATTTGTGGAAAAGTTACTTTCATAGAGAGCAGTGGTTTTTAGTTCACACTATGATTCTAATCGAAGTTATCAGAAGAACGAACTAGGAAAATTAGCTCTTTCAATAAAGGTCACTTGATTTGGGTAATAATCTACGCTCCTAAAAAACGAGAAGCCCCATCTAATATTAGACGGGGCTTTTTATTTTTAGATAATCTTTGGCAAAGATCTGATTCTTTTTTTAAAAAACTATTTCAACGAGTTTAAAGCTTTTATTATATCTGAAGGTTCAGCTCTTTGCACATAGTCCACATTCAAGAATGAGTAGACAATTTTACCTTCTTTGCTAATCACATATGTGGCAGGAATGGGTAGTTCCCAACTGTCATTTCCTTGGTTTTTCTCTAGGTCTAAACCAAACTTCAAATAAACCTTTTTAAGTTCATCATCCAATTGAAACACCAGACCGTACTTTCTTGCTTCTTTATTTAAGTTGTCGCTTAAAATTTTGAATTTCAAATCATTCTTGTCTACTGTGGTTTCGCCTGATTCCATGGACTCAGGAGAAACGGCGATTAGTTGACCGCCAGCTGCTTTAAACTGCTCTAAATGGTCTTGATAAGCCTTTAGTTGGAGGTTGCAGTATGGGCACCAGCCGCCGCGGTAAAAAGTTAATACGATGGGACCTTTTTTTAGCTCTTCAGAAAGCTTAACTGTCTTTCCATCCACATTAGGCAAACTAAAATCAATATATGTGTCGCCTTTTTGTTTTGCTTTATCGATGATACCAGATTTACGAAGTTTTTCAGTGGCTTGCTCCATCGTCATTCTTGCGTCACTAGGGATCTTTGATCCAGCTCTTTTTTCATCGATAACTCCCTGTAGGGAATAATTAAAGTTTTTATCTGTAAACTCCATGATTTTCTCCTTTTTTGTGATTCCAAAAACTCTTGCTGTTTCTTTTCCGTTGTTGAAGGCAATGAGCATGGATTGTTGAAATACCTTATTCTTTTTTAAAAACTTTTTGTCAGAGTCGAAATCAACCTCCAAAAGTTTAAAGTTCGGGAGACCGATTTTATCCAATACTTTTTTTTGCGCTTTGCAGGATGGGCACCAGTCGGCATGTACGTGCACTAATACTCTATCATTGTCTTGGATAAATTTTTCGATCTTTGCGGTATTGTCCTCTTTAGCAAAGGAGCCAATGCTAAAAAGAAATAGGCTTAAACTTAGAATGATTTTCATTGATTTTCTCCTTTAAATTGTTAGGGATAAATTGGTTATAAATTCAGGAAGCAGCTTCAGTAAGAAGGCCTCTAGTTTTTTATCTAGACCGGTTAAAATTAAAATTGCCATTAACGCACAGAAAGCTCCCAAAGTTTTTTTCACTGTATTGGAGTTTTCAAGACTCTTTTTTTGAATCCTTTGTACTAAGTTTTTAGCGCCGTAAGATATGAATAAAATGGGAAGAATGGAGCCGATGGAGAAAATCGCTAGTAATAGGATAGATGTCTTTTGTTCGGGGCTATTGATAATTAAGCCAATAATTACCGCTAAGGTAGGGCCACTGCATGGAGCCCATATAGGGCCTAGTAGAAGGCCATTTAAAAATTCGCTGAATACGGATTTAGAGCTTTGAGTTTTCTGATCATTAATTTTTTGAATTTTGGAATTCAGCGGAGAAAGAAGTTGAGATAGTTTATCAATGCTCGAGGGGAAAAGAAATAGTAGGGAGGCAATAAGTAGAAAAATGCCTGAAACGTATTTTAAGTGATCGGGGCTGAGGCCTAGTAGTTGTCCAGAGCTGGCAATTAAATAGGTAGAGATGGAAAAACTTGTTGCTAGTCCCAGCGCTAATAAAACAGGACCCCATTTAGATTTCTGTAATGAGGAACGTACTACGAATGGAACCATAGGTAGAACGCAAGGGGAGAAAATGGTAAGAACTCCTGCTAAAAAAGAACTAAAAACTAAGCTGCTGGTCATTTCCTTCTCCTTATTTGACTGACTGGTCAAAAACAAGTTAAATTTTTTTAAATCTGTACCCCAAAGTCTTCTAGGGCTCGGTTTGCAATTTGAGTTAAAAACTTTTTATCTTTTCTAAACTTGGAAATTTCACGAATCGAAAAAGCGGCTGTGATTAAATTGGTTTTTAATTCTTCTGAGTTTTTGTTCTGTTGGGCACAGGCTAATTCTGCGACATTTTTTAAATTTAGTTCTGTTGCCGCAAAGAGGGTTTGTGCTTTTTTGGCTAAGGCATTTTCTTGATTGGCAAACTCTAAGCAAGAATTCATGATTAGACAGCCTTTGCGAAAATCCCTGTCGACTCCTTCAGCAATCAAGCGTTTAAAAAACTTTTTTAAGTATAAAACAGGATCGCCCTCTTTGTAGTGACGAGATTTTGAAAATTGACCGTAGTGTTCTAAGCATTCTAGAAAGAGTTTTTCCTTTGAACCAAATGTATTATAGAGACTTCCTTTTAGAAGGCCAGTAGCTTCAATGAGATCTTTTAGGCTAGTTTGATCATAGCCTTTCTCCCAGAAAACTTGCATAGCTTTCTCGATAATTTCTTCTTTTTTGAACTCGGTAGTCCTGCTCATTCCTATACTTTACCGTATTTGACCAATCGGTCAAGTAAACTTGAATATTTTCTTCCAAATCAAATACAGGGCTTATAAAGGCAAGTTGGTCTCATAATTATTCGATTTATTATTAAGCTTTCGAAGAACAGTAACGGAATTTTATGCAGCAGCTGGTAAGTTACTGGTGCCAGGTTCCTATGTGATATTCAAATTTTTCGAGCCTTCTAGCGCTAAAAAACTTAAGTCTGCGTATCTTTTTATAAGCCTTAGGTAAAATATAGGAGTTCAGAAAATGAAAACGTGTGAATTCTAGTTTTTCTGAAATCGACTTACATTTACTGAGGTCTAAGTCTTTTATAAATAGTGAATAAAATTTTTATCAAAAATTTTCTGTAAAACCATTTTTAATCCAATGATACATATCTGTAGTTCCGTCGATAATCGGTTCGTATGAAATCAAATTCCACTTACCAAGCATAGTTTTATCAATTGAATTGGCATAAGAGGAGCGAGTTCAAGACTGTAGAAAGAACAGAGTTGTCCGGCCTTTCATTGAAAAACATCACTTAGGTATTTTAAATTCCGGATTCAGCTTTCCGAAATCTAAAACATTTTTTCTGTACTGCCTTTGTATTGCGACTGATGCTGAATATTCCTGGCTCGTTCATTGCAATGCCCAATCTGTAGATTTGGAGGAAGAATGCAGAGAATTTTTAAACTATTGATAGTGCTTGTGCTTTGGGTCTCTTGTGCACCTAAGGAAGAGGTTGAGTATAGAAGGTCTAATAATCCATCTAAAAATCTAGAAAGCACCCAAAGCTCCAAGGATTTTTCGGAAAAGCTTAGTATTGGTAGTATAACCAGCGGGAGAGATCCATTTTTAGAATTGGTTGATTCTACTTTGCTAACAGAAGATCTTATTTTTTTATACGAAGATAAAAGGCTATGGAACTCACAAGATGAATTTGAGATACTAGTGGATTGTGAAGGTATTAAACATAGGAGTGAGCCTTTAAAGCTTAGTAGTAGCTTCACTCTTTATAATCATATTCCTCAAAAGGTTTTCTTAAAAAAATTAGATCATCTTATTTGTAACTACTCTTTTATGGGGAAACTAGAGGGGGGCGCAACTTTCAAAATACAGAAAATGTTAAGTTTGAATCTTAAAGATACGAAATTCAATACCGGAATTGTTTTAAACTCAATTCCACAAGGCCATTATTTAGAGAATGTTTTGAATCAAGTTTCCACACAGTGGGATTCCCTGGCTCATGTTCAACTGATATGTGGAAATAGAAACTTTTATTGGTCAAAAGACTCGGAGACTTTAGATTTAAATGACCTTAGGCAAAATCTCACTCAATTTTTAAATGGAAATGTCATTTTACAAAATTGTCGTTATATCCATAGTTTTCGAAATGGTAAACTAAAACTGGATCAATTATATATTATTGAACCCAACCTGAATTTAGAAGTTTTTGTTGGCTTAGAACATGGTATGAAAGAATTTGGTATCTACGAGGAATTCGATCCTACTAGAGTTATGGAATTTGTTATTATCCTTAAAAATCATTCAGACTTCCCTGTAAAGGTAGAGATTCCTCAACTTAGCCTTGCCGTGGGATTGTACGTGGAGGGCAGAAGGGGAGTCTATAATTTTGGTCCACCTAGTCCAAAATTAAGGCTTAATGTAAATGCTCTCGGAAACTATGGATTCATTAGAAAAAACATAACAGAGACTGTAGGTAGTATCCCTCCGAAGAGCGAAATCCATTTACCTTTGGACTATGATCGAGCTAAGTTTGGAGTCCTGTTTGGTCCTAGATTAACAACAGGGGAGTTATCCGTTTATGAAATTTCCTATAAATTGGTTGGTGAGTTGAGTCTAAAAGTTCAACATGAATACCAAAAATCAGTATTAGGAATTCATCAAAATGTCGTCAGATCATTCTCCAAAGAGTTTAATGTACCTAAGACGAAAGGCAGGTTACTCTTTTAAGATTGTGCTTGGAATAAAGGGGAGGTGGTAAGTTCAGGGACTAACTAAAGTGATGAGCTCCACCTATATTTGAAACTCCTTTGTCTGCTATGTAAATTAGAGGTTTTTCATTTTCTCTGTGTGTTATTTTCAATCCCCACCTATGCTGCAAGTCTAGTTTTGATACTGTACCCAAGGCTATAGAAGGGCTTGAAACCATTAAAAAATCGATCACAGCGCGTGGCTAAATTCCTTTCGAAGTAAGGACAAAATTCGTTATATAGGCAATGCAGAGGGTTCCAGAGGAGATGACTAGCCTCTAATTTAGTTTTCAGCTGGTATAGCGGTTGCAGTTGATATTTGGCATCGATATATAAATATAGGAGCTAGAGATTTTATGGACCGTAAAGTAAAATTGGCCTCGAAAATGGGCTGTGAGGCTACCAGGGAGATCGTCGACCTTTTGAATCATTCAAAAGAAGCTAAATACCAGCATTTACAGCTCACAATCCCTTGTTTGGTGGACTTTAAGGTGTTCGACTCGATTTCTAATAGAATTGATTTAATTGCCCATTCAAACTGTTTAAACACACAAGGCAATAACTCCTGGGATGACCTAAAGCTAGTAAAAGAGCAAATTCTGTCGATGAGTCCTAAGAAGGTCGTTGAACACTATACCGCCTTCTTAGATGAGGAAGGTCGAAAGGGAGGTGTTCAACATAGACACTCCAATCTAGATCAACACTGTGCAAATATCGAGAAGTGGCAAAATATTTTGGGAATGAAAATTGGAATTGAAAATATCCCAGATACAGATAATCCGATTCAATATTTTGAAGATTTATTGGAGGTATCAAGAAGAACTTCTTGTGAAATCACAGTGGATGTTGCTCATGCCCTAATTTCTATGACAAGTTTAGAAAAAACAGAAAGAGTAAGATTTATTGAGCTTTTAAAATTAGTAAATCCAAGTCATATTCACCTTAGTAGCGTGGTGGAAAAAAATGGCGTTTTGTGGGATAACCACTATAAAGTGGTTTCTGAACTCGTTTGGGAATTGGCAGAACTTTTCATTGATTCAGTAGAGTTCGTCACTTTTGAGCAAAACTCTAATATAAAATCCATTGAAATAGAAAATGCCATTGATGATTTTTTAAAATTTGAACCAAAAGGTATAGATACTTTAATAGACCTTAAAATCACTAATTTTCATTCTAATGAAGAGTTTAATGTGGATGCTGGAAAAAACATTGTTCAGTTATTTCGTCATGATAAACCTGTAATGAAAAATAGTAGCTATGGTTCTACAAGTGAAACTAGTTTTAAGTGGATGGCTGATCCACTAGAGCATCTAAACTTAAATTGGCCTTTGAACTATTCTGTCGATACCATTAAAAAATCACTAGATAAAAAAGGGCCTGAGTTTGTTGTTGAGATGTTAATCTCAGCTTGTCGACATGGAATGGCGATGCAAAGCTGGTGGAAGCCAAATGATCATATAAAATCAATAGCAACAATTACAAGTTTAGAGGATGGAGGGGAGTCATTTGATATCCAAATATCTCCTCCAGATCGAGAAGAAATTGCTTCTGAGTTAATGTGGAAAGTCTGCGGCGAACATTCATTTGTTGGACGTGAATTTTCAATCAGTATTAAATCCTACATTGTGTAGGCTTTATAATAGGAGGTCTTATGAATATTAAGAACTTAAAAAAAGCGGCTCAAAAAGGTAGCCAAAAAATAGGTAATACAGGAAGTGGTATCTAAAAAAAAAGGAATTCTATGAGGGTTATTGCTTTTCTATTTAGCCAGTTTGTATCTGGAGTGGGTGATGCCCTCTTGTTGTTTGCCTTTCCGGCTGGTCTTGGTATGGAATTTAACGATATCAGACCAGCGGTTTTATTGTGGTTAATACCAGGGATCGCTATGTTCTTAAGTAGTTTTCTTGCAAAAATTATTTCTAAAAGAGTTGCTGTAGCGAGAAAAGATTACGGAAAATTAATGATTGGAATTGCTATTGTTGAGTTAATAACGGCAAGTCTAACTTTTTATTTTGATTCAAAGCTGGCAACAATTATTTTGTCCGGCGTTTTTGTTTTCTTTTATGCATTTGCGAAAGAAGGTTTGCCTAGATTGTTTTATTTTGTTTCGATTTATCGATATTTTGAAGAAGAGTCTTCCTATAATAAACTATTGGGTTATTCCACTTCGATTAATATCTTAGCTGGATTGGCTGGAACAATTTTCGCTTCCTATTTGGTATTTAAGAGTTCCTGGCGGACTGGCTTGTTGATCGATGCTATTACATTTTTATTGATTGGTTTTGTGATTCTGTTTTTTGGCCGAGATGTAGTTCCCTCCACTAAAGTGGAGAAGAAAGTAAACATCGAACCTCAAGAGCATAATATAGAGAAAACTCTATCTTCTGATAGTAGGCTAAGAATTATATTTTATACGGCACCGATTTTATTTTGTACCAATGCATTGGCATGGAATTATATCAGTTTGATAGCGAAGGACTTAAAAGTCTTTGAAGTCTCAATGGGCATCCTGTTAATAGCAATTTTACGTTTACCTGGAATTCTTGCTGGGAGTTATTTTTATAAGCTTTTTGAATCCATTCCTCAAAAATTTTTACTAATCGCTCCACCTGTTTTAGCAATCTTATCCAACATTTTATTTTTAATATTTCCTTCAAAGCTATTATTCAGCACCAGCATTTTATTTCAAGGCTTTGTTTATGGAGTGTATTGGCCTACCGACACCGGAGTTAGGAATGAAATTACCAATCAAAATAAATTGATTTTTTTTAATTCAAGGGTACTAAAAAGATTGTCATTGTATCAGCTCGCCAGCTGTGTTCTCGCACTTTATATCTATAGCCATACAGACTATATGGAATATTTAATTCCGTTTAGTATCCTTATCCCAATTGTTTTTTTAGGCCTGTCTTTTATTGAAGAAAAAAAATGGAAATTTACAAGATGAAGTATTTAACTTACCCTATTATAAGCTTGGTCCTTACTTTATCCTTCATTTTTCTTAAGAAAAATTCTGAAAAGGATATGGTACATCTAAATCTACCTTCTTTGAATAAAGACTTTCGCTTGTCTAGTAAGCTTACCTATTCAGCAATAATGCTATTGAGGGACACCTCCGCAAAACTTTTCTATGTGGACGAAAACTTAAAAATTAAAGGTGAACTAGTAAAAAGTTTCAAACATGACATTGACTACCGTGTTTATAATTTTAGTCTTGATAAAAGTTTTAAGAGCGCTGCAGGTGAAGCTATTGATGCCTTTGATGTTGAAGAATCAATTTTAAGGTACCTAACCCAGGTTCCAGCTCTAGGTGGAATGTTTAAGAACATTAAAGGTGCAAAAGATTGTTTAGGCGACAGTTCCTGTCAAAGTATAGAGGGATTGGTCGTGAAGGACTCATACCATTTTGACATTCATTTATCTTCTTCGGATTCTACCTACATTGACCAGCTTTCAAGCCCATGGTTCATAATTACTAAAAAGGATAAAGAGTTTTATTCGAAAATTGATGATTGTATATTCCCATACCCTACGGGGAAATGGCAGGTGAAAAGCTGTTTCTCCAAGGGAATAGTATTAGCGAGCCCGTTTTACGAATCTGATATTTTGGTGCAAGAAGAAGGTGTTTCAAGATCTGAAGATATAATTCGGGTAACGG
Source organism: Bdellovibrionaceae bacterium UBA6502 (assembly GCA_002436415.1). Lineage (GTDB taxonomy): Bacteria > Bdellovibrionota > Bdellovibrionia > Bdellovibrionales > UBA840 > UBA6502. The sequence continues at coordinate 15,410 of DJMA01000019.1, read as the reverse complement.
CAGATAACCCTGCGGAAGGAATTTTTCCTTCCTTAACTGTTTTAAGTTTCTATGCAAATCCAAAGTCTAAAAATCTTAGTTCGAATTTTAGAAAAAACATCATTGCCAAGTTTTATACAAACGCAGAAAGGGTTTCTGAAAATTTAAAATTAAATCAATCTATAACCTTAGCTCCACGTTGGATGGGGCTTGAAATGAGCAAAAGTGAAATATCTTTGAATGAAGGTACACTTGTTTGTCCTAATGAAAAGCTTAAGGTTCAGTTAGATTCAAGCATTCCAAATCATGACTTTTTACGGAGTTTTGTTGAGGAAATGATTCCTTGTCCTGTTAGTTTTAATTACTCCAAGACAACTAAATTTTTTGATATCTTCAAGCAATCGGACTTTTCCTTCATATGGTTTACTCCTAATTTCATATACTTTCACAATATTTATGGGATTTTTGATTGTGGACTGGGAGGAATGTGTTATTTCGACTGGAAGGATCCGGTTTTGCAGAATTACATAGAGGAAGTAGAACAATCTCGTAAAAAAAATATTAGGAATTTGGAGATCGCTGCGAAAATTGAAAAACATTTACTATACCAAGGTTATGTATCGCCCCTGGCCGACATGATGTGGTGGATTGTTTATCCAGATGGGAAAAGTAAAGCGATTCATCCGGCTGGTTTATTTCAAATGAAAGTATCGGATGTATTGAGATGAGGTTAAAAGACTATTTAAAGTTTAAGTTTTTAAATTATTTTAAATGGGCCTTCATCATTGGTCTACCAATTTTTATTGGATTGAATTTTCTAATCTCTTACCATTCAAACCTTGTAAAAAAGGATGAAATTGAAAAGATTGTTCATTCTGGTATTGAGAACCTCCTTGTTAAAAAAGACTTGATCGGTCTTAAAAATTTCCTACAAGCCATTGATTCTGCTTACGAGCATGAAGAAATTTGTTTAAAATATCAGGGTGTAAGTATAAGCGCAAATCTTTGTGAAAACATTGAATACATTGAAAAAGAAATTCAACTGACCGGCGATAGGTACTATGTGGGTATAAGTTCCAGTAACCATTTTATTCACCTTCCGAAATATGTGTTAATTAGTCTCCTTGCCATGTCTATCATTTGGTTTATGAGTAGATTTACTTTAAACTTTTCAGCAATTATCAATGAGGACCTACAAAAATTAACAAAGTTAACAGAAATGGACTCCTTCCATTTAAAGGAATTTGAGGATATTCATAAAGATTTAATTGAAAAGAATTTACTTAGAAGAAAGTTAGAGAAGAATAATGTAATTCGGCAAGTATCTCATGATATCATGTCTCCTTTAGCTGCTTTGAAGTTTATTTCTAAAGAATTAGATAATCTAAATTCGGAGAAAATTGCAATTACAAGAAGTGCAATTCAAAGACTGGTTGATGTTTGTGCCGATATGTCAAGTTTACGTCTGTCAGATTCTTTGGTAGAGACAGATACCACAAATATTCAGGATGCCGTAGAGCAGTTGATCGAAGAAAAAAAATTAAGTTTCTCAAAAGATGTGAATCTAAAAATTGATTTCGAAGTACAAACTGGCAATGGTCATAGTTTTATTTCAGAAAAGTCATTCAAGAGGGTAATTTCTAACGTCCTCAATAATTCCATTGAGGCCTGTGCAGGTGAAATTAGAGTTTCCATTACGATTAAAGAGTTTCCTAATAAAAATCGTATTTTCATCAGAGATAACGGACAGGGGATTCCACAAGATGTATTACCTCAGATTTTCGAGGATGATTTTAGCTATGGCAAGAAGAATGGTTCTGGCATGGGCTTATCTCATGCACGAAAAATACTTCGTGAATTTGGTGGGAAAATATATATCGAAAGCACCGGGCCTGAAGGAACTTCTATTGTACTGGAGCTTTTAAAGGTTTCAGAAAAAGAAAGTTTCCAGAGCCAAGTTTCTCAGGTTTCGAATGATATTTAAGCTATGTAAATCCACCTTAGATTAAAGTTAGAAACATTTAATTTTAGTTTTTTAGCTGATCCAATCTATTAAGTAACCAGCATACTTGCGCATATTTATAACTCCATTGTCGAAGATAAGGTACTGGCCTTTGATTCCTTCGAGAGTTCCCTCAACAAGGGCTTCTTTTTCTAAGTTTAGACTTTTAATTTTTTCTGGGTATTGTAAGACAGGATACTCAATGTCTAATACTTCTTCTTCATCAAGCATTTCACCAGGTAAATCTGCATCCTCAAGGATTTCTAAAATTTCATCTCTCTTAAAATCTAAATCCTCATCAGCACTTAGACCTTTTAACATATTTCGCCAATTGGTTTTATCTCCTAGGTAGTCTTTCAAAAACACCTCAACAGTCCCAGCATCCTTTCTAGATTGAACTCGCCAAACAGCAACCGCTTGATTTGCTCCTTGGTCAATCCAGCGAGTTACTTTTTGAAACTCTCTAGTGATTCCAACTTTTATACTGCTGGTATCTGATAGATAAACCACATGCGGAATGAAACAATGTTTTTTACCAAATTCTTCATCACGGCAGGTGCCTTTGTCAAAATGGCAAAGTTCAGGTTTCATGATACACATATCGGTTTCTGCTAGAGTTTGAAAACAAGGGTAGCAGTAACCATTTTGGAAACTTTTTTTGGTTTCTCGTCCGCAATTCACACAATGAATGCTGCCTAAGTATTTGAAACTTAGTTTCTTTCCGAGATATTCGTTAATGTTTATCTCTACCTTTTCCTCTTCATTTACCAGTTGATATTGAATCGGTGAGGAATACTGAGTCTTCATTTTTTTTACGTGAAATTGCATGCTTTACTCCCAAAAAGAAAACTTAACTTCGAAAATAGTTTTGTTCAAGTTTCAAGATAGGGGCTAGCACTTAGCTTATTTGATTGCGCCAAAAATATGAGCTAAGTCGAGAAAAAAGTCTAATTCCAATGAATATTGCTTTTTTTAAACAAAGGCAAATATAGAGAGGTAAATTAATCTCCTAACAATTAGGTCCTGCAAAATCCCCTGAGCAAGCCTGTTCGTAGCGACCCTGTAACATAATATTTGTTTGTGGTCGAGTTTTCCTCTTAGCCTATGATAAGTCACTGAGATCTCTTAGGTAATTGGTCAATCAGCCCGATATGTAAGTGCCCAATTGAAGGAGGGGATATGCAAAAACTCTTGTTTGTGATTTGTTCGTTTTGGTTATCAACTACATTTGCCCAGGGAGTCAGTGACACGGAAATTAAACTTGGCGTTTCCAATGCTCAAAGCGGTCCAGCAGCTGCACTTGGTTTGGGAGTTTTAGAAGGAGCAAATGTTTTTTTAGACGAGCTAAATGCAAAGGGTGGAGTGAATGGCAGAAAAGTTAAGTTAGTTGTTTATGATGATGCTTATGAGCCTAAAAAAACTAGAGAGAACACAAAGAAATTGATCGAACAAGATAAAGTTTTAGCTTTGGTAGGCTATGTAGGTACTCCAACAAGCAAAGCAATTCTTCCTTTAATTGGTAAAAACAAAGTTCCATACATTGCTCCTCTTACAGGAGCAGAGTTTTTGAGAAATCCTGTAAATCCAAATGTTTTTAACATCCGAGCAAGTTACTTTGATGAAACGGAAGCTCTTGTGAATGCCATGATCTCTGATCTTGGAGCAAAAAAGATAGGTGTCTTCGTTCAGGATGATGGCTATGGCGATGCTGGAAAATCAGGTGTAGTAAGAGCGCTTAGAAAAAAAGGCTTAAAACTGGCTGGTGAGGGAAGGTATACGAGAAACACTCTAGATGTGGATGCTGGACTAGAGGCTCTGATGAAAGCAAAGCCTGACGCTATCATTATGGTTGGAGCCTATAAACCTTGTGCCGCATTTATTAAAAAAGCAAAGGCTAAATCCTTTTCACCTCACTTCGCTAACATCTCTTTCGTGGGAACAAAAAACTTGATCGAAGAATTGGGAGAAGCAGGGGAAGGAAGCTTTATTAGCCAGGCAATTCCCTCTCCAGAAAGTAACGAGATCGCTGTGATCAAAGAATACCACGAAGCCATTAAAAAGGCGGGTAAGGAACCAACCTACAATTCACTAGAAGGTTACCTTGGTATGAAATTCTTCACCCAAGCATTGCAAGCGGCTGGTAAAGATTTAAGTCGAGACAGTTTAAGAAAAGCTCTAAACTCACAGAAATTTAAAGTGGGTAGTGAGAGCATTAGCTGGAGTGCTAAAAATCACTCTGGTTTAAAGAAAGTATTTTTAACAAAAATTAAAGGAAGCAAAGCGGTTCCTGTAAATAAATTGAATGACTAATAAAAAAAGAGGTCTCTCTATGAAGTTTGTATTGAGTGGTTTAAGTCGTTTTTCATTGTCTGTTCGTCTATTGGTGATCAGCTTGGGAATGTTTTTAGCCCTAATTTTAGTGTCCAGTGTTTCGGTGATTAGTTCTGTTAATAAGAACTTGTCTAGTATAGGAACAGCGAAAGCAGAGGCCTTTGTTCAGTTTTTAAGAACTTCTTCAGGTTCTTATATTACAAATTACGACATTACGGCATTGAATAAATTCGTGAAAGAGTTAGAGAAAAATGAACACTTTGATTTTCTTGCTTTTTACGATCCAGAAGGTGCTCCTATTTCTGACCTTACCAATCCAAAAGAAGAGCTTCTAAATACGAAATTTATTAAAAAAGAAGTGGTGGATGCCGAGGGCAATATACTTGGCTTCGTAGAAATTGGTTACAATTCAAACTGGTCGAATAACAAACTTAAAGAGATAACATCAGAAGTTATCATAATGGGCCTAATCGGTTTATTAGTTGTGGGAATTGCCTTGGGCTTTTTGATGTCAAAAAATACCAAACGACTTTTACGACTTGTTCCCGGCTTAGAATTAGCTGTAAGTGATGCCGGTCGCGCCTCTGGAGTTTTAACCCAAGTAAGTGCAAAGGTAGATGACTCGGCACAAAGGCTTAGTAGTATTTCCCAGCAAACTTCTGCTGCAATGGAGGAGTTTTCCTCAATGTTAAAACGTACAGAGGTAAGTGCTGGTGAGGGAAAGCAAGAGTCACAAGGAGTTAAAAATTTAACAACCAATGGATTAAAGACCGTTGAAGCATTAGTTAGTGAAATGGAAGCTTTGAACGAAGTTAGTCGTGAACTTGAAAATTTAGAGACGATCTTTGAAGACATTTCAGCAAAAACCAATGTAATTAATGACATTGTTTTTAAAACCCAACTTCTGTCATTCAATGCGAGCATCGAAGCTGCAAGGGCAGGGCAACACGGTAGAGGATTCTCTGTTGTGGCCGAAGAGATTGGTAGCTTAGCCACTCTTTCTGGAGGTTCTGCAATGGAGATCACTAATTTATTAAATAGTAGTCGTCAGCAGGTGGAAGACTTGGTTAAAAAAACTGAATCGCAAATTCGTAGAGGAAAAGATGTGAGTGATGAAACCCTAGAGGTTTTTAGAAACATCGATGTCTCTATGGATCGAGTGAATCAAAAAATTGATGAAATATCAGATGCTACCATGGAGCAAACTGCCGGAATCCAACAAACTGTCAGTGTAATTGCAAATCTAGGGGAAACAGCTCTTGTGCAGGCGGCAACCACAAAAGAAATTTCTGAGCTGGCTAGCGATATTGAACGTCAAAGTTCAAACTTAAAAAAAGTAGAGTCTCAAGTGAGCACTGTGATTAAAGGAAACTTTGAGCCGACTCATAAGAAAAGCTCAAAGAAAAAATCAGCTTAGGAAGAGAACCAAGAAGCTTAAATACAAAAAAGGCCCATCAAATCTGATGAGCCTTTTTTTGTGAATGCACTTTAGCTAAAGCTATACCAAAGAACACTCATTAAAACCAATATAGAGCATGCCATCACTCGAAAGGCAGTTCTTTGTCCAGAAGTAGTTTCTGCTTCTACGATTCCAGAAACTTGGGACCAAACCAAACCATTGGTTTGCTCTTCAGAAGGAGCACTTGTCATTAAGGATACAAGCACCAATATAAATCCTGAAATTGCAAAGTTGATACCTGCCGAAACTAGGAAAGAGGCTGGCGGGAAAGTTAAGAAAAGTATCCCAACAATCAAGCCACCAATTAAGCAGCTAAGAGCTCCAGCATGATTCGCTCTTTTCCAGAACACGCCAACTAAGAAGGTCATAGCAATTGGTGGAGCAATGGCCGCGTTTACTTGCTGCAGGTATTGAAATAAACTCTCTGCATTCATCACAACTTTCACCCAGGCTACTCCGAAGGCACAAACCACAAGAGTTACAATTCTTCCAACGCGAATCAATTGTTCATTGCTGGCGTTTGGTTTGAAGTGCTTGTAAATATCCAAGGAAACCAAGGCGCCGGTAGAGTTTAAAGTAGAGTCAATGCTACTCATTAGGGCTGCAATCAAAGCCGCAGCCACAATGCCTTTCACTCCAATGGGCATTAAGTTGTTAAACATAACAGGGTAGATGTCTTTCGCATCTGTTTCAGGAAACAAAACTCGTGCACATAAACCCGGTAATACAAATAAAAATACAGGAAGAATTTTTAACAAAGAGGCAAATACGCAACCCATTCTCGCGTCATGAATTGATTTTGCTCCAAGAACTCTTTGCACAATTACTTGATCAGTACACCAATACCAAATACCTAAGATAGGTACTCCTAATACCAATCCCACCCAAGGCATTTCCTTATCGCTTGCCGGGCGAACTAAATCAAAGTCTGAAGCTTGAACGGCAAGTTTTAAACTTTCCCATCCACCTACTTTATCTAGAGCGATATAAGAAACCAATGCCGTTCCGAGTAGAAGAATTACTGCTTGTAGAGCATCGGTATAAACGACGGCCTTTAAACCACCGTAAATTGTATAGATCACAGTGAAGATTGCCAGAACGATAATTCCGACCCACATATTTACACCAAAGAGATTTTCTAAAACTAAGCCAGCCGCAAAAAGAGCCACCGAAATTCGAACCAAAATATTTGCAATGATTGTGACAATCGAAAGGTAAAACTTTGCACCTTTTCCAAAACGTTTCTCAAGAAACTCAGGCATGGTTTGAATTTTCGCTCCAAGATAAAATGGAACAAAAATCGCACCTAAGATTAATAGAATTACACAGGCACCCCATTCATAATTTCCCACAGCCAAACCAGTTCTAAAACCATCGGTGGCTAGTCCTATAATGTGCTCCGAAGAAATGTTGGAAGCAAAAAGCGAAGCACCAACGGCGAACCAACCTAGAGAGCGACCAGCGACGAAATAGTCTTCCTCATTAGAGTTGTCATCTTTGCGAGCAAACCATAATCCGAGGCATAACACAAAGCCCAAATAGGTAGCTAAAATTCCATAATCAATAGTGCTCATCGTCATATTTGTTTATCCTTATTTGACTTAAGTTAGTAACCAATTAGATTGTAAACATTATAATTTTACTCGTACTTATTACCTTGTGGGGGGGACTTTGAATAGAATTATTTTGTTTTTATCAATTTTTGTAATGAGTTTTACAGCAACTGCAAACGATTTAGATAAGTGGGCAGATTCGCAATATCAAATTTCTGTAGTGAAGCTTTTAAAAAATGTTTCTCCTGATGGTGCAGGAAAAGGAGCTGTAATTGCTTCTCCATCAAGAAGAGAACCTGACTATTGGTTCCATTGGGTTCGCGATGGTGCATTGGTGATGGATGTTGTTTTGCAAATGTACAAAAACAACAAGCAAGAAACTGCAAGAGCTTATTTTTTAAACCATCTGTTAGACTTTGTGAAATTCACAAGAATTAATCAAAACTCATACAGCCCAGTTGATCTTGGTGAGCCCAAGTATTTTGTTGATGGTCGTGCTTATGATGGACCTTGGGGAAGACCGCAAAATGACGGGCCCGCTCTTCGTGCAAGAACTCTGATCAAATTTGCAGAAGTACTTTTATCAGAAGGGAAAACTAAATACGTTCGAGAGCACCTATATGATAATGACCCAAGAAAAAGTGTAATCAAGAGAGATCTTGAGTACGTTGCTCACAATTGGTATTTGCCTTCTTTTGATTTGTGGGAAGAAGTGAAAGGCCAACATTTTTATACCTTAATGGTGCAAGCGGTTTCGTTACTAGAAGGGGCGGACCTTGCAATTGCACTGGGTGATAGCGGTGCCGGTACTTTCTATCGTCGACAAGCAGAGCTGATTAATCAGCGAATTCGCGAACACTATTCTACGGGCAACCCGTTTATCGTAGAAAATATGCATCGTGTGGAAGGTTTAAATTACAAGCACAGTGGTTTGGATACAGCTACTGTATTGGCTTTCTTGCATTCATCGGGAAGATATGTTTCTAACTACGCCAATTCCTATTTGTTATCTACGATAAAAAATATCGAAGCACAGTTTGATGCCATTTATCCAATCAATAATGTTAGAAAATCAGGAAAACACGCATTGGCTTCAAGTTTTGGTCGATACCCAGAAGATCAATATTTTGGTGGAAACCCATGGTTTCTTACCAGTTTAGCAATTGCTGAACATCACTATGTTTTGGCAACGCAAATGAAACACAATCCGAAAGATTTGCTCATTGATGCAGTAAATCGCGATTTTTATAATGCATTATTAGGATTAAATGGTAATAAAAGCATTCAGGCAGGGGCTCGCATTGACAGTAGGTCTCAGTTTTATCAAGTTGTACGCCAGGCACTAAAAGCCAAGGCAGACGCAATTTTCGCAAGAGTGCGCCACCATGCAGGAAGAGATGGATCTTTAGACGAGCAGCTTGATCGCCAAACTGGCTATATGCTATCTGCCCGTGACCTTACTTGGTCTTATGCGAGCTACATCACTGCCTACTGGATGCGTAACTTAGCGAGATAAATAATGATCAAAAACACAGCTTTATGTTTTGACCTCGGCGGTACCAAGTGTATCGCCGCAATGGTAAATTCTGATGGAGAAATTCTTCAATACGAGAAGAAACTCATTCCGCAGCTAAAAAGACCCATCGATTTAACAAATTTCATGATTGATTTAGGTAAGCATGTAAGTCGTGGTTTCGAACCTATTTCCGTTGCCATTGCTTCGGCTGGTCCTCTAGATCCTCAAGGTGGAAATTTATTAGACCCAACCAATCTTTCCCATGGTGGTGAAGAGTGGGGAGTTGTTGATATGATCACTCCATTTAAAGAGGCCTTTGGTCTTCCAGTAAAACTTGAAAACGATGCCGCTGCTGCAGCTCTTTCGAGTCATTGGTTAGGGGAGGCAAAGGGTTTAGAAAATTCCATGACGATAACTTTAGGTACCGGAATTGGCGTTGGTGCAATCACGAATGATCGATTGTGTCGTGCGGGTCGAGGTCTTCATCCTGAAGTTAGCCATGTGAGTATCAATTGTATGGATGAAACGGCACCCTGTGGCTGTGGTAATTTAGGCTGTGTCGAGGCATATTTAAGTGGTAAAAACTTTTGTAAAAGAACTTCGGTAAAGTTGGGCGAGGATTATATTTCGGGTCCCAATATTTTACAAAGAGCCGACGCAAAAGAGCCTGAGATCTTAGAGGCATTTGATGAGTACGCAGAGTTAATGGCACATGCATTGGTCGCTTATGTGGTTGCTTATGCTCCTGAAATGGTTGTCTTTGCTGGCGGCTTTGCCGTTAGTCATAAGTTTTGGTTAGAAAAAACAAGAGCTCGTTTGCCAGAGCTTTTAGCCAGACGTCGCAAGGGCATTGATATGTTACCAAAACTTGTGATCGCCGATGAGAGTGATTTTAGAGTGGTTCAAGGTGCAGCCTATACCGCTTTCCACTGATTAAATTAAAAAAAAATAAATTCTTAAAAGCTAAGCTCTCGGGTTTAGCTTTTTTTACAGGTTTTTGAGTTCATTTGTTCAGTAATTTTAAACATCCCTTTTAAAAAAAAGTGCTGGTTAGTATTTATGCCTAGGAGTAGGAGGGGGGGGCAGTCTTTAAATTTTACGAATGATATACCATGCCTCTTATGTCGTATTCCCAATTAAAGGGAGCAATTAATGGATCTTAAAAAATAGCATCGACTTAAGGCTAGTGCCTTCTACCTATCGCCTCAAAAGCGTGTAATTCTATAGGAGTTAAAGGAGATGCTTCATGAGGTCTATGCTTAGTCTTGGCGTTTTAGTTTTTTTGACAATTTCTTGTAGTAAATTTCATGAGGGAATTTATATCTACAAAGATAGTGCTTATACGACCCAAAATGTTTCTGATTTTGAAATGCAGCATTTCGCAAATTACTCCAAGTCGGATAAAGTTTTGATTGTTTCTACCGAGCAAAAGACTGTCGAAAATGCAGAAGGTGAGTCAGTAGACTTTAAAGAAGCTGCTGAAGATTTGTGTGAAAGAAAAAAACTAAAATGCGACTATTTTGATTTGAAAGACTGGAACGCAAAAAATATTGCAGAGATTCAAGCAAAGATCTTTCAATTTAAAAACATTAAGTTCATGGTCATCGGCGCAACCCCTGAGGCAGTCGCTCTAGCTGTAGGTACATACTCGAAAATGCATCACCAGCCGAGCCCTGAAGACCTTAAAACAATTCTCCACGATTTGGGCATCAAAGGTGAAGCTCAAGAAAAAACAATGGAAAAACTCCAAGCTCTTTAGGTATTATCTGTAAACTTAAAAAAATCCATTCAAGTGTAGCCGACTGAATTTCATTCTCATAGATTTATTATCGATGAGTGTATGGGGACCGATTGCTACAATCCTTGTCTCGTCTTTTTATAAGCCTTGGTTGACTGACTTAGTCACGAGTTTTTGACATACCTTTATATGAAAAATTGTTCTAGAAATAAAAGCTGAATGTATGTAAGTTTAACGGGAAAATTCGATATTTTATTTCGTCTAAATATTAATTTTTATAGGAGTACTCATGAGATTTATGCATTTATTGACATTTCTTTTTATACTAAGCTCTTGTACGATTCTAACTAAAGAAGAGTGTGAATCCATCGACTGGGTACAAAAAGGTTCTAAGGATGCTTTGGAAGGACGAACAAAAGATGAATTTCAGGACTACCAAATGGCCTGTTCAGAAAATGGAGTAAAGATTAGCAAGAGGTCTTATTACAAAGGATTTATTCAGGGTTTACGAAAGTTTTGTACCTATGAAAGTGGCTATCAATTTGGTCTCCAAGATAGATATTACCGCTCGACCTGTCCGCCAAAGGCTGGGAAAAAATTTTTGCGAGGCTACAATCAAGGCATAAAGGAAGCCGAACTACAGGAGAGGGAAGAGGAGTTGAATCGAAGAGAGCAAGAACTTCAAGAGGAGTCAGAGGACTCTTAGTCGTTAGAAGGCTCGACTCGAGTGACCTAATAAGCAAATGAGAAATATAAAAATCCGAAAAACGAAACTGGAAGATATTAATGCGGTTATGCGAGTGCATAGGAGTTCAATCAGAGACCTTTGTTCTAAAGACTATTCTGAAGATCAAATTCAGCTTTGGTCTGCGGTAAATTATGATGAAGGTATTTGGCAGGATTCTGTTTTAAGAGAGCATCATTTGGTTCTTGAAGTAGATGGTGAAATTATGGGGTTTTGTCATTCCTGCGTTCTTTCTAGCGGAATAGGCGAAATTCGGGAGTTATATTTATCTAAGCAGGTTGCAGGTAAGGGCTACGGTAGAAAAATTATTGAGCAATCTTTGGATTATTTGAAAAATGAATCCTGCAAAAAAATATTAATAAATTCCACAATCACAGCGAAAGCCTTTTATGAGAAAATAGGATTTCAATGTGAAAGAGAAAAAACTGTCAAAGTTCGTAACACAGAACTGCTCACATATTCTATGCTTTTGAAATTGTAGGCTTGATTCAGGATGCTATTTTTGAAAACATTGACGGTAGCGATTCATCGCTAGGGCAGCAGCTACGGAGGCGTTAAAAGAAGCGCCTCCTTTTGTTTGCCAAATCTCTACAATCTGATCGCATTGCCCTCGAGTGCTTTTACGCATTCCTTTGTCTTCGGCGCCAACCACAATCACAGTTTTGTCTGCCGGCTCCCATTGAAAAAGATTTTGTTCACCGCCCTCGGCAAGACCGTAGATCCAGTAACCTTGTTCTTTTAGCTCTTGAAGGCTGCTTGATAGGTTTGTAACGGTAATTACTGGGACGTGTTCTGCGCCTCCACAAGCTACTTTAATTGCTGTTGCACTTAGTTTTGCAGCGCGATCTTTAGGAATAATTATCGCTTCCGCTTCCAGTAGCCAAGAGCTTCTAAGGATGGCTCCTAGATTATGTGGGTCTTCGATTCCGTCTAAAACAATTACTAGGGATTGTTCTCTTTGGCCCAAGTCTTCCACCTCAGGGCTCGCTATGGCTTTCAACTCTGCTGCTACGTTTTGGTGAACGGCAGCTAACTGGCTAAAGCGTTTCTCATTCCATATTCGCACTTCAATTTTTTTCTTCTTACAAAGATTTTCGATCTCAGCAATATCCGCTTGTTTCGAATTTGACTCTTTTAAGGCTACAAAATGAACTTCTTTAGGGCGCCTTTTTAAAGCTTCTTTTACAGAATGGATTCCAACGATTTGCCAGTTTTTCATGTGGCTATAATAGCAGGGATTTATAAAAAATTAATTGAAAATATAAGATGTCTTAAGTCTCTAGAAAAAAGAAAACCAATTCCATAGGAATTCCATGTCTAGTAGTCCATAAAAGCCTAAAAGGCGAAGACTCGAATGAAGCTCTTTTTGAAAAAACTTTAGATTATAAATGCTTGCACTATGGGGATGTTTCGGCATTTCCGTGAAAAGACCAGGTTTTTAATAAATAATTGCTAAAAAAAAAGACATCGGATAAAAAATTAACTTTTGGCTTTGACAATAATTGGGATCAGCCATACAAACTTGGCCTATTGGTATTTGTGACTTTGCGAAAAGTCTTATCAAAGTGCTGGCGTAGCTCAATTGGTAGAGCAGCTGATTTGTAATCAGCAGGTTGCGGGTTCAAGTCCCATCGTCAGCTCCATTCTCGGTGGGATGTCCGAGTGGCTAAAGGAGGCAGACTGTAAATCTGCTGGCGTATGCCTACGTAGGTTCGAATCCTACTCCCACCACCATTTTTTAACCAAAAAAAATGGGACGAGTTTGTGCTAATGTTTGGCGTAAGCATTTAAGTGCGGGTGTAGCTCAGTTGGTAGAGCATCAGCCTTCCAAGCTGAGGGTCGCGGGTTCGAATCTCGTCGCCCGCTCCAATTTTTGCTAAGCCAGCGTAGCTCAGGGGTAGAGCACACCCTTGGTAAGGGTGAGGTCGTGGGTTCAATTCCCGTCGCTGGCTCCATTTTTTGAGTTATACGTGGCGCCATTACCATAAATATAGTTGATTTTTAAAAGGGGCTTATGCTCTTATTAAGAATATTTTATAGATAACAACCTTTTTTGGAGGACTCGTTCATGAGTAAAGAGAAGTTTGAGCGTTCTAAACCTCATTGTAACATTGGAACAATCGGTCACGTTGACCATGGTAAAACTACTTTAACAGCTGCAATCTCTAAAGTTCTTTCTACTGCACAAGGTAAGAAAGCTACGGACTTCGATCAAATCGATAAAGCTCCGGAAGAGAGAGAGCGTGGTATCACAATCTCAACTGCACACATTGAGTATGAAACTGAAAAACGTCACTACGCGCACGTTGACTGTCCAGGTCACGCCGATTACGTTAAGAACATGATCACTGGTGCGGCACAGATGGATGGAGCGATTCTTGTTGTAAACGCTGCAGACGGTCCTATGCCACAAACTCGTGAGCACATCCTACTTGCTCGTCAGGTTGGTGTACCTGCTCTAGTTGTTTTCTTAAACAAAGTAGACATGGTTGATGACGAAGAACTTCTTGAGCTTGTTGAAATGGAAGTTCGTGAGCTTCTTTCTAAATATGAGTTCCCTGGTGATGATATTCCAATCGTTCCTGGTTCTGCATTAAAAGCTCTAGAGGGTGAAAACTCTGAAATCGCTGACCAAGCTATCATGAAATTGATGGATGCGGTTGATTCTTACATCCCACAACCTGAGCGTGATGTTGATAAAGATTTCTTAATGCCTGTAGAGGACGTTTTCTCTATCTCTGGTCGTGGTACAGTTGTTACTGGTCGTATCGAGCGTGGTATCATCAAGCCTGGTGAAGAAATCGAAATCGTTGGTATCAAAGACACTACTAAAACTACTGTAACTGGTGTTGAAATGTTCCGTAAGCTTCTTGACGAAGGTGTTGCTGGTGATAACGTTGGTTGTCTACTACGTGGTACTAAGAAAGAAGACGTTGAGCGTGGTCAAGTTCTTGCTAAGCCAGGAACTATTACTCCTCACAAAAAATTCAAAGCGGAAGCATACATCCTTACTAAAGAAGAAGGCGGACGTCACACTCCATTCTTCGCAGGTTACCGTCCTCAGTTCTACTTCAGAACTACTGACGTAACTGGTGTTGTTGCTCTTAAAGATGGTATTGAAATGATCATGCCTGGTGATAACGCTGAGATGACTGTTGAGCTAATCGCTCCGATCGCAATGGAAAAAGAACTTCGTTTCGCGATCCGTGAAGGTGGCCGTACAGTTGGTGCTGGTGTTGTTACTGAAATCGTTGAGTAATTACTACTACACAACAAAATTAATAAAAGGAGAGCTTAGCTCTCCTTTTTTTGTTCAAATTATATAGATATATTTTTTATTTTCCGGCTGTTATAACTGCCTATTATCATCAGGCATTATTTTTCAGGTCTTAAATTAATTAAAAATATACTGAACATTTCCAATAATCCATTGATCCATTAATTGAAAACTAAAAGCTGATAATGTCACTAGATAGTGGACAGGGGGAGTTGGAGTAGGCTAAGAAATTTTCAGTTGGGTATCTTATCCCGAGTTGATGGAGCTTATCTATAACAAAAAAGCTGGAACGAAAAAAAATATTTTTCCTTTCCAGCATCTAGGTAGGTTCTTAAGCTCTATTGAGTTTTACTCTTTTCTTCTCAATTCTTCTGTTAGGCAAGTTACAATGTTTGAATAAACATCTTCTTCAGAAAAAGTAGAGCCTGAACATTGTTTTATGAATGCTGTGCTTCCATCTGTATTTACTGCTCTGGCAGTTAGATTATATTCATAGCCAAATTGTTCGGCAATTACACTTTCTTGTGAAATTTCAAAATGGTCTACGCCAAACTCTGAACATTCTTGTTTGCAAGATTGATTGATTACTGTGTGCAAAGTTTTACTTTCGAAGGCAAACAGGCTCGTGCTTAATAGTAAAAATACTACGAATTTCATTTGGAACTCCCTTTGATTTTCCATGACAATTGTTTCTTTATATAGTGGTAACACATTTTAAATTGGAGATTTTAAAATAAATGGAAGCTTGAAAATAGAATAGAAGTGTCTATGGAGTTGACAGCTAAGGGTCCCTTTCTCAAAAAAGTGTAA
>DJMA01000010.1 GCA_002436415.1 Bdellovibrionaceae bacterium UBA6502 | reverse complement strand
TCATTTTTCAATGAGGAAATACGAGGGGATAATAGATAAAATTAATGAAATATGAGACTATATTTTCATAAATAATGAAATTTAATCTGTAAGTTACTGGAATTACGCATGAAAACTGTTTTTGAGTTTAAGGATTACAAGGCGTATTTAAAGAATTGCATCTCTCAAATGCCCCGCGCCGGGCGGGGTGCACGGGTAGCTATGGCTAAGGCTATATCTAGCCCAGTTTCTCATGTTTCTCAAATTTTGAACGCTACATCTCACTTAAGTATGGAGCAAGCAGAGGCAGTAAATGCATTTTTGGATCACACAGAAGACGAGTCAGATTTTTTTCTTTTACTCGTACAGTTTTCTCGTTCTGGTACTCAAGCATTGAAAAAACGCTTACAAAAACAAATGCAACAGGCCATTGAAAAACGATTGGTGCTCAAAGAAAGTTTAGGTGTTAAAGCTGAAATTTCTAAAGAAGATCAGGCTTTGTTTTATAGCTCTTGGCTTTACGGTGCCGTTCATGTGATGACTTCAATTCCTCAGTTTCAAACTAGGCAAGCAATTGCTGAATATCTAAATGTGTCACCAAAGCGAATTGCAGAGGTACTAGAGTTTTTAGAATCAAAAGCCCTAGTGCTATCGAGCAAGAACGGATATGAAATTGGAAAAAACAGAATCCACTTGGGAAGTGACTCTCCGATGATTTCTAAGTTTCATACCAATTGGCGAATGAAGGCTGTTCAGGCTTTTGAAAAGGAACAAATTTCAAGCAACCTTCACTATTCTTCGGTAATAAGTATTTCAGAGAATGACCGTGAAAAAATCAAAGTGCTTTTGGTTAAGTACATCGACAATATTAAAAATATTATTCGTGATTCGAAGGAAGAAGGCGTACATTGTTTTTCGATTGATTTTTTTAATATTTGAAGAAGCTAGTTAGAGATCTGTGATATACAAGAATATTTCTTGTCAGCTAAAACTCCATTTTTCTGCTACAAAAAATTCAACTTTAAGAATTTGATTTTTGGGAGTAGAGTGTTTTGATGCAACCGAATATTGAAATTCTATTTAAGTTAGCTCGCACACAAATGCCTTATGGAAAGTATAAGGGGAGGCTTTTGGTAGATTTACCAGAGCCATATATCGTTTGGTATCGTAATAAAGGCTTTCCTAAGGGAGAAATTGGAATGTTGCTGGCTGAGTTGTTTGAGATAAAACGAAATGGCCTTGAGCCTTTATTAGATGCTTTTAAGGATAAGGCCTAAGAAAGGCAAAATATAGAAGCTCAAGTATATTCTCAAAATTTAGGCCTTAAAAGTGGGAAGGCTAATTTTAAAACAAGTGCCTTGATTGATTTCTGTTTCAATCTCGATTCGCCCTTTCATATCACTAATGAAAGAGTAGACTAAACTCATGCCTAGGCCTGTGCCTTTTCCGACTTCTTTCGTCGTATAAAAAGGTTCGAAGATTTTTTTACGAGTTTCTTCCGACATGCCAGAGCCAGTGTCTGAAATAGAGATTACTAGGTAATTCTCCTTGGCCTGTGATTCAATATGGATGATCTTTTTCTCTGAATTCTCCATGGCATCTCTAGAATTGCTCAATAAGTTCATGATTACTTGCTGAAAAATACTCTCATTGCCATTCACTAAGTAGTCTTCATCGTTTAATTCAACGTCAAAGCTTATTCCTAGTTGAGAAAAATTATAGTCGACCATTGCAATCATCTGTAAAATACTTGATGAAGGTTTGAAATTAGCCTTTATATTTCTTTCTTTTCGAGAATAGTTCTTCATCCCATCGGTAATTTTTCGAATTCGATCTAAGGCGATACTTTGTTTGTTTATCAGATCAAATAGTTTTTCATTCTCAATTCCAGCCGAGTTCAAGGCTCTTTCAAACCTTTGTAGGTTTCCGGCTGCAATGGTGAGAGGGTTATTTATCTCATGACCTATACCTGCTGAAAGTTCACCGATAGATGCTAACTTTGATATATGCTGAATTTCATTTTCTATTTTGCTTCTTTCACGATAGTTCCTGCTCAGCAAGGCGCCCCAAGTTACAAACACAAGCAAGAGGCTTAGAAATACAAATGCATTTCGATAGTTTTGAGATCGATTTAGTTCTTTAAATTTTGATGTCGCGTAGGAGTCGATGTCACTATTTAGTTCTGCCATACCTTGCGTATATATTTCTTTTTGAGCATCGTAGTCTTTAGAGAATAGTAGTTCTTGTGCTTTTTCTTGTTGTCCATTTCTAACAAGCTCAAATGCTTCTAACTCCATAGCAATCAAGGCATCATTAGCAGCACTGGTTTTTTTTGTGGATTTGAGCTGAATCTCTTCTGGAATTAACTTATTCAGCTCAGCAATCGCATGATCCAGTTGCGGGACAAAATCATTGTATCTTCTCTCCCATTTCTGGTCGCCAGTGGCTGCTGCAGTTCTTGCGCTCATTGTTAAAACTTCATCAAAATAGGTGACTAAGTTTCTGTATTCACTGATTAAAACTTTATCTAGAACTTCTCTTTCTTTTTTTTCCTGAATGCTGTTGAAGAAATGAAAATTTAAGAACACGATGGCAAATGTAAATAGGGCGGCAAAGTAGGTATAGTACTTAGTGCGTTTTGTTTTATCTCGGTATTTAGAAAGTAGTTGGCTATTCATTGAAGTCTCTGTCTTTTGTTTTATTGTCAAAATAGAAATAGTCTGGATACATACTAAACTTTATTGAATAATATGTATATTGTTTATCCTAGTAGTTTTTAAAAACTTTGTTTTGAGATTTTAGTAATTCTATTTAGGTCTACAATTCAGAATTAAAATTGAATAGAGTTTTGGATTAATGTTTAATTAAATAGATAGGAGGGGGAGTGAAAACTTTTGTATTATTGGTTTTAACTATATTAAGTTCTTCAATGCTTAAGGCAAATACTTTTGATGATGTAAAAAACTATCTTTTCAAGAATGGTTTTAAATACCGAGATGCATATTCAGGAACCGTAGATCAATTCAAAAGTGTTAATCAGCTTTCAGTGGATCTAGGTCTAAAAAATCAAATAGCAAAGTCTGAGGCAAATATTGTTGTCCTCAACGACTTGAATCACTTAAACCAAGCCCAAGCTATTGAAGGATGTCGACAAAGAATTTTAAATCAAAGCAATCCAAATGGCTATGTAGTGAATAAAGAGCTTTTTTTAAAAAACGATCGCTCTCTTCAAGAGTCTTTTGGTTTTGAATTTTACGGAATTGCCCCGAGTTGTGAAAATATAAAGGATTGCCCACCGCACAGAGCGAGACTGAGCCGGCAGTATGCTTGTTCACTTAATATAGTCTCTAGCAATACTTCTATTTTATTACATGAGCTTTACTTTACTCTGGATTACGCAGGGATAGAGCAATGTGAGTATCATGTACAGGAGTTATTAAAAATAGATCCTAGGAGTTTTCTCTACGAAATTTATCAATCCAAGGATTCGGTAGATTATTGTGCTGTAAACATATTACTTCGAAGAAATAAAAGTAAATAGGCTCAATAATTCAATCTAAAAGAGGGGGCTTATTCCCCCTTTAATTGCTTACTAACGTCCTCTAGTCTTGATCTTAATTTTTGGTATAAATCAGATTTTCCTAATAAAAACCTTAGAATCAAAAGGTCTAAAATTTGTACCGCTTTAAAACCTAGTAAAAATACAGCGATTACACCGGCTAAAATATAGACAACGCTTGTAGTTCCCTGCGGATCATTTGCTAGATACAATCCATTGGTATTCATTCCAAAAAAGCCAACAATTAAGTTTAAAGGAAGGAAAATCCCTGAAATGACAGTGAGGCTTAGAAGAGTTTTATTTAAGCGATCTGCTTTTAGAGAAGAAAAATAGTTATGAGTACTATCTAGTTGAGTCATTAAAGTTCCAACACTAACTTGTTGGTAACCAATGGCTTCTTCTATGTCGTTAAACTGATCTTTTAGATTTCCAAATTTAGCATCTTGGTTTCTGAAAAACTCACGATAAACATTTAAATTTCTAAAGTAATAAGATTCTAGTTTTGAGAGGTCTCTTTTGATTCTTGCCCAAGTATCCATAAATATACTAGAAGCATTTCGCTCGTAGACTTGGGTTTCTAAGACTTCAATGTGCTCAAAAAATAGGTCTAAAATTTTACGGTTATTACGGTAGATTTTAGTAAGTGCTTTAAGAAAGTTATCGATGTTTTCTTCTTTAATTGTTACCTGCTCAGTTTGGTTATTAACAAAGTAGTATTTGTCATCAATAATGATATAGCTTCTTGAATCAAATGATAGTCCATTAGCTGTCAGCAAGATACCTCTTATAACCAAAACCTGAAAATCAATGTAATCTTCAAAAACAGATAGGGCTTTTTTTTCTTTTACAAGCTCTTCTACTTCATCGTAATATTCACCCAACTTATCAGCTAAAGCATTTTTAAAATCCAAGAAGTCCTCCTCAAGCTTTGATAATGCATAGTTGAGATCAGTCGACACTATCAAACATCTCGTTGAGTTTAGTGGAAAAGAACTTTGAATAGAAGTTAATTTTAATTTTATAAATGATTATTTTTGATAAACTTTAAATCATTTAAAGAGCTGATTATATTTTAATTAAAAACTGAGAGATATGTATATAGTTCTACTTACTTGAAAATTCTCAAGAAGATAATTTTACATGCTTTGCAAATGTGACTTTTTTGAAAACTAAAAGGCAATTGAAATTTGAGAAGTTTATAACAACTTCTAAAGCTTAACAAAGGCCGGATGATCTCCGGCCTGATGATTATTATTTAAGCCAAGACTTTTTGTTATCTGCCACATACTGATTTAATGAGATGGGCTTTCGACCTATGATTTCTTCAACAGAATTGGTGATTTGTGAATTATAGCCTTCTTTAAGGTAGCCAAAGATTAAAAGCATGAAGTCTACATAATCTTTTGGAAGGCCAACATTTAGAAGCACATCACCTAAAACTTGTGGCTCAACCTCCTTGTATTCAACGGTCTCGCCAATTTCATTTTCAATGGCATCTGCTACTTCCCTATGGTTGATTGATTCAGGTCCCGTCAAATTGAATTCTTTATTAACAAATTCATCTGTGGTTAAGAGCTTTACGGCAACACTTGATATGTCTCTACTATCAATAAAGCTTACCTTTGCATCTCCGGCTGGAAGTTTAATTTTACGTTCTTCCAATAGGTCGTGTAACCAAAAGGTGTTAAAGTTTTGAAAAAACCAATTGGGACGAATAATGTTGTAATCCATTCCTGATTGAATCAACTCCAATTCAGCTCTTCGAAAGGCAGAGTTCTCATCTGCGTCGGCCCCCATGGCAGTCATTAAAACCACTTTCTTCAAAGCCTTTTCTTTTGCTTTTGCAATTGCTGGAGACAAAAGACTGTATTGATCGGCAAAGCCTGGAGGTGAAAGTAAAAAGGCGCGATCCACTCCTTCGAAAGCGCTATCCAAACCCTCGCCCGTGCTCAAATTTAATTGAACATACTCATTAGAACTAGGTGATTTACTTGTTGCTAGTTTTAATGGCTCAGCCTTTGCTCTTAATTGGTTCACAATCTCTTGTCCAACCGTTCCGTTTGATCCTATTACTAGTATTTTATTACTCATTGTTTACTCCTGTGTTTAACTGATGCTTTATTATCGTTGAAAAAGTAATTGTTGATTAGTGTGTATTTTTGAATAATATTGTTTCTCTATGGAAACAATGAAACTAGAGTTAACACAGATTTTTGTTAAGGTTGTGCAACAGGGCAGTTTCACTAAGGCTGCGAATTTACTAGGTTTACCAAAGTCGACGGTGAGTAAAGCAATCTCGCAATTAGAAGCTATCACCAATGCTAAACTACTCCTTAGGACAACTAGGCAGCAAAGCCTTACCGAAGCGGGGAGAAGGTATTTTGATGAATGTGTCGGTCCGATACAAGCCCTGGAAGAGGCGCAAAAAAACATCTATGATGTTGATTCTCAACCCATGGGTCTAATAAAAATGACAGCGCCAGAAGATGTAGGAACTCATATTTTGTCTCCGATCATTGGCGTTTTAAGTCGTACTAACCCTAAACTAAATTTCCAATTAGAGTTAACGGATAAGGTGGTTGATCTTGTAAGGGACGGATATGATTTGGCCATCAGATTGGGTAACTTGAACGATAGTCAATTAAAAGCAAAGTACATTGGTCAGTTGGAAATGGTGCTAGTTGCTTCGAAAGAGTATCTCAAATGTTATGGAAAAATAAAAGCTCCTAAGGATTTAAAGGGAGCTAGATTTTTAAGTATTGGTGATAGTAAAGTAAGTCATAAATTTGTCCTACAGTCGGCAAAGAAGAAATCGCAAATCTCCATTGAACCAATAGTAACTTGTAATCAAATGTCTAGCCTAATTGCGATGGCTAAAGAAGGTGCTGGCTTACTTTTGGTGCCGCATTATTTATGTAGCAGTGATATCCAGAGTGGAGCTTTGGTTAGGGTGCTTCCTGATTGGTCCTATATGGGGTATTCGGTTCATTTAGTGTCACCAGTTTCAATGCACGAGACGGCAAGAATAAAACTCGTATCAGATATGATAGTTGCAGAAATGAGGAATCGTCTTTAAGTAATAGGAATCATTCAATTATTATCGATAAGACTTGGGGTGCTGTGTTTTAGGCTTTGGCTTTTGATATTATTGCAGGCTGCAACGAAATGCTAGAGTTTCTAAATTTATACTATACAATGGAAAATGGTCTAAGTGTGGACATGAGTTTTACTTAAGCTTTAATTAAGAGCTTAGTAAGCAAAGCTGTGATTGGAGTAAGGCTCCGGAACAATTGCATGATCAAAACTGACTGAGTACTTGTAACTAATTAAAGAGTATGTCGACAGGCATGCTTGATTTTAAACCAAGGTCATGGCCGGTTGGTTTATTGGAGATGCCCATTGTGTGGTTTCGTTATCCTTAGTTTGTTTTTTTCAACATACCTAATTTCTAAGAGCCATTTCCAATGATGGATCGAATTCATATTGAAATTAGTAACATCTGTAACTTGCAGTGCAGTTTCTGTCCAGTAGTGGAGAGAGATAAAAAAGTTATGTCTCTTGAAAAAGTACAACATGCAGTGTTGCAGGCCAAGGCTTTTAGTAAACAGATTTGTCTCCACCTAATGGGCGAGCCATTAGCGCATCCTGAGTTTGAGAAGATAGTGAGTTTTTGTGAAGAACAGAGTGTCTCTTTACAAATCACAACCAATGGAATACTACTGCAAAGGTATCAAGAAATTCTTTGTTCAAAGGCTGTGAGGCAAATTAATTTTTCTCTGCAAAGCTTTACCGATAATTTTAAACACAAGCCAATCGATGAGTATTTATTTAAAATTTTGAAGTTCACTAAATATCTAGAGCAAAGAAGCCCTGATTGCTATGTAAATCTACGTTTGTGGAACAATGGAATTGAGTCAAAAGAGAACGAATTAATTTTTCGATTAGTAGAAAAGTTTTATGAAGTCACAATAAATCGCAATGTGGATGTGTCATTTAAAAAATCAAAGAAGGTATGGAACAAAGTATATCTACATTTTGATTCTAGGTTTGAATGGCCAAGTCTGGAGATTCCAGACCAAGGAAGTAGTGGTAGATGTAATGGTCTCAAAACTCATATCGGAATTCATGCTGATGGTAGCGTCGTACCATGTTGCTTAGATAAAGAAGCAAACATTAATCTCGGTAATGTTTTTGAGGAAGATCTTTCTGAAATCATTAACTCAGAAAGAGCGGTACGAATGAAAAGAGGATTTGAAAATAACAAAAGGGTCGAAGACTTTTGTAGGCATTGTAGCTACATAAACCGCTTCAAGTAAGGCCTTGGTCTTTGCGCTTCAGTATTGAATTCCTTGGGTAAAAATCAAGTTCATTATTGCGATTTTTTTAGTTTGTTCTTTATGTCTTTTAACGAGTTCTAGTAGAATCTAATACTGAAATTAATCTTCGAGTCTCTTAAAACGAACACTCTTGATTTTTTCGCCTAAAATTTGATATTTCACAGCATAAGTGCTCTCTAAGCTGCCATCACTTCGCCCACTTAGTTTTTCGTGCTGATAAACAATTGAATCTTCAATGACTTCAAAGATGATTTCAGCTTTGACATTTGGGTTTGTGTTAAAGAAGTTTCTGTAGTGAATCCGAAAATCTTCAATGCCGATAATTTTTGGAACTTCTTCAGCTTCGATATAGATTTCGATTTCTTGATGATAGAAGCTAAGAAAGAGTTCTAAATCTTTGGCGTTATAGGCAGTGACTTGGTCATTAACAATTTTTGATAGTTTTGTCTCAGGTAGCTTTGTCATTTTAAGGAGCGTACCAACAATTGGGCCTTGGCATTCCATTGTATCCGGCCCAATAAGTATCAAAGCGACACTGTGGTTTTGGGTGATCTAGGATGGTTTTACTAACTGAATTTTGGGCAGGGGTTTTAAAGCCGGGAATGGGGTGTTCCCAGTTATTCGCTAAAAATGCTCCTACTCTATGGATAGCGGCAAGGGCACGCTCATCAATTCTATCCTTACGAATACTAGCAAGTGCTCTTCGTAGGCAATACCTAGTTGCAAAGTAGTCAGCCTGTCCTTCGGCAGCAATGTATTTTCCTTCTGGTTTTAAAGGAGCGCCTCCATATAAGTGTCCCAACTCATGGCATACAATCAAGGCTAAACTATCGGGATCAATTTCTCTTCTATGTGCCATTCCACGGTAAACTAAAAGCTGAGCATTATCCCATCTTCTCGCAAGTGCAGAATCTGCTGTTGGTGAGTTCCAGTCAGCATAGACCAATAATTTTTCATTCAACCAGTCAGGAAGCTCTTGGAATTCCTTAGCAATATTTATTATGGTTCTTTGAAAGAGTGTTTTTGAAATAACTGGTTCTTTAGTGGTTAGAGATTTCTCACTGTCGTGAGCTTTAAAACTCGCATTTAGTGTGAAACAAGAAAGTAGAACTATAGTGAAAAATGCAATCTTCATGCTTCAAGGCTAACAGCGGAAAACTTGATCAACAACTAAATGCTTATAAGAAAATACTAAATTAACACAATTCGTTAATGTTGCTATAGAGAATAGGTATCTAACAAAGAGAGATTTGCATTTGCCGAGGCGAACATAGGCTGTTCTTTTTAGGCAACATAGGTTTGCAAAATATCCTCTTTTTAAAACACTAAAAGAGAGAGATAATGTTTCTAGATTTTGGTAGGTCATTGATCTAGAGAATATGTAAGGCTATTGAAAGTAAAAAATCGAGTGAAAACAAACTAAGAGGTAATTATGAAGGTAGTGGCTTTTGGAGCAAGTAATAGCAAAGATTCAATAAACAAAAAACTGGCGACTTACGCAGGCTCACTGATTGAGAACGCGGATTTAGAGGTTCTGGATTTAAATGATTTCGAAATGCCGATTTATAGTGAACAGAGAGAGCAGTCAGAAGGAATTCCACAAAAAGCAAAAGATTTCTCAAGGAAATTTCAGGATGCTGATTTGGTAATTGCTTCCTTTGCTGAGCATAATGGGAATTTTACCGCGGCTTTTAAAAATATTTTGGACTGGAGTTCTCGTGATCAGAGAGAGGTTTTTCAAAATACTCCAATGTTGGTTTTGTCCAGTTCGCCAGGGCCTAATGGTGCGAGCAGTGTTTTAGAAATTGCGAAGAACTCGCTTGGATTCTTCGGAGCTGAAGTGAAGGCAGGTTTTTCTCTTCCAAATTTCTATGAGCATTACAGCGATAGTGGCTTTGATTTCAAAGACCCAAATTTACTTAATGAGTTAAAGTCATTGGTAAAAGATATTTGAAGTTTTGCTATCTGA
The DNA here is from genome assembly GCA_002436415.1 of Bdellovibrionaceae bacterium UBA6502. Classification (GTDB taxonomy): domain Bacteria; phylum Bdellovibrionota; class Bdellovibrionia; order Bdellovibrionales; family UBA840; genus UBA6502. The sequence continues at coordinate 1,426 of DJMA01000010.1, read as the reverse complement.
AAACTATTTTACCTTGAGCATTTAACTTCTAATAAAGAAGAGCGTGTCCAGGAAGCATAGGCCAAGGAGTCTCCTTGGTCCTCTAGTTCTCCTTCAATATAGCTACGCGATGGAATTGTTGGATTAAAAATTTCAATCACAAAGTGTTTTATTTTGTTAGGTCCTGAAATAGAAAACTCTAGGCCTTCAAAGCTAGTCCATTTCGTTTTATTTTTAAGCGGCAATGCGATTCTGCTTTTTGCTTGAATGCTACCGTTTAGAAATAGTTTACACTCAAGAGACTCTTGAGCAAATCCGTTGATGCTCCAAAATAAAATGGCACAAAATAAAAACTTCATTGCAGATCATTTGGAATTAACCGCCTGTTTGTTTAAACTTAATGTTGATGCTCTCTAAATAGCTTTTAACAGGTTCAATCTTTTCACCATGAATTTCAATGTAATTGTCCTTGTATGCGCCGCCTACTCCTAACTTTTTCTTTAGATTTTTGGCGAGTTTCTTGTTCCATGCCTTGTTGTTAGGTAAGCCTTTTATCTCTATAACGGTGCGGCCTTTGCCGCTAGTGAGTCTTCTTATTTCCAAACAGATGCTGGATTCATCAATAGTATCATCTGACGGAGTAGAGTTTTTTGACTTTCTCAAGTCGCCAAGGTCATCTGACCAAACTAATTTTTTATCTTTCATACTTTCTCCACTACTATTTTTACCAAAGAAGCTAGAGTTTTTAAAGTAGGAAGGGGAAAACTTTAGGAAAAGCTTACTGTTTTTAAAGCATTGCTGCGCTACTATATGATTTCAATATTTCATTGGTTTCCTTGAAGGAAGTTTGAAATTTAAAGTTTGCTACAAAGCATCGACCAAAGCTTCATATCCTTAGTATTTATTAGGCAGCGTAGTTTTTAATAAAAGATTGATAGATTCTATTGGATGTTTTAAACATTCAATATTCGAAAGGAAAACTATGAGCTTTGAATTACATACTGATTTTAAGTCCTTACCTAAATTACTAGAAACATCAAATTCAGTGTTTTTGATGCATAATAAATCTCCTTTTTATTGGGTCATTCAAATTCCCAAAGCAGAGAACCTTAAAGATATTTATGAGCTAGAAATTGGTCACTACCAAAAAGTCATGGAAGAGGCTTATATGTTGCAGGGTGCTTTAATGATCGAGTACAAAGCAGACAAGTTAAACTTTGCGGCTCTAGGTAATATGACGCCTCAATTGCATTTGCATCACGTAGTTCGTTTCAAAGATGACGAGGCCTGGCCGAAACCCATTTGGGGAAATTTTAAGGAACTTGAATATTCTGTGGAAGAACAATTTCAGAGGCAAAGCAAACTACAAGCCTTGCTACATAGGATTTTTGCTTAGCTTTTCTTAAAAAAAAGCCTCTCCAAATGATCTGTACCCCAAAAACGGGAC
>DJMA01000017.1 GCA_002436415.1 Bdellovibrionaceae bacterium UBA6502 | reverse complement strand
TTTACACTTTTTTGAGAAAGGGACTTTTCCCTGTACTGCAGGCACTCAGTCCTAAAAAAAATACAAATAAAACCTTCTCCACAAAGCCTCCTTGCTGCCCATAATTCTGGAAAATCTTAAAACTTTTTGAACAAAAAAATATTCTATCCATGCAAAAACAGGCTCAACAAGGCTTTGCTTAGATTTGAATCGGTGCATTAGGATATAAGTCCGTCAGTTCTCAGCACAAATTTATTTAATTTAGCCGATAATTTTTAAAAAAATCTACTCCCTATGCATTTTTCCTTATTCTTTTTGACGATTTCAGAGTAGCCTGTGGAAAGAATTTTTTTTTATTATTTTTTTGAAGGTTTTAAAATGCAAACAGGTACAGTAAAATTTTTTAATGGTAGCAAAGGTTTCGGATTCATCACTAAAGAAGACGGTAAAGACCTATTTTTTCACATTTCTGAAGTTCAAGGCGGAGAGCCTCGCGATGGCGATAAAGTTGAGTTCGACATCGGCGAAAGCAAAAAAGGCCCATGTGCTACCAACGTAAAAGTTGTTAACTAATTCAGACAAAACACAAAAGCCGGAGTTCTACTCCGGCTTTTTTTTTACTCAAAACTCCCCTCTCCCTTTACCCAAGTATCAAATATGTTAGGCTAGAATCGAGTCCGTTATTCCCAATAAGGAGCTACTTATTCTTACCAGCAATTTAATCTACACATTTGGCATATTATTTTCCGCAGCTCTTATACTAATCTTCGGTCTAACAAAATTAAAAGGCATCGAGAAATCACGCCTCCAAACAGCAAAGGACATGGACGTAAATGAGGCCATTGATACCAATGCCTCGGATGATGACTTCGTATCTTTAACAAAACGAAGAGCCAAAACTAGTATCGAGACTAGATTTAATTTTATTCGTAAAACCTTCATCCCTTTAGTTATTTTTATAAGTGTTTTATTAATCGCAATTCCTCACTTACCAGCAATATCAGGTCCATACATTTCTTTGTTTGCTGGTGCTATTGCCGTCTTGATTGGTATAGCCAGTAAACCCCTTTTAGAAAATATGGTTTCTGGAGTGGTTATCACATTGTCTCAACCAATTCGAATCAACGACACTGTTATAGTTGATGATAAATATGGAACGGTTGAAAAGATTAATCTACTTTATACCGTAATTAAGGTTTGGAACTTTAGAAGATACAATATCCCAAACTCAAAGTTTCTGCAGAAAGAGTTCGAAAACTTAAGCCAAGTAGAAGAGTTTGAATGGGTGCATGTGGAGTTTTATGTATCTCCCGAATCCGATTTAGCGCAAGTGAAACAAATCGCTAAAGATGCTATGCGGACCCAGTTTCTTGCTGACATTGAGCCTCCTTCGTTTTGGGTAATGGAGCTAGGGAAAGATTCTATTCGTTGTTGGGTCGCTGGTTGGGCTCACAATCCTGCTGAAGCTTGGGCTTTGAAATCCTCTTCCAGAAAACGCCTTGCCACTCGACTTGCTAAAGCTGGTATTAAGGCGCAGATGACCAACAATAGAGTAAAGGTGGAAGGAAACCACCCAGTTTCAGACGAAAACCTACCTTTTGCTTAGCCTCCTTCATGCTCTAGGAGACATTGAAACATACGAACAATAGATGCTACCGAGTCCTATAATCTTGAAATCTTGGGACTTTGTTGCTTTTCAACTTGAGCTATGCCCCTTCCTCATTCTTCGCCAAAACACCTAAGGACACGAAAACCCTAAATGAATTAAAATACTTTTCCCCTTACAATAAATTTTCAAAAACGGAAGTATAAAATCTGCTCTCCTACTAGGAATGAATCCTGGCTCATGATAAAAAGACTTTATGACGAAAACTAATATTCCACAAATTGGTATAGTTGGTGGCGGTGCTTCTGGTTTTTTCACTGCCATACAATTGGCTAAACATTGTTATGATGCCAGAATCAAAGCCTCGATTAAGATCTTTGAAGCTACTCCCCACTTTTTAAAGAAAGTGTCTATTTCAGGAGGAGGAAGATGTAATGTCACCCATCGTGAATTTGAAGTTTCTAGATTCTGCCAAAACTATCCGAGAGGCAAAAAGGAATTGAAGTCTCCTTTCCAGGAGTTTCAGGCTCTTGACACTGTTAAGTGGTTTTCGGAAAGAGGAATCCAATTGGTTGCCGAAGAAGATGGAAGAATGTTTCCTAAATCAAACCGTTCCTCGAGTGTTATAGAATGCTTTAAAGAAGAAGCTGAAAAATACGGAGTAGAAAGCTTAAAAAACCACAAAGTGCAAAGTGCTAGATTTGAAAATGATCGGTTTCAAATACAATTCGCAAAACAGGAAGCAGTTCAAGTAGATTATTTAGTTTTAGCAACGGGCAGCTCCCCTTCTGGTTATCGCCTTGCAAAGTCTTTGGCTCTCAATATCACTGACTTAGCACCGTCTCTTTTCAGCTTTAAGATAAGCTCTAAGCTCTTGAGGAATCTCTCGGGAATTAGTTTTGAGAATGTTGACCTAAAGCTAAAAATCAAAGGACACAAAGACTTTAAACAAAGTGGACCAATGCTCATCACTCACTGGGGCTTAAGTGGTCCTGCCATTTTAAAGCTCTCTGCCTGGGCAGCTCGAGAAATGAAAGAAGTAGATTACAAAGCTGTACTTGCGATCCATTGGTTGCCTGAAAAGAAGCTCCCTGAAATTGAGAGCTTCTGGCAAAGCTTTAGCAAATCAAGACCTAAAATGAACATTGGAAATTGCGTTCCAGAGTTTTTTAGTAAACGCTTCTGGCATAATTTTGTGGAGTATTTAGATATCGATTTAGACAAAAACATGAATGAGCTAAGTAAGAAAGAACATCGAAAAATCATAGATAGCCTATATTGTAGTAATCTAGAAATTGATGGCAAAAACCGCTACAAGGATGAGTTTGTAGAGTGTGGCGGCGTTGGCTTAAAACAAATTAACTTCAAAAGCATGGAAGTAAAAAGTCTTGATAAGCTATATATAACTGGAGAGTTGCTAGATATTGATGGAATCACTGGCGGTTTTAATTTTCAAAATGCGTGGACTGGTGGGTACTTAGCTGCAAAAAGCATTTTTGAAAAATTAAAACTTCTCCGAGCGTAGCTTTTTAATTTTAGATCTTTTACTTTTACCATCTAGTCTTTTCTTTATAGAGTTTCGAGTTGGCTTGGTCGCTCTTCTAATCGTTGGTGCTTTGCGGATCTGATCAATGTAATCGTTTAGTTTTACAACACAATCTTCAATGTTTTTCGCCTGCGTTCGGAATTTTTGAGAGTGAATGACGACCAGGTCTCCAACGATGAGCCTAGAAAACTTCTCGGCAAAACGTTCTTTGGCCGCTTGGCCAATCGCTTTAGAGTCTTTGATGTTCCAACTTAAACTGACTCTTGTATTAAGTTTATTGACATTTTGCCCTCCAGCTCCAGAGGATTTGGAAAAACTAAAACTCAATTCTGATTTTGGAACTTTCTTTGCCATAATATAAGCATATCATAAAATGATTCATTAGCACGCTTGCTTTTTTTAAGTCTCGACTCTTGAAAGTATGTTTTTAAAAAGGCAAAATGAAGCATGCAAAGTTTCTTATCAAAGTTTAATCCCTACTTTGTAGAGAGCCTCTCTCTTTCAATGGGTTTATTTACAACATTTTACCTACATGCAATTTACGATTTACCCGTAATTTTGGTCTCTTGTATTGGTTGCCTTTTTGTAGATCTAGTTTTTAAAAGAACAAGACTTGTAACGAGTCCCTTTTACTGCGGTAGCTTTGCCGGAATGATTTCTAGTCAGCTGCTTCATCATGAATATCATATTTTAGTTTTAGGATTTAGCTGCGCTATGGTTTATCAACTTTCAAAAGGCTTTTTTATTGGCTTTGGTGGTAAACTAGGAAGCGTTGCTTTTGTTGCCAGTATGATTAGCTACTGCATCGGTGCTATATGGAATTAATTCTTTATTTTAGCATCAGTTTCATTTCGGCAGGACTCACACAATACCTGGGCATCAAGTTTAAAAATAACTTTTGCAAAAGCTCAGCCTTGGTAAGTTTAATGTTTTTTATTCTTTTTAGTATTCTACCCTATGACGGAAATACTTTCTCAAAAATCGCTTTTGGAGCCAGTTTCATCGGTATGAGCAATCTCGTCTACCCTTTTCACATTCGCATACTCTTGAGCTCTCTTATTTTTAGCATATGTTTTCAAGTCTTATTTAAATACTACGGTGAACTAGGAGGTGCCTTGGGCTTTTCGGCCTTCATCTCATTATTTTTTGCAGTCACACTTTTTCGAGCTTCAAAAATCTTGCATTTACAAGTGACCAAAAAAATAAACTCTACGAAATAAGAGTGCTGAACTCTAAAGGATAGTTTGTCGTAAATTTAAAATCTTCATCCTCAAATGAAAACTCTATGCTCTGCGCATGCAAAAACAAACGGTCCACAGAATAAATCTTTTTGATTCTATCGTTACTCTTTGATTTTCCATAACGACTATCACCAACTATTGCTGCTAAATTTAATAAACAATGCTTTCGCAATTGGTGGGTTCTTCCCGTTAATGGACTCAAGTGCAATAGAGTGAAATAGTCATTGGTGGTTTCAATTGAATAATAAGACTGGCAGTCTACAAGCGGTTTTGGCCCTTTGGGATTTTTAACGCCCCCGGCTCTAGCACTAAGGCTCTGGCTCCAATGGCCTGATTGTTTTGTCTGTTTGTGGCTTCCAAAAACTATGGCAGCATATTGTTTTTTAATTTTATCTTCTGAAAATAGACTTTGAATTTTAGCTGCATCAGACTTGGTTTTTGCCAATACCAAAAGACCACTAGTTTCTTTATCAAGCCTATGTACAGGAAACACTTTATCAACTCCAAGCTGATGAACAACAGAATGACTATCGTTATGCACACTTATACCTGAGTCTTTATTGACCACTAAAAATCTAGAATTTTCAAAAAGAACATCTAACTTTTTCATATCCATAATAAATAGCATAGCTAAGCTTAGTTTCCATCAACTAAACTTGATTATCCAGGAAAGCCTTTGCTATAAAGGCTTATGGAGAAAAATATAAGATTTGCTACAGAAAATGATGTTGAGTTTATCTTTGAGATGATCAAAGAATTAGCCGTTTATGAAAAAGCGGCTGATAAAGTGGAAACCTCTATTGAACAAATTCGAGAAGATGGATTTGGAGAAAAGGCCTATTATAAAGCAGTAATATTAGAATTGGATAACAAAGCCGTGGGAATGGCACTTTTCTATAACCGTTATTCCACCTGGAAGGGAAAATCTTTATATCTTGAAGACTTATACATCAGACCAGAATTTCGTGGCAATGGACTGGGGATGATGGGAATGCAATGGCTTGCACAATATGCGGTCGAGACGAAATGCTATCGATTTGAATGGCAGGTTTTAGATTGGAATGAGCCATCTATTCAATTTTATAAAACTTTAAATGCTGACTTAGACTCTGAGTGGATAAATTGTCGTCTTGAGGGAAATAGAATTCAAGATTTAGCCAATCGGAGCCTATAAATAACCAGAATCAGATGCCATTTTAACCTAGTCTAGACAAAATATTTTTTATTGAAAAACGGGCCTCTCTACGAAAAAATAATAAAAATTTTTAAGGAGAAGAAATGAAAGTAATTCTTTTTGCATTGATGCTAATCGGTTTAGTTGGATGTAGCACATCGGCTAAGTTTAATGTACCCGCTGACACAGATCTTTATGTATACAATAAAAAAGTTGAAAAAGCTGAATACGAAAACTACAAAAGACGTCCATATGGTTGGGGACAAGCTGCTGGAATCCGTTACCGCTTAGAAAAAGATGGTAAAGTAATTGAAGAAGGTACTCTAAAATCTAGGTTCAGACCAGTTTCTATTTTTTGGCCACCAGCTGCTCTAATCTATTGGCCAATGGGTTTTGTAGGACATGATCACACCTATGATTTTACTAAAAAAGATGATTTCGTTAGACCAAGCGTAGTATTAAAGAAAAAATAAAAGCTAAAGAGCCTCTTCTAGTTTTGATCTGTACCCCAAATTCTGGAC
>DJMA01000052.1 GCA_002436415.1 Bdellovibrionaceae bacterium UBA6502 | reverse complement strand
ACGATTTCTTATGAGTAAATTCGGTGTATGAGTAAATTAGCCTATAGGCATGATATTTGCTCATTCCTTGATAAGAATTGATAATTTTGATTATAAATTGTTTAGACTGTTCTACTAGTGACAATATTCGTTAGTTTTAACCCAAAAAAGGACTGGTAATTGAAATACTTAATTATACTATTTAGCTTTCTAACATCATTTCAGGTTTTTGCCTCAGAGGATAGACAGGTATCCCAGATCGAAAATCCGCTTGAAATTGCAAACATAGTTTCAAGACTAATATATTTAGACCGAGAAGGAATAATTCCAAAAATGTCCGTTCCGGCAAATCTAGACTTATTAGCACTTTCGCTTGCAGGTTTTAAGGTCCACAAGGTCGAGTTTATAAAGAAAGAAAATAGTTGCTATGCAGATCTTAAATTTTCACTATCAGACATACCACAGAAATTCCATTTTAGATATTTCCCAAATCCAACCATTGGAATGCAGACGGTTTTTGATACCTATTGTAAATAACTAATGCCTGATTACATTCAAATTTATAGAGAATTAAATTGAAAAAATGAGTGCTTGAGCACAGGAGCTTATTTGAGTTCTAAAACAAAAAAAGAGGCCTCGATAGAGACCTCTGTTTTCATTGCAATGTCTTTTAGACTACAAACGAGGGTTAATTCTCGTCATTTCGTCTAAGAATACAAAAATCGCAAGTAAAGCTAGGAAAAAGAATGAAGAACCGATCAAAACTCGGTTCATAACACTATCCCACTTTAAGTGCATAAAATACGCTAATACAAAATACGCTTTAACAGTCGCAACACCCAAGGCGATAAAAACGTTAAGAACGCCAAAATCGAACTGTGCTACTGCTACAGTAATGACGGTCAAAACAAATAAGGCACCGATTACTGCGTAATGCGTTTTTAATGACATTAAATGATGTTCACCATTGCTACCCATGCTCTTATCTCCTTAGATTAAATATAAAATCGGGAATAAATAAATCCAAACCAAATCCACTAAGTGCCAGAAAATACCAACACCCTCAACGCCAGTCCAATGCTCAGGACCATAGTGACCTCTCATGATTCGAATCAAAATCCATGTAATCAATCCCATTCCTAGTAGTACGTGAATTCCATGAAGACCCGTCAACAAGAAGTAGAAGCTTACATACAAATTAAGATCTGCTGTCTGTGCGCTGTACTCAAAAAACTTACCTGGAAAAATTCCCATGTGAAATTTATGAGAGTACTCCATGTATTTGATACCCATGAATATACAACCACAGATCAAAGTGATTACCAAATTCATAATAGCCGCTTGGCGTTTTCCAACACGAATGAAGTAGATTGCTAAAGCCATCGTTAATGAACTAGTTAAAAGAACGATGGTATTCGCCGCCCCTTTTGTCCAATCAAGAAGCTCAGCTCCTTCTTTCCAAGATTCAGGATACATGGCTTGGTAGTAAAAGAATGCCACCAAAATCGCACCGAACATTAGTACTTCCGTACACATGAACAACCAAATCCCTTGTTTACTCGATTCATACTCGTGATTATGATCACGGAAATGATGTGCTACGTGATGCTTAACGGTACTCATATGGTCCCCCAGTCACAGTTGGAATTTCTTTAAAGTTTTCGTGGATTGGAGGTGAATCCGTTGTCCACTCAAGAGTTTTCGCTCCCCAAGGATTTGGACCAGCTTTCTCTCCGCTACGAATTCCTTTAATCACTGCGATTAAAACAATTACGAAACCAAGAGCAATTGCCCAAGAACCCATTGTAGAGATTTTATTTAAAGTTTCATATTCAGGGATATAGTCGAAATAACGACGAGGCATACCCATAGAACCCAAAATAAATTGTGGGAAGAAAGTGATATTGAAACCACAGAATACAAATACAAAAGACCAACGTCCTAAAGTGTCACTCGCAATTCTTCCAAACATTTTAGGGAACCAGTAGAACAAACCACCCATAAGAGCTAGCAAGGTTCCACCCACCATTACGTAATGGAAGTGAGCTACAACAAAGTAAGTATCATGAAAATGAATGTCCATTCCCGAAGTAGCTAGCATGATTCCTGTCACACCACCAATTGTGAATACAAACAAGAAACCGATTGCATACAACATAGGAGCATCAAAACGAATCGATCCTTTGTACATAGTAGCAACCCAGTTAAAAGTTTTAATCGCAGTTGGTACACCCACTAACATTGTTAGTAGAGAGAAGATCAAACCAGCCGCTGTTGACTGACCCGATACAAACATATGGTGACCCCAAACGAAGAAACTCACACCAGCGATCGCTAAACTTGAGTAAGCAATTGCTGTGTAACCAAAAATCGTTTTACGAGAGTAACAAGTAATGATCTCAGAAATGATACCCATCGCTGGTAAAATCATAATGTAAACGGCCGGGTGAGAGTAGAACCAGAAAAAGTGCTGGAACAATACTGGATCACCACCTAATTTTGGATCGAAGATCCCTACGCCCATTGTTCTTTCAGTTACTAGAAGTAACAAAGTAATACCAACTACTGGAGTCGCTAGAACCTGAAGAATGGATGTTGAATAAAGACCCCAAATGAACAATGGCATTTTCGTCATCGTCATTCCTGGGCAACGAAGCTTGTGAGTGGTTACGATGAAATTTAGTCCCGTTAGAACCGAAGACATCCCCATCACAAAAACCCCTACAACCATCATGATCACACCGTTTTCGGTGTCGATAGAATAAGGAGTATAGAAAGTCCAACCTGTGTCCACTGCTCCAAAAATTAGTGAACCAACAGAAATTGCCGCCCCAGCCATTAAAACATACCAAGAAAGTAAGTTTAACTTAGGAAAAGCAACGTCTTGCGCTCCAAGTTGAATTGGTAAGAAGAAGTTACCTAAAATCGCTGGAATTCCCGGAACGATTACCATAAATACCATTATGGCCCCGTGGAATGTCATGAAACGATTGTAAGTAGCTGCGTCCATGATTGTTTTTCCCGTAGAAAAAAGCTCTAAACGGATTCCTAAAGCGGCGATACCACCGATAAGGAAGAAAAACATAATTGTGATAAAATACATTAATCCAATACGTTTGTGATCAACTGTAGTTAACCACGACCACAAACCTTTTTCATGATTTATATAATTAGATCCTGCTGCACCCATTTCGAATCTCCTATTTCTGCGCCTTGATAAATTCAATCACGCCGCGAACTTCCTCATCAGACAACATACCTTCAAATGATGGCATCTGATTTGGCGCAAAACCTTTAACAATTTGACCATTTGGATTCATAATCGACTGACGAATGTAATCTTCGTTAGCCTCTGCTGTTGAACCATCGGCAAATTCTCTCTTATTTCCAAAAAGACCTTTAAAACTCGGTCCAACTACACGACTACCATCTAAAGAGTGACAACCATTACAGTTACGAGTTTTGTAGATTTTTTCACCCAACTGAACTGGAGTAAGTTCTTCGATCACTTTTCCCTCAAGGAAAGCTTGAAAAACTTCAGGCTCAACCACTTTTACTTTGGCTAACATACCTGAGTGGTTCAAACCACAAAACTCAGTACAGAATATTTGAAAGTATCCCGTTTTTGTCGCTTCAAACCAAGTCGTCGTGTAACGCCCTGGAACCACATCTTGTTTAATACGGAAAGAAGGAACATAGAAACTGTGAAGTACATCTTCTGAGGTCATTAATAGCTTAATTGGCTTACCCACTGGAACAACCAATTCACCTGGACTAACAAATCCATTGGTGTATTCGAAATCCCAAGACCATTTCTTGGCTTTCACATAGATATCATAAGAATCTTTCGGCGGAGTTCTAAGGTCGTTAAAAACTACCCAACCCCAAACGAAACAAACCATGAATAGCACCAAAGGAATAAAACTCCATAGGAACTCGGCCATGTGATTGTGTGTGATGTAAGCTGTCTTGTCGTTTTCACTCTGTCGGCGGTATTTAAATAGAAACCACATCATTCCACCAATAACCATAATACTGGCGATAGCACTGATGATGATTAGAAACCAATAAAGGTAATCTACACTCGGTGCCATCGTGGAAGCCTGTGGAGGCATTGAACTACTGCCTGCATGAGCACTTTGAATCCACAACATCTAACTGTTCTCCTTTAAGCGTTGTTTTCGCTGTCTTATCCAAAATGGAACGAGGAATGCTAGCAAAGCCACTACTGAGACAGCAGCACCCGCTCTCATTATATTGAACGCATAAAAAGCGTAACCTCTTTTTTCTGGGTCGTACCTAAAGCAGTACAACAAGAAACGGTCCACAGCATTACCAATTTTGTTGTTGGATGCTTCGACCAGAGATAAACGAAGGGTCTTTGGAGTAAATCCAATACCGTAAAGGTAACGAGAAATTTTCCCTTCTGGAGTTAATACATAAGTCGCAGCAGTATGCGCGTACTCATTTCGGGACTCTACCCATTTATATCGAAATCCTACTTGATCGGCCAAAGCTGTAATCGACTCTTGGCTTCCTGTTAAAAAGTGCCAACCTTTGGCTCCTTCTTTACGATCATATACAGTCATATAGGATTCTTTTTTACTTTTTGCTAAATCTGGAGTTTCTGTTGGCTCAATACTAGCGATCACAAACTCAAACTCATTACCTGTTGTCCATTCCAACTTTTTTAAAGTCTCAACAATTCCGTTAAGTTGAAAGTTACAAAGACTTGGACAATTGAAGTAAACAAGGGCGAGCATCACTGGCTTTCCAGATTGGAAGTAACTACCGAGACTAACCTCTTCGCCTTGTTCATTTTTAAATTTAAGATTCAAATCGATCTTATCACCAAGCTTCTCGTCGATACCTACGCCATCACGGAGCTCGTCCATTTCATTTTTTTTGAATTGGTTTTCAATGCCAGCAAAGCTAGAAACCGAAAACAAGACAAGAAATGTGAAAAGAAAAGATTTAAACATCAAAGAGAACCTGCTTTTATTTAGAAGCTTCTTTAGCAGCTGGTTTATTTTCGTCCAGAGTTACACCCGGGTGAATCGCTACCAAATAAATCATGAAAGCCAATGTAAAGATGATGCTACCAATTACAACGTTGAATCCAGCTTGGTTATGGTGGTCTTGAGCCATGTTTTTCCTCTTCCAAAAATGATTTTATATCATTTCAAAAATCACCGTAAATGATTGAAACAGCTAGAATATTTAAGAACACCAAGCCTTCCATTTTCATTTAGAACGGTACAATTTCATTTTTTTCAAATTGCAATGCTCTTGTTTTAATCTTTTAAGGCCTGTAAGGCAAGTTCTCAGCGCATTCTCTTTAAGATTTGCATTGCATTATGATAGCGAAACAACTGAATAAATTTAAATGTTTAGGGCCTAAAAGCTAGGCTTCTTTGCGGACTTTTTACAATACTCAATAGAATGAGCTTTTTTTTTAGGCATATCATGAAGTTTTCATTTGGTTTTCAGAATGGATCTAAGATATTTATAGAAATTAGTTTGTAGAAATCTGTGATTCCTAAAAAAACTAGAAGCAATTGGAAGGCATTTGCATAGCCTATTTTTTCAGCACCACCTAGCCCTTTAAAGAGCTTTTGATTAAAAAACAGGCTTCTCACATTAACTGATCCCTACCTCAAACCCATTTATCTCCAAAAAAATTAAAGTTTATTGGCACTTCAATTCTACGACATAATCCACAACATCTTCTGTAAATGCATCAATTTCAACGTAGCCGTCTTTTCTTGCCGTTTTACTCCAGCGTGCTTTCATGCCAGGTTTAAGCTTTGCTTTTAGGTATACTTTCTCACCTTTTTTTAACTGCATAATATGAGTAAGACCATTTGCCTTAACACCAAAGGCCCTCAGGAAAGAACTTGTTCCAACTTTCATTTCGATCTCAATCTCTTTTTGCTTAGGACATTTTGTAAGTAAATTAAGACCTCGAGTCCTCGCAAAAAAGCGCCCCATATACCTTTGTTGAATCGAAGCAGGTCTTTCATTTCGAAAAAATAAACCAATCATATCATCTGTGATTGGCCTAAAAATTCCAAAACCTTGCCAATCTGTGTTCCCCACCATTGCAATGGTATATCCAATTAATGTCCCTTGAGCATCAATCCACGGTAACACATCATAATGATGATAATTATTATGATTTATACATTCAAAAAAGAAGTAATCGTAACTCTTTTTGAATGACTCACATTTAGAAAGTTCAAATTGAAAATTACCAAGCTTGGAAAGGTAAAGTTCGCCGCTAAAATTCGTTGGATCTACATTTCGCCAAACTTTTTGCTCTCTTTTTAAGGTCATGGGAACATCGTCAAACTCTAGGTAGACCAGATCTAAAAACTCATCACCCAAAGGATCTTCACCAAAGTGCACCCCTTTTACTTCAAAGGCTTCATCAAGAGAATTAAAGTCTTTTATATTCAACCTTGGGGCAACATATATTTCTTTATAGCCCTCAATGAGAGAATCAAAACAAGCCTTTGCACTCACAAAAAAACGATTAACAAAAAATCCTACACAAGAAAAAGACTGATCTCCCGCTTCATTAATTCCCACAACACTACCAAATGGAAAATTAAGCGCTTTATAAGCTTCACTTCCAGGATGATACTTACCCGGTTTCTCCGTCTGCCATCCACCAGCCAGTGTTAGATTTACTTTAAAAAAGAAAATTAAAATCCAAACCAATGCCAATCTAATCATTAAAGTCTCCTGTGGCCAGAATGTATCTTAATAACTCCGAACTATAATCAAACTTAGGTTCACAATAGAGAGAGAGATCATTTTCGTCTTTACTCACGAACCAATCTTTAAAGCTAGTCTTTACATTGCTAAAAAAGGATGATCTTGATTTATGTATAAACCTAAAGGGAAGGAACCACTCTTGACTCATATAATACCAATTGGCGTTCCTGCCCAACCTACTTTTATCACAAGGCTTACTAAACATTTCCTCGTAAATAGAAGAAATGCCTCCGTAATTCTCGTAAGTCTTTTTAATAAAATCTGTTGCAAAACCAGTTACGGGACGATCTCCCTCATGATTTGCAAGCTTCAACCAGTCAACAAAAGCGTCTTGTAAATCACCCTTTTCTTCTGTAACCGCCCTAAGATACATATAGTCTCTAGAGTTCTCAGCCAGAAACTGACCATCTTCAAAAAACATTTTATCACGAACATCTAGCAATCCAGCTCTAGCAAACTCCTCGTAATTTAGAAGATTTCGAGTTTTCAGAAGTTCCAACACACTAAGCTGCAAAAAAGGATCCATATCTGTGAAAGCACTCTGTAAATGCTTAACTATATCTCCGGTGAAATGCTTTGCAAATAGCTCAGCCAAAGGAACACAGAAGTCGTCTAATGTAAAACAGCTAAACTCAAACAACTTATTTAGATCTAATTTCGAAGAAACTTGCGTATCCATAGACCACAATAGAATTGTACTTTCCTCAATCACTTTCAAAAACTTCGAATAACTACAGTGCCCAAAGCCATCGCAAATTTCTTTTGTAGGTAGCTTTTCAATTTTAAGATCAATATATGCATATAACCAATAATCAAAAAAATCTGCAGCCCCTTCCATAGCATGCTCAAGGGAAACAAATCTTTCTGCGATCTTAAAAATCTCAGCAGCTCCAAAGTTTTTTAATAAAAGCTCAAAATACTGAACAGTGACAGCGCCATTAAAATTCCGTTCATAATCTGGAAGCAGTGCTAACAAATAAAATTTTTCCGTTTCCGTAAATTCCTTACGCGCTCTTTTCAATTCATTAAAGCTTTTACGAATCACATCAAAATCTGAGTCAACTAAAGCCATAGCCAAAGCCTTGAAGGGCTTTTGAGACTTTATAACACGCGAGCTTATAAATTGCATTGAATTAAAAAACTCTAAAAGCTCATCAAAATCCATATGCTCAATGGTTTTCATTAAATCATATTCTTCAAACCTTATTTTTAAATCCTGATTCTTTTTCTCTACATTTTCTTTGGAGAAAACAGGTAAGCTAGATAAAATTTTTGTATATTCTTGGCTGACCATAATCTCTCTTTTTTGATTTAGTTCTTCCAAGAAACTAGAAAATTTATCTTCAGAAAAAAGAGCTTTGCTTGAATTCCTAAAATAGGAGGATGAATCTACCGGTTCAAAATTATATTCCTTAATCGCATTTAACCAAGCGAAATAGTGATAACCAGAGTCTTGATTGATCATGGATCCTGATTCACCATAATCTGAAAAAGAGTACTCAAGTTCATCAAATTCTAGTCGCAAAAGAAAATCTTTTGGCAAAATACTTTTTCTAGGCTGAATTATTATTTCATTGGCTCCCGGAATTAGATAATCAAAAATAAGATTTCGTTCTTCAAACAATTTGTTATCTACTTTCAAGCCGTTCACATAGATATCCGAATCATTTAGCAAGCCCCAGCCCCAATGGCTACGTTTAAACACAAAAGCTTGATGGCCAAAATACAATTGTAGGATAATTTGCCCGTTCTTTAATTCAAAACTCACATCGCTAAATTTGGAGTTTCCTAAATTGTTTTTGAAACCACTATTATCTAAATGAATGAAAGATTCTTTGACCTTAGTTTTTTTATACTTAGGATTGTATAGATACTTCAAACCCAATGTGTCCAAGTAGGAAAGGTAAAGCCTTTCTCCACTATCGGATTTAGCTTCTCTCAATGCTGGTCTCATTGGTTCGATACTATAGTCTTCCGTGTTGTGGTAATTCATTACTGAGTAAGGATCGTAAAATGAATACTGTACATATTCATGACTTAAAATCTTATAATTTGAAATCCAGTCATCTTTTGACTCAACCTTAGAATCATCATAGTCACTTTGATAAATTGCTTCCTCTCCCCAAAAAGCTTGGTTGTTAAGTTGATAAAGATTAAACTGCGGAGATTGAAATTCGTGAACAAATGCACCTACGTGTAACAACTCATGCCAAAAATGAGATTCATCTAAAGATTTATGCTCTCCAAACCCATCATAGTTTAAGACGAAAGTAGGAGTTTCTTTATCCTCCCGTAAAGCACCTTGTCCCAACAAACTATGACCAGCAACATTTGAATAGATGTCATCCTCTCGAAAACGAATTCGAATGTCTGAACTATTATAATCATTCGTTCTAATAAAAAACTTCCTGCCGATGATTTTATTGGCCCTAGCAAAGATTTCTTCTGACTGCTTCAAGAGTGAAGGCGTACGACTATCCTTCATAAAATAATAATAAATGTTTGGCTTCTCCCAAACCAATTGAGAGTAAAAGCTAAAGCCAAAAGATGACAAACTCACTAAGCAATATATTGCGATCAATAAGATAGACTTCAAAAGTATAAGCTCCTGAACAGTTTTGAAATGTAATATGCCGCGAAATATAGCAAAACTTTATGGTCTTTTTAACTTTTCATTATAGGCTTGTAATTTTCACAAACTCATCTTGTTTAAATTATGGCCTCCAAACAACACCTCTGATCTTAATATTTGCCAAGCAGTAGCCGCTTTGCGGATAATAGCATTTTAAAGACTTGAAATTCTTTACTAAATTCAATGCAAGAAAAACCAAAACCGGTCAAAGTACTTAAAACATAAGTTTTCCAGTAGTTGTTAAATTCTATCCGCAATTATGTGGGCCAGTTCTAGCCGCTTAAGAACAGCTTAAGGAGTTATTTACAAACTATAAAACTCTCCAAAGCCTTTGGGGATTCTAAGAAAATGCTTCTTAAATACGAGTAAAGTCTCTCTTAGCAAACCTATGAAGGTATTTTACACTGAGCTAGCACTTTAATTTCGGGTGCAAAAATGGACCTGCAGCAAACCTATTCTTCATCCTATATTTCCTCAATGGATATTCTTCTGGCTTGCAGGCACATTTGTTCCACCGGCAGTCTTTTCGCCCGAATCAAAGGAAAGTTCATTAAAATTACTTCACAGGCCTTGAGCTAAGGCCAATTCAATTAAACCCAATTGAAAGGCCAATGGCCTTTTGCTGAAACTAATAATCAGAAAAGGCATTTTTATCTAATCGATTAAAGTGAAACTTATGTAGGTATAAATTAGACTCTTCATTGAGAAATTCAAAAATATTTTGCTGCGATTTGAGAGCCTTGGAATAGCTCTTGTATTTAGGACAAGCGCTGGCCACTAATTGCCAAAAATTTGCAGAATGATCCATAAATTGAAGGTGACTAGTCTCATGTACAACCACATATTCAATCCATCGGTAAGGCGCTGCAATCAGTTTCCAATTGTAAGTGATCTCTTTTCTTGAATTGCAGCTTCCCCACTGTGTGCGAGGTTTTCGAAAATTCAGTTTTACAGGGTACAGTCCCATTTTTTCAGAAACTTCTTTTTGAATCACTGTGATTTGTCTTTTAGCTTCGGCTTTGTAAAAATCAAATAAGGCTTGAAGAAAACTTTTCCTGCCTGGATAAATTTTTAAAACCTTATTCTGCCAATCAGCGCCTTGTTCCTTTTTGCTACTCACCTCTTCTAAGCGCATTGCATGCCCCATCAAAGGAGCCCAGCCACCTGGTTTTGGCCTTGGAAGTAGTTTTTCATCTTTTAATTTTAGCAACTCATTAAAATGATGCTGCAAACTCTGTTCAAGCCAGGAACGATTTTCTTCTATGAACTTTATTATAAACCATTGTGGAGCTTTTTTTCCTGTAGTGATTGTTAATTTTAGATCGGGATAGACTTTAGCATTTATATTTCGATAATAAGCTCTTTTTTTCCACAGGAAATAAAAACCATCATAAACTAAATACTCCACACCACTGATCCACTCTATGGTGATTTTTTTATCATGTGTTTTTAGGAGCTGTTCTTTGATTTGGTTTAGTAGCATTCATTAGTCATAATATTCAATGGACCAAAAAGATATGGATATTTGAAATTTAAGACTATGCATATGACAGTTTTCCCCTCAAAAGGCCCTAATTTCGTCTTAAAGTTATTCAGATAAACTGAAAATATTTCGCTTTTGAAAATTAAATCTCACATTTTGAAGTTCTCAGCTTATACCTTTATGTATGGGAAAATCTTTAATTTTTATAGTATTAATCTTGGCAAATAGCATTTCCTTTGCACAAACTGAGATCAATCGATCATCTGGCCGACGCTCCCAGGAAAGAAGCTACCACGAAGCTATGGAGCTATTCTCAAAAACTAAACTTGCTGAACAATTCTATGTCTCAAGCGAAGGCATAACAATTAGTGAAGATGAAGGTTTAGAAAAAAGACTGTCTAGCTTTTCTAAAAATTCCATTTTAATTTTGGGACTATACAGTAGTTTAACTCATTCAATGTTTGGCTATTTAAATATTCATTGGGATGAACTCCTCAAAACTCGTCCTGAACTTAGATATTTCAAACTTCGCCCTGATATTCATTATGTTTTCGAACTGGAAATTATGGAAAAGCAAAATATCCACAACCGATACAATAAGCGTCTGTTAGAAGGAATGATTAGCCTAGCAAGGAACAAAAATTTTAAAACTAGCTTTCTAGTTCATTCAGAGAAAATGAAAAACTTCCTACTAAACAGTGGTGTAGATCAACAAAAGATAAATAGCTTACCTCACCTTTTTTTAAATCAAATATACTCTGGCAAAAACCTAAAAAGTTCGTCTCAAAAAGATTTAAAGACTTTGTTCCAGCATTCTCCAGAAGATGCCTATCGAATTCTATTTTTAGGCAATTCAGCGATTGTAGATTTTCACCGCTTTTTTGCAGGTTTTAAAACTAAGTGGTTGAAAGACCCTAACTCTAGAAATCTAACTTTTGTATATGCTCCTCATCCCAATTTTGATATCTCTTTCATTGATGGCCTCTCTGAGAGCCTACTTACCGAACATCCCAATGGAAAAACTCTAAGTGTGGCAGTGAATTTTTATGAATCTTCCCTAAGTTCTGCAGACCTAATTCCCAAAGTAGATCTAACTTTAGGAGAGCATTCTACCCTTGGGTTTATTGCTAAAGACATTGGATACGATGTTGTTTTAAATAATGAGATCGATCGAAGGGCATATATTGAAACAGCTTTCGAAGCTTACCGAAATAATATAAGCTCCAGAAACTTCTACCCTTCTCAAAGTAGAAAAATGGCAGACACAAAAGCTTGGCTAAAGTTTATGCGCTCTTTGCAAGAATCAGATAGTTCTTGTAGAGCATCAGCTAAATAGGCCTTGCTTTTCACTTTAATAGACTGAGTTTACTCAAAGAGCTTCTGTACTTAAATCGATTGGGCTTAATCAAAAACTTTAATTACTCGCTCCAAAGTATTTGGAGTTCTTTCAAAATACTGATCAATGAATGTACAAGCTTTTTTTATAGGCCAGTCCTTCTATAAACTTATTCGTTTTCAACTCGGCATTAAAATTGCTATTAATTCCATTGAAAAAATACGGGAGTAATATATGAAAAAGATTCACGCAGTAGTTTTGCTAAGTTTGGCTTTGTCTGCTTGTCAGTCAAATCCAGAAGAAAAACAAATTCAAATTCCACAGTTTAATAGCCTTGAAAAGTTGCAGCTAAAATTTTCAGAAAAGCAACAAACTGAGTTTTCAACAGATAAACTCGAAATCGAGGATTATTTTCAATCGAAAAACTCAGATTTAGATCTTGAGCTCAAATCTCTAAACTCTGAATTGGAAGAAGTGAGAAAAAACTTAGTAGATACAGAAAGCAGAATTGCAAAAATTAAAGACGAAGCTATGCAAGATTTTGGTGTAGATCTATCTGATGAAGAAAGCTATCAAACCTCTATTAATGAGTTACACAGAAAACAAGGGGCTGCAGATTCTATACTTGAAGCAAACTCTAAAACTGTGACTGACTTGCAACAGTTTATAGAGAATAACCAATCTGAAATTCAGTCTATAAGCGCAAACATCGAATCCACAAAAAAATCTTTAACAAATTATAAAGCCTTGAAATCCGAAGAGGAAGAAAAGGTAAAAAATTTAAAAAGTGAAATAAAAGAACTAGAAAAGACAAGTTGGTGGGATAGCCTGAAATTTTGGTCTGAAGGTAATACTGAAGAACTTAATTTAAAACAAAGTAGACTTGAAACACTAGAATCAAAGCTTTCTAAACTTGATTCAAAAATTAGTTTTGCCCAAGCAGAAATCAAAGCTGATGAACAGAAATTAAAAATTTTTACTGATAATTTAATTAGACGTCAGGGAGAACTAAGTTCTCACTTACAAAACTCTGGTTCTACAGAAAGTCCAGAATTAATAGCACTAAGAATCCAACAACTTCAAACGCTCGAAGAGAGCTTTTGGGAAAATACAGCTACAAAAGAAAGAACAGAAAATGAGATCCTAGAAATTTCAAATTTGCTTTCAGCCCTTGAAGAAAAAAAAGCGAAATATTCAACCGATTCAATCACTTATTTAGCTCTTGAGCATAGAAAGGCTAAATTAGCAGAAGCAATCAAAGCAGGACAAACCCCTGATTTCTCCGAAGTCATTGAAGCGGTTGTTTTACAGAATGAACTTGCCGATAATGTAAATTTCGACAGCTTAACTGAGGCAATGGAAGAGTTAAAAAAGATTTCTCAAGTGGAAGCGATTGGTCCACATGACTTCAAAGTCCAATTTGATTCGAAAATCGAATCTGACTATTTAGATGGAGATAAAATCAAATACCACCCAGAGGCTTGGGCACTACAACATCCAATGAGTGCTGGAGAGATTCAATGCTATGGTGGAACAAACCTATTTGCTACTTTAAACTCACTTAGAAATGCACCAACCGATAATCTTGTTTTCATTTATGAGACCGGTCACGTACTTCCTGGATACATTGTTGTTGAAAACAACGAAATGGTCTTAAAAGGAATCGAAATGACTGCCGCAGGTCGAGCAGAAATTAACTATGGTCCTACAGCAAACATTGCTGGTGACATTCGTGTGCTGGATGCGAAACAAGTGATGCTTGTGGAGTTGTTCAGAGATAGTGAGTTTGACTGGGATTCTACCGTAAAAAGCATGCTAGAGACGGTACAAGCCTATGGCTTTAAAACGGAAGAGATGAAATCTTTTGAAACGAAAGTAGCTAAAGTTGATACTGTATTCTCATCCGACCAACTCAATAGCACTTTCTTTGGATTCGGCGAAGTTGACGCAAAACCTAAGCCAAGAACTTCTATTGATAAGATGGATAAATTAATTTACCAAAAAGTTCCAGCTAGTTCTGCCGATAAGCACACCACTGGTTCTACTGGCTATCAAGAAGAAATCCCTAGTGACCAATGTAAATTGGCTTCTGAATTTTTCTTTAATTCAAAACTATCTATGTTTTATCAAAGCTCTCACAGTGAAGATTCTTATGAATTTAAATCTGAGGCAGATGCGGCAATCGCTAGAAATGAAGCCTTAAAATCCTGTGACCAAGCAGAGAAGTTAATTTCATTCTTCCACAGAGAAGACAGTCAGTCTTACATAGAACTAGCAAAACTTTCCAGTTGTGATGAAATTACTGGCTCCCTTTTCGGCCAAGAAAGAAGAGAAAATTCGTTTTCATGGTTCAATCAAACACTTCCTTTTCCTTTTGAAGAGGTTCAATGTATCTCGGGTAACGAATTGGTTCCTTTGTACGAATACGCAAAGTTCTAATCAGAAGTATATTCTAAAAATGTCTGCAAAGATGGTTTCTAGTAGGAAACCATCTTTTTTTCCTTTCTTAAACGCTTAAACCCAAAGTATTAGAATTAATCCTTTACCAATAGAAGAATTCAGTAAATATTGTAGTGATGATGAATAAAGAAGGTTTTTACAAATTAGCACCGGAACAGATTTGCACAGCTACCGAAAGTTTTGGTTTTCAACCAACCGGACAGTTAATCCAATTAAATTCCTTCGAAAATCGTGTATATCATATTTATCTTGAAGAAAGAGCCCCAATCATTGCAAAATTCTATCGACCGAATCGCTGGTCTTATGAGGCCATTAGCGAAGAGCACTGGTTTTTAAGTCAGCTAGAGGCCGAAGGACTTATGGTTGGCTCAGCAATCAAAAACCCAAAAAATCAAGATAGCATTGGCTTACAAGATGGAATCTATTTTAGTTTTTTTGAAAAACACCAAGGTCGAATGCCTGATGAAATCATGCCGAAAGACATTCGTAAAATTGCCAGGACCTTAGCTCGACTACACAATGTTGGACAAAGGGACGAGTTTCAACACCGGCCTTTTTTAGATGGAGAGGACTATGGTTGGAGCGATTTAGATGTCTTAGAAAACTGGATAGAGCCTAGCGTGCATCGCCAATACATAACTACCGCTACCAAGATTATTAACAGATACATTGATCTTAGTGATGAAACTCCTTTTCAACGAATTCATGGTGATTGCCACCGTGGAAACCTTCTTGATAATGGCCAAGACTTTTTCTTTGTGGATTTTGATGACTGCATCACAGGACCTGTTGCTCAAGACATCTGGATGCTCACAGCTGGCGATGAAGGTGAGCTCTTAGAAGAGTTCTTAAAAGCCTACGAGGAGTTGCGATCTTTTGACAGAGAACAACTTAAGCTCATTCCTCTCTTACAGGCTTTAAGAATCATTCATTATAGTGCTTGGATTGCAAAGCGTTGGGAGGACCCACATTTCCCACAACTATTTCCACAATTTAAAGACTACTACTACTGGGCAGAAGAATTAGAAAACCTAAATGCTCTACTTGGCAAGGCCTAAAGAAAATAATTTCATGATCTTACAAAGCTTTTTAAATTTATCGCAAGCCCTCGAGTTAATGAGTAAGAGAGTTTTTAATTTCTACAACTATAACTCTAGGTACTTTTTTTAATGATTTTTAAAACTGTAAATAGCCTAGGCTTTCGACTGAGTAAAACTCTGTTTAAATGTACTCGTGAAAATTTCTCAATAGGCTTCATTTTTAGAGCACTTCCTCCAAGTAATTTTATTTTGCCAAGACTAGCTCATTTATAAATAGCCCACTGACACCTATATGCCTTAAGAGAACTTAGAATTAATTCAAATCCATGCTTAAAAGAAGTTTTTTCCCCAAAAACTCAGAGAATTGCTATATTGTGGCATTCAGCTTAGACGAAGTTTTCAGGGCCAATTGATGCCATTATTTAAATAAGCAATAATCAGACTAAAATATAAAAACACTAAGGTATAGAATGGAAGATTTAGAGAAAAGAATTACTGACTTAGAAATGAAATTTTCTTACCAAGACCACCTAATAGAAGAATTAAACGAAGTCATTGTTCAGCAACAAAAAGAGCTCCAGCGCTTAAAAAACCTTTGGCTACAATTTGAAGAAGTAAAACTGAAAGGCGGATTGGATCAAGGAATTAAGAATTTATCCGAAGAAGTTCCCCCTCCCCATTATTAATGCCTCTGCTATAAAGAAATTAGTTCTTCAGCGCAACTCGTACATTAAAACTTCGGCTAAAAACGCTAGCTTCTAAAAAGTTTTAATAGTCCAAGAAGAAGTTCTTGCCGTTATAAGAGACTATAGCTTTATTCCTTAAGAATAAAGCTATACTCGGTTGCACATCTTTTTCTTCGAAACTTCCAACTTTTGTAATACTAGAACTTAGGCCACAGTTTACTTTATAGATCACATAATAAGAATTTTCGTCACCAGAGAAAATGAAATTATTATTTCCAATGCTTACCGCATTAAGACCGTCCAAGTCTACTCCTAAGGATTCAATCCCATTACTAGAAACACAATAGTAAGCGCCAGCCAATGATCGTACAACACCAGAACTTTCATCAGCTGTACTAAGTACATTTACGCCACCAGGAACAGCTCCCCAGTCTTCTATTTGAGTTAAATCAAGATCACCTAAAAACACATTACTAGAATCCGCATAAACGCAGCGGTCATTCATTGCATCACATATTGGGGTAGCTGGATATACACCTAGAGTATCGATCGTACTTACGGAATGATTGTAATTAATAAAGTTGTAAAGCATGACCATCCAATTGGAAACATAACCATAGGCTTTGTGAAAATCAGAATGAACCGGGTTCCTAGCATAAACATTGTTGTAGGCATAGTCATTGCCTAAGCCAGGAGTGGGATCAGATATTTTCTCCAGTGTTGTTCCATCATAACTGTAATACTCGCCCTTTCCAGTTGCACCATCGTAAATCAAGAATACCGCCCTGTCCTTTAACATCACAACAGTATCCGTTGCTACTCTAGGAATGGAGTAACCAGAAACTAATGTTGTCACATCAACAGGGTCAGCAACGCCAGTGGGATCTAATTTTAGTAATTCCCAATGCGTTAAAGCAAAAACACTAGAAGAGCTAATCATTAGAGATGGATCGACATTTGATATACTATGAGGAGTAGAAGATGGGTTAAGGCTAATCGTTCCCGCTAATGTTCCGTCTGTTAAAGTCGGCGAATCAGAAGTATCGCCAAATACCACTCGATTTGTGTCATAGTCTAAATCATAGGATCGCCAAAATGGGCTGAAAATCTGAGGAGCTCGAACTTGAGAAAGTTTAGTCGTCGCTAAGCTCAGCTTATTCACAGAGTAGATAAATCGATCAGAAACAGGTTGTGAATCCACGGAATAGATAAAATAATAATCCTTCGTTTCACCAAACACTTCTACCTGACCAGGAACACCAAAACCAGTAATTTCACTAGTTCCCCCCAATGTTCCATCCGTAATATAAATTTTATGACGATAATTTTTGTCAGTAATAGAAAACAACCAAATACTTTCTCGCTCCGAATAATAGAGGTAATCTACACCTTTGGATCCAACCGGTGTAAATGGTCCCGATAAATTTACAATGGCGTTAGTGTTAACATTAAAACTGTATAATGCTTCACCACTCAAGGTGTTTGCCGCAAAAAGACTATAGGTCGAATTTTGTGAATTATATCCCGTAAAAATAGAATTCGAAGTCGTTAGCATTGTATTCATTAATGGCTCAATAGAGTTATCCGGCTTTATTCTAAAAAGTTCATTAGCCACTTGTGAATTAGAAGCGGTTGTTAAAATATATTCTCCTACCTGCCAAAAGGCTGGAGCCGCAATATTATTAGTAGAAAACTCGAATGTATCTGCTAGAGGAATTTTAACCACATTCCCTGAATAGTCTACTTTGATGATGTAAGTCTGCCCTGCAATACTCACAAAATTATAAAAATAGTCTCCTATAACTTCACCAAACCAAAGAGTGCCCGTATCAAAAGTGGATGTCGCACCAGAATTAAAGTCTTCTATTAAACTTACTGTTCCGTCGATATCCATCATATACAGCTCAGTGCCCAAGCTTGCATTAGCAGCACTAAATACAACCTTATTTTTAAATGCTACCCATCGATAAGTATTATCTATGCTTGATGAAAAGTCTTGGATCTCTACTGGAGAACCACCACTCGATGGAACTTGGTATATTTTATCGGCTCCAAAAATAATTAAGTTTCCATTTTGAAGTCTAGCTATCCATTTATTATTCGTCAGTCCCTCAGATCGAACGGCATTACCGTCAAAAGAGTATAAAATTTGATTGTTATTGATCCAATATAACCTACCCGCCGCTTCAACAACACCACCGGCGATATCACTCCACACACTACATTTATCGATTGGATCACTATTGATGATTTTATCCTTGATAAAAAAACAACCCCCACCAGAATCATTTGCCCCCTGGTATAAAAAGCTTCCATTGATGGCTCTCAATACGCCACCAAAAATATGACTTGCAGATCCTGTTCGAGTGTCACCCATAAACTCGGTTCCATCGGCCGTTCCATCAGAAATATACCAGTTCGCTCCTTCTTCAGAGGTGCTAACATTCATCAGAAAATAATTTTCGTCATAGGTTTGAAAACTCGCTTCTAAATAGGTGTCACTTAAAACTACTTCCGGCATTTTAAAAAGCCTTGTTGTACCGACACTTGTGCCGTCAGTTTTCCATAAATACAAATAGCCATCGGTATGCACTGCCATAAAATATATTTGAGATCTAAAAAGAAAGAAGGGATTTCCTCTTGCCCTCTGTGGACTTGAGTTTCTTCGCCATCGATAAGCTCTCACAACATCAAAATCATAAATAACTTCATACTCGGTCGAATAGGCACTTTCCGCTTTTACTAACTTTGACTTATTTAAGTTTTCTGGGTCATCGAAAATTTGTAAGTGTAAAGAGTTGATACTTTGGTTGACTGGGGATATCTGCGCTTTAGGAACATACTTTGAACCTTCCGGAGTACCATCTGTAAGTACAAAACGATCTAAAACTGCAGTGTTTGACAAAATTAATTTTCCATCTTTATAGCCATTGAAACGAAGTCGTGCCAATGAAGGCTTTGGTAAAAAGCTTGAAAGGTGGATAGAACCACTGGCTGCAAATGGCCTTTTATAGTTTACTGTTTGAAGTTCTGCGGGACTTCGTTTAAATGCTTTACCCGTTTGGCTTTTTAAGCCTTCGGTATTAATATTTAAAGTTAAATCGGAAAAATCAGATTCATAGACGTGAACCTTATACTCTACACCTTCTACAACTTCTTCCAGTTCAAACTTTGCACTGGAGTCACTCAATTGTATTAAATCCTTAATAGATG
Source organism: Bdellovibrionaceae bacterium UBA6502 (assembly GCA_002436415.1). Lineage (GTDB taxonomy): Bacteria > Bdellovibrionota > Bdellovibrionia > Bdellovibrionales > UBA840 > UBA6502. Next base: position 58,902 of record DJMA01000052.1, on the reverse strand, counting down.
CTCCACTCTCTATGGATTGATCAAATGTAATTTTCCAAGAAATTGGTAGAGTATGCGACACAGCTGATTGATCTGTATCTCTAAGAATTTTAAAACCTAATGAACTTTCAGTAGAATCGTCACGAATAATACCTTGTAATTCTCCCACTTGAGAAAAACAAGAAACCAACAAGGGTATAAACGATAACGCGACATACAGCCTAAAAACTCGTAGCATATCATTTAGTCGGCCTTTTCACTTTAGTTGTTAAGTTATTTTACAAAAAAAGAGAGTTAAATCCCTAATTTCATCTCTATATCATACGTTCTTTTAAGTTCTCTAGTTACTTTGTGCCCGCAATAACAAAAGCTATTTATATGGATTTTAGGAAAAACGTCTTTGCTCGAAACAGCTATTAAAACAGATCAATGTCTCTTCTTTATCAAAAAAAAGCAGCCCAAGGCTGCCTTCCTTCTAAATATAAATTCAGCTTCAGTCTTTATTCTTTGATCATTTCATTCATTTGAGATTTTAACCCACTTTTTGTCATTCCCATAGCCTCACCCATTTTCATGGCTTTCTCTGGTTTGTCTTTGTGCTTTCTAGAAACATGGTAAGCAAACCAAGCACCGGCACGGTTTGCACTAGAACAATGTACCAGTACCTTTTGCTTAGGGTGATCACTTAAAACTTTTTCTACCGCATCAAACTGAGCAGCTTTCATGTCTTTACCATTTACTGGGATGTGATAATAAGTCATTCCTTTAGACTCTACCCATTTTTTCTCTTCTTTAGAAAAACCAGTCTCTGACTCTTCACGAAGGTTCACAACAACTGCTCCTCCATTTTCTTTAAAAGCTGCAATTGCTGCTTCGTTGGGTTGCCCTGCTGTATACACATGTTGATGTACATTGGTTACTCTCTCTAGGTTTCCCCAATTTGTATCTACTTCTACATGATGACTTTTGTGATGGGCACAGTTTGTTAAAAACAGTAATGATAAAATTAATCCAAGCTTCTTCATAAAATTTTCCCCTTAAAGTTATAGTGAAATCCTAAGAAAGCTTAATTCTGAATGCAAGAGAAAGCTCAGATGCTTAATATCTACTCGTACCATCTTCCAATTATGCTTTAGTAAATTTCAAAACTTGTGAGCGTCGTCTGAATAAAAAAGCTTTCAGATCGCACTTTGCAAGCTCAGTCTAAACACTCTAACGGTTATACTGCTAGCGAACTCCTAAGAGCAGAGACTCGTACCCTCTAGAAAGGAAGGGCCAACTCTTGAAAGCCTCCCATAACTCTATACAAAACGGAAATACTTTGATTTATATGTGTGCATATAAAATATTCATTCATTTTCAGCTTAAGAGTCTTTAAACATTGCAGCATAAGCCTCTAAGTCCATCACACATACTTAGAAACCTTGTCCGATTGACCGTTTTCCGTTAAGTTGTGCAACGTCAGGTCCCATGCAATCTTTGACTTGTGAACCCCGTCAGGTCCGGAAGGAAGCAGCGGCAGCGAGCTCAAGATGTGCCATGGGTCGCCTGACACTTATTTTCAGGGGGCAGTTTGTCGTATCAGGTTATTGCTAGGAAATGGCGACCGCAAAGTTTTCAAGAACTGGTTGGCCAAGAATCCATTGCACAGACAATTTTAAATGCCTTGAAGGCCGATCGCCTTCCCCATGCTCTATTGTTTACAGGTACACGCGGGGTTGGTAAAACTTCGAGCGCTCGTATTTTGGCAAAAAGCTTGCGCTGCCCTAATGCTGTTGAATTTCGCCCTTGTAACAAATGTTCTGAATGTGAAGAAATCAGTTCTGGTTCTAGTGTAAATGTCATTGAAATTGATGGAGCTTCTAACAATGGCGTAGATGCCATTCGTGAGCTTCGTGATTCTGTTGGCTATATGCCGTCTAGCGGAAAACACAAAATTTATATCATCGATGAAGTACATATGCTTTCCACCAGTGCTTTTAATGCTCTTCTAAAAACCTTAGAAGAGCCACCAGAGCATGTGACTTTTATTTTAGCGACTACAGAAGTTCAAAAAATTCCTGTAACCGTTTTATCTCGTTGTCAGCGCTTTGATTTCCGTCGCATTAGCACGCAAAAAATCGCCGATCATCTATCTCATATTTGTAAGCAAGAAAATGTAGCCTACGAAAACGAGGCCATTTGGTTAGTAGCTCGGCAAGCAGATGGTTCTATGCGAGATGCTTTGTCTTTACTAGATCAAGTGATCAGCTTTTGCGATAAAGACTTAAAGTACACAAAACTAGTAGAAGTACTCGGTTTAACCGACCGTCAACTGATCTTGGATGGCTTGCAGATATTGGCCAATCGCGATCAAGAGGCGATGTTAGGTCTTTTAGAGAGAATCCACCAAGGTGGAACTGATGCTAAAAACTATATGGACGAACTCATCGAAGAAATTAGAAACCTTCTTTTGGTGAAAGTGTCTGGAAATCATAATATTGAAAGCTTGTTAGATCTTCCTCAAAGTGAAATTCAAATTTTACAAAAATTAGCCCAAGAATACAGTGCCGAAGAAGTGCATATGCTTTTTGATATGGCCTTAAAAGCGGGTAACGACTTACCGAAAGCTCACAACCCGATTATGGTTTTAGAAATGGCCATGCTGCGTATGGTTTCGGCGCCATACATTAAAAACTTAGTGGCTGGAAATTATTCTGATTCGCAGCTTGAAAAAAAAAAGCCTTCTCAGCTAGCGCACAACACTAATTCAAACTCTTCTCAAAATACACAAGTTCCTCAGGCTTCACAAAATGGCCATGCTGATAGCAGCACAATGCCTAATAGCTCAAGAAACTCTGCCCAAGACTTGAATCCTACTTCAAATAATTCCCAAGAAAGACAAAAGCATTCTCAGAAGGCAACTCAGCTTAAGGCTTCAGAGCCTAGTATGATGACAAAGCCTAGTAACGCCATGGAGTCTCTACATTATTTAAATGATTTAGACCTCAGCGAAAACTGGATGCGCTTGGTTCAACACAGTCAAAAACACACTCCGATTTTGGCCGCCCAACTTGAACACTGCATTGCTCTTTCATTTGAAGATGGGCAGCTAAAACTAGGGATTCGTAAACAACAAGAATTCTTAATGGCTCAACTTTCTGAAGAATCTAAAAAACTCAAAATCCAACAAGTGATTTTAAAATCAGGATGGGCTGAAAAAGTAGAAAAGATTGAGTTTTTACCTATAGACGATAAACTACACGCAGGAATGAATAGTCCTGCTGAGATTATAAAACAAAAAAAACAAGATGCGAAAGAAGCTCTACAAAAACAAATTCAAGAGAATCCCATAGTTGGGAAAGCATTAGAGACTTTTAACGCAAAAATCATAGCAATTAAGGAGACGAAATAATGAAAGGTGGATTTCCTGGCGGCGGCATGCAAGGCATGATGAAGCAAATGAACCAAATGAAAAAGCGCATGGAGAAAGTTCAAGAAGAGCTAGCTCAACGTGAATATGAAGGTACTGCTGGTGGCGAGGCAGTTAAAGTAATCGTTAAAGGCGAAAACAATATCGACCGCGTGGAAATTAGCGAAGACCTGGCTAAATCCGGTGACCAAGAAATGATTCAAGACCTAATTGCTCTTGCTGCTAACGACGCTTTGAAAAAAGCAAAAGAAGACAGCGAGAAAGAAATGGGCAAAATCACTGGCCCATTAGGCATGTTTGGAATGTAAAACATGAGTCACTTAGCTTCTTTAGACCAACTTATTTTAGAACTAAGTAAACTCCCAGGGATCGGTGAAAAGTCTGCCGGTCGCCTGGCCCATTATATTTTAAAAAATCGTAGCCAATACCCAAGTGATTTAGCAAAAGCATTACTGCAAGTGCAAGAAAAGGTTCAGCTTTGTGAAAGCTGCTTTGCCTATAGCGAAAGCCCTGTTTGCAGAATATGTTCTGATGAAAAAAGAAACAAAGTAAGCCTTTGTGTTGTGGAAGAACCAAGCGATATTATGAAGCTCGAAAATTCAGGAAGCTTTTATGGGCGCTACCACGTTTTACACGGAACCATAAATCCAATGCGCGGAATTGGCCCTGCTGACTTAAAAGTCAGTGAGTTAATTAAAAAAGTGAATGATGATGACGCCATTGAAGAGGTGATTTTAGCCCTAGATGCTAATTTAGAAGGCGACACAACTGCTTTATATATTGCAAAAATGTTAGAAGGGCATAGAATAAGGCTTACTCGACTGGCTCACGGGATCCCGATTGGTGGTGACCTTGATTATATTGATGGTCGAACCATTGGACGAGCTTTTGTTAACCGCGTGGAGATTTAATGTCCTTAGTAAACCCAGAAACCAAAGAAATCATCTGTAAGATTGTTTACTATGGTCCATCCCTGGGTGGAAAAACCACCAATGTACAACGCATTTTCCATGAAACTTCCGAAGAACAAGATGGCAAGCTTGAAGCATTAAACGCGGAAACTGAAAGAACTCTGTTCTATGATTTTTTACCACTTGATGTGGGCGAAATTCGTGGTTATCGCGTAAGGTTTCATGTTTTCTCTGTTCCTGGGCAAGTGGTTTATGATGCTTCTAGAAAGCTAATTATGAAAATGCTTGATGGAATCATCTTTGTTGCAGACTCTCAAAAAGAGAGAATGGAAGAAAATATCAATTCACTCCGAAATCTCGAAGTAAATTTGAAACAACAAGGTTTAGACATTACTGAAATTCCATTAGTAATTCAGTACAATAAACGCGACCTTCCAAATGCTATGTCTATTGATGAAATGAGAAAAGAATTAAACAAATACAACGCACCAGAATTTGAAGCCACAGCACAAGATGGCAAAGGTGTGTTTGAAAGTTTAAACTCCTTGTCTAAATCAATCATCACAGTTTTAAAAGGTGGAAAAATTTAATCTTTCGGATTTTAGTTTCTAAAAATCCGTTTTTTAACTAGCTTTAACAAAAGCAGTCTTTTTAGGTAGCTCCATAACAAAACGAGTATGAGCGGAACCACTATCGTAATAGAACTTACCATGATGCTTATCAATGATACCCTTAGAGATACTTAAGCCAATTCCAGTCCCCTGGTCAGAGTTTTTAGTTGTGAAAAAAGGCTCCATTAAGCGATCAACCACTTCCTCAGGAATACCATTTCCAGAATCACTCACTGAAAGAAAAGATTTTTCGGAATTTTCCCAGAACTCTATTTTAACCCAGGCATCATCCGTTTTTGATACTTCGTCATAGGAGTTATTTAATAAGTTAATCAAAACCTGTCCAATTTGAACCTTATCGACATAGATTTTTTGATTTTCTACTCCAAGAATATCCAATTTTACATTGGCCAAACGATATCGCTCGTAACTAAGCGCCACAACTTCGTCAATTAAGTCTGCAACATAAACTTCTTTGAGGGAAGTTTCTGCTGAGTTTCTCGTTAAACTTCTTAAGCCTTTAATAATAGCACTCACACGAAGGACTGTACGTCGAATATCCGCAGTAAATTTTGTTAACTTTTCGTCTGTTAAATCTCCACGACGAACGGCACGGTCTAAGGCGTCGGCTCTAGCTTTAATGATCGCCAAAGGATTATTAATTTCATGTGCTACACTACCTGCCATTTGTCCTAAAGCAGAAAGCCTTGCATTGTTCACTTGAGCTTCTTGTTGGTTCGAAACCACTTGTAAGGCTTTTGAAAGTTTTTGATTCACCCAAAAAATTACTACCAAGAAAAACAATAAACTACTGATGACTCCAAAAACTACGTTTAATTTAGAATCACTAACAAGACCAAAGATCTTGTCTCTAGTGTTTAAACGCTCAATTAGTACTTTATCTTGCAACAGTCTAAAAGCTTTAATAGCTTCACTATCATCAATCATTACAATTTTATCAATTTCATGTGGTAGAGCTGGTTGAAGTTTTGTGATCACATCAAGAGCAACTTCGTATTTGTTTATAACACTTTTTAGTGGCGATAAGAGCTCCGGAGAATTTACAGTCTCTGAATCAATTCTTTCAATTTCCCCTATAATCTCTTTTGCCTTTTTAATGTTTTCTATGGCAGCTATTTTATAAACTTCCTCTTTACGTAAAAGATAATTTTTAAAATTATGGATCATGCCACCATAACCAATTTGAGATTTTAATTCTGAAATCAGATGTTTTTTATTAGATACTAGCTCTTGGTATTCGATCCAGGCTTGATCGATTTTAGAAAAATCAAAAACCAATGAATAGGTGTAAATGCCTATGCTAAAAACAAAGCCTAAAAATAAAGTTACAATTTGTGGGGTATGTACATTTTTAACTTTCAACTCACCATCTCACTATAATTTGTTATCGGCATTACAGTGAATAAAATTGAATCAAAACAGCTACATAATGAATTTAAAGACCAAAAAAAAGGCGCTAAATAGCGCCCCTAGACCTTCGTTTTACTTTTCCCAAAACTTAGCTTTGCTTATTCCAAGCTTCTTAGGATCAAAGCTAATTTTATCGGGATTTTCTTTAATTTGCTCTTCATAATCTTTTAGCGCGAGCAAAGCTGGCTTGCCTTTAAAGAATATCACAAGGATGGCAGCAATGTTTAACCAAGCCATTAGTCCTACACCGATGTCTCCCATTCCCCAAGCTAGACTTGCGTCTTTAACCGTTCCATAGAAAGCAGCTGAAACGATCACTATCTTTAAAGCCGTATCATTGAAAGGAATTTTAAAATGCTTTCGAAGGTAGGCTAAATTTACTTCGGCAATAAAGTAATATGCAAGCAATGTGGTAAATGCAAAAAAGAATAAAGCTAGAGCAACAAAAATATCGCCGAAACCGGTTAACACACTATCAACAGCCATTTGCGTAAATGCTGGTGAAGCAATTTCTGTATTTGCAGCAACGTTCTCAACGATTAAACTCTCATTAGGTCCCTGCACATTATAAGTTCCACCTATTAAAATCATAAATGCCGTAGCACTACATAAAAATAAAGTATCGATGTAAACCGAGAATGCTTGAACCAAACCTTGTTGTGCTGGGTGATCTACCTCTGCTGCTGCTGCCGCATGAGGACCTGTACCTTGTCCAGCTTCGTTTGAATAAACACCACGCTTCACTCCCCAACCAATCGCTGCACCAAATCCAGCCATCGGTGTAAAGGCATCTCCAATGATCAAACTAATTACTCCAGGTAATTTATCTAAGTTTAAAACAATGATGCTTAAAGCAATTAAAATGTAAGCCAATGCCATAAACGGAACGATTACTTGAGTGAAGTTTGCGATTCTTTTCAAACCACCAAAAACAATAAAACCTAAAAGCACCACAATGGTAATGGCTGTAAAAACTTTTGTACTACTAAGCACACCAAAGAAACTATTGATTTGAGAACCATCACCCAAGGCTTGAGCAACTGCGTTTCCAATACTATTTGATTGAACCGTCGGTAATAAAAGTCCACATGCTAGAACCGTAGCTAAGGCAAAAATAAAAGAATACCATTTCCAGCCCAACAAATTTTCAATATAATAAGCTGGTCCACCGCGATAACTTCCTTCAAAGTCTTCTTTATAAATTTGTCCTAAAGTAGACTCCACATAGGCAGTCGCTGATCCTAGGAAAGCCACAACCCACATCCAAAAAACTGCACCCGGACCACCAAAACCAATGGCAGCAGCAACACCTGCAATGTTTCCAGTCCCTACTCTTCCTGACAAAGAAACCGCTAAAGCTTGAAAACTAGAAATCCCATGCTCAGAACTTTCCCCTTTTAAAATCAAACGCCACATTTCTTTAAAATGACGAACTTGCAAAAACCGAGTGGTAATTGAATAAAACAAACCAGCACCAAGACATAAATAAATTAAAGCGGGACTCCAAATCACCGAATTAATAGAGCTAACAATCGATTCCAAACTAGTCCTTTCGTTTTTGTTTAATCATTCCTGTAAGTTATAAACTCTTTCTTAACTAAAGGCCAATTATTTGTCCAGGATAGATTTTCTAGGGATAAGATGGCTTTTGCAGGCTTTTACATGGATTTGCGATCTTGCTTATTCGTGCCGCATCATTTATATCTATAGCCCATTAAACCAAGAGGCGCAAAAATGATTAAATCCATTGAGCAAGAAATCCAAGAGCTAAAAGAACAAAGAAACGCAGTGATTCTAGCGCATTACTATGAAGCTGGTGAAATCCAAGACATCGCAGACTTTACTGGTGATAGTCTTTACCTTGCTCAAAGAGGCGCTGAATCTCAAGCCGATGTTATTCTTTTAGCGGGTGTAGTTTTTATGGGTGAGTCTGTAAAAATTCTTTCTCCAGACAAAACCGTTTTAGTTCCTGACCTAAAAGCAGGATGTTCTCTGGTAGACAGCTCACCGAGTAAAGAATACGGAGAGTGGAAAGCGGCCAATCCAAATTCCGTTTTGATTAGCTATATCAATTGCAGTGCTGAAGTTAAAGCGGTAAGCGACATCATTTGCACCTCTAGTAATGCAGAAAAAATTGTGAATGCAGTTCCTGAAGGTAAAAAAATACTTTTTGGTCCAGATCGTAATCTTGGAAACTTTTTGTCTAAAAAATTAAATCGTGAAATGGAAATGTGGAATGGTAGTTGTGAAGTGCATATGCAGTTTCACGCCAAAGAGCTTTATAACTTAATTCAAAAAAATCCTGATGCCGTAGTTCTTGCGCACCCAGAGTGTGAACCTGAAGTTTTACAATACGCCGATCATGTTGGCTCTACCTCTTTCATTCTCGAACAGGCTAAAAACAGTGAAGCCAAAAAGTTTATCATTGCAACTGAAGACGGTATCTTCCATCAAATTCGCAAAATGCGTCCCGACGCTGAGTTAATCCAAGCGCCAAATGCCGAAGGAAGTTGTGGCTGCAGCCAATGTCCTTATATGAAGTTAAACACTCTAGAGAAAATTAGAGATGCCCTTTTGAACTTAGAACCAAAAATTGAACTTGATGAAGACCTTCGTCAACGCGCTCATGGTTCTTTAGATCGCATGATGAAAATTAGCCGTGGCGAAAGCATTAGTTTTAGTTAATGGAAAGCATTCAGTTTAAAATCGCTGAGACCAATGAAGACTTTGATGCCTATTTCGAGCATCTTGCAAAACTCCTCACCGAAAGAAACGGTGTAAATGGCTTTCCACACTTTACTCCCCGCCTTGTAGTGCCAGAAAAAATTTCTTTTTTAGAAAAATTTAAAAGCGAACTTGGCAAACCAATTTCCGAAAGAAATAATCAAGTTTTTATCGCTTTCGATGACAACAAAAAAGTCTTAGCTCACTGTGTTTTACAGTATCATGGTATTGAAAGCATTAAACATCGACGCCACATTAACGGCTTTGGCGTATGCCCTGAGCATACAGGAAAAGGCATTGCGAAAAAGATTTTAAAAGAAGTCGTAAGCTTGTGTAAAAAAATTGATGTTGAGTATTTAGATTTGGAATTGTTCGCCACGAACCTTCCAGCCTTTGAGCTCTACAAAAAAGTAGGTTTCGAACAAACAGGATACACTAAGGATATAGCTAGAATTGGCGATTTAAGTTTAGATGATATAAGTATGTCTTTAAAAATCAGTGAGTTTAAATAATCCACCTTCTGCAAAAAATTTTAAGAAAATGGATTTTTAAATTACTACAAAGAGTAGAAACTACCGATGGCAGACTCACTAATCAAAACTATGCTATAGTGGTTCGGAAAAAACCAACCCAATGCTTCGGCAATCCCTGCATGCTCATGACTTGGTGGATTTCCTAAAGATTCCAACGAAAAGCAAAGATCCCAATATTGTTGGTCCTCACTTAACATACATACTCTAGGGTTTAAAACACCTTGTTGGCGCAAAAATTCGCGTACTACTTTGCGAACATATTCTGGGATATAAGCTTTTGATGGCTCACCAGTAAAGTATTGCTTACCTTGCTCTATCTGAAGTTTTTTTCCTGTAAATTTAAAATGATCAGAAAGGAAGTTTCCGGTTTCACGATAATACCAGATCATCCCATAGGGCATAATGTAATCCGGCATCTCTTTATTGGGGTTTAAGGCTAAACCCACACCCTTTTCTGATAACCAGCCCAATACATCTTTCACAGGCTCCTTGGCGTTTGGCCCGGTATGTAAAAACAAATAAGGCCAGCTATCAGGACCTGGCTTTGGATCAGGAAATACTAAATCCACTTTTTCTTTCACAAACTGTTCGAAAAAGTTGATCTCCCATTGCTGGTCTCTGGTGTCTTCTGGCGAATTTAATAGGCTTTGTAATTGGGTAGTCATAAGAATAATCTTAACACTAAGGGAAAGAAATGGAAAGAGAAGCTAATGCTTCCCTATGGTTTTATCCTACGAAATAGGACCTATTCTAGACGATTAGCCTTCTTCATCATCCGGCAGCATATCAAATAGGCATTCTCGCCAATATTCTGGTGCCCCTTCTGAGTAGTCGATAGCAATTTCAAAAGTGTCCTTATCAATGCTTTTCGTTCTGACCACTAGAGCATCTAAATCTAGATTCATGGTTTCGATTTTTAAACTCAAATACCTTCCTTCTAAATCACTTAAACTAAACGTATTTTTAAGTTTTTTAGAGAGATGCTTCCTACTAATTTGTAGCAACATCCCGTTTACGGAGATATCGAGAATCTCAGCGGTCTTAGCAAAGCTCGGGTACTTTGCAAAAATACTTAGATCTACAACCTTAAGGTTGTGAATCGGCTTCCTATAATTGTATCGATTTTTTGATGTCTTTTTAGCTTCCATACCTAGACTATCGGCTAGCGTAATTGGAGAATTTAGAGATTATTTAACTCAATTTGCATTTTTCACATTTTGGTAACTAACTAGTCAAGTATATGAAATATCAACACTTTTAAAGGAATTCCCTAACTACCCAGAAACACTATTCTCTTCCTTATTTTTCTTCGGTAAGTCTTTAGGAAGAGTGATTATGAATCGCGTGTATTTAAATTGAGAGTCATACTCTAGTCTCCCACTATGAGACTTAATGATGTTCTTAGAAATAGATAGCCCTATTCCAGTTCCTTTGCCAGGAGCCTTTGTTGTGAAATAAGGGGACATCATTTTTTGCACGATGGCTGGATCGATTCCATCCCCTGAGTCCGTTACCGAAATTTCAAACTCTGATTTCTTTTCTATGACTCGTACTTGTATCCATGGCTTTTCTTGTTCACAAACAGCATCTACCGCGTTGCTAAGTAAGTTTAAAATCACCTGTGAAATTTCAACGCCCATGCAACGAACTGAAAACTCCTTGCCTTCAAAAAAACTCTTCACGGCTACATTGTTTTTCTTCGCTTTAGGCCTCGCAATATCCACTGCGTCTTTAACGATGTCTCTGATATCGTGATAGCCATATTCAGCTTCGTTATTTTTTCTGACAAAGTTTCTAATTGCAGATGTGAGATGATGAAGCCTTTGGATATGAGCTAAAATTTTTCCACCGGCTTTTGCTACAAACTCAGGAGTGGCTCTTTTGGGATTGCTTTCAGCTCTGGCAAGCTGATCGGCCCAGCCTTCTATGACTGCCAATTGATTATTAATTTCGTGCCCCATATTTCCAGCTACTTCCCCCAGAGAAGACAAGCGAGCAAGTTGCTCAATTTGCTCTTTCATATTGGCCAGATCTTCTTCTAAGCTAAGCACCTGAGTTTTTTGCATCTCATATTCATTTTCATTATCAATAGTTAACAAATTCCTTTTTATAAACAGTTCGAAAATTCCGTAAAAGAAACTTAAAAGAAAAGCACTAAGAGTTACATATAGGCTGATATTATGAAGGTTCTTCATTTGCAGGCTCAACAAATTGAACCCTGAATAGACGATAAGAATTCCTACCAATATTTTTTCCATTTCCTAATATATATCGGGATTTATCAAAGCCTACTTTGCTGGAACTTAAACCTAAAAGGCTTATTAATCTTAATGTATCAAAAAGTGTCTCAAAGTTCTTTTAGAGTGAATTTAGTCTTAATTTTCAATTAAGAATGACACTCAAAACCGCTCCATAAGAAGTGATTAAAATTGGCCCTAGACTCCATTGAAATTTGAAACCCAAGGATTGGAATACTCTGATTTTCTGCTAGAAAAAATTAGTTACAAATTATCAAAAGCAGCATGGATTGAACCAATGTCTAATACAGAAAAAATTCGAATTTATAATGATTTAAAAACTAATCTTTGCATTGGCATTGTTGGTAGTTTTTGTAGTGAGCAAAAGCCAGAACCAAACCGCCAAATACAGTAAAGGCAGTCTCTAAGGAATGCATGCTCAACAAGCCGGTTTCGGAGTGATCATGCTCATGAATAAGCTCAGGAATTAAAACTCCCAATACTAAAAAAGCAACTCCAACACTACCAATTTGAATGGCTTGCTTAAAGCCATGTGAGCGATAGGTTTTAAAGAAAGAGTAATAAGCCACTGGAATTACCAAGGCTAACATTAACCAATGAAAAGACTCTCCCCCTAAAAAACCACCTAGGCTTGGCAAGAGAACGATCAATATTGGACCTAACAAACAATGAACCAAACACATCATACTTAGAGCAATACCAACCTTATCCGCAGGAATATGATCTTTTCCATGAGCGTGAACGTGTTTATGAGCTTTCTTTTCGCTATGAGACTCTAAAGAATCTTTGTTTTGACCATGATCGTGATTACAGTTTGTATGCTTATGCTTCATAAAAATTACTTTATTTGTTGGTTCCAAAATTCATCCTTTTCGAAGGACCGATTTAGCCTTATTTTTAGGCTCATGGCTAGTGTTTTCTGAAATTCTCGGGTTTTGTTATTTAGTTTGTATTTAGGAGCTTTCTAAGAGGAAATTTTTGCACTAGGACTTAGTTTTCAAAAATCAAATCGAATGCCTTTGTCTCCAGTTTCTAGCTAACTTTTTGAAAAAAACCTGTTAAACTCTGAAGTATGAGTAGTTGTTGTGGACCCAAAGAAGAAGAAAGTCATTGTAGCCCTGGCCCTGGAAAAAAGGACTGGTGGCTCATCGGATCCTTTAGCATTGTGGCTGCTGCTTACCTAGTTCATTTGTTGCATATACCTTTAGAGCAAATCAATTTCCCACAACTTCAAAACTTCACCCACCATTGTTACGAGTTATTAAATGAAATGTGGTTTGGTATCGTTTTAGGTGGCTTTGCCGTTGGCGTTTTACATTATGTGCCCCAATCTAGTATTCAAAAACTGATGGGTAATGGTAAGAACTTTTCTGGAATCTTGAGAGCCACACTAGCTGGAGTGCTTTTAGATTTATGTTCCCATGGAATTTTAATGGTGGGAGTTAAGCTTTACAATAAAGGAATGAGTCTTGGACAGACCATGGCTTTTTTAATTGCTAGTCCTTGGAACTCATTTTCATTAACATTAATTTTAATCAGTTTAATTGGCTTTTCTTGGACAATGGCTTTCATCGTTTTATCCATGATCATCGCTGTTGTGTCTGGTGTAATCTTCAACTACTTAGTGAAGATCGGTAAACTTCCCGAAAATCCAGCTTCATCAAACTTACAAGATGAAAACCAATTCGAACAAAAATCATTTTGGCAAGAAATCCCAAAAACACCCATTGCGTTTCTAAGAGACGTTGTGTGGCATGGAATCAAAGACTCAAAGAGCATCATCAAATGGTTGTTCATTGGAATCATCTTAGCTTCTGCTATTCGCGAGATTTTAAGCGTTGCCCAATACGAAGAGTATTTCGGAAACACTGGGTTTGGACTATTTCTTACAATCATCTTTGCAAGCATCTTAGAAGTTTGTTCCGAGGGTTCTGCCCCGATTGCCAGTGACATTTTCCTGCGTGCGAAGTCCCCTGGAAATGCCTTTGCTTTTATGATGGCAGGAGTTTCTACAGACTATACTGAGATTATGGTACTAAAAGAAAATACCAAATCTTGGAAAATCGCTTTCGCCTTGCCACTAGTGACTTTGCCTCAGGTTATCTTGGTTGCTTGGATGATTCACTTTTTATAGAGAATTTTTTATTTTCGCTTTATCAAGACCTAAAAATTTAAGTCTATTTCTAAATTTTAAATATGTTAGAAATTCGTTGGATTATAAAAAATTATCTACTTAAATTTATCAGCTAAAATCTTTTCGCCTGACTTTTAATTGCCTCTATCTTAACCAAATTAGAGACTGAATTCGTTAAATTTCTGCTAATTAGCGAAAAGATGGACTGTTTTTATTCCAGATTTCTCTTCTTTACCTTATAATAGTGTCTGGTTCTTTTTAGGAGAAGATTTGACGACAGATTTACAATACTTCATTTTGATTGCCGCCATCTTACTTTTACCTAAGATATTAATGCGCTACGGAGTTCCATCAGGAATCACAGCGATCGTATTAGGTGTTGCAACTGGCTTTGGTTTGGATTGGTTTGAAGGTTCTCAAACACTCTATATTTTATCGACTCTTGGGATCACTTCCTTATTTCTATTTGCTGGAATGGAAGTGGAAGTGGCGGTTTTAAAAAAGAACTATAAGTTTCTGTTAAAATCAATTGGTCTAAGTTTGTTTTTAATTATGTTAACGACGGTAGCCATCGATTACTATTTTCGACTTGGTACAAAAGCCTCATTGATTTTAGCACTTGGATTAACAACGCCAAGCACGGGCTTTATTCTAAACTCCGTTCATGGTTACGAGTTAACCGATGAAGTTAAGACCTGGATACGAAACAAATCCATCGCCGCCGAAATTGTGGCAATTTTAATCTTGTTCTTTACTCTACAATCAGAGTCTATTGGGAAGCTTTTACTATCTCTTGCGGTGATTGTAGGTATGATTCTTATTCTTCCCTATTTCTTTAAGTTATTTCTTAAGAAAATTGCACCCTTCGCTCCAGACTCTGAGATGACCTTCTTAGTCCTAATTGCCTTTTTGTGTGGAATTATCACTAGAGAAATCGGAACCTACTATCTTGTGGGTGCCTTCATTGTCGGAATGGTTGCCTCGCAGTTTCATCATTTTGACGAAGATGAAAAAACAGGTCGTTTACTTTATTCACTGCAACTATTCTTTGCCTTCTTCGTACCATTTTACTTCTTCCGAGCTGGCCTGACGATCTCAGATATGACTTTTGATTGGGCTGGAGCTTTGTTTGGATTAGGCTTTCTACTTATCTTTATTCCATTAAGATACTTCACTACCTTTTTACCGATGAGATATTTATTGAATATCGGAGATGATGAACACAGAAAAGTTAGTATTTCACTGTTACCCACTTTAATTTTTGGTGTGGTGATCGCCTTGATCTTAAAAGATGAAGGGGTTCGAAATGATGCTATTGTTGGATTGATCATTTACACAGTAGTAAGTTCCATCATACCAGCGATTCTTTTAAAAAGAACTCCACCTAAAAATTATGATGATACATCTTTGTTTGGCTAACTTATGCGCATTGTCTTTTTAAGCTTAGGAATTTTTTGTTGTCTTCTAGGCTTTGTCGGCGTGTTCGTACCGCTTCTACCCACCACTCCTTTTGTTATCTTGGCGGCCTTTTTCTTTGAGAGAGGCTCTCCTAAGTTTCACTCTTATTTAATTGAAAATAAATACCTTGGGCCCTTTCTCAAAGATTGGCAGCAACACAAAAGAATTCGTCGAAAATATAAGGTCCTTGCCATCAGTATGATTCTCATTGGAGTGTCTTTTCCTTTAAGTCGCCCCAGCATGCCTTTAGAATTAAAAGCAGTGGTGGTCTTTGTAATTACAGGAGTAATTGCATTTATTGCCACAAGAAATGAAGAACCAAAAAATTCAGATAAAACACAATAAAATCCGAGTGATTTGGTTTAGTCAGAAGGCCATTTGAATGCCTAGCAAGCGCTTCTAACCTAAAGATACACATTCTTCTATTTATTGAATGAAGATCTTAAAAAAATCTTTTAAAATGTATATCGAATCTAAGACGCAAAAACTAAACAGATGCAGAGGTAATTATGTTTTACGATCACGAAGCAAAATTAAATAACGGTGAAACAGTTTCTATGAAAGACTACGAAAACAAAGTCGTACTTATTGTAAACACTGCTTCCGCTTGCGGTTTTACTCCTCAGTATGAAGGCCTTGAAAGACTTCATAAAGAGTACGCTGGCCAAGGCTTTGCCGTTCTTGCTTTTCCTTGTAATCAATTTGGTGGACAAGAACCTGGAACTGATGAAGAGATTGCCCAGTTTTGTGATTTAAACTACAAAGCTAGCTTTCCACTGTTTAAAAAAATTGAGGTGAATGGTGACAATACTGATCCACTATTTGCTTACTTAAAATCAGAGGCAAAAGGCCTTCTTGGAAGCGAGGCAATTAAATGGAACTTTACAAAGTTCCTAGTGGACCGCCAAGGCAATGTGGTTAAGCGATATGCCCCACAAGACACTCCTGAGAAAATTGAAAAAGAACTAAAAGATTACCTATAAAAAAAGGCAGCTTATTTAAGCTGCCTTTTTTAATTCTGTATAAACGAAGTTTGCCGTATGTACATCACTAAGACTCTTTAAAAATCCAATGATTTCTTGAGGCGCTTTTTTTTGCTCCAATGAATTTCTAAGTACAGCAATTCTTTGTTGTTGAGAAAACGAAGCTTGCTCCAAAACTTTTAAGAAAATATCTCTTAAATCCGCATTTTCTTTTAACACTAAAAGTACATCGACCAATTCATCTTCGTTCATTTGTAGCTCCTCGCTCACTATTGATCCATTTATGTTAAATAGAGCTAAGTCCTATGAAAACAAATTTTGATTAGTTTAAGGCCAAAGCCCCGTAGATCTTTTAGACAGTCGACTAGCTTCTTTACTTTTTCTTTAAAATACAAGCAATAGAGCTGGCCCTGGGCTTGCATTAGTAAGAGTGACCTAGCTTATTACTGGTTATTTCTTTTTTTTATTTTCAAAAAAATCAAAGGGGGCAGTATGCATAACGCCAAAGTGTGGCGAGATGGGTCTATTGTATTTTTAGGAATCAGTTTACTTATTCTCGACTATTTACATTCAATTCAAAAGATTTTTCAAGACTATGCGAGCTTTATAAATGAGCTGGAAGAAATCAGAGATCGTAGAACTGACCATCGAGAGCGAAGAACTATGCGTAGAATAAATGCCGTGGAAGATTCGACTAATCTTAGAAATCTACTAAAACTTCCAAAAGCTAAAAAAGCTTGGGGAAATGAAAGCATCGAATTGGGAAGAGCTTTGAGTAAGATTAATCCACAGCGAAAAGTGATTGTTGCCATCATTGATACGGGAATGGATTATGACAATCAAAATCTGAAAAAGTTTTTATCTTATAATTCTGGAGAAATGGGCTTAGATAAAAACGGAGTGGAAAAGTCTAAAAACGGAATTGATGATGATATGAATGGGTATATAGATGATTATCGTGGATGGGATTTTGCCGACAACGATCCATTACCTGAGGACACGAACTCTCATGGTACTCATATTGCCGGAATCATTATCGACCAACTCGATCCACAAAAACATGAGATTGAAATTTTACCTTTGAAGTTCTTTAAAGAAGAAAACTCTACCGAACAAAGCATAAAGAACACGGCCTCAGCGATTCGGTATGCCGTAGACATGGGAGCTAAAATTATCAACTACTCTGCTGGTGGCTACGCCTTTAGTTACGAAGAAGAAGAAGCCATTAAATACGCTAAAAACCAAGGCGTTCTTTTTGTCGCCGCCGCCGGAAACCATTCCTCAAACAACGACCGTCGTCCCTATTATCCTGCTGGATACAAGCAAGACAACATTTTGAGTATTGGATCTATGTCAAAAGAGAGTAGAAAGATCGCAAGTTCCAACTATGGAAGATCTAGTATCGATCTATTCGCTCCAGGAGCAGACATCCTAAGCTTTGGTTTAAATGGAAAAACGAAAAGCCTAACTGGTACATCTCAAGCGACTGCCTTTGTCAGTAAAACTGCGGCCTTACTTTACTCCAATTCCATCGTGGAAATGGACTATCAAGAAATAAAGGCTCAGTTGATTAAAAGCTCAGACAAAGAGGAAAAACTTCTGCCTTATTCAAAAGAAGGCCGAAGGCTAAACGCTTACCATGTCCTTCAAGACAACTTAGAAAGTGCTGCCTTAGGAGCGGCAAGATAAAAGCGGAATCCATAAGAAGGATTCCGCTTTTTTTATACGATATTTAAATTTCGGCACTTAAGAAGCTACTGACTTAACACGTAATCTAGGAGAAACTGTGTATTTATCTCGCCCCGTGTTCTTGGATTCGTACAAAGCGTCGTCTGCACGTTTCATCCATTCTTCTATAGTTTCATCATGGCAAATCTCAGCGATACCAACACTAATGGTAAATTGGATTCGATGTTCACCATCAATAAAAACCTCTTTGCGAATTTTATCTTGGAGTGACTTTACTAACTTTTCTGCGTCTCGACTCTCTATCTTAGGAAGAATCACACTAAATTCTTCTCCGCCTATTCGAGAAACGAACTGATTTTTATCTGTAAAATGGTCTTGAATGATTTTAACACACTCTTGTAAGACGAAGTCACCAACAGGATGTCCGTAGTTGTCGTTAATCTTTTTAAAATAATCTATATCCATCATTAACAGACTTAACGGCTTGGGCTCCATTTGATACATTCGCCAATGCTCTTCCATTTTTTCATCAAAGCTCTTGCGATTAAATGCACCCGTTAAATGATCGCGGCGCATACTATCGTTTGCCTCTACCAATTTTTCTCTAACTACATCAAGGTTCTTTTTCATCTTGTGAATACGCTTTTTATTGCTATGTTCCTGTCGAGTTTGATATTCGATGAAACAATCGATGAAGTTTCTTGAATGGTTTCTCAATTCATCGATGCTGTCTGCTTCCACAGCTTCCTTTAGCTGATCAAAGCTTGCCTTCACATCATTGTCTTCGGCTTCAGCATGGCGAAACTCTTCTCCCAGTTGATCGACAAAATCCCAAATGATAGTTTTAAAATCATCAAAGGTTTGTTGGATATAAGACACTTCATCGATTCGATAGGAACTGAAGAACTTTCGAAAATTAAATAAAGCGCGTTCACGATTATTGTCGTTTCCTCGAACAATCATTTTTGCATACTCATCAAACTCCTGACGAGTTTTACGAATTGGATGTTTTTCAATTTCAAAGAGGTATTTGTTGTAATGATCAATTACATAAAGAATGGTCGCTAACTCTTCTGAAATTTCTGGTTGCTCTGCAACTTGGCTTCCGTCTTTGTCCTCTTTCCAATCAAACTCTAAGCCGTCCATTAATTTATTGATCCAAGCCTTCAAACTTACCTCCCAAATACAGATTTCTTATCGGAAATCTGCATCCGAGATTGAACCAACTTTAGGCCAATTAGAGAATAGATTTTATTTTAATCGTTAGAGATTCGTCCCTTATCGAGACTTAACTTTACTTCAATGGCATCAGCAGCATTTGAACTCTTAAAACCATCCGCTTTTCCCATACCAAGGTCGATATCAAACTTGTATTTCGCTCCTGGAGCATTTTCAAAGCTAATTTTTCCGTTGTTTAATTTTACAGTCATTGGATTCACCAATTTTTCTAACTCTACTCTGCCATTTTTTGCCTTAACATTTAAAAAAAGATTTGGTGGTACATAGAGCTCGCATTTTCCACCCGAGTGCTTCAACATATCAATTTCAACAATGCTCTCTTTTTGCAAAATACTTGGCTCAACTAGATCAGTGTCTGATTTTCTGGTCTTACAAGATAAACGAATTGTATTATTTAAGTGATTTTCAATTTCTAACTTACCATTGCCAAAGTTTACATCAATGGTTTCAATTCTCACACCTGGCTCGATGGCAAAATTTCTCTCATATCTGTGTTGGGCAGAATCGCTTATTTCAAAGTCGAAATCTCCATCAAAATTTTCCATTATCTTTTCATCAACATTGATCATGCCGCCAAAAAGTTTAACTTTCCCCATTTCTTCGTTAACATCAACGAAAGGGGAAAACTGCTTAAAAACCATAAATACCATTAAAGCAATAAAAGCCATCATTGAAATAAACCCAATCGTTAACCATTTAAAAATCCCAATTGCTACGCTAGCGCCTGCGGATGAACCACTTGGTTTCCAAGAAATTCCACGGTCTAATAAATATTTTGTTGCCACATCTTTTGGGCTACCTAGATCTTTTAAGACATCTTCAAGCTTTGTGCCTTCATGCTCAATGCTTTCTTGAATGTGACTTTTAATCTCCAAAACTATCTCAGCGCGTTCACTCGTGCTTAAGTTCTGCAGTTCTCTTTCTAATGCGGATAAGTAACTTTCCACTTTAGAGTTCATCTTTCTCTCCTTGTCCAAGGTTTTTAAAATGCAGATACATGGATTGAAATTCTTCCGACATTTCACCCAAAAGTTTGGTCCCCTTATCCGTAAGGGAATAATACTTTTTCGGTACGCCTTTTTCCTGTCCCTGCCATTGTGGTTTCAAAAGTTTTTCTTTGGTCAAACGACTTAAGAGAGGATAAAGCGTACCTTCTTTTGTCGCAAAACCACGTCTATCCAACTCCTGAAGAATCTGTAGTCCATAAAGGGGTGAATTTTGCGCCAAAATCCGCAAAATCATAAGCTCTAGATAGCCTTTCCTAATTTGAATGAACCAATTCTTCAAGAACATAGCTATACTATATACCTAGCTATACTATGTATATCAAGGAAAAACATCAGTTCCATTTATGTTAAGTAAAAACAGTTACTTAGATTTGGTTTTAATGCAAGGATCTATCCTATCAAAACACTCTATGGTCTAGGCCATAGCTCTTTTTTCACCAACTGAAGGGCGTATTTATAATTATAGTAAGCCGCCTCATTAATAAAAACTGGGAACAAACCCTCTACACCATCCACGACAATATCTTTAGCGTAGAAATCTTGCAACACTGCTTGGCCACGCCTTAGCGGGACGAAGTCTTTACCTTGGACATCAAGATGAACCATCGATGCTAATTTAGAATTCTCATCATATTTATAGTCGATTTTCATTTCATAGGCGTAAAATTCCAAACTCTCTGGAAGGCTTATCTGTGAAGATACCGCTTGAGAAATTAGTTTAGCAATTTTCTTTGAAGACTCAAACACATCTGCTTTTAAGCAAGAGTTAGCAACAGGACCTACCTCAATAACAAAACCTAATTTTGCATGAGAAATCATATATTGCTTATTAGGATCAGGATTAAAAAGAAATTTAACTTCTGGGTAGTTCTTTTGAACGTAGGCCAGAACCTGATACACCTCTCTAGATTTTTGCGAGAAAATTACTGTGGGCCCCATATTTGATGTGGTCGTGTGTAAATCCACAAGAAGATCTACCTTCTTGATTTTTTCTACTAAGTCTGCCGCTCTCGCTCTTTCGTATACAGTACCAGGATCTTGGATTTTTTCTTGAGAAAAACAACGATTTAAATCCTCGTCCACAAACCTTTTATTTTGTTGAAAGGCTTTGGGATTTGCTAAAACACATTCATCATAATCTTCAAATTTTGCAAAGTATTCTAGAAGGTAAATCCCAGTCCATTCATTTCCATGAGTTCCACCAATTAAAAGCTTTTTCATTCTTCTTCCTTTAGTCATGTTTGGATTAAACTTCTGTCTATTTCAATCTCTGTTTCACTTGTTATGCCGCAAAGGAACCAGTATGCTTTTAAAGCATAGAATTTCCATTACTTAATAGCAAGGAGCAAGAATGAAACAAGTAGATGTAGCAATCATTGGCGCCGGCAGTGCTGGACTTACTGCACGAGGAAAGCTTGCTAAAAACACTGATAATTATGTGATTATTGATGGTGGGGCTCTGGGGACAACCTGTGCACGAGTGGGCTGCATGCCATCCAAAGTTTTAATACAAGTTGCTAATGACTATCATCGTAGACACAAATTCAAACAAGAAGGAATTTCAGGCGCTGAAAGGCTCGAAATTAATTTAAAAGATAGCTTTCAACATGTTAGAGATTTGAGAGATCGATTTGTCCGAGGGGTTTTATCCTCACATCAATACTTCGAAGACAAATTGATTCGTGGTAATGCAAGCTTCATCGATGAACACACCTTGGAAGTTAATGGTGAAAAAATAAAAGCCAATAAAATTATAATTGCTACTGGTACCAGTCCGATTATCCCTAAAGAATGGTTGGAGTTTCGGGATAAAATCATTACTAGCGATGAACTTTTTGAACTGGAAGATTTCCCTAAATCTATGGCAGTAATCGGCTTAGGTGTAATTGGTCTCGAGCTGGGACAGGCCATGAATCGCTTAGGGATTCCCTGCGTTGCCATTACCAGAGGTACTCGCCTAGCAGGGCTGAGCGATCCCGAAATTCAAAACTACTGTTTAAATAAACTTAGGGAGGAAATGAAGGTTTCTACCGACGGAGTACAAAAAATTGAACGCTTAAAAAATGGAAATTTACTTGTTCATGCAGGTAGCGAAGCCTTTGAAGTTGAAAAACTATTTGTAAGTATCGGACGTTCTCCAAACCTAAAAAACTTAGGCATAGAAAAAATAAAACCTGAAATGGATAAAAAATCAGTTCCTGTTTTTGACCCAATGTCATTCCAACTTAAATCACACCCACACATTTACCTTGTAGGTGATGTTAACAACACCCGCCCCGTTCTTCATGAAGCAACTGATGAAGGTGGAATTGCAGGAATGATTAGTAGTAGCAACCAAGAGTGTTTTCAACGAAGAACGCCTCTTTATATTACTTTTTGTGATCCCAATATTTGTGTGGTTGGTAAAAGTTATCAAAAATTAAAAGACGAGGGCGTAGACTTTATCACTGGAATGGTCAGTTTTGAGGGCCAAGGACGAAGTATTGTAAAATTAAAAGAGCAAGGCTTGTTACATGTTTATGCCGATCGCAAAACGGGAAGCATTCTAGGCGCTGAGTTTCAAGCCCCTGAGGCTGAACACCTTGCCCACCTCCTAGCTTGGGCAATCTCTTTAAAACTCAATATAAGAGAAACTCTTTCTCTACCGTTTTACCATCCAGTCATTGAAGAAGGTTTACGTACCGCTTTGCGAGATGCTTCGAAAAAACTCGAAAACAAGCCATCAGGTCTAGAGCTTTTTCGCTGTGAAGATCCACCCATTCGATAAAACTTATAAAAAAGAGATAAACTTGAACTCATTTAACAAAGACGATCAAAAAATTTTATTACTCGGCTATGGTTACTCGGCTAAATACACTGAAAAATACCTTAGAGATAAGTTTCCAGAGATTGAAATTTTCAAAACATCTAGAAGCCAAGCAGACTGCATTTACTTTGACCTTGAGGAAGAAAACTCCTGGAAAAACCTTCCACAACTCAGCAGCTGTATTTTATTTTTTCCTATCAAGGAAGTTGCAAAAATTGAGAACTTATTAAATTCCCAAGCTTGGACCAATATTACAATTGTTGGAACGACAGGTAGCTTTCTAGTCGAGGAACTGAACCAGGAAATTAACGAAGACTCCAAACTAGATACAGAGCATGAACGCTATGAGGTAGAAGAGTCTATTAGAAAGTATGGGGGCAAAGTTATATTTAGCTCAGGAATCTATGGCCCAGGAAAAAGTCCTGTTAACTGGCTTAGAAACTCTCGAGTAAAAAACTCCCCAAGTTACGTTAATTTAATTCATGTTGAAGACCTTGCCCAATGCATCGTTCACGCTCACCTATTTGGTGAGAAATCAAAAAACTATATCGCTACCAATAATCAACCTGAGAAATGGTCGGATTTAATCTCTAGGTGGAGAGAACACTTTGAGTTTCCTGAACCAGAAATGACTAGTGACATCAAAAGTAAATCTAAAAAGGTATACGCTAAATACCTAAATTCATTAGGAGTTTCCATCCGCCATAATGATTTAGATAAGAGCATTTTACAAATTGAGAGCAAGCCATAGGCATTTGGTGACTTTTTTATAGGGTTTTATTACTATCCCCGCATACTAGCTCAGTCGCTGGGGGGCGACTTTCTAGGTTTACACAGAAACATCTGGGGGGGTGTTGATGAAATTAATTGGCTTAATCGTTCTATTTTTTCAATTTTCAATTTCTGTAAAAGCTTTTCCAATCGCACCATTTGAAGCAAATTTACAAGATTCAATGCAACTGCAAAATGACATTTCAAAAATTCCACGACAATTTTTTCAATATAACTTTGCTGGAATCATTAAACTAAACAACTGCTCCGGTAGCTTGGTTGCTTTCCAAGGAATGTCTAAGAATAAAAATGCTCTAATGCTAACTAACGGACATTGCGTTCCAGGATTCATTGATCCGGGAAAATCCATAAAGAACCGAATCTCTAAAAGAGATATGGTAGTGTTTGACAGCCTTGGAAACCGACACAGGTTAAAGGCCAGAAGAATCATGTATGCAACTATGACTGGAACAGATGCTGCTATCTATGAACTTGAGCAAACCTATCAACAAATATTGGACGAGGCAGGAATTCTTCCTTTAGTCATTTATCATAAGCCTCCAAAAAATAATGTAAGGATTGAGATTATCTCTGGCTACTGGGAAAGAGGCTATACTTGCCAGGTAGATAAAACTGTTCCTAAACTTTATGAAGACGATTGGGAGTTTACAAACTCAATTAGATACTCTGAGCCTGGCTGTGATACCATTGGTGGAACTAGTGGTTCTCCAATCTTAGCTTTTGGCTCAAGGGTAGTTATTGGCGTTAACAATACTAGCAATAGAGACGGTCAACGATGTACTATGAACAACCCTTGTGAAGTGGACAAAAGCGGAAACATCAGTGTTATTCAAGGCGCATCTTACGGTCAGCAAACATATCAATTTTATGCCTGTCTGACTCAAAATTATGAAATTGATCCAACACTTCCGGGCTGCACGCTAACAAAATAAAAAATCTTTCCAGAAAATATCAAAGGAGCCTAACAAGCTCCTTTTTTTTCAACTCCAAGCAGACAATCTTTGGGTATAATTTTCCACAAAAGCTGAAACGACTCTTTTGTGAGCCCTTTGCCTATCAGACAAGGCTTCAACTAGACTATCGCCCTTTAAATTGAACGTTCGTTAAGGTAAAAATCTCAATTTAATACATTCAAATCGAAAATATGGGCATTCCAGGAATTCTAACAATCCACCTCTAGAATTTTAGAACACCAGTGCTATTATAAAAGTACAAGTGTTCTATTTATGGAGAGCTAAATCATGAAAGCAATTTATTTTGGAAGTGGTTCCAACAATATCGCCACGAAATTAGGTAAAAACTTAATCCACTGGGGTTCTAATACACTAACTGATGTGTTCCCTAAAACTTCTGTGAAGTTATCAGAGCACCTTTTGTGTAGTCCAACAAAACCAAAACGCAATCGAACTTTAGACGATAGCTTTCAACGTCATGAAATAGAAGTTCTAGGACATCGAGTTCGACTGTATTCCAAAGGAGATTCCGACAAGGCAATTTTCTTCGTTCATGGATGGTCAGGACAAGGAAGTAACTATAAACGTTTTATGAAAGACGCTTTAAAAAACGGCTACTCCGTATGGACTATGGATCATGTTGGCCATGGTGAAAGTAGTGGTATCTACTCGAATTTCTTTTTGTATGTGGCTGGACTTGAAGAAGCTTATCGCTACGCCAGAGCTAGAAATCAAATCGTTGGTATGGTAGGCCACAGTATGGGCGCTTCGGCAATTATCTCTGCACATCTCCCTGAAGACTTGGCCTGCGTTTTACTTGCCCCTGTAATTCCTTTCTTTGAGAATATGCAGGATGTGATCACAGGTTTTGGAATTTCACCACGAATGATTCATAACCTCTTTAAGGAAATTGAAGGTAGAACGGGCCGAAACTTTGATGAAATTAACCCTCGCATTGCTTGGACAAAGTTTAAGAACCCACGCATGATTTTTCATGATGTGAAAGACCCTTTTATTCCATTAGAGAAAAATCTAGAGACCATGAGTAAAGAAGAAAGTATCAACTTAAATGTGACAAATGGTCTTGGACACTTTAGAATTCTTCACGACTCTAGCGTAATTTACCAGAGCATGGACTTTTTTAACCAAGAAGATTAAATGACAAAAGGTGAACGCACCAAACAATTGATCATACGCGAAGCTCTCAATTTAGCTAGTATTGTTGGCCTTGAGAGCTTAAGCATTGGTGAAATCTCGAAGAAAGTAAAAATGTCTAGAAGTGGCCTATTTGCCCACTTTAACTCCAAAGAGCAACTGCAACTTGATTTACTAAAAACGGCCGAAAAACATTTTATTGAAATTGTTTTGAAACCAGCAGAAGAGTTTAACTCCCCTCTTGAAAAATTAAGCACCATTCAAAAGCATTGGCCAAGTTGGTTTGACAAAGCTCCCTTCGAAATGAAAGGCGGCTGCATCTTTATTTTAGCAATGATTGAATTTGATGACCAACCTGGAATGGTAAGAGACTTTTTGTACGACCAGCAAAATCGTCTAGTTAAATACATAAAAAAGATAGCAAAAGATGCCATTCGCTCAGGAGAATTAAAAGAAAACTTAGACCCTGAGCTTTTTGCCTACGAGGTATATTCTCTTTATCTTGGGCAAAGTATTTATCGAAAATTTCATGGGGATTCAGGAGCTAAAGCAAAATTCAACCAAAGCGTAAATGATTTAATCGAGCGCTGGAAAGCTTAACTAAGACTCCCCAACTTCACAAAAAAAGCTCTTCCGATTCTATGATAGCTTCGAAGTTTCTACTGTTTTTCTCAGAAACAAGAAATAACTTCTGATAATAGTTTAGGGAAATATTAGTCTTCAGGAGTGAACTCTATTTCCGTACTCTTATAGAGCTTACCTTGGTAAAAAGCATCCATTAACATTTTTGCTCTCACCGGCAAGGCCATTCCCAAAAAGCCATCCTCTTTAAAAAAGAGGTATTCATTTTCAAAAACCTGACTATTAAAACTCTTAGAATCTGGATGAGAGGTCAAAGCAAAAAATTCTGGTACAAAAAGTTCTTCTAATTGCTTTTGAACCTTTTCCTCGAGATCCTTGAATCTACCAATGCCTTGATTTCCAAAATAAACTCTCTTAATAGGGAACAGCAAACGAGCTCTGCCATATACAAAATGGATTCCTACCGGTTTTAATAAAAAGTCTTTTGCTGAGCTTTTTTCAATGTCCTCATAAAACTTTAAAATTTCACGAATCGTTACATTATCAATGGGACGATAGGATATTAACTTCTCTCCGTCCATTGTTTGGTAACTAAATAAGCCTTTTGACTGTCCATTAAAGCGATTAGACTCATGCGGAGATCGACTGCCAATATTTCTAATAAAAAAGCCACCTCGATAAAGTGGTAGATTGTTATTTTCCACCCACTCTCGTTGCTTTGGAGCTACAAATTGATCGATACTTTGTAAGGAGCCTTCTGTGGCAGGCTCAAATTCAGAACCACCTACCCGTTTTATTGCTAAAGGAGAGAGTTTTTCGTTAAGCGACATGATAGCGCTCTGGCGATAAAATCTTTGAACATTGGCCCAGATATTTTCAGTAATTTCATGAAGACTTGCAAAGTCTGCAGGCGCCATACTTCGAAATCGATTTTGTGCGGTACTAACTAAATACCTTTCTAAAGTTTTAAAGTCTTTCAGGTTTATGGTGAATTCATTGTCTAACTTCTCAAAGCCAAATAAGCTAGCCTCTCTTTTCTCTCCAGATGGACCATATACCAATTTAATTTCTTTCGCGAAAACCTTCTGCATCATTTCAATTTCATTTTTTGAATAAGAAAGAAGCTCCATATAACTTAGGATCAAGGCCTGGGCTCTTTCGGGTTCCACCAAAACTTTTTCGTCGTTTTTCGGAAAGTATCTTCGTTTAAATTCTTTGATTTTCCTTTGCAGCATATTTTCTTTTTTACGATCATTTGCTTCTTCGTGCATGCGCGCCAAATAATTCGTCAAATGATCAAAGCCAACAGGGTTTTCCGTAAAATAGATATTTTCTTTGGAGGAAGTTTTGCATGGCCCTTCAACAGCAAATGCACTTTGCCCAAAAGAATAAAATACTAAAAATAAAGCCCAACAAAACAATCTGATCATTAACTTTGGATTATATCTTAGCTTCTGCTTTATGTCCCTGGTCTCACAGTAAATAGAAACTATTACAGATTGTACTGACGAAATAGTTTACAGTGAGGCTTTGTATTTTTGCATGTTTAAATAGGCGGCATTTTAATGTGTAAGACTGTCTCAAAGTTTAAAGAATTTTTATTACTTTTAAGCAATGCAGTTTGAAATCCAAGTGTACACCCTTTTCTTCTAAACAGATCCTTCTGAATATCGTATCTTACTAAAAAAGACCCTAGGGAGCCTCATGAGTACAGACCAAGCCACTTGCCCAAAATGCAGTTCTGAATATTGTTATCAAGATGGATTTATTTGGATTTGTCCTGAGTGTGGAAATGAATTTAATCTTGAATCAGAAGCACAAACTGATTCCTCTCCTAAAGAGATTAAAGACGCCAATGGCAACGTTTTACAAGACGGTGATACGGTAATTGTTGCTAAAGAACTAAAAGTAAAAGGTGCTTCCTCGATCAAAGCTGGAACCAAAGTAAAAAACATCAAACTAGATCCAGACGCAGCCGATGGTCATGATATTAGCTGTAAAATCCCTGGCTTTGGAGCTATGGGCTTGAAGTCTGAGTTTGTGAAGAAGGCTTAGTTCAGAGACAGATGAAGCGCCTCTTAGTCAAAAAAATTCTTTGAGAATAGTCCTTTCAATTTTTCAGAGTGAAAACACTACAAGTGCCTGTATATAAGCTGGTCGGAAAAACCTCCCCTAGGAATTGAGCTCCAAAAGAAAAGCTTTCCCAATGGTACAAGCTTTGCAATTTCCTAAACCATGTGTTTTAGCTTATATCCATTTTTATTTCAGTTCCTTTTGATCACATGCCTTTTGGGATTCCATAAATCAGAGGCAAACTGTAAAATAAGCTCAAAAAAGAATTCACCACTTGAAGAAAAAGACCCGCGTTCACGTACCGAAGCCTTAGGCCTATTTCCAGCTTTACCCAGCCAGGTCACATTGAAAAAAGATGGGGCTGAAGTAGTAGAAATCCCCTTACTTTCACCTAACATGGTCAATAAAGTTTTGAACTTCTCAATGAATGACCAAAGTGTTGTTGAGAGGCTAAATGGAAAAGTTTTGAGCTCTTTGAGGAGTAGAGCTGAGGTCATGAAAGGCTTTAATACTTTGCTCAATAAAAATAAAAGTCATGTTTTTGAATATAAGGATTTTATTTTATTTGTAGAATTCTCTGTTCAAAGTTTTCTAGATAGCCTCATGAAAAAGGATTATTTTAAAAGAAAATTAAAATTCAAAGACGTTCAAATTCTAACCAAAACCAACACTGAAGGCTGGCATACCGACCCAAGAGAAATGGAGAATACCACTATTGGCTTCTTCTCCATTACAGATAGTCCAAAATCAAAAGAAGATTATGCAAATACACAGTTAGTTTTAAATTCAGATATCTATTCAGTTCCCTTCTCTAATAGGGTGATGATTCCTCTAAAAAACTTAATAACCACTTCAAGCCCCACAATAAGTAATGGCCAATTGTCTCATCTCGCTGTTCCAAATGGAAAAATCTTCGAATTGCAATCAAACCAAGGAATAGTCATTCTTTCTGACACTCAATACCGTAGTGAGTTTTGGGGGAAAAGGATAAAGGCTTTAGAAAGAGCGCATCGCACGAGATCCATTGATCTTTCAGGCCTCCAAGCCGAAGATATAGTAAATTTCGGAAATGGAACCATTCACAGATCTTCAAAAGCCATGGGTGAAAATCCTGTGAGACGCTTATTGCTGAGGTTAGAGTTTGAAGAGCTCGATTGATTAAAGCACTATTTAGAAAGGCAATAATTTTAAATGCTCTATTTTTTAATTATGATCACAGTCAGAATCATTGATAAGCACTAGATAATCTTTTTTACCCACTTGGTCCAGAGTTGCTTTCTTACAGCTAGTTACTTTCTTCCACTTACCAGCAGCAACCAATGATACTCGAATGCGAATGCATTCGTAATCAAAAAAGTACTCTTTCTCTTTACAGCGCTTAGGAAGTTCATCTAAATTTCTTGCGTGTTCTAATTCTCCAAATTGAATAAAAATTCTACGAACTTCTTTTTCAACCACGCTCTCTTTACTTGAAGCGCGAAATAGGTTCTCTCCAGGTTTTAACAAAAGTCTCTTTCCTAATTCACCTACTTTATCATAACCCCAACGCTCATCCTTTTGTTCGGCTGCGTGTTTTAAAAAGCCTTCTAAAAACTCGTCTACTGTTTTCTGTTCTTCTAACTCAAAACCAAATTGAATTTGCTCAACATAACCCAAGCGCCCATAAAGCTGTCTGTATGAAAATTTACCTAACTCTTGCCAATCTTGAAAGCCAGACACCTTAATGATTCCACGGGATTTAGGAGCAATATTGCCCTGAAGGAACACCGTAAGCATTCCAAGAACCACCACACAACAAAGGGAAATAAGTAGTATTTTTAATCCTCTAGGCATAAACAAATCCTTAATAATAACGCCTGGCGTATTGTAGGTTTTTAGGCGATCTATATTCTGCATTCATAGCCTTGACCAGCTGTGTTGGCAAGGACTGTGAACTTTAAAAACATACTTTTAGAAAAGCTTTCTTTAAAAGGACTTGATCATGCGACAGGTACCAGAAACAGAGAAACCCTACCTAATCATAGGTAACGGAAAATTGGCAAAAAACCTTTGCCATTACTTCGATTTAAAGCAAATCCCCTACATTCAATGGTTTCGCCAACAAGAGCAAGACGCTTTAGTTGTAAAACTAAATATTTGCTCCAAGGTTTTACTTTGTATCTCTGATTCTGCCATAAAACATTTTGCCTTAGAGCTTCAAAAGGATTTTCAGCATCTAGACTTTGTTCATTTTTCAGGAAGTCTACACATTGATGGAATCGACAACCTTCATCCTATGCATAGTTTTGCCCTTAATTTTCCAGCTTTAAAAGTATACGAAGAAATTCCATTTGCATATTTTGATAAAGAAAAAAGTCTTAAAGATATTTTGCCAGAACTAGACAATCCTAGCTTTTACTTAGACAAAGAAAAAAAAGCACAATACCACGCACACTGTGCTTCAGCCGGAAACTTGGCTCAATGGCTATGGCATGAGTCTTATGATTTTTTTCAAGACAATCACATCCCCAAAGAAGCATTTCGAAATTTTATATTAGCCTCTTTGGATAACTTTTTAGAACAAGGTAGAGCGGGAGTATCCGGTCCCATCTCTAGAGACGACCAAAACACAATTCAAAAAAACATTGATGATATCAAAAACAAAAACTTAAAAGAGACCTATCGCTTTTTTGCGAATAAATACTCTTCTTGGAAGGATCAATTATGATGAAAGTCGCTGACTTCATGAAACGAAGACAAGAACAACAAAAAGTTAGTATGGTCACATGCTATGACTATAGTTTTGCTAAAATTGTGAGTGAAACGGATATTGATTGCCTACTCATTGGCGATAGCCTTGCTATGGTTATGCATGGCTTTGACTCCACCATCCATTGTACAACAGAAATGATCGCACTCCATACAGCCGCAGTAAGACGAGGAGCTCCAAGTAAGTTCATCGTTGCCGATATGCCATTCTTAAGCTTTCGAAAAGGTGTGAATTTTGCTTTAGATTGCGCGGACCAATTAATGAAATCTGGTGCTAATGCTGTAAAAATTGAAAATGTGGATGGGCATTTTGATAGCATCAAACATTTAGTGGAAAGCGGAATCCCGGTGATGGGCCATTTAGGCTTAACCCCTCAAAGCGTACATCAACTGTCTGGTTATCGTGTTCAAGGCAAGGACTCTGAAACCGCACAAAAAATCATTCGCGAAGCCAAGCTTTTAAAAGAAGCTGGCTGTTTTTCTTATGTTTTAGAATGCATTCCAGAAAACCTAATGCAGGTTTTAAACCAAGAAGTAGACCTTCCTAGCATTGGCATTGGAGCCGGAAACTGCAGCGATGGGCAGGTCTTAGTAATGCAAGATATGCTGGGAATGAATTTGGACTTCAAACCAAAGTTTGTGCGAAAGTTTTCAGATCTAGCCCCTCAAATCAAAGAGAGTTTAAATCAATACCACCAGGCCACGCAAAACTTAAGCTTTCCAAGCCAAGAGGAGAGCTTTTAATGAAAAGCATAAATAGTCTTGAGGAAATGTTAAAACTTTCTCCAACAAAATCGAGAGCCTTCATTCCTACTATGGGCGCTCTTCACCAAGGGCACCTTTCATTGATTCAAGCTGCACAAGAGAAGCATGATGAAATCGTGGTGAGTATTTTTGTAAACCCAACGCAGTTTAACCAAAGCACAGACCTAGAGAATTACCCTAGGGACATTGAAAGCGACAAAAAAAAGCTAGAAAGCTTAGGTGTGGATATTTTGTTCTTACCTAACTTTGAACAAATGTATCCCGACAATTATCACTTTAAAATCACTGAAAACGAATTCAGTAAAAAGTTATGCGGAGCACATCGACCGGGGCATTTTGATGGTGTGTTGAGTATTGTGATGAAGCTTTTTAATATCGTAAAACCCCAAGAAGCCTTCTTTGGCGAAAAAGACTTTCAACAATTTCAATTGTTAAAGGGCATGGTAGAAGCTTTTTTTATGGATTTAAAAATAACTTCCGTTAAAACAAAACGGGAAGAATCAGGCTTAGCCATGAGCTCTAGAAACTTATTGCTATCAGGACAAGAAAAAGAAGTGGCTCCTGAGCTATATAAAAACCTTAGCAACACTAATTTAAGTGCCATTGAAATAAAACAAAACTTAGAAGCCAAAGGTTTTCGACTAGAATATTTAGAAGAAATTGATGGTCGTCGCTATATCGCTGCCCATCTTGGGAATGTGAGGTTAATTGATAATGTCAGCATCTAAGAAAATTTTATTTCAACTTACAGGATCAATTGCCTGTTATAAATCCTGTGATCTAATTTCTAAGTTAGTGCAATTGGGACACGACCTGCAAATTGTAGCAAGTAAAGATGCCCTGCGCTTTGTGGGAGAGGCAACACTAGAAGGCTTATCTGGCAAAAGGGTTTTTACCGACATCTATGAAGAGGGTAAAATGATGAGCCACATTCATTTAAACGAATGGGCAGACATTGTAATCCTGCATCCTGCTACAGCAAATACAATCAATGCAATGGCCGCTGGAATTTCAACCAATGCCATTAGTAGTTTGTTTTTGTCCTTTCCTTTTACAAAACCCTATATCGTCTTTCCTGCAATGAACCACAAAATGCTTTCACACCCCGCTACCCAATGTTCTTTGGACAACTTAAAAGAAATGGGAGTCTTGGTGACGAAAACAGGTGAAGGAAACTTAGCCTGTGGAGAAACAGGAGGCGGTAGACTACTAGAAACCCCAAAAGCCTTAGAGCTACTAAAGGAGTACTTATGAGAATTTTAGTAACCGCTGGTGGTACTACCGAGTTAATTGATGGTGTGAGAAGTATTAAAAATACTTCCACAGGAAAGACCGGTGTTTTAATCGCTAAAACTCTCCACGAAGCAGGTATTGATGTGGAGATTTTAAAAGCCGCAGGAGTGGACTCCCCCACCGAGATTTCTTGTCTTGAGTTTACAAATTTTGATAGCCTAGACAGTTTCTTTACAAGCAATTATTTAGAAGCCTTTGATATGGTAATTCACTGTGCC
This sequence comes from Bdellovibrionaceae bacterium UBA6502, assembly GCA_002436415.1. Taxonomy (GTDB): domain Bacteria; phylum Bdellovibrionota; class Bdellovibrionia; order Bdellovibrionales; family UBA840; genus UBA6502. Next base: position 25,148 of record DJMA01000052.1, on the reverse strand, counting down.
GCCGTGAGCGACTACAAACTTTCCCACATTACAATCGATGGTGAAACGGCTCAGCCAGCTGGTAAAATTCCCTCTGGACGTGATCTATGTTTACATATGAAGCCAACCCACAAGATTATCAACAAAATCAAAGAGCTAAAACCGAACTGTGCCTTAATTGCTTTCAAGTTAACTAACACCCACAGCTCCATCGAGCAAATGGCAGCGGTAAAAAAACTATTCAATGGAAGTTACGCAGACTTAGTAGTGTTTAACGATCTACACCAGAAATCTGAAAACTCCCATCATTATCAAATTTTAAACACAGAACTTGAGCCCATTCAATCTGGAGAAACATCAAAGGCTTTAGCTCAAGATTTGCTAAAAATCATTAAGGAGAACTATTATGTTTCTGTGTCTTGATGTTGGTAACACCCAAATTCACGGAGGTGTTTATGACAAAAATGAAAAACAGTTGTGTCAATTTCGATTCTCTTCTTCGGCGAACTCTAGTTCCGATGAGATGGGATTATTTTTACGAAATGTTTTGCGAGAAAATGACGTAGACCCGAGCCAAATTGAACACATTGGATTTTGCAGTGTTGTTCCTAAAAGCATTTATTCATTGAAAAATGCCTGTCTAAAATACTTTAAACGTAAGGCTTTCGTTTTAGAAGCTGGTGTAAAAACGGGTTTAAAAATTAAATATAAAAATCCTGCTGAAGTTGGAGCGGATCGAATCGCAAACAGCATTGCCGCCGTAGATAAATACCCAGACAAAAACTTAATCATCATAGATTTTGGTACGGCCACAACATTTTGCTGTGTGAGTAAAGACAAAGAGTATCTTGGTGGAGTCATCGCTCCGGGGATGAAATTATCCGTAGAGGCTCTGGAAACCAAAACGGCAAAATTACCTAGTGTTGAAATCCTTAGACCAAAATCTGTCTTAGGAACAACTACGGTCAACAGCATTCAGTCTGGGATATATTATGGCCACTTGTATTCGATACAGGGATTATTAAGCCAATTAAAACAAGAAGCCTTTTCTGGCGAAGAAGTCATGGTTTTAGGAACCGGAGGTTTTGCCCGATTGTTTGAAAAAGAAAATATTTTTGACCATTTGCAATCAGACCTCGTTTTGCAAGGTGTATACAAAAGCATGTTAAAGAACTTATAGAAGTTAGGAGATAAAAATGAAAATCGAAATGTTAAAATCTAAAATTCATCGCGCAACAGTAACAGATGCAGACTTGAACTACGAAGGAAGTATTTCCATTGATCCAAAAATCTGTGAAGCAGCTCATTTACACAAATTTGAAAGAGTTGATATTTATAACTGCAACAATGGTGCAAGATTTAGCACCTATGTGATTCATGGAAAAGAAGATGAAATTTGCCTAAATGGAGCTGCCGCTCGTCACGTTCATAAAGGCGATCTAGTAATCATTTGTTCTTACGCAAGCTTTGACAACCAAGAGGCTGTTGAACATAAAGCTCGCCTAGTACTTATGGAAGAAGGAAATAAAATTAAAAAAATCGAAGACGCAGCTACAATCTAGGATTGCTCATCCAAATAACTTAAGCGGGCATCGACACTTTCTCCAAAGCGCGTTGCCTGCTTTAAGATTTTTCTCAAGCAGTTGTGCACATCAAATAAATTTTGCCCCAAAGCAGATGACAAAAGGTCTTTGTCATACATTTCACGCTGCTCTTCACGAAATACTTTTAAATCATCAAAGATTTTATCTTTAAATCGGTCATGGCTCTCTGGGTGTTTTTCCCCTTCCATTAAAGCCGTGAAAGACTGAATATAAAATTCTTGTAAGTGATTTCCAATATCACGAAGAGACTTTAAAATTTCTGAAGGAACCTCTTCATCCTCTTTTCGCAATTCTTTGGCAAGATTGATTAACTCATCCGCTGAATTAGAAAGGCGCTCTAGCTCCGTTGTCATTGTTAAAAAAGCACGAAGTTCAAAAACCTCTTCCTTTTGGAGACTCCTTTGCATCAACTGATTGATCAAACCACCAACTTCGGTGTGAATATTGTCGGCGATTTTTTCGTACTTTGAAACTTTCTTCTCTATGGATTTATCACCAAGCTTTGAGAGTAAATTGGCTCGCGATAGATCCAATTGAATCTCAACCATCGCTGACATTTTCTTTAGTTCTTGCTCTACCAAATCAATGGCAAGAGCTGTTGATATGTCACCTAGATCACCTTTCAACAATAACCTTTTTGCCTCTTTGTACTTAGCTTGAGGTACAAGTACATTGATCAATGGATGAAACACAAACTTTGCTCCGATGGAATAAAGTAAGATCACAAACAATGAATAAGCCGAATATATAATGGCAAAACCAGTTCCACCTAGCAAAATATCAGATTGTAGAAAATATTGATCGATGCTTCCTAGGCCGACCAAAATGAATATCATCGAAACGGTCTCAACAACTACATAACCCAAAGCCAAACGATTGGTTGCCGACGACATACCATATCCAACAATCAACTGTGGAATGGAACCACCAACAGCTAAACCAAGAACAATAGCCAATGAAAACAAAGGTCCAAAGGTAAATGTTTTTAACAAAGCAAAACTCAAGGCCACAACCAACAACTTACTTCTAGTTGCACCTGTTAATAAAATCGAGGCCAAGGCGGTAAGCAGGAACATTTTGTAAAAACCAGGCTCGTGAAACTGCATGCCTGTGAATTTTCCTAAATAAGGAATTAGGTACAAATTAATTTTGTCTGAAAACTCGATACCCAACAAAACTAAACCTAAACCAAAAAAACAGCGACTCACCTGCGCAGCAAAAGACCTTTGACCAATTACAGCAGGGATGAAACCTAGGAACAGTAGGAAAAACAATGCCCTAGTGTCGAAACCAACATTTAAAAACCAAGCTGCCGTAGTAAGCCCTAACTGGGCACCAAGAAGCATATGAATGCCCTGCCCCAATCGCATCAAACCAGCATTAAGGTAAGCCAGAATCATATATGAAATACCCATTGAGCTCTGGTTAAAAATAGAGAGCACACAGCCAATCAAATTAACTCGGGCTAAGTTATCCGTTCTTTGATTAACAACAAGGCGAACAAATGGCCCAGTTATACTTTGTAAATTATGAGTGAAAATCTTTGATCCAAAAAAGATCAAACCAATGCCAGCTAAGGCGTATAAAAAGGAATCAGCATCCATGAGTTAGTATACCTCGAAACGAATTGTGTCGTTCTCATAGTACTCTTTTAGACTAGATTCATCAAGGATTGAGACTTGTTTTGGTCTTTTAAAAACAATTCTTTTCAAGGCTAGAGTTTTTGCCTTCTCTAGTAATTCTAAAGGCTTATCATCACTCAGGTCCATTCGTTGTAATACCTGCATATTCTTTTTTACGAGAGCAGACTTTTTCGTCTCAGGAAACATCGGATCCATATACAGCACATCTATAGTTTCAGACATAGCTTGCAGCACCTCAAGACTATCTCCAAAATGGAAAAACAGTCGCTTCTTATCCTCAGGTAGATCTAAATTAGAATAAAGCCGTTCTAATGCTAGGCTTAGCAAAACATAAAGATAAGGATTCTTCTCGCAAGAGTTCACCTCATAGCCATGACTTGCCAAAAGATAAGACTCTCTACCTAAACCGGCAGTTCCATCAAAAACCCTAGGAAACTGCGCTTTCGCTCCAATTGCCTTTAATAAAGGTTCTTTTTTGCTACTGAAGAATTTCCGTCTTCTTTGCAGCTCAGAGTCGAGAAAATCAATGCTCAAAAACAAAGGCTTTTGATCATTGGTGAAAATCCCGATTCTATCCTTTTTTAGACCAAAAACCGCTGTATCAATGATTTCCTCTGACTTTACAGAAAAAGAAAATTGAGGAAATTTTTCAGCCAACAGCTTGGCTAAGTCTAAGTTTTCAGTAACTAATTTAATATTCGACATAAAAATTGAGCCTTGGTCCAAAATACGATAAACCTATTTCCATGAATATACAGGATAAACAAGAAAAAATCATCGATGAGTTTAACCAATACAAAGATTGGGAAACCAAATACAAAGCTTTAATCAAAAAAGGTAAAGACTTACCAGAGTTTCCAGATGCCTATTACGAAGAGAAGTATTTAATCAAAGGCTGTCAGTCAAAGGTTTGGTTGTACGCTTTCAATGAAGGAAACAAAATGCATATCATTGGTGATAGTGATGCCATGATTGTTAAGGGACTTCTCGCCTTGATTTTAGAGGTTTATAACGACCAACCACTAGAATCCATCATGCAAATGGAACCAAAGTTTGTAACGGACTTGGGCTTGAACGTCCACTTAAGCCAAAGTAGATCCAATGGTTTAGCGGCCATGATTAAACAAATCAAATTATATGCGATGGCTTTCTACACTCAAAATCAAGCGAAACACTAATTCGTAAAAAACACTTTAGGAGAATCTATGAAACACATTTTAGTTGGTACCAATCGCCCGAAAAGTCGCTCTTTAGAATTAGCGAGAATCGTTCAAGAAAGATATAAGCATTTAGGTGAAGACGTAGAAATCATTAATCTTGAGGATTTACCTTTGAGTATTTTCACAGGTGCTGAGTATAGTGCCGAAAAACCAGAAGTCTTAAAAAGAATTACCGATAAAATTGATGATTCTGATGGAATCATTGTAATTGCGCCAGAATACAATGGTTCAGCTCCTGGAGTTTTAAAATTACTCATTGATCATCTCAGCTTCCCTAAAGCCTTTGAACGCAGACCAGTTTGCTTTTTGGGTCTAGGCGGAATGTTTGGTGGATTACGCCCTGTTGAACATTTGCAACAGGTTTTCGGTTACAGAAATGCCTACGTATATCCGTTCCGAATTTTTCTAATTAATGTTTGGAATGATCTAGTAAATGGTGAAATTCAAAATCCAGACATCATTGATAGAATCACAAAACAAGCCGAGGGATTTCAGAAGTTTTGTGAGGCATTGAAAAGCCAAAAAATTCATGCAAATAACTTTGTAGAACTTTAGTCCTGATCACTAAAGTCTTTTAATGAATCACAGTCTCAAAGCTGTGGTTTTTTTATTTTTATTTTACATATTTAACAAGACTTCCGTCAGGTTTAATATACCTTAATCTAGTTTTACACTTTTCAATCAACCCAATCACTTTAAGTCTTTAAACTATTTCTTGTTGAAGGAGTAGTAATGAGCGACTTGAAGTCAAAAAGAAAATCCATCCGTTTTGAATCTGATGAAAACACTCTTGCTTTAATCGACTTTAAAGCTGGTGAAGATTTTCATCCGACGGTTGTAGGTTTAAACATTGATGAAAGCTCTTCAGGAAATGGGGTTGTAATGCTTAGAAAGCAAATCCCAGATGTAAACACTTCTGTTAAGATTCAAGTTGGTAATCTTGCACCTATGGCCGCTATTTGTGTGTGGATAAAAGAACTAGATGACCATATAGCCAGAGTAGGCTTTCAATTCGACGAATAATCTAAAAGACTAGACTTAAGTGTATCATTTTTTTCCAATCTAAACCGATAAGATTGGAGTATGAAAAAAATGGAAGTACGACTTTCTCAGGGATCTATTCAAGCCTCTTATCTTGAAGAAGCAGTTGCCAAACTGCGCTTTTCCTTGTTCAATTTATTCTGCTTAGTACCCATTTACTTCTTCTTAGGCAGTTTCGACTCTTTTATAAAACTGGGATATCTAATTGGTCTTCCCTTCATGCTATTTACGGCCATCCGTTTTTTTGATGCCTTTCGATTTACCAAGCATACCGATGAGGAAAGTTTAAATCAAAACTGGAAAAGCATAACTGTTCTTTCCATCGTTAGTAATGTTTGGCTTAGTATTATTCATGGACTAATTCTTTACTACAACGAAGTCTTCCCACAAGCTTTCTATATTGGACTAGCAATAACGGCAATTTTAATAGGCGGGACACAGCAGTACTTTTATGACAAAAAACTCTACAATAAAATTACCGCCTCAGTGATTGTTATCCCCTTCCTAATGTATTTAACAAAAGGTAGCGACGGCTACGTTGTCGCGGCCATCATTGCCTATTTTTCTATTTTCGTTCGCACAGCGACTATTATTCAAAATAGATACTTCTGGAGATACCAAGAAGAGTCGGCATTTAATCGCTCAGTGGTTAACTCCCTTCCCTCTCCCATGGCAATGTTCAACAACAAATTAGAACTTGTGGCCGTGAATCCAGCTCTGGCCAAGGTGTATGATGTTCGAATCAAGGACCTAGAAGATAAAAGCATTGAGAAATTTTTTAGAAAAGAAAGTAACCACGAAATATATTCCTTTTTAAAAAGCTTCTATCTAGACACCAACAAAACTTCAGGAGAAAAGGAACTCACTATTAACAGTAATGGTGTGATTCGTCACCTTTTTATGGTTGCGACCAAATTAAAATCCACCGACCACTTACTAACTCTCGCTCTAGATTTGACGGATTTAAAGTCTGCTGAAAAAGAACTAGAACAACAAAAAGCCATGAACTTAGAGGCTTCAAAATTATCTAGTATTGGCGAAATGGCCAATGCAATGGCGCATGAAATTAATAATCCTCTATCTATTATCCTCGGTAAAACAGAACAAGCCAAACGTGTGATCATGATGGATGATCCAAAACTGGATTACGTCAAAAGAAGCTTAGAAGTAATCACCTCAAACGTAACCAGAATCAGTACCATTATTTTAGCCTTAAGAACCATTAGCGGTGGGATGAACGATGATTTCTACGATGCGAAACTCGTCGAGGTTGCAGAAAAAATAAACTTACTTACTAAAGAAAAAATACTCTCCAATGGCATTCAAATAAATGTGAATGAAGTCCCCGACTCCATTTTCTATGGAAATTCAGCGCAGATCACTCACGTACTAATGCATTTGTTAAATAATGCCCAGGAAGCCGTTGTGAACCAAGAAAAGCCATGGATCAAAGTAGATTTCTTTGAAACGGAAACGGAAATCATTATTGAGGTTTCAGATTCGGGAGAAGGAATCCCAGTGGAAATTGCAGAGAAGATTTTTAATCCTTTCTATACAACAAAAGACATTGGTAAAGGCATGGGACTTGGATTGTCAGTGTCCAAAGGAATAATCGACTCCCACAAAGGACAGTTTTTTGTAGATAATGCCTGCGAAAACACCAAATTTGTGATAAAACTACCAAAATTAATTGCAAGAGCTGCTTAGGAGTACGCAATGGGAACTATGCATACAGATTTGGTTGGGGACATCACAAAACACCTCAAACGCATCATCAGTGAAACCAATGGAATTACTTTAAACGACACATTAGAGCTTTCTGCTCACTCTGACTTTGTTCAGGGAAATAAAAATATTTCAAAGTTGATTAACGAATTCCGAAGGCTTCTTAGTAACTATCAAGAAGAAGAAATTGATATTTATACTCTCTTAAATCATCCAGTGTCAGATGCACTATTTTGTTTCTTCAAAGATTTTCCTCTTCCTTACCAAGAGGCACATACACATTTGACTGGGAGTTTAACGGCCGACTTTGTTTTTCCACATCTGAAAAAACTTTTAGAAGGTCCTCATAAAGAAATTTATGAAAAGAAAATTACAGACATCTACGGACAAGAAGCTTTACCAATCAATACCGTTGATGATGTAGATAAATTGATTCGCCTTAAAGAAGGGGAATACTTCGACAAGTATTTAAAGATCTTAACCCTTCCAAAACTGATTTTAACAAGTAAGCAAATCCATAGCGATGCCGCTTATCATATGGCCAAAGAAATCTACACTAAATACAATGTTGGGATGCTTCGCCTTAAATTTACCCTAAACCGAGAGTCAACTAGCTCTGAAGATCAAATCCCTGGGCTAGAAGACATCACCGGAGAAGACGTTGTATTAGGTCTTTACGATGGCTTTATGAGATTTAAAAAAGAATTTCCAAAGTTTCATTTTATCTTAGCACCCTCTTTTCGTAAGGAAGCCGATTTTTTTGACGGGAAAAATTTTGAAAGAAAAGAAGACCACTTCATGTCGCAGGTGGATTACATTTTAGATCTAATTGATAAATACCCTTTTCTAGCAGATCACTTAAATGAAGTAGATACGGTTGGAAGCGAGAGAGACCTATACCGCAAGCGGCATTTTAAGCAAATGCAGTATGGTTTTAGAAAACTTCAGTACAAGGGATTTAAGTTAAGAAGTCACCATGGAGAAACTTGGTATTCTCTTCGTAAGGGCGTCCAAGCTGTAGATAATGCCATGAACATTTGGCATATCGACACATTAGAGCATGGACTAAGCTTAGGAATTAATCCAAATTACTTTTTCCATTCAATGTACCAAAGAGTAATGAGAAAGAACCGCCGTGGAGAGGCAATCAAAGAAGGTAGCTCTGATTATTTAGAACTAATGGATATGGATTGGTATAAGTACCAAGAAGTAAGAGACAAATTAGTCTCAGGAATTCCATTAGAGCCTGAAGAAGAAATTCACTTTGTAAAAACAAAGTTTCATATGGCGAGAGAAGTTGAGCATTACCAACATGACGTTCTTAATCGAATGATTACAAAAGGCGTTGCCCTCACTGCCCTGCCTTCTTCTAATAATAAATTAACTCGTGCTTTTGATGACTATAAAGACCACCCTTTTTCTTGGTGGGAAAAGAAAGGCGTTAACCTTTCAGTAGGAACAGATAACTACGTTACTCTGAACACGAATTTTATCCGTGAAATGTTAATCTTACTTTACTCAGATCCAGACAATTTAAAAATCACGAAGCTATTAATGGTAACTACAGGCGAAACACACAGACCATTAATTAGCCAGCTTCTTTGGAAAATGAGAAAAATTAAGTCTTAAAATCAAACTACTATTTTAGGTATTTTTGCTGCCAGGAAGGAGGCTCATAGCAGTCTCCCCAATATTCAACCAAAGACTGAATTTGAGAATCTTTTATTTTAAAGATAGAAACAGCATAAAGAGAAACTTCTTCTTCCTCTGTCTTTACCTCTTCTTCTTTTAAAAAATGAGGGAGTATTTTCGAATGAATTAAAACTTCTGAAATGGCAGTTTCACCAAAGACATTTATATTTTTAATTTCAAATTTATGCTCGCCAGGGTAATTTTGATTCATTTCTACATACAGCTCTCTGTTTTTAAAAAAGGCCTCGGACTGTGGCCAATAGGCTGTAAAGGATGGAGCAATTAAAGACTTTAAAGATTGCCAATCCATATCAGCGAAACACCTCCAAAACTCTTCAATGACTTTATTAGTATCCATACTATTTAACGCCCCAAATACTCACGCAAATGCTCTGTTCCTAGTTTAGAATTTCCGGTAATTTTTCTTAAATGCTCTAGGTATCCAGTTTGCTCTATTCGCATTACAAGATCGTAGGTAATTTTATAAGTTAAGCCCCACAAAATATTACCCTCAGGAAATTGAATCCCTGGAAGGTCTATGTTCATACCATTGTGTTGAATTGTTTTATCAGTGTCATTACTAGGATCTAAGATCACATCTAATGGAACCCAATAAGTATCTGCCACTTCTGCTGGATCAGGAATAATTTGTGGTTTTTGAGAAACTCGATATAGAAATGGATAAATCCCAAAGCCTAATCTTGATCCACCTTTTCTAGCCTCTACAGAATTTAAAGCACCCCAGAAACTACCATCTACATTAGGATCAAAACCGACTTCTTCAAGAGTTTCCCTCTCGGCTGTTTCAAGGTCTGATTCATTTCCTTCTTTTTTCCCGCCAGGAAAACCAATTTGGCCGGCCCACCTATCCTCCGGGTTCTCAGCCCTTTTCATATAAAAAACTTCAGGGATCGCATTAGGGTTATCATCAACATAAACCACAGCAGAAACCGCTGCCCGCTTATCAAATTTGAAGGCAGCATGATCTTTTAGTAAAGGTGTTAGTGCTGTGATGTGATTAATCATTCAGGGTATTGTATGTGAATAGTTTCAGTGCTTGGTTTGGCCTGACAACAAAGTGTTTGGCCTTCTTCAACTTCATCGTCTGACAAAATATCATTAGAGTCCATCTCACATTTTCCGGAAACCACTGTTGCTTGGCAAGCAGTACACACGCCAGCCATACAGCTATAAGGAGCATCAATGCCTTCACGCAATGCTGCTTCTAAAACCGTTTCACTAGATAGCATTTCAAACTCGTGAGACTCTCCAGAAAATTCTAATTTAATTTGCACTTTTCCCATTTCGTTCCTCTTATTTTGCAATGATATTTAAAATTTTACCCGCGCGATAGATCACTTTTCTAATCTCTGCTTCGCCAATAGCATTTTGAACTGTAGCAATTTCTTTTGCTGCCGCGACGGCTTGATCTTCTGTCGCCTCTAAGGACAATTCAATCGATCCACGCATCTTACCATTTACTTGAACACCGATGGAGACTGTATCCTCTTTAACAAGTGACTCATCATAACTAGGCCACTCAGCCTTACTCGCATATCCTTCTCCACCCAAAGCTTTCCAAATTTCTTCCGCTAGGTGTGGAGCAAAAGGCATAAGTAAAACACTTAAATCTTTTAACAAAGCTTTTGGTTTTTGCTTTGCTTTGTACAAATCATTCGTCAAAATCATCATCTGAGAAATGGCAGTATTGAACGACAAAGCTTCGATGTCTTCTGTGACTTTCTTAATGGTTTTGTGGAGAGATTTTTTTAGATCTTCACTCACCTCAATGTCTTCAGCAACAAGCTCACCTGTTTGTTCGTCAAAAACCAAGCGATAAATTCTCTCTAAGAAACGTCTTACCCCTTGAACCCCTTGATTTGACCAAGGCTTATCTTTTTCAAGCGGTCCCATAAACATTTCATACAGTCTAAGTGCATCAGCACCGTACTCATTTACGATATCATCTGGATTAACAACATTTCCTCGAGACTTAGACATTTTTTCGCCGTCATCTCCTAAAATCATTCCTTGGTGAATTAGTTTTTGAAAAGGTTCAACATGACTCACAAGACCCGCATCAAATAAAACCTTTTGCCAGAAACGAGAGTATAAAAGATGACCAACCGTGTGTTCAGGTCCACCTAAGTATAGATCTACCGGCATCCAATAATCTTGTGCCTCAAAAGAAAATGCCTCGCTATCATTGTGTGGATCACAGTACCTTAAAAAATACCAACTTGAACCAGCACTTCCTGGCATGGTATCCGTTTCTCTGAAACCACCATCATCTAGATCTCGCCACTCTTTTGCATTTCCTAAAGGACTTTCTCCTGAATCAGAAGGTTCATAATCAGCCACCTCAGGCAATAATACTGGCAACTCATTGTCTGGAACTAATTTTAAATCACCATTTGGATAATGCACCACTGGGAATGGCTCGCCCCAATACCTTTGACGACTGAATAGCCAGTCTCTTAATTTGTATTGAACTTGTTTTTCACCAAAAGAGTTTTCCTCTGCATATTCGATCATTTTTGCAATGGCCTCAGCTTTATCTAAACCATTTAAAAAGTCAGAGTTGATCATCTTACCTTCACCAGAAAATGGTAGATCACCCTCACCTTCTACTACTCTTTTGATCGAAATATCAAACTTACTAGCAAATTCAAAGTCTCGCTCATCGTGAGCTGGTACAGCCATAATTGCACCAGTTCCATATCCCATTAAAACATAATCTGAAATCCAAACTGGAACTTGTTCTTTAGTGATTGGATGAATTGCATAAGCACCGGTAAAGCAACCTGTTTTTTCTTGGTTCGCTTGACGATCAATTTCACTTTTTTGTGATGCTAAAACTTTATAATCTGCAACCGCGGCCTTTTGCGACTCACTCGTGATTTGCTCTACAAAAGGGTGCTCCGGCGCTAAAACCATAAAGCTTGCACCAAACAAAGTATCTGGGCGAGTTGTGAAGACTTCGATATTTTTATCAAAATTTTCAACTGCAAATTCAATTCTTGCACCAACGGATTTACCAATCCAATTTTTCTGAGCCTCTTTTGTTCTCTCTGGCCAGTCAACTTTATCTAAATCCTCAATCAGTTGCTCAGCATACTCAGTAATTTTAAGCATCCATTGCTTCATTGGTTTTTTAAATACAGGATGACCTCCACGCTCACTCTTTCCGTCCACCACTTCTTCATTAGCAAGTACGGTCTTAAGAGCAGGACACCAATTTACAGCAACTTCTTTTTGATAAGCTAAGCCCTTTTCATAAAGTTTTTTAAAGATAAATTGAGTCCACTTAAAAAACTTAGGATCACAGGTGCTAATTTCACGTTCCCAGTCATAGCTGAAGCCTAGCATTTTAAGTTGCTTACGGAAGTTTACGATGGCCTCATCGGTAGTTACTTTAGGATGAATTCCAGTTTTAATGGCATATTGCTCAGCAGGCAAACCGAAGGCATCATAACCCATTGGGTGAAGTACATTAAAACCCTTTGATCTTTTATAACGAGAAACGATATCGGTTGCCGTATAACCTTCAGGGTGACCAACGTGCAAACCGGTAGAGGAAGGATATGGGAACATATCAAGAACGTAATATTTGGGTTTAGACTTATCTAACACCGCTTTAAAAATTTTATCTTGATCCCAGGCATCTTGCCATTTTTTTTCTATGGACAAATGATCGTAACTCATGAATTCACCTCTTTAATGTATAAGTCCAAAAATATATAGTAAGTCATTTTTTTCTTCAATCTTATATCTGTGGTTTCTCTTGGGACATTTCCCATAGATTGGTAAAAGCTTTCGATTGTTGGGGCTTATACAGATCTGGTTGATCTCCATTGCGAAGCTTTGTGTTTAGCAAATGAATACTATCTAAACCCTGCTTAACTTCTACACTTAGGCCCAAGCCCGGAACATGGCAGTTCCCTGAGCTACCTACATGAGCTAAGAACTGTCCCTTTTTCACCCAGTCACCAACTTGACAGGGAATATCAAATTTTAAATGCTTTAGAATAATCTGTTGGCCACTTTCATTTTCAAGCCTAAGGTAATTTCCCCAGTCAGAAGACGTGCCTGTTTTTTTACGAAAAATTAAATCGATGAAAAAATTAAAATACTGTCGTGATCGCTGATTTCTTTCAACTTCTAGAACTTTCAAATTTTCTGGAGCAAAAAGTGGTTCGCCATAAGCAGCAAAGTTATCAGCGGATGAGGCGAAAAACATATGACCAAACAGAGCAAACGGAGAATAAATCTTCCCCAAGCGATTCAACTTTACAAAATGATAGTTTTTATCTTTGGCACCAGGAGGGTTAAACAATGTCCATGTACCCGGGCTAAAGAAATTACTGATCCACATGACAACTTCCTTATGACTAGTTTTTTAGCAAATTGGTTCAGAAAAACAAGAATATTATCGGTAATTTACAGAAAATACCCGGTTCTAAAGATATTATTTCCACCACTAAAATTTATGCACTAAAAACAAGCAAACTAAACTCGCAATTAGATTTTCCGGGAGCCATGCTAACAAAAACCTGCTTCCTCAAAATCTTGCCTTAAATAGAAAATAAAGTATTGTAGGGCCATTAACAGGGGGAATTATGAATATCAAAGCCAAGCTGGAAAAAGCTCCAGATAGTCTATTTAACCTTTATTGTATTTTCGCAGCCTTTTCTACTTACTTTTGCATGTACTCCTTTCGTAAGCCCTTCAGCGTTGCAACCTATGAAAGCCTAAGTAGCGTTTGGATTGCGGAGCTTGACCCTAAAATTTTATTCATCATTGCCCAGGTTTTTGGTTACACTTTTTCAAAATTTTTAGGAATAAAATTCGTATCTGAAATGACCACAAAAAGCCGCGCAAAAGCATTGATATTATTAATTGCTATTGCGGAAATCGCTTTGCTTGGATTTGCTATTGTACCACCTGTTTTAAAACCCGTTTTTCTTTTCATCAATGGATTGCCATTAGGCATGGTCTGGGGAATGGTCTTTGGTTTTTTAGAAGGTCGAAAATCCACAGAACTTCTTGGAGCAGGCTTGAGTGCCAGTTACATCGTGGCAAGTGGCTTTGTTAAGTCTGCTGGGGCTTGGATTTTAAGCTTAGGAGTCAGTGAATTTTGGATGCCCTTTGCCACGGGAATGATGTTTCTTCCCTTTTTCTTAACAGCGGTTTTTCTGCTAAACCAAATACCAAAACCAAACGCAGAAGATGTTAAACTAAGAACCAAACGTAAATCTATGAACGCTGATGACAGAACTAAGTTTTTTAAAACATTTGCTCCTGGTTTAATTCCACTCACCCTCCTTTATATGCTTCTAACTGCATATCGAGATTTTAGAGATAATTTTGCGCGAGAAATTTGGGATTCTCTAGGCTACTCTGCGGAACCTAGTATTTTTTCTTACTCAGAACTCCCCATAGCTTTCGGTGTTTTAATTGCCCTTGCACTATTGTTTATGATCAAAAGTAATCGTAAAGCCATGTATACCATTCATCTAATCATGTTAGTCGGAACCATAATTATTGGTGCTAGTACTTTGCTTTTTCAATTCGGATTAATAAGTCCTGTGGCCTGGATGATTAGTGTAGGTTTGGGATTATATTTAGGCTACGTGCCTTATGGGTGTATTTTATTTGATCGGTTGATAGCGGCGACTCACTTTATCGGAACTGCTGGTTTTATGATTTACGTTACAGATGCTTTTGGTTATTTGGGAAGCGTTGGCTTGATGTTGTACAAAAACTTTGGCCAGGCAAATTTAAGTTGGCTTGAGTTTTTTCAAGCCTTTAGTTATGCAACCTCAATAATATGTAGCATTTGTTTTGTTATGTCTCTCATGTATTTCAACAATATTCTAAAAAGAAAAGATCAAGAACAAGAGCTAGGGCTTAAAGAACTTCAAGCCACCAGCCTCTAATGTAAGATAGAACGAACTTTTACCTTGCCGCCTTTTTGAATGTTAACAACCGAACAGGCGGCTTGACCAATCAGTTGGTCTTCGATACTTCCAAAAATTCTTTCTTTCAAACTCATAAATTGCGGCTTGGCAAAAACAAGTAAGTCATATTCTGCAGTCATTTCAACAATGGATGATTTCTTGTGATCACACACTAGTATTTCTGTGGAATAAGGCCGATTAAAATTTTCTAATAATTTACCAAAATAAGCTTCTTCTAAATCGGGGTTACAGTCCTCATAATCTTCATCGATGAACCTCATAAAGCACACTTCTGCTCCATAAGCACCTGCCAACTCCCTACAAGCTTCAACAACTACGGCATCATTTCTTGTTTTATCCAAAAGAACCATGATCTTTTTGAAATATCGAATTCCATTGTCTCTGAATGCAATGATGTTACAATCCAAATGATCTCTTAACCAGCCGATCGGATTATGAATGGTAAAAGCTCCACGAGTTCTACCTACCCATTCAACCACCAACCATTTAATTTTTAAGTATTCAGCAATATCAAAAGTAGTTCTTAAGATGTCGTGGTCGACAATTGGATCAAAAGAAATCTTCGTTCCCTTTTCAGCAACCATCGCTCTGATTCTTCTACGAATACTTTTCACTTGCGCACTATCATCTTGTAGATCAGATAGTACCGTTTGCTCTGGAACTTCGAGTAAATGAACCACCTCTACCGTTTGATCTTTCGCTATGGCCTGTCCCATGCCGATCAAGGTATCTTGCGAGTGCTCTTTACCAAACAAACCAACTAAAACCCCAGCCTTCTCTGGTAAATCAACATACTGAAGGAGTTTTGCTTTATCAACGGAGATGTCTTCTTTTGTGGTACTAATCTTCGCCCCTTTAATTCCTACAACACCTCGACGATCCATGCGTTTACGACTATATAAAAAGAAAATAATTACACCAGGAATACTGATACCTACAATGGCCGTAACAGAGGTAAACCCCATGATAAACAAGAGATACAAACTAGAAACTATTCCAAAAATTTGCATCCAAGGATATAGACCTGCTTTATAGCTTGGCTTGTACCACTGCACTCTTGTTTCTCGTAAAACAACAACGGCAACATTCTCAAACATATAAATTAACAACATAAAGGCTGATGCCAGTTTCGCAATCTTCCCTACATCTAGTACTAAAATAGAAGCTGCGACGATTGCACCTGAAAGAATGATACTTAAAACAGGTGTTAAAAATTTAGGGTGAAGCTTACCAATTGCACTCGGCAATAATAAATCTCTACCCATGGCAAAAGGAAATCTCGAAGCAGCCAAAATTCCTGCATTAGCCATTGAAGTCATAGTCAAAACACCTAAAACCCCAGCAGCTATGGCGATAAACTCTCCACCTGTTTTTAGCGCGAGACTATAAATCGGCTTTAAGTTTCCACCAAGCTCACTTGCCGTTAAGTTTCCTGCAAGAATAAAAGTGGTTGTACAGTAAATGATTGTCACCAAAAAGAGTGACATTAAAATTCCTTTGGGAAGATTCTTTTCAGGTTTTTGAATTTCTTCTGCAATGGCAGCTACTTTTGTCACACCTGCAAAACTCACAAACACCATAGCTGTTGCACTTACTAAGCCTGGTACCCCTTCTAGTAAAAATGGCTGAAAATTTTCTCTTAATATTGTGGAAGTACTGATGGTTCCCAAACCAAACAAACCAAAGACGCTCAAAAGAACAACTACTATTAAAAAGCCGGAAACTTTACCGATTCCAAAAATATTTAGCAGCACGATCAAGCACAAAAGGGATAAGGAGGTATACACCAAAGGCAATTCACTAAACACCGAAAGATAAGCACCAAAACCAACTAAAGCAAAAGCACTTTTCAGAAGTAATGATAGCCACAAACCAAGGCCAGCAATGGTTCCCGCTAAAGGCCCGAAGGTTCTTTCCAAATAAACATAAGTTCCACCACTCGTAGGCATGGCGGTGGCTAATTCAGATTTAGACAAAGCCGCTGGTAAAACACAAAGTGCTGAAAACAAATAGGCCATCCACAAACTTGGACCCGTTTCTAAAAAGGCCAATCCTGGTAAAACAAAAATTCCACTACCAAGCATGGAGCTAATACTAATAGCAACTACTGAGCCCAAGCCCAGACGGCGTTCAAGTGCCTTCACAATACGTCCTTCTTTAATTGTTTTTTAGTTTTCGCCAGAAATTGCTCCAGAGCATTTCTATCTTCAATAGAAATGTCACGCCAATCTAATTCTCTACAAGAGCCAAAAAGAGCGTATAAGAAATTTAGATTAAGTCTCTCTGGGAATTTTTCGATAACAAGCAGGAAGGCTTCTTCCGCACCAACTTCTCTCAGTTTTTGGAGGCTATCAAGCCCCACAATTTTCAACTCGGCCGCTGTGATTGGACCGATATTTCTGGCATTTTCGATTTTTATCACTCTAAGAGCTTAGCCTTTGATTTGATATCGGTCTAGGCCTTTTTCTAATGCCTTTGCGCGAAACTTTTTCATACCTTCACGCCAATTCACTCTCGACTTCCACGCCTGTAGTTTTGAGAAAATTCCAACATTGGCTCGGTCTAAAAGCACAAAATCCTGGTTAGGACTTGGTCTACCGTTGTATTCCATATTTGAAATAAACTCTTTGACCACACCAAAAGGGTTTGCTCCTTGGGCAAAATAGGTTCCCTCTTTCATAAAGGGGCCATAAATTTGTTTTACTAAATTCATATGGCCTAAGACGAACTCTTCTGAATCTTCGTCCAATATCAAGCCTAGGTTCTTTCCAACCTGTCGGTATAAATTGCTGTTGTCAATCTCCACAGCATATTGAAGTACTGCATAGTCTTGCACAAATTCTTCCGTAAATTGTTTGGTACTACCAAAGTCAAAAATAAATATTTTTTGCGGCTGAAACATATAATTGCCATTTTGAGGATCAGTATGCAAATGACGTTTTTCAAATAACGAGAAAAGAAAACTCTCATACAGCATTGTTCCCAATTCATCTCTCTGGCTTTGGCTATAGTTTTGACTCTCTTCAAAGCTATCACCCTCTACAAACTCTGTGGTAATGATGTGTTTTGTTGAATATTCTGGGTAAGCTTTAGGAATATAAATTCCATTAAAATAAGAGTTTAAATCCTCTCGAATGCTATTCATATTTTGTAATTCCAAAGTGTAATCACATTCATCGATCAAACTTCTTTTTACCTCATTTAGCACATTGTCTAGCTGTGGTTTTGGTATACCAAATATATCAAAAAGCTTTTCAATGCGGTCAACTTGATTTAAATCAGATTTAATCGCACTGACAATTTTGGGGTATTGAACTTTGACAGCCACTTTCTTGCCCGAAGCGAGTTCAGCAATATGTACTTGCCCGATAGAAGCTGCCGCAATGGGTTTGCGATCAAAACTAGTAAAAACTTCTTCCGGCAGCTTGCCGAACTCTCGTTCAAAACATTTTATCAAATCTTCTTCCGGCATATAGCTAGAGCTTTTTTGTAAACTGGTAAACAATTGAGTGATTTCTTTTGGCAAAACCAAATCACCACTAATGGAAAGCATCTGACCAATCTTCATCAGTCCACCTTTCATCTCACCCATGGTTTGAATCATTTCTTTTGCTGCCTTAATTTGAGACGGACTAACGCTCAATTTTTCACCTTTAGGGTTTTGGATTCGATCTTTTGCTAGATTGAATCCTACTTTTGCTACTGTTTTCCCTAACTTAAAGGCTCTTGACAGGCCATCTGATTTCAACTTTTTTTCTTTCATTTTTAAGTCCATTTTTTGTTAAGCTTTAAATTTTTCTAAGTGCTTCACCGATAGTATATTGCATGGCAAATTTAGATTTAATTGTAGTCGAAGAAAATCCAAATCACCTAGAAGAGTTTCGTAGTTCTTTAGCTGATTCTACCCTATCTGTGCAATACTTTACAGACGGGGAAGAAACATTAAACAAACTTGAAGAAATTCGACCAAAAGTTTTGGTAATTTCCCTTGAAATGGACTCCGTATCCGTTGAGGATTTTCTAATCCGCTTTTCGCAAAAATGTATTTGGGACAATATGGCCGTCATTATCGCTTCAAATCAAGACATTCCTAAAAAAGATTTTTTTAGTTTAGCAAGCCTTGGAGCAAGTGACACTTTAAAAAAGCCCATCGATCGAGTTGAATTTCTAGAGAAGTTGAACCACTTCAAATCAGCAGCATAAATCAAAAAAAATCATTTCATTTAAAAACTGATTCAAAAAGCTGCAGGCGCATAGGGGCAATTTCTAGAAATTTTTCGTCAATTCGTAAACTTCAAAAAATGGCCTTCCTAATTTCGGAGCTAGTAAGCTTATAAAGCTTGAAATCCTCATTTATATTTCTCACATGTAAAATAATAAGTCGCATGATTTCAATTAAATCTATGTTTTGTTGTAGATACTAAAACCAATCCGCAATTAAAGAGACCTTTTTTTAGTCTTCATAAATTTGTTTGTAACTGGCTATGGGCCCCTAACTTCACCTGGCTGGGAACAAAACAAAGATAAAAAACCTAGTCTATAATTAACTCCAAATCTATGATGTGCTTTAGTGACAGCTTTAATTTCTCGATTTTAAGAAAAAGCCAAACTGAAAGCTTACAGAGTTAGTGTCTTTGTTCTTTTTGATCTTTTAACTAGTTTAAATTGTAGCAATGAACTTTATAGCTCTTTCAGGTAGCCTGCTTCCACCATTTTTCCAAGAAGCTCTTTAGAGTCCATGCCAATAATGATTTCCACTCGACGATTCTTAGCTCTTGATTCAGCATCTCTATTTTTTACTAGAGGCTGTGTATCAGCGTGTCCTCTTACTTCAAATCTTTCTGCGGGCATTTTCCCATATTTTATGAAAGCTTGAGTAACGGTTACAGCACGACTACTAGATAAATCCCAGTTAGATCGGAATTTTTTTGATTGTATTGGAACATCATCAGTGTGCCCGGCAACAGTAATTTTGCCCTTCACTTTCTTTAGAGCTTTCATGATCTTTTGCAAGCTTGGAATGAATTGCTTTTGAAACTTATCAGAACCAGAGGGAAAACTAGCTTGTTCCTTTACTCTTAAAACAACGTTTTTACCTTGTTTTTCCAGCTCAATATTTCCTTTAGCAATGTCTTCCTGTAATGCTTGCTCTAACTCCTGTGCTTTTTCATCAACAATTTTTTGCTCTTCCTCTTCCTTCTTTTCTTCAAATTCATCTAGAGTTGGAACATTGATCTGAAAATCTTGAGCCAAAGTATCAAACTGCACAAGGTCTGGCTTTCCTGGAGAAAACTCAGTCATGATTGTGCTATTACCCATTGGAATCGCGTCCGCAATTACCACTCTTTGGATTCCAAAAGCATTTTTTAGTGAACCACTGGCTTGTTTAAACTTTGGTACGTTCATTTCAGCAAAAGAAAGTAAAAGTACAAAGAAACACATTAGCAGTGACATAAGATCTGCAAAAGTCGCAAGCCATCCCGGGGCCCCCGCGGGGCAGTCGCATTCTTCTTCTTCATCAGACATGAGAATCTCCCCCTTATTAAGCGGCTATATCTTCCGTTTTTCTTTCGCTACGTGGAATATAGTTTTGTAGTGCATCGCGAACAATATTTGGATGCAAACCCGCTTCGATACAACTAATGGCATCGATAATTAATGATTGATTTCTTTCTTCTTCACCACTTCTCATGGTTAGCTTATCGCCAATTGGAGCCGTAATCATATTGGCCATCATCGCACCATAAAGAGTTGTTAAAAGTGCAACGGCCATCGCTGGTCCAATAGACTTTGGGTCACTCATATTTGATAACATCTGTACCAGTCCAACAAGTGTTCCAATCATACCCATTGCCGGGCCAACATCAGTCATGGCCGAGAAAAACCGCTGGCCTTCTGAGTGACGAGATTGGGTTCGTGAGCGTTCCGTTTTTAAAATATCTTTTACAACTGCACCGTCGTAACCATCAACGAGCATATTTACACCACGGCTCATAAACTCATTCTCAACCAAGATATTTTCTAGAGCTAAGATTCCACCTTTTTTAACAGCAGCAGCTAACTCAATAGACTTTTCAATTAACTCTTCAGGAGTTTCAAGTTTGAACATAAAGGCTTTTCCAGCCAATTTAAAAGAAGCGATCGTACCAGCAAGGCTAAACTTCATCATCACAACAAAAACGGAACCTAAACAAACAATTAAAAGGGAAGGAATATTCACGAAAATAAGAGGGTCACCTCCTAAAACAATCGCCGCTCCTACAATCCCGAATGAGCCTACTAAGCCTATAACCGTTGCTATATCCATCGATCATCTCCTAATCTTGATACTTCAATTATTTATCGGAGATTTATTATTTGTTCTTGAGATTCTAGTCCTTTACAAATCGAAGACTGGACTTTGGCTTTAAGTTTTTAAACACTTGGTTAACACACAAATAACAAAGCTCGTTTAAAACAACAAAAGCATTACTAGACCTTTGGCCATTCAATCAAGAAACTAGACAAATTAGCTCCTTTGCAGTCTTGCTCATTTTGTCAAATGCTCTAGAATTTTAAAGATGAACGTGATTGATACACATTTACATTTAACGGACCTAAGAATATGGGACCAAAGGCTCGAAATCCTCGACAAAATGAAAGAGCAATCTATCACTTCTTTTCTAAACGCTGGTTTCTGCAAGGAAGAATGGCTTCGGCAACTTAAACTTAAGACTATAAACCCAAATTTTAAAATGGCTTGGGGCCTTCACCCCTACTGGGTTGATGCACAAAAAGACTCCGAAGAAAGACTGCAATTAGAATTTGACTATTTAAAAGAAAATATTGATCAAATAGATGCAATAGGCGAAACCGGCCTTGATTTACGGACTCAATTTTCTGAATCAGAAAAACTTCAAGAAGAGTATTTTAACAAACACCTCGATTTACATTTTTATTCAAAAAAGGCATTGGTATTGCATTTTGTTCGCAATCTCGGCAGAGGAATAAAGATCTTAAAATCGAAAAACAAAAAGTTTACGGGGATCATTCACAGCTTTAGTGGATCTTGGGAAGAAGCTCAAGCGCTCATTGAACTAGGTTTTTTCATTTCAATAAGTAGCGGCGTGTGCAATCCAAAAGCAAAAAGAATTCGTAGAGTTGCTAAAGAAATTTCTTTGCAACATTTGTTAATCGAAACAGATAGTCCAGATCAAGCCCCTCCTGATTGGTCAGAAAAATACAATATGCCATGGGCTGTTTTTGAGGTCGCAAAATGCATTTCAGAAATCAATGGAAAATCACCCGAAAAAATCATTCAAGGATCTAACGAAAACTTCCAATCGCTTTTCGCTTAGTCCAAAAACTCTGTTTGGTCTCCTTTAAAATCAGTAGCCACACTCAAATACACTGCTTCTTTGATTCCTTCATTTTTTAAATAATGCGCGGTCTTCGAGGGAGGAAAAGAGTAAGATTCACCAGCCTTTAAGCAGTGCTTTTCTTGCCCCTCAATAACACTAAGCTCTCCTGAAATTATAAATATGCATTCTTGTTTTTTAGAATGATAGTGAGACCGACTGGAACGTCTACCTACTTGTAATTTTTCTTGGTGGAACAATAAATTTGGACATTTGTTTTCAGGATCTAAATTCCTGATTTCTGAATAATATTCGTTATTTGCCCCTAATAGCTGTCTAAAATCAAACATTGCTTCCCCCAGAAAAAAATATAGATGCTAAAAATAAATCTTCTCAGAAAGTCCTCCCTGAAGTAATGCTTTACTCATGGCGATACGTACAATTTTTCCGACTCAAATTTTTCATTCTTCTCTTAAACCCTCTCAAAATTTAGTGAACTCACTCCTAAGTGACACACTAAAAATTGCAGAAATCGACGAAGTTGGTTTGGAGTGGTCAGAAGAGCGTTATTTTGGCGGCTATACAAGTTATTCGTCTTACAACCGCCTTCAGGAATTCTCGAGCTCATTTGCAGATTTAGAAAACCTAATCGATCAAGCTGTTGAAGACTACGTAGAGGCCTTGGGATATGACATTGAGGAAGGAACTTTAAAAATGTCAAACTGTTGGGTGAACATTATGCCAACCGGAACCCACCACTCAGGACACATTCACCCTAATTCCATACTTAGCGGAACTTTTTATTTGCAAATGCCTGAAGACAGTCCTGGAATTAAGTTCGAAGACCCTAGACTAATTATGCAAATGAATACTCCTGCCAAATCAGATGATCTTCCTGAAGAGATGCAAAGTTTTGTCTCCATCAATGCCAAAGACGGAGACTTAGTTCTTTTTGAATCTTATCTAAGGCACGAAGTCCCAGCGAACCAATCTGAAGACGATCGAATCTCAATTAGCTTTAACTATGAGTATTCGTAGGCTAATCCATTCCCATACAAAAACTTTTCCACTATTTCTTTAATGAGTATTGGAGAATAATCTTAGGACTATTTTTCTCCATAACTTAGAGAAGAAACTCACGAGAAGCTCTAAATTACCTTAAATTACTCAACAAGCTTTAGAAGCTAGCTTGCACTATTGTTTTAAAATATAATTTGGAACAATTAAATAAGTCGATCCGCAAAAGATGTCTTCTTATGAAGTGCAAACCATTTTTCGGCGCTTCTACCTGTTCGCTTTATTGCATCAAAAAACCATTGGTTTCGCCATTCCCATTCTTTAATTCGAGCTTCGAAATGAGAAACTTCTTTTGAGTAATTTTTTAACGAATTTAAAAGTCTCTCTTGATCAAATGCAATTCCTGCATCTTCTTTGATTACCGGTAAGAGCTCACTAATAACTTCTTCTACTTCACCCCAGCGCTCCAAGCTCTGATCAACCTTTTCTGAATACACTTCGCCCATTAAACCCATAACAGAATTCCAAAGGAGCTTCTCCATTTCTACCTTTGCAAGCTCTTCTTTACTAACAATTTCAACAGGGATGTTCACAGATTTAAAAAACTCTGCGATAGCCTCAGCCTTTGTTCCACAAACCAATGTGTTTCCACCTGGTTTTGGCATTTCTCCCTTTTTAGAAACTGCAAAATACAATATAGCTCTACCTGCAATGGGGTTTTCTAAGCCATCTATAAAAGGGCTCAACATTCCATTTTGTACTAGAACTACATTTTTATGCGAAGAGGACGGGATAGCATCTAAGATCGATTGCAAAGAGTCGTTTCTGGTACAAACAAAAATTAAGTCCTCGCTAGCCAGCTCACGCAAATCCCCTAAATCATAATCTCTACCAATTAACTTTAAACTTGGCTCAGCTAACGACAAAGCGGTTCCGATACGTCCTTTTCCAATCACATAGATCAAATTAAGCTCCTTTGATTTCCTCATGATACTGGGTAAACTTTCCCATAATGTAAAGGAAAAGGCTCTATTTCATGGAGATTTCCAAAGAAAAGTGCTAAATTTCTCGCCATGGATTTTGATTTTCGTTTCGGTGGAATTCGTAGATTATACGGAATAGAAGCCTTCCAAAAAATTCAAAACGCAAAGGTCACGATAGTAGGACTTGGTGGAGTCGGTTCTTGGGCGGTGGAAGCCTTAGCGAGAACGGGTTACCTTAATATATGTTTAGTAGATATGGATGACATTTGTGAATCCAATATTAATCGCCAACTACAAGCCCTTGGTTCCAGCGTGGGAAAAACCAAAGGCGAAGAATTAAAAAAGAGAATTGAAGACATCAACCCGAACTGCAAAGTCGATTTTAAGTTTGATTTCTTTACTAGTGATTCTGTTGACGAAATTCTATCTAAGGACACGGACTTAGTTTTAGACTGCATCGATAGCCTAAAAAACAAATGTCTCCTTCTCGCTGAATGTAAAAAACGCGAGATCAAAGTCATTACCTGTGGTGGCGCCGGTGGAAAGCTAG
Organism: Bdellovibrionaceae bacterium UBA6502; assembly: GCA_002436415.1. Taxonomy (GTDB): domain Bacteria; phylum Bdellovibrionota; class Bdellovibrionia; order Bdellovibrionales; family UBA840; genus UBA6502. The sequence goes on along the minus strand of DJMA01000052.1, from coordinate 376 downwards.
ATCCTGGTAAGATTGAAATCAAAGATTTATCGAAAACATCAGGCGACCCTCTACTCGCCAAATTGAGAAAAAAACTTCGCCAAGATTTCTCGTTTAAAACCAATGGAAGCAATTTTAACATTCCTTGCGTTTTCTCCACTGAACAAGCCATCTACCCAACAGGAGATGGTTGTGTGACTCTAGATAAAACCCAAATGGATTCTACCAAACTAGATTGCGCAAGTGGATTCGGAGCAATCACTCACCTTACTGGTAGCTTTGGGTTCAGAATGGTTCACGAAGCAAATCGCTTGATTACAGAAAAAGTTTAAAAAGTAACAACGGTTCTTCCCGGCCTAAGGGGTAACGCAACAAATCAAAAGTGGCAGACACAAAC